>JAFCCW010000001.1 GCA_017609985.1 Candidatus Iainarchaeum sp.
CCCACTGTTTCAAAAGCAATTTAAAAGAGAAAAAAGAAAATATTAAAATGAATGCTAGAGAATTAGAATCTCAGAATGCAATCCCTGTTTGGGATTTTCCAGATAAAGCGACGATACAAATTTCAAATGAATTTTTAGATAGAATTATTAAAAAAAGAAAACAAACTTTCAAATCATGGAAATCATTTTATGACTCATTTAACAATGAAATCAGCTATTCCTATTTTAAATGCTGTTTCAAACCTTCTTTCAAACAATTAAGACCCAAAAATATCCTAACAGAAACTTGTAAAAAATTGGAAATAAATTTACTATACTTTGAAAAATCAATTATTTCTTATAGTCTCGCTAGAAGCAGAACGATAATTACTAAACCAAACCTGCCAATAAGAGTAACTCCTTTATTCTCAATGATTGTTGCTCATGCCATAGCAGATGGTTGCTTAAATCGATTCAAAGATAAAGACACAGTTTATCTTAATTACACGCAGGTTAATAAAAATCTAAGAAAATTATTTATTTCAAAAGTTGAACGGGTCTTTGGCAAAATTAAATATAGAACACAATATTTTGAAAAAAAAATCAGGGTTTATACTCCTGAAATTATAACACTAATTATTATGAATTACTTCAAACTTGATGATGCCTCATTTCTTGAAAACTCGTCTGAACTGCCTCCAAAAATATTCACATCGAGTAACGACCACTTACTAGCCTGTTTAATTGGTTTCATTATTGATGAGGGAAATATTGATTCGAGTCAGATAGTAATAGGATTAAACAACAACAAGCTGATAAGTCAATTATCCAAAATTTGTAAAATATTAGAATATAAACATACTATCACTCCAAGAAAATCAGGAGGCCAATATTTATATATTCTAAAAGATGGTGTTCAAAAATTTTGGGAAAATTATTTAGATTTGAAAAGTAAATATCCTGAAATAAATATGGATTATAAAGAAAAAGCAATTGAAAATGGAATTATTAGACTAAAAAAACAATGGAAAAGTAATGGAGAAAATCAAACAAAAAACCAAATCTTAAAAAGCTTAAAAGAAAAGCACATGGCAATAAAGGAATTGGCCCAATCATTGTTTTTAACGAGGCAAGGCATTAAACATCAAATAAAACAACTTAAAGATGTTGGTTTAATCAAAATTGTTGGAAAAACAAAACACGGCGGAAATATTTATGGATTAATTAAATATGTCCAATTTCCAGAATCTAATAAAGGTTCAAGTAAAGCGATTGGCAGCAGTAAATCAAAAATTGAGTCATTACTTAACGAAAAGGAACTAACAACAACACAACTTGCTGAAAAAATAGCTGTCGAAAGAAGCTCTTTGTTAAAACTTTTATATGCGCTTGAAAAAAAACACAAAATAAAAAGAGTTGGGGTAGTAACATTAACTACGCATCCAACGATTTTGTGGAAAACAAATGAAAATGATACTCAGTGATTATTTATGCAAATAGGGCTTATAGGCAAACCGTCAAGTGGCAAAAGTACTTTCTGGAATGCTGCTACATTGGGAGTTGCAGAAGTTAGTTCAAGACCGTTCACTACAATCAAGGCAAATCAGGGAACAGGATATATTACAAGAAAGTGCGTGCACGAAGAGTTGGGAGTAGAGTGCGAGCCAATGAACAGCAAGTGCGAGCAAGGAATTAGATTAATTCCAGCAACACTTCTTGACGTAGCAGGACTTATTGAGGGAGCCTGGGAAGGAAAAGGTCTTGGAAACCAGTTTATGAATGACTTAATGCAGGCTTCTGCTCTAATTCATGTGTTGGACACAGCAGGAGCAACCGATGCAGAGGGGAATCCAGTGAAAGCAGGAGAACACGACCCAGCAGAAGATGTTCACTTTTTGGAGAGAGAAATAGACTACTGGATTAAGGGAATTCTTAAAAAAAATTGGGGAAAAATTTCAAAACAAGCAACTGTTTCAAAAAAGCCATGGGAATCACTCGGCAACCAATTAAGCGGTCTTGGCATTGGAGAAGAAAGTGTCAAGGAAACAATTGGGCAAGAAGGATTTTCACAAAAACCTGATGAATGGAGTGAAGAAGAGATTCTCAGATTTGCAACAGTGATAAGAAAAAAGAACAAGCCCTTGTTGATTGCAGCAAACAAGATGGATTTGCCCGGGGCAGAAGAAAATTTAAAAAAGTTAAGAGAAAAATTTCCAGAACACATCTTTGTTCCCTGCTGTGCAGAAGCAGAGCTTGCTCTAAGAAAAGCAGAGAAAGCAGGAGTAATAGAGTATGTTCCGGGAGAGGGAGACTTCAAGCTATTGAAAGAAGACATTGAAGAAAAGCAAAAAAAAGCATTAGAGTTTATCAGGGAAAACATACTGAAAAAGTTTGGAAGCACTGGAGTGCAGGACGCAATAAACAAGACAGCCTTTGAACTGCTCAAGCTTATTGTTGTTTACCCTGTTGAAGATGCAAACAAGTGGAAATCAGGAAAGGGAAATATTCTGCCCGACGCATTCCTTATTCCTGTTGGAAGCAATGCATATGATATGGCAGTAAAGATTCACACAGGATTTGGACCAAGGTTTATAGCAGCAATTGACTGCAGAAGCAAGCAAAAGCTTGGAAAAGAACATGCACTAAAAATGGATGACGTGGTTAAAGTGCAGTTGAGTAATTAATGCAAGCAAAGAGAAAATAGAACAAAACAAAAACAAAGAATGTGAATTCAAAAAACTAGGGCTTTTTATAACTTTTTCGAAAGGAAATATTTCTTATGGACGTGTTAATGATACTGCTTTTTCTTGCAGCAATAATCTTCCTAGGTGTTTTTGGAGAATTTATTTTTTCAAGAACAAAGGTGCCGGATGTTCTGTGGCTAGTGGTTTTTGGAATAGTCGTGGGGCCAGTACTTGGATTTGTAAGTGCTGAATCACTGTGGAATATTGTGCCTGTTTTTTCAGCAGTTGCATTGATTGTTGTGATGTTTGAAGGTGGACTGCATCTTAATATTTATTCAGTGATAAAGAATACTCCTACAAGCACAACTCTCGCAATAGTTAGTTTTTTAATGAGTGCAATTGCAATAATGCTGGCGTCAGAAGTTCTTGCTTTTGCAGGGTTGTTGCCAAACTGGACTCTTTGGAATGGCCTGCTTCTTGGAACTATTCTCGGAGGAGCAAGCTCGCTCATAGTGCTTCCATTAGTTAACTCTCTTAATATGTCAAAGAAGACAAAGGCAGTGCTGAGCATTGAAAGCAGTATTACAGATGTGCTGAGCGTTACAATTACAATTGCTCTTATAAATTTCATTATTGCGTCAGGAAGCATGCAAAGTATTTTGCATAATATTTCAGCAAGCTTTGCAATAGCGGTGGTGCTTGGAGCAGTCGCAGGACTCATCTGGCTTTATGCACTAAGATATTTTTCAGAGCGAAGCCCAATAAACAAGCACAATTACATGATTACTTTTGGTTATTTGCTGTTGTTGTACTCAGCAGTAGAGTTTATTGGAGGAAGCGGAGCAATCTCTGCATTGATATTCGGACTTGTATTGGGAAACAGCGTGAAGATTACAAAAATGCTGAAACTCAGAAAGACAAGTCTTGACAGAAAAGTAAAGGAATTCAATTCACAAGTAAGCTTTTTTGTAAAAACATTCTTTTTTGCTCTGATTGGATTCCTTATTGTCTTTGAACCGCTTGCAATAATTATTGGAACAAGCCTTGGGATAGTTGCGCTTGCAGTAAGACCGTTTGCAGTAAAGATTTCAACAAGAAATCAAAACATAAAGCAGAAGGAAAAAAACCTGATGAGTTTTTTGATTCCACGTGGTTTGGCAGCAGCCGTGCTTGCAGTAATGCCTGCTTCAATGGGTGTAGAGGGAACAGAACTTTTTTCAAAAATTGTTTTCATAACCATTGTCGTGACTATTATTATAACAACAGCTTTGTTTTACAGACAGTTAAAAAAACAGTGAAGAATTAGTAAATTAGTTAAAGTAAATTAGTTAAAGTAAATTAGTTAATGTTAGTTAAGTGTTTTTCAATCTCTTTCTTCGGAACCGCGATTGACAACTGTCTTGTTTTCCCACGCATTCCCTCTCCAATAAGAGGTGCGTTTATTAAATCAGAATCAGAGAGTTTTCCAATCATTGAACGAAAGGATCTTTCAGAAAGAGGCTTTTTTGAGAGTTGGGAATACTTCTTGTAAACTTCTCCGCTTTTTTGAGAATCCTTTGAAACAATTATTTTGAGAATAATTTTCTCTTCTTCGTTTAGAGACTCAACAATCTTTTGAACAGGAGCTGAATCAATGCTCTTGAATGCAGAGCGCAGGTATTCAACAGTTACCTCTCCAGAGTTGTCACGTTCCGCAGCTCTGCCTGCTTTGAGAAGAGCATCTATTGCAACTCTTGCGTCTCCTCCTTTCTTTGCAGCATGAGCTGCAGCAACAGCTATTGCTTCTTTTCCAATTACTCCATCAACAAAAGCATACTCTGCCCGCTCTCCAAGAATGTCTTTGAGCTGTTCAGGGGAATATGGATTGAACTCAATGTTTTCTTCCATGAGCGAGCTTTTGACTCTGCCATCCAGTCTTGAAGTAAAAGAAAAGTCGTTTGAGACAAGAATTATTCCAAAACGTGCTTTTTCCTGTTCAGAAATTCGGAGAAGATCATACAAGAGCTTTGAAGCCTCGTTTGAACCCTGCATCTGATCTATTTCGTCAAGAACAATTATCGGAGTGAACCTGCTTTTTTTAAGAACAAAACGCATTGAATCATAGATTTCGTCTGTTCCAGTTCCGCGCCTTGGAATCGGACTTCCCAAAAAGTTAGTGATTGAAGCAAGAATTGAATGTCTGGTGTTTTGTTCAAAACAGTTAATGTGAATAGAGCGTGCTCTGTCAGAATATTCTTCAAGCTCGTTTAAGACATATCTTGCAGTAGCTGTTTTGCCAGTCCCAGTCGGACCATACAAGAAAACATTCTGGGGCTTTCCCCCCTTTGTGACTGGATTAAAGCAGAAAACAAGGGAATCAATTTCTTCATCCCTGTGAGGCAATCGCGCAGGAACATGCTCTGGATACAGGTATTGTTCGCTCTTGAAAATCAGGGTCTGCCCCTTAGTTTTTGAAAAAATGTTCTTCAATTACAACACTCCAGAATAATTCAAGTGCATTAAAAATAAAACAATACTGCTGAAAGAATAATTTATGGCAAAATGCATAGTATTTGGAACTGCGGGAATACCGCACTCTACACGAGAAAGAAGCTCTGTTGAAGGAGTAAAGCGAATAAAAGAGCTAGGATTAGGAGCAATGGAGCTGGAATTTGTAAGAGGAGTAAACATGAAACAGGAAACAGCAGAAGCAGTGAAAAAAGAAGCTGAAGACCTTGGAATTAGGTTAAGTGTTCACGCTCCATACTATATTAACCTGAATTCAAAGGAACCAGATAAAAGAACTGCCAGCATCAAGAGAATTTACGATTCTGCACGCGTTGGCTGGTGGGCTGGAGCAAGACTTGTTACCTTTCACCCAGCATACTATCATGAAATGAAACGAGAAGAAGTTGTTCAGATAGTGGAAGAACAGCTTAATTCACTTTTTAAACAACTTGGAAAAGACGGGATTGAAATCATAATTGCTCCAGAAACCTGTGGAAAAAAAAGCCAGTTTGGTTCTCTTGAAGAAATTCTTGAACTCTGCTCCAAGATAGAAAAATTAAGACCAATGGTTGATTTTTCTCACCTGCATGCAAGATGCAATGGTTGCCTAAAAACAAAAGAAGATTTTTTGAAACAACTTGAACTGATTAAGCAAGAAAACAAGAGTTTTCTTAACGAACTTCAGATGCATGTGTCAGGAATAAATTATTCAGAAAAAGGGGAAAAAAATCATTTGAATATGAATGAAGCAGACTTCAATTACAAAGCATTACTGGAAGCGCTAAAGGAAGAGAATGTGCAGGGAACAATAATCTGCGAAAGTCCAAATCTTGAAGAAGATGCTCTAAGAATGAAAAACTATTATGATTCATTGTAAATTGAAAAGCCTAACAAAAATGAAAAGCTTTTAAAACAGTTCAACCATGTTTTTTCTATGGCTGACGAAGAAACAGCAGAAAGTTCTCCCGCGCCAAGCATTGGAACTATTGACTTATGGTACACAAAAATAATGAGTTCCATTACTGCGGGAGTAAGTTCTTTTGTAGCATTTCTTTTCTTTCTATTTACAATAGGGGCCTTTTTTGGATTGATAACTGCCATGCGCTGGCCGCATCTTGCTTCATGGATTGTGATTATTCCTGCTATTATTGGACTAATAGCATACTATAACAGAACATTTGCAACAGCAGTTTTTTTCCTACTTATAATTTTTGTATTCATCTAGGTGAAGCATATGAGCGAAATAACTCTTTCAAGCGAAGAATTCAAAGCACTCTCTTCAGACACAAGAACAAATCTGTTAAGACTGCTTAAAGACAGAAAACACACGCTTAGTGAATTCTCCAAAAAAACAGGGCTTTCAGCACCCACCGTCAAACAGCATCTTGAAACTCTTGTAAAAACAGGACTAATAGAACAGGTTGACAACGGAAGAAAATGGAAATACTATTCTCTTACAAGAAAGGGTTCAGAAATAATTGAACCGAAAGAAAGCACAAGCATTTTCATCATGATTGCTTTTTCGCTTATTGCACTAGGAATAGTTCTTTACTCATTCGGAAGCCTTGACCTCGTGCCAAACCAGTGGGCCGCAGACGACATCATGAAAGCCCCGCAATTTGAAAACGCAAAAAAAGACATGATTGCAGGATCTGCAATGCCAGAACCAGATAGTTTGTTAGTAAATGAAGAAATAAGAGAATCTAATAAAACAGATTACAATCTGGTTTACTTGTACATAGCGGCTATAACTGGACTCTCTATTCTTGCAGGCTACAGCCTTGGAAAATCAAGAAGATAGCAGAAGATAAGATTAAATCTATTTCCAGCCAACTATAAATTGAGAGAGTTGGTTAAATGAACAAAGCAGGAATTTTCTGCACAGCCATGGCAATAGTGTTTGCAATAGCCGCAGTTTCATTTCATCACGAAACAAACGCTAACAGAAACAAGATAATTGAAGCCAGGCTGATTGCACTGGAAGCTGAAAAATGCTCGCTTAAACGGCACGCAGTAGAACAAGCTTTTGACAAAGCTGTTGTCAGAGGTTTGGAGAAATGCTTGCTTGTTCCAGAAAGCAGGCCAGAAGTCCACAATATTATTGTAGCCACTGAAATAAGTATTGCTCTTCAAAAAGTTAGTGATAATTCAGAACAAATAAATTTTGAGAATTCAAGAATTGAATTTATCCGTGCAAATTCAAAATCATTTGTATTAACAGGAGAAGAAACAATTGCAAAGTATTATTTTACCGGCGGAGTAAATGGAGTTGAACAAATTAAGGCAGAAATAACTTGCGGAAAAACAAAAACAGAATTCAAAATATTGAAAGGATTCCATTTAGGTGTTACTGGGTGAAGGGGCAAGCAAGCATTGAAGCAATAATATCCTTTGTTATTTTTTTAGGATTCCTTGGACTTTTGCTTGGAAGTTTGGCACAGCAGTCAGAAAGAATGGAAGAAATTGCAGACATTATCTCAGAGAAAAAAGAAGCAATAAGCTGTTCAATCACCTTGAATTCTCTTTACTCAAATTCGGTTGAGGGAACAGGAATTAAATTTGACTGCAAAGCATGCAGAATCAATAGAATTTGTTGCCCTGAAAAGAGCACGGGAGTGATTCCAAAAGTAAAAAACGTTAAAACAGGAAACAAAAAAAAGCTGGAGGCAGAAAATGAAGCACATTACAGATAAGGGCTTTGCATTTTACATAGATCTTTCAGTAGCAGTGATAACAATGTTTCTTTCAATCTTCTTGATAACAGCCTTCTTTGGAGGACAGACTGAAAACAAAAAACAAGAGATTGAAAAAATTGAACTTGAGACAACAGCAATATTTTTAGCAGACAGCATTGCAAAAAACAATGAAAAAGGATGTGCAGAATATAATTCAGAAAAAAAACGTGTTGAATCAGGAGAAATTTTGTCAAACTGCCTTGAAGAATTTGAAGGAAAAGAATTTGGAAAAGTATATCTTGCAAAAGTAATTATTTCCGGCAAAACATTTTTTGGAAAAGCAGGCAAGAAATGTGTTACTGCTAAAAGATTTTTAAAAATTGACAAAAAAGAAGAGGTGATAGAGCTTGTTTTCTGTGAACTTGAAGGGACAGCATCTTAGCATTGATGCTATTCTCTGCATGCTTATGATTGCAGCAATAGCTTCATTTCCAGTGCAGGAAACAAAACAAGGTATCGGACAAGAGGTCCTGATTTTTCAGCAAGGGAATGACTTATTGAGAATCTGGACTTCAAGAGAACAACTGTCAATTGAAGAAATGCAAAAAGACACAGAAAGAATGTTTTCTGGAAGAAAAATTGTGTTATTTTTTGGGAATGAAAGCAAATTGATAAATGGGGTTGGAGAAAAATCTATTTCATCAGAAATATTTTATTTTAACAAAAGAGGAGATTTACTCAAACTCAGAATAATTGTGCACTATTAGAATTCTGTCCCTCCCCTTTGAAAGATTCAGGATTTTTCTTTCGTGAAAAACTTCAGAGAACGGAGCAATAGTGCACCTGAGTGAGAGAGAAAAATCTTTCTTCAAGTTATTTTTTCCAAAAACAGTGAGACTTGCATTTCCTTTGTTTACTTCAAGAACCCACTCTCCAAAAGGCCTTGCTTCCACAGAACCAGTGGAACCTGTTCCAAGAATGGAAAGCTTTGCTGTTTCCTCTTCAAAGTCTGACAAAAAATATTTTGCATTGGCACAGTCAAGAGCAAATAATGCAGAATTGAAGGAATTGGATGCAGAGGGCAACAAGAGCAAGAATGCTCCTAGAAAGCCACAAAGCAACAAGATATATTCAAGCGAAACCTGTGCTCTCATATATCATCAATTTCCTTGAAAATTTTTTCTGTTTTCTCCTCAATTACTTTAGAGCCCTCTTTGCTTGTTTCCTGAAGTTGAGAAACAAGAAGCAAGACAAGGGCTACAACTGCCGCAAGAACTATTATTAGCTCTACAGATATCTGTGCCTTTGAATCTAATTCCAATGACATTCAACCAACCTCCTAACGAGTAAAACAATTATTTTAAAAAAAGTTTAAAAGCCTATGGAACATTGATTAGTGTATGAAGGCAAGAGAGAGAAATGATATCATAATAAGCTGGCTCACAATCAGTGCAGCTTTCACTTTTGTGTTAAGTGACAATCTGTTGGGACTCATAAACAGCCCTGTTTTGTTTCCGGTTATAGCAATAACTGTAGGAGCAGGATTTGTAGTTCATGAATTGTTCCACAGACAAGTTGCACGAAATTATGGAGCTCACGCAGAGTTTGTAGCCTGGCCTCTTGGACTTGCGCTAGCAGTTGGAATGGGTGTGCTTGCGCTTTTTACAAACTTTGGATTTCTTTTTGCAGCGCCTGGAGCAGTATACATCTATGGGCCGCATATTACAAGAAAGCAAAATGGAATAATTTCTCTGGCAGGACCTGCATCAAACCTGCTAATGGCCCTTGTTTTTTATATGATATTATTAGCGTTTGGAAAAGTACACCCAATAATGGAAATGATTGGAATTTATGGAACTGTAGTAAACACCTGGCTTGCAGTATTCAATCTTTTACCAATCCCGCCACTTGACGGAAGCAAAATTATTGGTTGGAGTCTGCCTGTGTGGGGAATAGCAATGGCGATAGGACTTCTTCTCTTAGGAATAGTTTAGCCAACATAATTTGGCTTAAATTCAGCATAATGCTCTTCAAAGTCCTCATAAGCTTCCTCTGTCTTTTCAGAAACAGAACCTTTTGCTTTTTTTAGAACAGTTTCAAAATGCTTCATTTCAATCAAAGCAGGCTTTAGCTTGTTTTCCTTGAGAACCAGCAGAGCAGATTCTCTTACAAGCCCTTCCAAATCTGCTCCTGAAAAACCATCAGTTGATTTGGAGAGTTCTTCAAGAGACACATCAGACGCAAGCTTGACATTCTTTGTGTGAACTTCCAAAATCTTTTTTCTTGTCTTCTTGTCAGGAGCATCAATACGGATTAGCTTGTCTATCCTGCCAGGACGAAGAATGCTTGGGTCAATCAAGTCAGGTCTGTTTGTTGCTGCAACAAACACAACATCCTTAAGAGTTTCAACACCGTCAAGTTCTGTGAGAAGCTGGTTTACAACGCGTTCAGTAACATTAGAGTCATTGCCAGAACCTCTTCTTGAAGCAATTGAATCAATCTCGTCAAAGAAAACAATTGATGGAGAAACCTGTCTTGCTTTTCTGAAAATCTTTCTGATTCCCTTCTCAGATTCACCAACCCATTTGCTAATGAGTTCAGGACCCTTAACTGAAATAAAGTTTGCATCACTCTCGCTTGCAATTGCTTTAGCAAGAAGAGTCTTGCCGCATCCAGGAGGACCAAACAAAAGCACTCCCGACGGAGGCCTTATCCCCATGTCCCTGAAAGCCTTTGGATTTTTCAATGGCCATTCAATAGCCTGCTTAAGTTCTTCTTTAACAGAATCAAGACCGCCAACATCTTCCCACTTAACATTAGGAACCTCTATTGCAACTTCTCTGAGAGCAGAAGGTTGAACATCCTTCAAACCATTCATAAAATCATCCTTGTTCACTTCAAGTGATTCAAGAACTTCTTGTGGAATTTGCTCCTCCTCTAAATCAATCTTTGGAAGATATCTGCGCAATGCCTTCATTGCACTTTCTTTTCCAAGCGCCTGCAAATCAGCCCCAACAAAGCCGTGAGTTATTCCAGCAAAATAATCAAGATCAATATCCTTTGCAAGAGGCATTCCCCTTGTGTGAATTTGTAAAATTGCTTTTCTTGCTTTCTTGTTTGGAACACCAAATTCAATTTCCCTATCAAATCTTCCTGGCCGTCTAAGCGCCTCGTCGATTGAATTAACACGATTAGTAGCTGCAATGATTACTACTTCACCCCTTGCCTCTAATCCATCCATTAAAGCAAGAAGCTGTGCTACAACTCTTCTCTCAACTTCTCCAACAACTTCGTCTCGTTTTGGAGCAATAGAATCTATTTCATCAACAAAAATTATTGAAGGTGCGTTTTCTTCAGCCTCTTTGAAAACATTTCTGATTCTCTCCTCTGCTTCTCCAACATACTTGCTCATTATTTCAGGAGCATTAACCGAGATAAAATGTGCATGAGTTTCATTAGCAACAGCTTTTGCAAGAAGAGTCTTTCCAGTTCCAGGAGGACCGTGAAGCAAAACACCTTTAGGAGGATCAATTCCAAGTTTCCTGAAAAGTTCAGGATGATTCATTGGAAGTTCAACAAGCTCACGAACTTTCTTTATTGGTTCGTCAAGACCGCCAATGTCCTCATAAGAAACACGTTGAATAGAGTCTCTTGTTTCATTAACAGGTTGTTCCTTGAGAACAAACTGGGTAAAATCATTAACCTTAACAATTCCGCGAGGAGAAGTGTCAACAACCTTGTAAACATATCCTGAACCAAAAACAGGAATCCAGGAAATATCCCCCTTTGAAAGAGGTCTTCCAAGAAAACTCTTTTTAAGAACACGATCATAACCAGAAGCAATAATTCTAATCTGCTGAGTTGGAGCAAGAACAACTTTTTTTGCATCAGAATAATTTGCCTTTCTTACAACAACTTTTTCTTCAAGACTAGTGCTTACATTCTGCCTAATGAAATTATCCATTCTGATTATCCCCCTTGATTCATCCTCAGAACGAGCAGGCCAGACAATTGCCGCACTCTTTCTGGAACCTTCAATTTCAACAATATCTCCAGAAGAAAGCCCAAGCTCGTCCTTTGTGCGAGCATCAAGAGTAACAATGTTTCTGCCAACATGCATAGGATTAGGTTCTTTAACAACAAGAGAAATTTCTTTTACCATAAAAACACCTGTCTAAATAATTTAATCAATTATACTATTCTTTGAACGCTCTCTTTTTAAACCTTTTGAGAAAAAAGAACACAAAAATAATGTTCCAATGATTTAAATAATTTAATCGTTTTTTGATGAAAACTTTCCTGCAGGAAGAGCCTGAATTATCTCATCGGAAGATATGAATCCAGAACCAATCTTTTTTTCAAAAAATGCGAGAAGGTTTTTCGCAGTATCGCTCTTTTTCATGTTGCCTTGAACAAGCTCTTTTGAAAAAGCAGAATTTTTTTTAACTGCCGAAGGAGGACCAGAAATAAGTCTGTAACCGCCATTATTTTTTTCAACTCCGATTGCAAGGCAAAGAGGGGTTTTCTTAAACCATTTCCTTTTTCCATAAATCATGAAAGCTCCGGTTCCGAGAGACTCGCCCGAAGGCGCACTTTTTGAAACCTGCTTTGGAAGAACAGAATAAACATCTGCAAAAGGAAGAGAAGACTGCCAAGCCTTTGAAAAAGAAGCAGCAAAACACGCAGCTTCCTCCATTGACTTTTTAGAAGCAGAATTGGAATCTGATTTTAGGACAGTGTGAGGCGCCCCCACCACATCAGCATGAAAATAAACATCTGAATCAGCCATGAATTTTTTTACAAGCTCTTCATTGCTCTTTGCATCCTTACCAGCAATAACAAGCTCGTTGTCAGAAGTAAAAAACCAGCGGAATCTTTCAAACCATTTCTTTTGCCTTTTTTTGATAAGCTTTTTTTCTTTAGGAGTCTGCTTTTCAAGCGCCTCAATTTTTTTAGTAGTCAAAGTAATAGCTTTTGCAATGCCTTCAAGTTTCTTTCTTGACTTCTTGCTCTTTGCATAATAAGAAGACGCATTCTCTTCAATGCTTTGTGAAACATCAATCTCTATTTCGTGCATAGGTTATATGAGTCCCTTTTCCCTTTTAATTATTTCAATTATAGACTTTGTCCTGGATTCATTCTTGTAATGCGGTTCAGTAGTGTAAAAGATGTCCCGATCCTTCACCAGATTATAAATGCCATGGATTTTTTCAAAATACTCTTCCTGCTCACGTTTGTGAAAAGACTCCACATCCCGATGAATATATCTTGCCACAAGATTCCACGTGCCAGAGCCAATAATGGAAGAAAGCCTGTAAAGATTAGGATCTTTTTCCACAGCTTCAAGAAATTTGCGAAAAGTTTTCTCCTCCGAAAGATCTGCCTGAAGCAAGACAATTGACTCAAGCTTGTAGCCAAGACTTCTAAAATTCATTTTAGGACCATAGCCTTCCAAAAGACCCTGCTTTTTTAGAAAATCCAGCGAACTCTTAATTGTAGCAAGATGATAGCCAGTGTGCCGCTTTATCTGATTAAGATTTGGCTGAACCGAACCCTTTCTAAGCAAAGCCTCAAGGATATTAAGCCTTGTTTCATCAGTTAATCGCATCTGCCCAGCCATATACAGCTATACGCTGTTTTAGTATAAAAATATTACATTCATACGTAAAAGTATTGCCATAAAATGACAGGGCAAATCAGAGAGTTTATTTAAATTACAAGTGCGCTATATGATTGCGAAAATAGGAGGGGATCGAACCAGAAACAACTGAAATAATAAATCTAAATTGAGCGGGCGAAAAAGCAAGCTCACCAGGCTAAAACTGCTCACTAAAAAGGATTGGCTTTCTTCGCCCGCTATATAAATCCACAAAACAAAACCAGACATTACTTCTTAACTGATTTGCTTGATTTTGACTGCTTTGCTTTTTCTGCTCTTTCAGCACTTTTCTTCTTCCACTCGTCCTTGGAAGGACAATTCATGTCAATGCACATTTCAAATGACCTTCGCCCGTTAAGAACCTTTATCATTGGTTTTCCACACTGCTCACACAACTTGTCTGTTGAAAGAATTTTCCCAGTCTGAGGAAGAGGATAGGATTCAGTGCATTTAGGATAATTTGAACAGCCTAAAAATCTCTTTCCTGAGACACGTGCCTTTCTGATTACTAGTTCTCCCCCACAACCCTCCTGTGTACAACCACAAATAATGCTGTCATCACGCAATGCCTTTCTAAGTTCAGAACCAACATCGTTCTTGTGAGTAAGAAGTTTTTCCAATCCGCTGAGCAAAAGCATTCTTGAAGTTTCAACAACCTCATCTTTTCCCTTTTTTCCAGCAGCAACTAAATCCATTTCATTTTCAAGATCAGCAGTCATCTTTGGTTTTACAATTGTTTCCTCGTATTTGTCAAGAGCAGTTATAACTGTAAAAGCAATTTTGTTTGGAGTAATTGCCTTCTGTCCAGAAATATAGCGTCGAGCATAAAGCTTCTGAAGAATGTTGTGCCGGGTTGCCTTAGTTCCAAGACTATTCTGTTCCATAAGCTTGATTAAAGAACCCTGAGAATAACGAGGAGGATGTTTTGTTTCCTTCGAAATTAAATCAAGCTTGTTAAGTTTTACAGTTTCCCCTTTTTCAAGTTCTGGGAGAAAAACCTCTTTTGTTTTGGAATAAGGATAAAATTCTTTCCACCCCGCACTTAAAATTGTCTTTCCCCTGGCAATAAACAATTCCTGCCCAAGACTTATTTCTGCGGAAACACTTTCAAGCAAAGCATCCTCTGAAAGAGTCGCAAGAAAACGCCTGCACACAAGCTCGTAAATTTTCCATTCCTTTCCCCCAAGCTTTTCCTTTGAAACAGCAGAAACAGGACAGATAGGGGGATGATCCTTTGTTGACTTGCCAGCAGAAGGTTCAATAGTTTTCTGGTGAAGAATTTTTTCCGCAAGAGGCTTAAGTTCTTTGACATCAAGAAGTTTTTCAGTGATGTCCCTTAAATCAAGAGTTTTTGGATAAGCAGAATTGTCTGTTCTTGGATAAGAAATATATCCAGACTGATAAAGGGACTCGGCAATGCTCATTGCACCCCCAACAGTAAAACCAATATTTGCAGCAGACCTTAACAAAGCAGTTGTATTGAAAGGGACTGGTTTCTTCATCCTCAGCTTCTTCTTTGAAACAGAAGTCACGGTTCCGTGAGACTCTGACTTGCACTCTAGTGCCTTGTCTGCCTCTTCCTTTTTCCAAAACTTTCCCTTCTTGTGAAGAGCTTCAAATTCTTTAGAGCTTTTTTCAAACAGTGCCTGAAGCTCCCAAAAAGGTTTTGGGTTAAATGCAAGAATTTCTTTTTCACGTTGAACAATAAGAGCAAGAGTAGGGCTTTGGACTCTGCCAGCTGAAAGAAATTCCTTTCCCATGGAACCTGAAACAATTGAGAGAAAGCGCGTGAGAACCGCACCCCAGACAAGATCTATTTCACGCCTTGCGTCAGCAGAGTCAGCAAGATTATAATCAAAATTTACAAGATTGGAAAAAGCATGATTAATGTCCTGCTGAGTCATTGCAGAAAAATAAGCACGCTTTACTTTTGGAGAGCCCACAAGATTCATTGCACTGAGAGCCTCTGCACCAATAGCTTCTCCCTCTCGATCAGCATCAGTTGCAACAACAACAGAGTCTGCCTTGGAAGAAACCCTGCTTAAAAAAGAAGTTATTTGCTTGACGCTTGAAACATACTCAATTTCTGCCTTTGTTAATTCCTTGAGGTCTGTGCCAATCCAGTTAGAATAACGTTTTGGAAAATTAACATCAGTAATGTGACCACGCAATGGAATAACCCAGTATTGCTTTCCATCTTTTTCAAATTCAAAATACTGGGCTTTCTGATCAAACTTGGGAGAAAGTTGTTTTCCAGCAAGCAGAGAAGAAATTCTCTGCCCAGCAATTGCTTTTTCAGTAATAATTACTTCCAATCAAAAACCTCTCTAAAAGAGAATAGCTCCCAAAAAGAATAAAAAAAGAGAATGCAAAAAACAAGAGAAAAACAACTAAAGCTTGTTCTGAAGAGTGCCTGAAGGAACAGAATAAGATTTTTTTAACTCTGAAAGAACAACCAAGGTTTTAACATCAATAACTCCGTCAACAAGCCCAAGCTCATTAATGAAGCGTTCAGCAGAGCCAAGATCAGGAACAACAAGTTTTGCAAAAAGATTGTATTCTCCAAGAACCTGATGAAGTTCAGCAACATAGTCATAAGAGTTAAGTTTTTTTATGAGATCCTTGTTTTTTGAAAGCTCGCTTCTTATCTGAACAAAAACCGGATTTTCATAACCAAGCGTCTTCATATTCAAATCAGCACTAACTCCACTGATAATTCCGCGACGAACAAGGGATTCAACACGCTTCTTGATTGCAACATCGGTAAGTTTTGTTTCACGAGCAATCGCAGAAAAACTCTTCCTGCCGTCCTTTAACAGGTCACCGAGAATTTTGTGGTCAATTTTGTCAAGAGAAGCTGAAGCCATTTTAATCTTATATTAATACGAAGAACACATATAAAAACTTTATTCATTTTCCTAATAAAAAAGACGATAAAACTTGGCTTTCCAAAGGAAAGAGTTAATAATTTTAGAAAAGCAATCTAATATATGGACAATCTTGTTGAAGAATCTATTGAAAAAATCGCAAAAGAATGTGAGGAAGCAGGAGCAACAAAATGGGATGTTACCAAGATTGTGAAAGAACTCTCAAAAGAAAAAGAAAAAGGAATAGAACATTTGAGAAACAAAACAATAGAACTCTTAGAAGAAATGAATCCAAAGGCAGCAAATGTTTACATCTCATTTCACAAACTAAGAGTTCACACAACTGATGAGAAAATAGAACCCTTTGACAGAGGAAACATCATAAAATCGCTTACTAAAGAAACAGATGTAAACAGGAGTGTCGCAGAGAACATTGGAAACGAAGTTGAAAACAAGATAAAAGATTATAAAATAAAATTTCTGACAACTGCACTAATAAGAGAAATGGTTAATGCAAAACTTCTGGAGTATGGTTATGAAAATGTACAAAACCAGTACACTCGACTGGGAATGCCTGTGTTTGATGTTCAAAAAAATATTGATAAAAAAACAGATTGGGAAGAAACCCTGCGAGAATTCAACATACTAAAAGTTATTCCGAGAGAAATACTGAAAAAGCATTTTGAGAACAGCATATTTATTGAAGACATTGCGGGATTTTCAACAAGAGCAATATCTTATTCAATGCAACCAGAAGAAGGAAACAATGTTTCTGAAACAATAATAAAAACAATGAAACACGCAGAGAAAATTCAAGGATTGTTCAAAAGAAAAATTTCAATAGACCAGTTAAATCTTTTTTTGTCAACAAAGATTTCTAAGAAAAAAGAAACAAAGGAAGCAACAGAACTCTGCGCTCTTGCATTCCCAAAGAACTGCGTTGGAAATTATCTCTATGTTCCTGAAGAAACAGAAAAACAAATTGAGATAAATAAAACACACTCAAACGAAATAGCAAACCATATGCTGAGACTGTTGCGAGAACAGGAAACAAAAACAGTTGTAGACAGCAGATTCAAACTAAAACTTCTCAAAAAGAATAGTTTCTCTGACGGAATGGTTGTTCTAAACTGCTCCAAAGAAAGGCTTTTCCCCCACACAGGACTGCTTTCAAGCAGTTCAAGAGGGATTTCAAGCAACATAATGATTAACATTTCAAAGATAACAAAAGAATCAGAAAATGAGGAAATATTTTCTGAAAAGCTTGACGAAATTGCAGAAGCAGTTAAAGAATGCGGACTTGAAAGAAAAAAACAAATTAAGGAAAGAAAACTGTTCAAAGAAAATAATCTTTCTCCAGCAGAATTTGAAGAATGCGCAAGTCTTTATGGATTGGAAAACGGAACCAAATTTTCCAGAAAAAAAGTAATAAAAAAATGTTTTATGAACAAAGGAATCAGAATAACAGAAAGCATTGTTCCCGAAGGAATTCACAGATTTGAAAAAGAAAACCAGAAATTAACAGAAATAAAAACAGAAATAGGAACAAAAGAGAAAGAAATTGAATTTGAAGCAGAATCAAAAAAAGAGCTGTATACAAAAATAAAACAAGGAATTCCAATAATTATTCTCAAAAAAAATCAGTCTGAACAAAACTAATAATTCCCTTTTTCAAAATTTTTTATAAGATCAAACTTTTGCATAAAAAGATATGTCTTCATGACTTCCATAAAAGGAACCACAAAAACCATCACTAGCAAAAGAGAAACAAATCTTCCTGACAAAAAAACAGGATCGAAAGCAAACTCAACTAAAAGCACAAGCGCAAGAAGAATTGAACCGACAATAATAACTGAGAAAAAATGTTTTGGATTTTTCAGCATAAATTCAATATTGTTGCTGAAAGCTTCCCTTATTTTTATTTCATCAACAACGATTGACTGAGGAACAAAAAGAGTCAAAAGAGAGACTAGAAGTGCAACAAGAGATGACAAAATAAGACCTATTCCAAAAAACTCAAAGATAAGGGAAAGCAGGAAAAGAAAAACAAAAAGAAAAGTGTAAAATGTAAAAATTTTTAGTGTGAACTTTTTAAGCATCTCAGAAATATAGTACTGAATTTTTACCTTGCTCAAATCACGCCGCACTGCAAGAATAATTACGGAAATAAACAAAGAATAAAACACAAGATAAAGCAGAGAAAATAGAATTAATGCAACCAAAAACAAGGAATCAGCTGGATTGTATTCTGCAAAAATCGTGCCAGAACCAACAACAGTATTTGGAAAAAATGAAAATAAAGCAACAAAAACCAACAGCAAACCAAATCCGAGCGCAGCCTTAAAGTTTGATAAATACTCTTGCAAAACCTTTTCCAAAAACATTTAACCCCGAAATAATAGAATTGGAAAAAGAATAAATAACCGTCTATTCAACAAGCTTGCCTGATAAATAGGTTGGAAACGCTTTTTCAATGAAAACATTGCAGAATCCCCCAAGCCTGTTTTCGGTCACTGCAACCTGCTTGTAAGAATTTGTTCTGCCAATAAAATTGCCCCTATTGCCAGTAGCAGAGACAAGAATTTCCTGTTTTGTGCCGACAAGCAGTTTTTTTTGTTCAAGAGAAAAAGAAGAGCAAAGTGTTGAGAGTTGCCTGCTTCTCTGCTTTTTTTCACGGTCAATTATTTTGTCAGGCATTTTTTCAGCAGACGTGTTCGGCCTGTCACCGTAACGGGAAATATTGGTAATGTAAGGCTCTGCTTTTTTGAGAGCAGAAACTGTTTCATTAAATTCCTGTTCTGTTTCACCAGGAAAGCCAACGATTACATCAGTGCTTATTGAAATTTCTGGAAAACGCTTTTTTGCAGCAGAAACAATTGAATGAAACTCTTCAACAGAGTAAGGTCGGTTCATGCGCTCAAGCACACTGTCAGAACCGCTTTGCAAGGGAATATGAAGAAACTTGTAAATTCTCTTGTCCTCAAACAAGTCAAGAAATTTGTCAAGAACTGGAAGAATACGACCAGGATTCATCATGCCAATTCTCAGACGATAATTGCCCTTTGTTTCAAGAAAAGTTGAAATAAGTTCAGGGAGCGAAGAACCAATGTCAGCACCATAACAAGCAGTGTCTTGAGACGTGACCCAGATTTCAGTGCTTGAAGAAAGAGACTGTTTAAAGGAGTCAGCAAGCTCTTGAACAGAATAGCTTTTGAGAGGACCGCGAGCATTCCTTACTGCACAAAAACTGCATTCACCCAGACACCCCCTGCTAATTGGAAGAATTGAAATAGAGTCTCCAGGAACAGAAAAAGAAGGAAGAAGCGGAGAAAAACGTTTAGGAGGCAAAGAAAGAATTAAAGCAAGCTCTTCAAGGCAAGGTCCGCAAGAAACAATGTTTTTGGAAACAGGAATTAAATCAGGGTTAATTTTTGTGAGACAACCAAATACAACAAGGAGAGCATTGTTTTTTTTTGCGAATTTTTCAAGCTCTGAAATTCTGCGAAGCATCTTGTTTTCAGTGGGAAGCTTTACCGCACAAGTGTTGATTACTAAAACATCTGCAGTCTCTGGATTGGAAGAAAGTGTATACTTATTTAGTTCAAGAAAAGATTTAATTTTGAGAGTGTCGCTGTGATTAAGAGAACAGCCATATCCTTCAACAAAAGCATTCAATCAGCTCACCAAAATTAGAGAATATTTTTTCTGGCTAACACAAACAAAAGAAAATTTGAAGCCCAGCCAAGCAAACCTGCGACAGTAAAAAGGCTGAAAGAACTATTTGAAAACCTCTGAGGAAAATTAATAGTAAGAATTGTTTTTGCAGGGCTTGCAGCTTGACCCGCAGCAAAAATTTCATTGCACTGGTCCTCAGCAAAGCAAACAGCAAGCTCGTCCACGCCAGTATTTGGCTGAACAGCAGGAAGATTATACCAATAAAGCCCGATAAAAAATGAGAAAAGTGCGAAGATTATGAAAATTGCGGGAAAAGCAAGCCTTAGGTTTTTGATATCTGGAAATTTTTTAACAACCCAGCCTGCTGAAACAAAAGCAAAGAAGAATCCAAAAACAGGAGAAACAAGATAGAGAAGACTCTGCTGAATAGAAGGAGGGCTTGCAAACAAATTAATAATCGGCAAAGAACCAAAAAGAGAAAAAAGAGAAGAAGAAGCTGCAGAATAAACCCAGACTATTACATAACTTACAATGAAAAGCATTGCCACTATTGCAGGCATTACTCTCGCTGAACTGCTCGAATTCTTTTTTTCCATAACAATACTAACCCAGTTAACGTTTTTAACCATTATCTTTGATAAGATTCTTGAGGGATTAAGATGGAAATAGAATTGCCGTGGATTGAAAAATACAGGCCACAAAAACTGGAAGATGTTGTTGGTCAAGAAGAACCCATTAAAAGACTTCAAAGTTATGTGACCAACAAAACCCTGCCAAATTTGCTCTTTTCAGGCTCGGCCGGGGTTGGCAAAACATCCGCAGCAGTATCGCTTGCAAAAGAACTGTTTCAAACAGGATTTGAAAGAAATTTTCTTGAACTAAACGCAAGCGATGACAGGGGAATAGACGTAGTGAGGAAAACCATCAAAGACTTTGCAAGAACTCTGGCATTTGAAGCAGACTTTAAAATAATTTTTTTAGATGAAAGCGATGCACTAACATCCGATGCACAACAGGCACTTAGACGAACAATGGAAAAGTATACAAGAACCTGCAGATTTATTCTTTCATGCAATTATTCTTCACGAATAATTGAACCAATTCAAAGCAGGTGTGTAGTGTTTAGATTCAGACCATTAAACAGCAAAGATGTTGAAAAGAAAATTTTGTCAATCGCAGAAATTGAAAAAATTGAAATAGATGAAAGCGCACTCAAAGCAATTTCCTATGTGTCTCAAGGAGACATGCGAAAAGCAGTAAATGTTTTTCAGGCAGCAAGCAGTGGAAACGACAAGCTTGGAGAAGAATCTGTTTACAATGTTGCAAGCCAAGCAAGACCTGATGAAATAAAACAGCTCATAGAAAAAGCTCTTGCAGGAGAATTTCTAAAAGCAAGGGAACTGCTTGATAATCTGATGTACGAGCACGGAATGTCAGGAGAAGATGTTATTCTTCAACTGTACAGAGAACTCATAGGAATGAGTGAAGAAGAAATGCCAAGCAAGAGAAAAATAGAACTTGTTGACACAATTGGCGAATACAACTTCAGACTGGTTGAAGGAGCAAATGAAAGAATTCAACTGGAAGCACTCATCGCCCAGTTTGGAAAAAAAGAATGACCTGGTTTTCATTCCTGAGGGCAGACAACTGTTGCTTCAGTGTAATCCCCAGGATAAGATAAGTCTTTTTTTGGATTAAGTTTTACCCAGATAAAAAACTTTTCAGGAGAAAGATGCTTTGAAGGTTTTTTGGAAAACTGGAACAACTCGTTTTTCAGAGTCGGGTTTGTATCAACTAAATCACTCCATTTTTCATTCAGAGAATCAAACACTGGTCTTTTGTTTATTTCAGAAGCAAGTTTCTGCAAAGAGGCAACAAGCTGGGAATGATTCATTGCAAAAAAATACTTACCTCCTGTCTGCTTCGCAACATCTGAAAGAGTTGTGTGCTCAAAAGGAGTTTTCATATATTCATCTGAACCAATTCCAATTACATAAATTTTCACCCCGAACTTTTTCGCAAGCTTGATTGATTCTGAAAGACTGAAAACTGTTTTGTCTTCTCCAGTTACAGAATCAAGAAGATGTGGATTTGTATCGTGGCCATCTGACAAGAGAATTATTATCCGTTCCCTGTTCTTAGGAACAGAAGAAAGACGCTGGAACGCAGGATACATTCCACTCAAAATGCACGTGCCCTCATTCCCCTTTATGTTTGGATAACTGCCCTGAATAGTTTTAAATACAGAGGAATGATCTGTTGAAATTCCTGAAACAAGAAAATTTTTTGTGTCAAACTTAACAGCACCAATTCTGTCCTTGTCAGAAATTTTTTCAAAAAATGTTTCAAGAGCAAACAAGGCAGATTTCCATTTTGTGATTGTTGCACCCTCATACTTTGGCTCGCTCCATTCGCCGCGATTCACATAATAAACTGTTTTTGCAACAGACTCTGTTCTGGGAAAATCCCACTTCATTGAACCTGATTTGTCAAGCACAAGCATTATGTCTGCTTCTACACCAGCCTGATTAGCAGGAGCATCATCAACCTCTGCTCTCACCCCGATTTCCACATCAAAAAATTCAAGAGAAAAAGTTTCATCAAGCTTGTCAACAGCGGTGAGAACGCGATGGCTTGAAAGATCATAAACTGCTTTTGGGTTCTCAGGATCGCGGCAGATTGTTTTTCCAGAGGAATCAAAAGAAGGAGGAACAATTGCAAGAGTAAGAATTCCGCTTGGGCCAGGCTCTGGGCCAGGCTCTGGGGCAGGCTCTGGGGCAGGCTCTGGACCGGGATCCGGGTCAGGACCGGGGTTGGGATTAGGATCAGGAACTACAGCAGGAATACCATCTCCAAGCACTGGAATGATTCCTGTTTCGAGAACAATTCCTTCAGTATCATAGAACTCTTGAATATAATGATTTTTTGCGATAAAAGCAGTTATTGTAACTGTGTTTGGAACAGAGCGATCAAGAGGAGATGGAAGAGGAAACTCAAAATTAAGATTTTCTTCTTTCAGGATATCTGTTCTCTCCCGCTCCACAGACTGAGACAAGAAAAGACCAAGGCTGTTTCTGACTCCTATTTCAACTTCGTATTCACGAATTGCCTCATTCGGGTCAACAAGCTTAACAGCACTGACTATTCTCGGATTAGAAATTTTATCCTGAACAAGCTCGTATTCATAATAAATTTTAGGGCTTGAACTCTCAACCCTAAGAGTTTCAGAAAAGCATGTTTGAGATAAGAGAACAAAAGCCAGTGCAAGAATAAAGAATTTTTTCATTTAAATCACTTACGAATACGATGAAGAAAGTTTTTTGTGAAGCGCAATTTCAAGATTGGAAAATTTTTCACTACAATCTGCTAACTGATTAATAAAAGCAGACTGCAATTCAAAATAAGTAGAAGCTTCCTCTTCAGAAGAATTTTCAAAATCTATTTCTTGCGGAGCAGACTGTTTTGCAGAATCAATGCAGGACTCGTAATCAGAAACAAGGCTGTTCAAAGAAGAATCATTGTATTCCTTGACTATGAGAAGAAATGTTTCAGAACTTGATTTTTCAGGATAAATTGTTTTTGAAACCAGACCCTCTGAAGCAAGCCTTGATTCAAGAGAAACAAAAAAAAGCTTGCCATCAACATGGCTTGAAGAAGGCTGAAAAAACAAAAAACCTGCAACAATGGCAAAAAATACTGCAACTGCAAGAAAGAATAATTCTCTTTTTTCCATACAAATAAAGAGGGATAAATTGTATTTAATGCTTTGCAGAAGAGATATTTCATGATTAAAATTTGCAGAATTAAGAAAACCATTCAGTCAAGCGACGCTGCTTTTTAAGATTATCAATCAGTTTTGATTCTGCGAGATAGTGAGACAAGGGAACTGAAAGTTTGTTGGAAACATACTCAAGAGCAAGATCAAGGTCAAAAAAGTTAAGAGGTTTTGAGGACAAGGCATTTCTGACAGTTTCCCTAATAACCCAGACACCCAGAGGAATATTGTATTCAGAACCGATTTCGCGAAAAACAATTGCGGAAGACTGCCTCTTTAATTCAACCAACTTTTCTGCAACAGCAAGACGAGCAGAATAATAAGCACCTTCAACATTGCTCGCATATGACTTGCGGGGCTTGTAAAATTCATGGTCTTGAATAACCTGCGAAGTTTTTGCTTCAGCAGTCCACGTCCCACCAGGAAGCCAGCACTCCAACTGTTCAAAAGACCATTCAGAAGGAATAAGAAGAATAAAAAAGCGGTTGTCAAGATAGATTGAAGAAAAAAGAAGAATTTCTCCAAGCTGTTGAAATTGCTTTACTTTTTCCTCAATTAACTTTTTTGAAAGAGAATCATCAGCAGCAGTAATAGACCAGCGAAGAGGAACAAGCTTGCGCTTTTTCCTGACTCCAAGAGTCCCAAGGGAAAGAAGCTTGTAAAGATATGAAACCGGCAAGCCAGAATCATAGAGTTCCGAGAGCGCAGTATTTGCTTTGACTGCAGTGTCAGAAACAAGATAATCAACCTTTTGAGGAACAGAAGTGTTTTCCGTGAGCGAGAATTTTTTGAGAGAAGCGCGGGGGCCGAGCGGAGCAGTAGTGTCAGAAAAGGAAAGAGAAGGAGAAGGCTTTTTGAAAAGAGAAATTTCAACATCAGTTGGCTTGTCACTCATCGCAAGATCCTGAAGGTCAAGAAGAGAATAAGACGGATTAGCTGCTTCGTGAACAGAAATTGGACGAGTGGAATGCACAAGGGATTCGCGAAAAGAAACAATTTCTTCCTGTGATAGGGAAAACCATTTTTCCGGAGAATCCAATAAAGCAGCTTTCGGGGTTTGTTCAGTCGGGGAGAGAGGAGCAATTGAAACCTTTGGATAACCCTTCCAAGAAACAAATACACTGGGGGGAGACGAACCCTGAAAACTTGTTCCCTTTATGTTGGAAACAACTTTTTTCTGGCTTGAATGACGTTCGAGAATAGGACACTTCTTGGCTCCACACAAGAGCTTGCCCTTGCACTTGATACAGAGAGAAGGAGAAACCATTAGAAAAACCCCAACATATATTGAACTTGCTCGGAAGGTTTTAAGGAATTAATGAAATAGGACTCAGAAAAGAACAAAAACAAGCATTTAAAAAAACTAAGATTGAATAATATTTTATGTGGCTTGAAAGAAGGTGTTTTCGGACAGTGCAGCGGTAGTGCACTTTTCCAGAAAATTAAAGAAAAAAACTGTACTGATTCTGTAACAACCTTTGAAGAAGAGCCAAACGGAGGCGTGAAAAATGGCAGACCTAAAACTTGAGTTTCCAGATGGAAGCAAGAAAGACTACAAAAAAGGAATAACTGGATTGGAAATTGCAAAAGAAATTGGTGAAAGACTCGCAAAAGACGCAATAGCTATAGAAATAGATGGAAGCCTGCTTGATTTGACACGCCCAATAGAAACAAGCGGAAAATTCAGAATAATTACTTTTAAAGACGCAGAAGGAAAACAGGTTTTATGGCACTCTGCAAGCCATGTCATGGCCGAAGCAGTGCAGAAACTCTGGCCGGATGTCAAGCTGGCAATAGGGCCGTCAATAGAAGAAGGATTCTACTATGACTTTGACAAAGAAACTCCGTTTACCCCAAGCGACCTTATAAAGATTGAAAAGGAAATGAAAAACATAGTCAATGAAAATACAAAATTTGAAAGAACAGAAATCGGAAAGAAAGAAGCATTGGCTCATTTCAGAGAAATAAACGAAGAATACAAAGTTGAAATGATTGAAGAAATTGAAGACGAAAAAATCTCGTTTTACACAAATGGAAAATTCACAGACTTCTGCAGAGGACCGCATGTTCCAAGCACAGGATATGTAAAAGCATTCAAGCTATTGAAAGTCTCAGGAGCCTATTGGAGAGGAAGCGAAAAAAACAAGATGCTTCAAAGAATTTATGGAATTGCATTCAATGACAAAAAGCTTCTGAAAGAATGGTTGGGAAAGAGAGAAGAAGCAGAAAAAAGAAACCACATAAAGCTTGGAAAAGAACTTGACTTGTTCAGCATGCAGGACGCTGCTCCAGGATGTGCTTTCTTTCACCCGAAAGGAATGGTGTTATGGAATGAACTCATGAAATTTTGGAAAGAAGAACATTTCAAAGACGGATACGTGGAAATAAAAACTCCAGAGATACTGAGACGAAACTTGTGGGAACAATCAGGTCACTGGGATCACTACAAGGAAAATATGTATTTTACAAAAATAGATGACGAAGACTTTGCAATAAAACCAATGAACTGCCCGGGAGGAATTCTTGTTTACAAAACCGAAAGACACTCGTACAGAGATCTTCCAATAAAAATGGGAGAAGTAGGAACAGTGCATAGACACGAGCTAAGCGGAGTGCTAAACGGGCTGTTCAGAGTAAGAAAATTTACACAGGACGATGCACACATATACTGCACAAGAGAACAGGTCAGAGAAGAAGTCTTAGGAGTAATAGACCTTATTGACAGAGTCTACAAAGTATTTGGATTTGAATACCACATGGAATTGAGCACACGCCCTGACAAAAGCATTGGAAGCGATGAAGTATGGGCTACAGCAGAAAAGTCACTTAAAGAAGCTCTTGAGTCCACTGGAAAAGAATTCAAAATCAATGAAGGAGACGGTGCATTCTATGGGCCAAAAATTGACTTTCACATAAAAGATTCATTGGGAAGGACTTGGCAGTGCGGAACAGTACAGCTTGATTTTGCAATGCCGGAAAAGTTTGACCTATACTATATTGACGAAAATGACAACAAAAAACAGCCAGTAATGCTGCACAGGGTTGTGTTTGGGTCAGTGGAAAGATTTATTGGAAACATAATAGAACATTACGGAGGCGACTTTCCAACCTGGCTTGCTCCAGTGCAAGTAAAGGTTATTGCAGTAAGTGATGAGTTCGGAGACTATGCAAAAAAAGTACACAATGAATTGAGAAACAAGTTAATTAGAAGCGAACTGGATTTGCGCAAGGAAACTGTTTCAAAAAAAGTCAGGGACGCAGAGCTTCAAAAAGTTCCGTATATTATAAACATCGGCGGCAAAGAAAAAGAAGCAGGAACAGTGGCTGTGAGAGGAAGAGATGGAAAGGTAAAGTTTGGAGTAAAGCTTGAAGACTTTATCAAAAGCATTGAGAAAGAAGTTTCTGAAAGAAAAAACATTTAGGAATTAAAAATCCTCAAAGACAGTCAGAGTAAATCTTGTTTACCTTGCTTTTGTCAAGCTCAACAGGATTTCGAGAGAGAGTGCGCTGGCTTGCATTGAAAGTGTCTTTGCAAAACTTCTCAATGTCTTTATTTGAATAACCAAGTTCAGACAATGGTTTGAACAAGCCAATCTTTTTTGAGAGTTCAATTACTGCCTGAACTGAAGAAACAGGATTTGCGTCTTTTCCAAAAGCAGTTGAAATTTCTGAATAATGCTTTTTTGTTTTTTCATCGCCAAACTCTATGTTAAGAGTCATTATTGTTGGAGAGAGCGAAGCAAGAGCCTGACCGTGAGCTATCTCAGTATTGTTTCCAGAAATTGCATGAGACAAAGCATGAACTGCAATTGTTCCGCTGAGAGTAATTGCAATTCCAGCAAAAGTGTCTGCTAAAGCCATTCCTTGCCTTGCTTCAAGATTGTCTCCGTTTTCAAATGCATTGACAAGATGCCTTGAAACAAGCTCTATTGCCGTAAGAGAAAAAGGAGCAGTAAAAGGACTAGTATTAGTGCTTACATGAGCCTCCATTGCATGAGCAAGAACATCAAAACCAGTTTCAGCAGTAACCTTGGCAGGCATGCTCTTCACAAGTTCAAGATCGTAAATGCTTTCAACAGGATAAATAAATTCACTTCTCATTCCTGTTTTTTCCCCAGTCTCAGGATTGGTAACAACAGCATAAGGAGTAACATGCGAGCCAGTTCCAGAAGTAGAAGTAATCGCAATCAATGGAAGCGTAGCAGAAGTAATTGGTTTTGGTTCGCGATCGGAAGTACCAATAAAATTCCAGATTGTGTCATCTTCCTCAAAATGAGTAATGCCAACAGCTATTGCCTTTGCAGCATCCATTGCACTTCCCCCTCCAAGAGCAACAACAACATCACAGTCTGAATTTTTTCCAATAAAAATTCCCTTATCAATTGTTGGAACAGACGGGTTTGGTTCAACTCCCTCAAACACAGTTACTTCAAGTCCAGATTGCTCTAAGAATTTCTTTGTAGAGTCAAGAAAGCCAAGCTTTTTCATAGCACCTTCTCCAGCAACAAGAAGTGCTTTCGAACCATGCAAAGAAGTTTTTTTTCCAACCTTGCCCAATACTCCTTTTCCAAAAGAAAGAAATGTGCGGGGGAGAAATGCAGAAAAATTCAAACAATCCCCTCTTTTTCAGAAATGAATTTTTTAGCTAATGCAATAATGTTCATGTCATTGTCAAACGTAAGCCGAGAAAAAGATTCCTTGAATGAAAGCCATTCAAAACCCTGGTGCTCGTGAGAAATTGAAACACGGGATTCCCCAGTCTTTGCCACAAGATAGTGAACTGTCTTGTTAACAGGTTTTCCCTTGCTTGAAAAAAAGTACTGTATTTTTTCCTGAAAACCAGGAATAAAAACAAATTTCGTGATTCCTGTTTCCTCAATTATTTCACGGCGAGCTGTTTCCTCTTTTGTTTCCTCAGATTCACGATGGCCTTTTGGAAAACTCCAGTGACCGCCAGGATAATGAAGAAGAAGAAAAAGAATAGACTGCTCTTCAATTCTGTAAAGCACTGCCCCAACACTCTTTTCTTTTGTCATACAATTAATAAGTTACGAAATTTTTAAATAGAAGAAGCCTTTATATAATAATTGTGGCTAGAAGAAGACCGTGGAAAAAACCCGAAAAGGAAGCAAAAAAAGAAACAAAAAGAGATCCACGAACAAAAAGACCAGACTTAGATAGAGCAGACGAAGATTTGCTAAGAGGAAACTCTGAAAGAATAAAAAAAACTCTTCGCAGGCAAACTCGTAAAAAACTTAAACAGATACTGGAACAAATTCCGAGAGACCTCGCTTCCGCACAAATTGGACTTAGACTACTAGATAGGGAAAAAAGCCCTGGCAAAAAAGAAGATTACAAAAGAGATATTCGCTATTTAATCGCCTTGCAAAAAGCAGTCACGGAAGTTTTAGCAGAAAGAGAAAAATAAGCTTGGAAAAAAGTAAAACTTATTCAATAAACTGTTCATAATTTTGAGAATTGAATCTATAAAGAAATTTTCTAATTTTTGAATTATCAAATTCATACTTGAGAAGAACTTCTTCTTTTCTTCCACAAAACTCGCTAAAATCGTGTTTTTGAGAAGGGTCAAGGATGTAAAAATTGCCTTCAATTTCAGAAATAACAAAAGCATGCATTTTCAAAGAATCAAGTTCCGCAATAACAACTTCTGCTTTTCCATCACCAAGACCTGCGAGAATAGAGCAAAGAAAAAGCGCAAGGTCTTCATCATCCCCTACTTTTTCAGTCATTATTTCTTTTGGAGAAATCCAATAATTAAGAGAAACATCAAGCTCTGCAAAATCAATTTCGTCTCTGACAAATTCAAAAGCAATTTTTGCGGTAGAAAGATAATCTTTTTCAAAAGAATAGTTTTCAGGGGAAAGGTCAGCTACAAGAGACTGAACTGTGAGATCTTCGCCGTTAACAAGCGCTTTTATCTCCCCAATAGTGCGCTTTTCCTTCTCGTTAATCAAGTCTGAATATTTCTGAATAAGAAGCCTGTAAAGCTTTAGTTTCAGTTCCGTATCGGAAGCAGCCTTTTTTGGCTCATTCATTAAAAAAAGAACTGCGGAAAATCCTTTAAACCCGTGTTTTTGGCAATTCAAGGAAAAAAGCTGAAAAAAACAGCAATATTTAAACAGGTTTTCCAAATAAAAATATTGATTGCATAATTAATTGAGTAAAAAATTTACATTGCAAAAAAAGTGTTTGAAATGAATCCAAAAACAGGCTCGTTAATCTTTCTTCTTTTACTGCTCATTGCAGCTTTCCCCCTGGTTGCGGGGCAGGAAATAGGAAACTCTGAAAAAACAGTGATTAACTTTTTTTGGGCAGAAGGTTGCCCACACTGTGCAGCAGAAAAAGCATTCTTAACCAAACTTGAAGAAAAATATGAAAACATTGACGTGAGAAGATACAATCTGTCAAAGAACGTGGAACTATATTTAGAGCTGGCAAAAAAACATGAAATTGAAATGATTGGCTCAGTTCCAGCAACATTCATTGGAGAAGAAAAATACACAATTGGCTTTCGGCCTGAAAAAATTGAAGAACAAATAAGAGCAGAGCTTGGAATCGAATCAGAAAACGAGTTCGGAGTAAACGTGCCCTGGCTTGGAAAAATTGATATGAGAACAGCTTCAATACCGCTGATAACTGTTGTGTTTGGGCTAGTTGATGGATTCAACCCATGCGCAATGGTTGTGCTAATGTTTCTGCTGTCAATTCTTGTAAGAGAAAGATCAAGAAAAAGAATAATCACGATTGCGGGAATTTTTGTGCTAATAAGCGGACTGTTTTATTTCATGTTCATGGCTCTCTGGATTAACGTGCTAGAAATAATAAAATATGATTTCATGATAAGAGCAATAGCAGGAGCAATCGCAATAATTGTTGGATTGTTCAACATCAAAGATTTTTTTGCGCTCGGAAAAGGATTCTCTTTCTCAATATCTGAAGAAAAAAAAGGAAACATTCTGAGAAAAATTCATGGAATCGTAAAAAAAGAAGCATTTCTTGCAATGATTGCGGGAGTAATAGTGCTTGCGATAACAGTGAACATGATAGAGCTAGTGTGCACATTCACTCTGCCGGTTATTTATGTAAGCATTCTAAAGATACAGGGAATTCCCCTGCTGGAGCAATATTTCTATCTGATTTTGTATGTCCTGTTTTACATGCTTGACGACATAGTAATGATTTCAATCGCAGTTGTTACACTGAGCAGCGACAGGGTGACAGAGGGAACTGGAAAAAAGTTAAAGCTCGTGTCAGGATTAATTCTGCTGGCACTCGGACTGGCACTTATTTTTGCACCAGGACTTTTGATACTGGGATAAAACAATTAAAGGCAAAAGACATATTTTATTCATGGAACCTATTTGCAAAATAAGCAATAAAACAGAAAATAAAAAAAATGAAATGCTGTTCTGGCCCTTGCTTGTTTTAGGTTCAATTATTATTCGAAGCATGATTGAAGGAGTTCTAGAAATACAACACGAAATGGAAACCATTTTCAATATTTTTGTGCATTATCCATTGTGGAATTTTTGTCTCTTTATTGTACTTGCAATAATGATTGTGATAGTGTCCGGAGAAAAAGCAGAAAAAGTAACAAAATTTCTTGCAAAAGTCTGGCCCGCGGTAATTCTTGTCCCCATAATTGATTTTATTGTGTCAGGAGGAACTGGATTTTCAATAAACTACATCATCACTGAACTGAATCAATTGCCTGCTTTGTTTTTAGAAGGTGGAGGAAAATTTGTGACACCGGGACAAAACACAATAGTGTTTGGAGCAGTTGGCCTGTTCAGCATTTATGTTTTAAGAAAAACAAAAAACATTTCAAAAGCAATCGCAACAGGATTTGCAACTTACTCACTAGTGTTTATTTATGCGGCAGCACCAAGTTTTATGCTCGCGCTGACCGGAACAGGAATTAGCTTAATTGGAACAGAGGGTGTTCTTGCAAGAAAACTGATTATTGTTGGATATGGATTCCTGCTAGTGGGAGAAACTATATTGCTTGGGCTAGTCTGGAACAAGAAAAAAATTATTGAACTAATAAAAAATTCAAAACCAGAGCGAGCACTCCTTTACTCTTCACTGGCTTTGCTTGGAGCGATGATTGCGGGAGTCAGCCACGGATTTGAACTTGGCGCAGTAATGAGTGTGGCAGCAATAGCATTTGAGTCAGGATTGCTGTTAAACAATGCATTTGACAAAAACCACAAAACCTGTCTTGAAAAAAGAGAATTAAAGAATTTTTCAGTTTTTCTGGCAGCAATTGCTCTGGCAATAGCTCTGACAATCAGCACAGAAGTTGGTTTGTTGACCTTAGTGGCATTGATTAGCTCAACAGTTTATTCTTTGCCAAAGGGAATAAAACAAAAAACAGGTTTTGCAAATAATTTCTTTCTTGCGGGAATTGCACTGCTCGAAGTTGGCACAGGATATTATTCACAGTTTCCAAAAACAGGTTTTCCAATAGAATATTGTTTGCTTTTGATTATGGGGTTGGGACTTGCATTCAATGCAAAAGACCTAAAGGACTCAGAAGAAGACAAAAAAGAAGGAATCAGAACACTGCCTGTTTTACTGGGCTGGAAAAAATCAAAGATTTTTATTTCGGGACTGCTTGCCCTGGCTTATCTGCTGGTGCCAGTGTTCACAGGATTATTTTTTATGCAAGCAATTGTGTTTGGAATTGCAAGCAGCATCATCTTTTACAAAACCGGAAACGAAAAAATATCCATTGTCTTATTTTTTGGTTTTTTGCTTTCCATTGCAATTGTGTGAAGCTTGAATCAGTAAAAATCACAAAAAATGAAACAAAAAACTAGAAATAATAACACATATATACAAGAAAGAAAATAGTATAAGTTATGCAAGAAAAAAGAGGCCAAACATCGCTAGAATATCTAAGCACAGTGGGAATTATACTAATTGTGATAGCAGGACTTGTGAGCTATGCCTTTGTAATATACCCGGAATATGTTCAGATAAGCACTATGAACAAAAGCCTTAGAACTTTGAAGAGTGCGGTAAACTCTGTTTACTCGCTCGGGCCAGGAAACTCGGAAACAATTGAAATTGAAATAACTTCCGGAATTCAGGGTTCAAGAGTATTCAATAATCTTCTGGAATTTACATACGATGACGGAGCAGTTACACAAATTCTCGTGACTCCAAATTTGCACGGCACACTCCCAATTACCCGGGGCAGACATAATATTCTTGTAAAAGCAGTTGATGAAAATGTTTTGATTCAGGAGATTTAAATGAAACAAAAAAAAGGCCAGGTTGCCCTTGAAACAATAGCAGGAATTGGAATAATCCTTTTCATGTTCCTAATAGTTTCTGTTGACAGCCTGAACAAGTCAATAACTCAAGAAACTGTTGAAAATTTAGTGAAAGACGGAGCAAGATGCAGAACTATTGCTGAAAACATTACATCAGCCTATGTTCAAGGAAAATATTCAAAAATAGAAATTTCAACAGAATTTGATGTGAATATTTTGGGGAACGAAGTCAGTGTCGGAAACACAACCTGTCCAGTTCTTGGAAGAGTACAGGACGCAGTACTTGAAAAAGGAATAATTGTCTTGAAAAACAGTGACGGAATAGTGGTGCTGGAGAATGAATAAAAAAGGCCAAATCGCAACATATGACCTCTTGTTTGCAATAATCATATTTATGGGAATTTTTGTTTTAATGAACAGCATATGGGTGGAAAATTATTCCAATGCCATAAAAAAAGAAGAAACAAAAAGAATGCAATTCAGTGCAAAACAGGCAATGAAAATATTTGTTGACTCTTCAGGATATCCCGCAGACTGGACTTCAGGAAACGTAGAAATACCAGGGCTGTTAAGAGAGTATGGAGCAAAAAAAATAAGCAATGAAAAAATAACAGAGCTTGCGGGAATGGACTATGATGCAATAAGGAGCTTGCTCAAAATAGAAGAATATGATTTTTTTCTGTCAATAGATGCTCTTGGCGAAAGCCATGACCAAAACATTGGAACTGTTGTTCCAGCAAACTCAAAAGCAGTACAGCTTGAGCGGGTTAGATACTATCAAGGAGGGGCTGCTTCAATTGCACTCACACTTTTTAAATAGCAAAAAAGGATTTGTTTTTACAATGGAGGCAGTGATAGCTCTCTTGTTTGTCGCAGGATTTATTATAGTAGCAGCATCAACCTCCACCCCAGTAAACGAAAGCACAAAAGAAACAGGTCTTGAATCAAAAGAGCTTCTTCAAGGAATTGCACTAGGCATTGATGTGAACGGGGTTGCACTGGAAGTGCTTGACAGAAATGGAATAACTGCAACTGAGAAAATGAACATAATAAAAGGAATAATTGACTCAAGACTGCCAGCAAGTTTTGAATCAAGAATAGAAATAAGACAATACGATTCAAATGTAGTAGAATGCAAAACAGGATTAAGCTTTGAAGACTGTTTCACAGAGCTTGGAACATTTCCAGCAACAGGACAAGCAGTTCCGGAAGACAGAGCAGTCCATCACGAAAAGTTTATGATTGTAAAAAAACAGCCGCCGGCAATGTGTGAAATAAGAGCCGAGGCAATGAGCCTTGAAAAAGAATTAAGCATTGGAAACAAAAGTATTGAAGAAATTTTTCCAGAAATCTTTTTTGGAGAAACAAAAGTGAAAAATGAGGCAAAGGGAGAAACCCTGTTTTTTGCAGAAAACGATTTAAACATTATTTTCGGAGCCAGTATGACTCCAAGCGGAGACGTGGAATGTGATGAAACAATAAGAGTTGATTTGAATGCAACTGTCCCAGACTACGGAAGATTGCCAGCAGACATTGTGCTAGTGCTGGACATAAGTGGAAGCATGATAGATTTTATGAATTTTGGAAAATTTGGAGACGGGTCCTTTAACAGCGGAACATACAACAAAGACTGGATGGGCTGCTATAATTATGGAAATTACCAGACATTGATGAGTTATGAAGCAACAGTTGAAAACGAGTTAGCAGAAATAACTCCAAGCCCAGAACACAGATTTGGAGGAATAAGAATAAGGCTTGGAAACTATTCATACAGCGGAGACTGCTCCCGCCCAATTGTAAGACTTAGGTTTCCAGACAATTCAGTCGAAGATGATGGATCAAATGCTGTAACCTGGACAGAAATGCTGCCAGAGGGAACATATACAGTGGAGGGCTGGAGTGATGACCTGATAAATTATGATTTGAACATCGACATTCCAAAACTAAGGATTGCGAGAATTGCAGCAAAAACCTTTGTTGACCTCGCAGACTGGAAAAGTCAGGACCATATAGGACTGGTGTCCTATAGCGACACCACAGCAACAGAAGAAATTCTCACAAATGACAGAAACGCAATAAAAGATGCACTTGACGATCTTAGAACTGGGGGCGGCACAGCAACAGGAGAAGGAATTTATGAAGCAACAGACGAACTTCAAGAGCCTTCAACAGGACACGGCAGAGCAGGAGCAATGTCCTTCCAGATACTTCTTTCAGACGGGCAGACAAACTCAGGAAGAAGCTCTTCAGGAGCAGCAACAGATGCTGCAAGCAAAGACATCATAATCTACACAATAGGGTTTGGAGAAGATGCAGACGAAACAGAGCTTGGAAACATTGCAAGCATTACAGGCGGAGAATATTATTATGCTCAAGACATCAACATATTGAATGACGTGTATGAGCTAATAGCTCTTCAAATAGGGGCTGATTTAAGCCAGACAGAACCAGAAGTAGCCTATGATTCAAACATAAGTATTCCAATTCCAGAATGGGCAGAAGTAACAGATTTGGGTGGAGGAACAATTGTAGAAAAAGCAGACGGAAACTATCTTGAATTTGATATAGGGCTTTTAAATGCAGACAACCCGTGGACAGGATATTTTGAAATAAATTTTCCATGCAACAATGAAAATGCCTGCGCAACAAGCCAGCTAACTTTTCCCCCAGACGGAACAAAATTTGGTTATGATGATGGAGACGGAATTCCACAAGACCTGATAAACTTTGACGAGAATATTACTGTAAACTTCAAGTACAGGGATTTGGCAATAAAAGTGAATACTGCAGAATTGATTGGAGACAATATGATAAAACTGGATGTGAATGTGTGGAACAATGGCTGGCTTTCATCAAACGCAAGCTATCTAGACTTTTACCTGCACGACCCAATAACTGGAAACTTTATTAAACAAGAAACAGTCAATGCATTTTGCGCAGGAAAAGACCCAGCCTGCTCAAACTATATCCAGCTGTTCATAGATCAGGATATTGGAACAGAAGGATTTATTTATGCAATCGTCAACAGGGACGGAGCAATTTCAGAATGTCCAAACAACAATGTTGTAGAAATATACTGTTACGGCGGTTCAAAAACCCAGTACTATCTGATGGAGCTATGGATCTGGAGAAAGGGGGCAGAATAAATGAATCAGAAAGGAATGATGTTTACCCTAATGGCTCTATTTTTGGTTCTTGGAATAATTGCATTCAACGAAGACTCTATGAGCAAATGGATGCTTGAAAGCGAATCAACAAAATCAATAGATATTTCATCAGTAGAAAACAAGTACGCAAACATAATGGAAACCGTGATTCTCCTGCACACAAACAGCTACAGAAAAGAAATTGATGAAAGAAACATTCCGTTTACGTATCTTTGGGCAGAAGACAGCAATTCAATAGAAATAAAGCAAAACATTCCCCTGAACACTGTTGATCTTGAAAACTATTTCAATTTTATAAACATATACAATTTTTATCTCTCAGACAACAACTACAACAATGTATTTGACGGGCTCGAAATTGATATGAATTCAATAAAGAATGCTCCCTGGGGAGGAACAACTGAAGAACTTCGTTTTTTGGTAAAGCCCTTTTGTTATCAATACAGAGTAAATGGCGAAGAAGAAATGATACTAGAGGAAGCAAAAACAAAAAAATGTTCAGGAGTGTTTGTTCAATCAAACATTGCCAGATTTGACATAACCGTAGCAGTAAGAAATTTTGAAGAAGATTTCAATGTGATTAGCTGCAGTGGAGGCGCATGCCCGGAAGACGCGTTCAATCCCGCAAGCACAGACCCATACTATAGGATAGAAATAAACGATGAAAACTGCGGAAACTGCAACTTGAGCCAGAAAGTGATAAGCAAACACTTTGCATGGGGCTCAGATAACAACATAACTATTTACAACGACGGGGGCTCACCAGAGTCAACAGAAGTAAAAATAAGAATTAAAGACGATGTAAACATAAGCCGGTATGGAGAAAAAAGCATTGAAATAAGACTTAAAACAGAATTTGAAGAAGACATAAAGTCTTTTGAATTTCTTGACTTCAACTACACTGTGTACAGCAGGGACGGAAAAGTGAGAAAATCAAACAATCCGCTAGCAATTGAATAAACACAAGAAAAATAAAAACTTAAAAATAAAAACTTAAAAATTAAAAATAAGAAAAATTAAAATAGGGAGAAAAAACAAATTAAAGAAACACAAGTGATTGAATGAAAATACTTGAAGCCCACGAAATAACAAAATGCTTTGAAGACAAAAAAGCAGTTGACACTGTTTCGCTCTCGGTCAACAAAGGCGACTTTTTTGGACTGCTTGGGCCAAACGGGGCAGGAAAAACAACTCTTGTTAGAATCCTCATGAGCTTGAGAAACTATGATTCTGGAAAAATATGGCTGTTTGGAAAAGAAAAATTTGGAGAAGAACTTCTTGAAAAAATAGGGTATCTTCCGGAAGAAAAAGGACTTTACGAAGAAAACACAGGAATTGAAAACATTTGTTATATTGCTTCGCTTAAAGGAATCAAAAAAGAACAAGCAGAAACAGAGGGAAGAAAGCTTCTTGAAAAAATTAAAATGGAAGAATATGCAGATAAAAAAGTAAAAAAAATGAGCAAAGGAACAAGACAAAAAATACAGCTCGTGGCAACACTCGTGCACGACCCACAGCTTTTAGTGCTTGACGAACCATTCTCGGGACTCGACCCATACAGTGTAAAGCTCATAAAAAGACTGTTGCTGGAGCTTCACAGCAAAGGTAAGACAATAGTGCTGAGCACCCACCTAATAAATACAGTTGAAGAAATGTGCACGCGAATTTTAATGGTGAACAATGGAAGAAGAATGCTTTATGGAGACATTGATGATGTGAAAGAAAGATATGCACAAAACTCAATTGTTGTTGAAACAAGCTCGGAAATAAAAGATTTAGAGGGTGCGGACCATATTGAAAGATACGGAAGCAATGTAGAAATAGCAATAAATGTTACAAAAACACCAGAAGACATACTAGAAGAACTTTTGAAAAGAAAAATAAAGATTTCAAAATATGAAGTAAAAGAACTTTCACTGAATTCTATTTTTATAAAACTTGTGGAGGCAGAACAATGGATAAAGTAGTCAGCATTCTAAAACACGAGTTTATGACAAACTTCAAAAGAACAGAATACAAGTTTCTGACATTCTTAATTCCAGGACTTTTTCTGCTGGCAGGAGCATCCACTCTGTTAATAGATCAAACACAAACAGCAGCAATTCTAAGCACGTTTTCTTCACAAAATATTTTCTTCACAATTCCAATGAGTTTTGCAATGATTTTCGGACTGACTATTCTGACATCATCTGGATTTTTGCTGAATGGAATGGCAAAAGAAAAAGAAAACAGGTTAATGGAAGTAATGCTTACTTCAATAAGTTTCAAAAAAATACTGCTTGGAAAAATTATAGGGCTAGGTTTGCTTGGATTGGTTCAAGTAACAGCATGGCTTGCATCAATAGCAATTGTTTTCCTACTCTTTATCCCGCCAACGATAGGAACAGGAATAAATCTTCCAGGACTCGGAACACTGGCTTTTTTTGCAGCAATATATTTTTTCACAGGATATCTCTTTTTTGCATCACTTCTCGCAGGAATCGGAGCACTGGCAAATGACTTGAGGCAAGCACAACAAATCGGTTCACTCATAACTGTTTTTGCACTGTTGCCTGCGTGGTCATCAATAATGCTTGTCTCAGCATCAAACTCGCTTGCAGCAAAAGCAATGAGTTATTTTCCAGTGACTGCGCCAGTGACAATGATAATTAGAATTTTTCTCGGAGGAGTTGAAACAGGAGAAATAGCCATAAGCATTGTCTCCCTGCTTGTTTCAACAATAGCAGTCATACTTGTTTCAGGTTATCTGTTCAAATCAGATTCACTCATAAAAGATATTGAAAAACAGATGCAAAAAGCAGGAAACAAAGCTGAATAAGAACCAGGAATAAAAATTCAAAGGAAGGTTTATTAAAAAGAAATAATATAAAAAGAAGGGGAACAGCTCAAAAAGACAGGCGTGGCTAAATGACAAAAAACAAAAGAAAAAAACAAGGATTCTTTCAAAGACTCTTCTTAAACAGGATATTCAAAAGGATGAGAAAACTTTTGGGAAAAAGTGAAAACAAGCAAGACAAGGAGATGAAAAAATATGTTGAAAGCGAACTTGACAAGATTTCAAAAGTACACAATTTAAGCAAAAAGGCAGAAGAGGAAAGAATACAGGCATTGAGTGAAAAAGTTGAAAAGCATGTTCAAAAAGAGAAAGCAGGAAAAGCAAGAGTTCCCCTGAAACCAATACTTGAATCAAGAATAAAAAATGAGAAAACAAAAGAAACTGAAAAATCAATGAAAGAAACAGGTCTGAAAACGAAAACAACTAAACTGAAAACAGCAACAAAGACAAAAAAAGCCAAGTCACGAAAAAAGAAAATAAGTGCGAAACCAAAGAGAAAAGAAAAAAAAATAACCAGTAAAAAAAAGACTGTTAAAAAAGCAAGTGTTTCAAAAAAGAAAAAAAAGAAACCAGCGAAAAAAGATACTGAAATTACTGCAAAGCAAAAAGATGTAAAAGAAATCAAAGAAGAGCTTAGAAAACTTAGAAAAAGCCAGCCAAAGGATTCTGGTTCAAAACAAAAAATAAAAAAGCTTGAAGAAAAACTTAAAAATCTTAAATTAAACTCTGTTGAAAAAGAAAGATACCAAAAAATGCAGAAAAAACTGCTTCAAGGATTTGAAAAAGTTGTAAAACAACAAAAGATTCCTTCAATTCAGATAATTTTAAACCAATTGCAAAACGCGGAAACACCAGACGAAAAAATAAAACATTACAAAGAACTTTTGAAAAGAGCAAAATATGAATATTACAAAATGAATCTTTCGCCAGACCAATACAAGAGAATGGTTCTTGAATATGATCACGGAATAAGAGAACAGTTGATTGAAAAAAAAGTCAAGAAAAAAGAATCAAAAAAGAAAGGAAAAAATAAGACTCAAAAAATCACTGTAAAGGTTACTAAATCAAAACAAAAAACCAGCAGAAGCCCGCCTTTTCAGATAGATGTTGGAAAGGCAGTGGAAGCCCAACAGCAGCCAGTTCCCGAACCAAAACAAGCAAGAGAAATTCCAGAACCGCCTGCAAAAGAACAAGAGCCTGTTCCAAGAAAGCGCGAAGAACGAGAAAAGAGCGAATTTTCCAAGGAAGATCCAAAACCAGAGAAACCAGTTAAAATTCAAAAACCATTTAAACAAGTCAAACAAGAAATTCAAAAACAAAAAATAATGCCCGCGGCAGCAGAAAAGCCTGCTGAAACTAAAAAAACTCGCGAGAATGGAAAAATTAATGAAATAAAGGAACTGTTTAAAGATGATGAAGAAGAAAAAAGATCAGAACCAGGAGCAGCAACAATTAGTGCTGAAAGAAGAGACCAAAAAATTCAGGCAATGGTCAGAGAACACTCTCCCGAAATGACACAAGACCAATCAAGAGAAATTGAAAACAAAATACAAGAAGCAATGAAAAAATATGAAGTAAGCCATAAAGAAATAAGCCAACACCTGTCCCATGTTGAATCAAACAATCTTGTTCAAGACTTTGACAAGCTTATTGGAATGATTGAAAAAGACAGAGGAATTAACCGAGGAAGCGTTGTAAGGCACGAAGTTATTCCTGACATGCCGAAAGGATTTGAAGCAAAAAAAGAAGAAAAAGCAGTGAGCAAAGAAATCAAAGAATTTCAAGTTGAAACAGACTATGACAGAATTATGAATATTGTGCAAGAAAAAGGCTCAGCAAGCGGAAAAGAAATAGCAAAACTGCTCAACATCACTCCTGCAGAAGTAAAAGAAAGAAGCCAAGTGCTGGAAGACAGTGGATTAATCAAGCTAGAGTATCCCGCAATAGGGGGAATAAGAATAGTTGATCCTGAAAAAGAAAAAAAAGACAAAGAACTGAAAGAAAAGGAAAAAAAAGACAAGGAAGAAACAGCGCTGAAAGCAAAACAAAAAAAAGAAAAAAAGGGGGAAAAGGAAAATGATGCAAAAGCATGATGTTCTCGAATCCTATTCAGTAAACTTGGAAGAAATTGAGATTGAAATACACATCATTGAAGAAAAAAAAGAATTTGTAAGACAATACTACTTAAATCTCCCTCATTTTGGAGCAGGAACAGAGGCTTTGCTGAAAAGACTTAAAACAGGAATTTTGTCAGAAACAAATATTCAAATAGAAAGAAGCCTTGATGCAGAATTTATCAAAAAAGTAAAAAATAGTTTCAGAGAAAGAGCATTTACAATTCTTAAAAAAGAAATTCCTGACGCAGACGAAAAAACAATGAAAACAATTGTTGCAGTGCTGTTGCAGGAAATGCTTGGACTAGGCCCAATAGAATTTATGCTTGCAGACCCAAATCTTGAAGAAATAGTAGTAAATCAAAGCAAAGAACCAGTATGGGTATACCATAAAAAATACGGCTGGCTGAGAACAAATATTTCAATCAAGCCAGAAGAAGAAATAGAAAACTATGCAAATATTATTGCGAGAAGAGTTGGAAAACAAGTTACAACACTTAACCCGCTGCTTGACGCGCACTTGGTAACAGGAGACAGAGCAAACGCAACGCTTTTTCCAATTTCAACAAAAGGAAACACAATAACCATAAGAAGATTTAGAAGAGACCCCTGGACTGTAACAGATTTCATAAAAAACAAAACAACTTCCAGCGAACTAATGGCACTCATCTGGACAGCAATGCAGTATGAAATGAATATTGTGCTAAGCGGAGGAACAGCTTCAGGAAAAACATCATTCATGAATATTTGCATGCCTTTTATTCAGCCAAACCACAGAGTAATAAGCATTGAAGACACCAGAGAAATGCAACTTCCAGAATACCTGCATTGGGTTCCACTGACTACAAGAGAGCCAAATGCAGAAGGCAAGGGCGGAGTAAAAATGCTTGACCTGCTTGTAAACAGTCTAAGAATGAGACCTGACAGAATAATTGTCGGAGAAATTAGAAGACAAAGAGAAGCAGAAGTCTTGTTTGAAGCAATGCACACAGGACACAGCGCATACACTACATTTCACGCAACAACAGCAGAAGAAACAGTCAGAAGGCTAACAAATCCCCCTATTCTTGTGCCACCATCAATGCTTGACGCAATTCACCTGAATGTAGTAATGTTCAGGAACAGAAGACTAGGAGTTAGAAGAGTATTGCAGGTTGGAGAAATTTTAACAGAAAGAAGAGGAGAAACAGAGTCAGTTAAGGCAAATGTTCTTTATAGATGGAAACCAACAGACGACACAATAAGCAAACACTCAGATTCAATAAGACTCTATGATGAACTAGGTCTGCACACTGGACTCAGCTACAAAGAAATCGAACAAGAACTTGAAAAAAAGAAAAAAATACTTGACTATATGGTAAAGAATGATATTCACGCAATAGGAGAAGTAGGAGCAATCATGGCAAAATTCTACATGGATGAAAAAGAAGTAGTATCAATGGTTGAAAAAAACAAAAAAATGGAGATTGAATGAATCTAAAAATTCCCTTTGCGCCATTGCCTGTTCCGGTTCTGAAGAGAATAAGCAACATATTCATTTCTCCAGGATCTAAATTTGCAAAGTCAATGCCTTACATAGAAGAAAACCTAAAACAGGGAAACTTTGAAATTCAGTCAGAAGAGTACTGCTCGATAATGCTTTTCACAAGCCTGCTGTACTTTGTTTTCTTCACACTGCTTCTTGGCCTGCTATTGTCAAAAATAGGGTTAAGAGGTGGCTGGCTTTTAGCTGCAACTGTTGGAGCAATAGTGGCATTTCTGATTGCACTGCAAATATTGATTTATCCAAAAATGATGGTAAACAAAAAAGTGAAAAATATTGAAATCAACCTGATATATGCACTGAGAACAATTCTTATCCAGATAAGAAGCGGAGTAACACTTTTTGATGCAATGAACACAGTGGCAAAGGGAGACTTTGGAGAACTGGGAAATGAATTCAAGATAACAGTTGAAGCAATAGAAACAGGAATGCTGCAAGACGAAGCACTTGACAAAATGGCGGAAAGAAACCCGTCACACTATCTCAGAAAAGCTCTTTGGCAAATTTCAAACGGATTAAAAGCAGGAGGAGATGTGCAGTCAGTAATTGGAGAAAGTGTTTCAACAATGCTAAGGGAAGAAAAAATAGGAATAACAAAATTTGGAGCATCCCTTAGACTGCTTTCCCTGATGTACATGATGATTGGAGTCATAATGCCGGCAATGGGTTTAACATTCCTTATTGTTCTAGGCTCTTTTCCAAATGTTCCGCTGGACGAAAGTCTTTTTTGGATATTATTAATTTCAAGCGCAATAATGCAGTTTATGTATATTGGAATAATTAAATCAAAGAGACCAAATCTTATGAGCACCGGGTGAAAAAAATGTATCAAAGAATAGCAGCAATATTACCAAAAAGTTTTGTAAACTGGATTCAATCAGAACTAGACTTTGTGGGAATCAAAGTAGATGAAAGACAGTTTGCAGGATTTGTAGTATCGTTTGGAATAGGATTAAGCATTGCAGTAGCAATAAATCTTCAAGTATTTCTTGAACTTGCTTTTCCAATAGGATTCTTTGGAACATTAATAGTCTTTGTTGGAGGAATGCTTTTCTGGATAAATTCAGTTGCAGAAAACAAGGGAAAATTTGTTGAAAGAATTCTTCCGGATGCACTCCAGTTGATTGCGTCAAATATCAAAGCAGGAATGACAGCTGAAAGAGCATTGATGGCGAGTGCAAGACCAGAATTTGGACCACTATCAGAAGAATTCAAAAACGCAAGCAAAAAAGTGTTTGCAGGCACTCCATTTGACACTGCACTACTGGAAATTGCAACAAAAATCAAGTCACCACTGCTCAAAAGAACAATATGGCTGTTAACACAGGGAATAAAAAGCGGAGGAGAAATCGCAGACCTATTACTGCAAATTGGGTCAGACCTAAGAGAAGAAAACGCGATAAAAGATGAAATACAGGGAAACGTAAGCATTTACGTGCTGATGATATTTGTTGCAGCAGCATTTGGCTCACCACTGCTGTTTGGAATGAGCTCGATTGTTGTTGGAACACTCTCAGAACAGATGGATAATGTAGACCTTTCCCCTGAAAAACTTGCCGAAATGCAAACCCAAAGCAGAGTAGGAAACATTATAGGAGTGCCAACAGCATCAATAACAGAAGAATTTGTAGTATTCTTTTCAACGATTTCACTACTAGTAATATCTGTTTTTGCATCACTGACACTGGGAGCAATAAGCTCTGGCAAGGAAAAAGACGGAATAAAATACATTCCAGTGCTGATTCTGATGACAATAACTATCTTCTTTGTGATAAGAATATTCATCGGCGGAGCAATAGGCTCACTTGGAATGATGTAATCAACAAGGCAGAAACAAAACTAATTGAAGATAACTAACTCTGCAAAAGAAATAAAAAAAAGAAAAAAAAAGAAAAAGAAAGAACGGAAAACAATCATTAGATTGTTCCGTTACAAACTATTTTTGCTGTGGCTGGTAAAGTGCCTTCTGTTGTGTACAACACTGTAGCAGTAGCGCCAGTGACGTTTCCGGCAGTAGCAGGACCATCAAGCGTTGTGACTGTAAATGTTGAACCTGCCGCAACAGTTCCAGCAGTACATTCAGCTGTGCCTGCACAGTCAGTAATCCCTGTACCATCACACGAAGTTACACAATTATCCACAAGTGTTATTGTTCCACCCGTAGCATTCTGCAGTGTAAATCCAACCGCATCAGTACCAAGACTAAACGTGCTCTCTTTCAGAATAATTGAATTATTCTGGCTGACACAGGTAACTCCTCCGCCTGTTGTACTGGTCACATAAATAAGGATTCCGATTACAATCGCAATCACGATAAGTGCCCAGCCATAGGTCATCAAATACTCAAGAGCTGCTTGTCCTTTTTTTTCCATGTTTTCCCTCCTTTGAAAGTTTTAAACATCCCGTGCTGGGAGTTTTGTTTATAATATATTTTTGTTATTTAAAAATATTCGCTTTGAAAATAGCAAAACAGGTTATTTAAGGGCTTTTTTAAGAGAAAGCTCAACCTTTTTTGGAACAAAACAGGACACGTTCCCGCCCATTTCAGCAATTTCCTTGACCATTGAAGAGCTTAAATAGAAATATTTTGGGTCTGTCACAATGAGAACAGTTTCAAGATTTCCCAGCTTTCTGTTAACAATAGCAGTCTGGAATTCAAATTCAAAATCGGAAAGTTCGCGCAAGCCACGCACTACAGCAGAAGCTTTTTTCTTTTTAGCATACTCAACAAGCAAACCAGTGAAAGATTCAACCTCAACACCCTTAACATCAGACAACGCATCTTTAGCCAGCGCAATACGCTTTGCCACAGAAAAAGTCGGCTTCTTTCTCGGATTGTTGGAAATAGCAACAGTTACTTTTCCAAAAAGCTTGGCTGCACGCTTTACAACATCCACGTGACCAAAAGTAATAGGATCAAACGTGCCAGGATAAATAACTCTATTCATTCAAATCCCTCAAAATTTTCAAAACCTGCTCAGCAGTAAAATCAATGCTTCTTGAATTATCTAAAGAGTAATCAGCCTTTTTAAGCTTTTCATCAAAAGGCATCTGGCAGTCAATCATCTTAACTGCAAAATCCTTTGAAAAACCACGGGATTCAAGTCTTGAAATTTGCTGAGAACGAGAACAGGTTACAACTGCAACAGCATCAAACAGGCTTTCCCAGCCAACCTCAAACAAGAGAGGAACATCAACAACAACAAGCTTGCAGGACAAAGAAACAAGTTTAAGGAAACTGTCTTCAAGCTCGCTTTTGACAAGAGGGTGAAGAATTGATTCAAGCTGTTCTCTCTTCACAGGGTTCTGAAAAACAATCTGAGAAATAACTTCCTTGGAAGAAGAGCCAAAAACAGAGGCAATTCTGTCAACAACCTGCGGCAGAGAATAAAGAGAGTCAACAATCTCGTCGCAGTCAATTGTTTCAGCAGAATTTTCGCTAAAAAGCTTCAGAACAGTTGACTTTCCAGAAGCAATTCCTCCAGTTAAACCAAGCTTAAACATCAAATCACTGAAAGAAGTAATGCAAAAAGATTAATAAAAAGGAGATGGAACAAGAGAAACAGAAGAAAATAAAGAAAAGAAATGGAAACAAAAGGGAAAAAGAAGAGAAAAGAAAGAGAAAAAAGAAAAGAAAGAAAAGAAGCAGGAAAAAAGCACGGGAAAAAAGAGAAAACAAGAGAAAAAACAGGAAAAAAACAGCTTGAAAAAAACCAAATTTTTAGTCAAAAAAGAGTTTGAAATCCTAAAAATTTAAAATTAATAGTAAGTTATGCGAAAATAATAATGTGACCTAACAGCGGAGGAATCTTGTCTCCTTCGGGGGATGGACTTTGACGCTGTTAGGGTAGCACTTCCCTAATTCTTTAAAACAAACAAAATTTACTGAGGCAATATTTAAAAGCAATCACAGCATATTATTAGTGGTTTAAATGAGAGAAGACATAAGAATCAAAACCGGAGTGCCGGGACTGGACGAAATACTCTACGGAGGAATTCCTAAAAGCAATCTTGTAGTGCTCTCCGGAGACCCTGGAAGCGGAAAAACCATAATGTGCCTGCAATATCTTTACAATGGCGCGACAAAATTTAATGAAGCCGGAATTTATATTTCACTTGAAGAAAGTGAAGAAGAACTCATAAAGATTGCAGCAGACTTCGGATGGGATTTTAACAAGCTTCAAAAAGAAGGAAAGGTTGCAATAATTACAGTAGAATTATACGACTTTGACAAACTGAAAAATACTATTGAAGATGCAATAAGCAAAATGGGCGCAAAAAGGCTGGTGATAGACCCTGGAGTAATATTCAGACTATACTTTGAAAGAGAACTGGATGCAAGAAAAAGAATAATGGGTTTAGGAAAAATGCTCAAAAAAATAAACTGCACTTCAATAATTACAAACGAAATAGCACTTGACAAAATTGACTCCTTGTTTGGGCTTGAAGAATATGTTGCAGACGGAGTGATTCTCTTATACCACACATGTTCACAAAACAAGTTTATTAGATCCATTGGAGTACTAAAAATGAGAGGCACAAAAATTTCCGAAAAACTCCATCCTCTTCAGATAACAAAAAACGGATTAAAGGCACTGCACAAGCAAGAGCTTTTTGAAGACATCAAATGACGTGATTAAATGAAGAAAAATAACACAAAAAAAGGAAAGCACAAGCTTGTTGAAAGAATTAAATCCAAAATCTTAAAAAAACCTGAAAATAAAATAAAAAAAAGAGAATCAAAACCTGTGAAAAAAGTAGAGAAAAAAATTGAATCTCCAAAAAAGAAGGAAAAAGTAAAACCTGCTGAAAAAAGAAAAATAAGCGATGGGGCAGAAGACGAAGAACTATTTCAGATGCTAAGCCCGTTCTACAAAATAGAATTGAAGGTAAAAAAAACAATGGATGAAGGCGGAAAAGACTACAACTGTATCCTACTTGTGGAAAACCTGAAAGAATATTCCAACATTAATTTAGCGCTTTTGAAATATTTTCAGAGCCAAAAAATTCCAGGAATATTTGTAACAGTAAACAAGCCAGTGCAGGACATAATTAAGACAGCGAAAAAAAACAATATTGGAATAGAAAATGTAAAGTTTATTGATGCAATAACCCTGCAGTCAGGAAATATTACAATAAATCAACAAGTAGACTATGTTGAATCCCCAAAAGATCTTGTGGAACTGATAACCCTAATTGAAGAAGAAATAGACGGAATGACTGAAAAATTCTTTCTAGTGTTTGATTCTGTTTCAACAATGCTCGTGTACAACAAAAAACAGTCTGTTGAAAAATTTATTCATTCCCTGTCAGGAAAAATAAAGTCAAGCGAATGTCAGGGAATAATTATTGCAGTAGAATCAACTGAAGAAGAAACACTTCATGCACTTGCCCAATTCTGCGATGCCACAATAAAAGTTTGATTTGTCACTGCTTTAAAGAAACTTTTCCCTCATAAAGCTTTGAAAGCACGGATTCCAACTCAGAAAAAAGAGAATCTGTTTCAGTCACAGAAGAACTTGCATTCTTTTTCTTTCCCAAAAGAATAGATTTTTTCTCTAAAATTTCTCGTTCAACAGAATCAATCTCACGCTCGATTTTCTCTGATTTTTCAAAAACATTGTTTTTGCGCAACAAAGTCTCTGTTTCAGAAAGCTTTGCTTCAACCTTGTTAAGTTTCCAGAAAACATTTTCAAAAAAGTCAAAAGAAACAAGTTCTTCAATTGCAGAAATCTTTTTATCGCGCTCTTTGTCCTTCAGAGAAATTTCTCCAGAAATAATCTGTTCCTTTAAAGCTGAAAGAATTTTTTTAAGAACTAAAGCGCCATGATCTTTCTTGAATGCAATAAGTGGATTTGAAAGATATTCTTTCAGCAAAGACTCTTCCTTTGAGGATAAAGAAACCTTGTTAACAGAAACAAGTTTTTCAAACTTTTTCAGGGGTTTTTCAACAGGAAACAAAAGCTGGGAAAGCCTGGACTTAAGTTCCTGCTTTTCATGAAGAAGCTTGCTCTTGTTTTCTTTAAGAGATTCAAATTTTTTAAAATCCAAGGAAGAGGAAAGCTCTTCAAGGCTGGCTACAAGAGACTTTTTATTGTCTTCAAGCTCTGAAATTTTTTCAGAAAAAGAGTCAAGTTCATCAACTGCATTTAAGTTTTTGGAAGAAACATCACGAATAGAAGAAACAAGAATTTTTGCCCGCTCAGAAAGAAAAACCTTACTCTCCGGACTGAATTTTTCAGAAATTTCTGCAAGAACAGCTCTTGTTTCCTCTAAAATTTCTCCGAACTCCTTTATTTCTTCTTTAAGATAAACAGAAGAATAAGCAATATTCTTCCAAGAAGACTCAACCTCTTTTCTGATTAGTTCAAGCGAAGAAATAGAATAGCTCCTAGCTTCTTTTGGAGAAAAAAAAGGAGGGGGCGAGATGCGTTCAGCAAGCGAAGAAAGTTTTCTGACAGCATTTGTCCTACTGGTTGAAACAATCTTCTCAACACGCTTGTTTTGTTTGTCGATTCCTGCCTGCTCCAAAGAAACAGCTTTTGCAGAAAGTTGGCGGAGAAGATGCTTTATTTCAGAAGATTTTTTAGCATAAAACTCCTCTAATTCTCCTGCTTCAAATGCAGATTGGGATTTAATGAAGTCATCTGCATTGGAGAACAAGAGTTCCACTGGCTTTTTTTCTTTCTTGGTCTTTCCAAAAATTTTTTCAAGAAAACTCATTCAAACCAATAATAGTTTCAGGGGAACAAATTAAAATACGCAGTCAGAGGAAATGCAGAGACAAAAAAGGGTTAAAAAAGGCTCCCAGTAAAAGTTAGTTATGGAGAAAAAAGAAGCAGGAAAAATAAAAGAATCCTTGAAGACAGCAGCAGACTGGATTAAGAAAAAGGACAAGTTTGCGCTCATAAGCCATTATGATGCGGATGGCCTGACAGCAGCAGGGATAATGGGAAAAACACTTCAAAGAGAAAACAAAGAATTCAAAACAAAGAATGTAAAACAGCTGTACAGTGAAACAGTAAAAGAAATTCAAACAATGGGAGAAAATTTTATTTTTACAGATTTTGGCTCAGCACTAATTCCAAAAATTGAAAAAAACTTCAAAGGAAAATGGATAGTGCTAGACCATCACCAGCCAAAAACAAAAGAACAGGATTCTGAAAGCCATGTAAACCCAGCATTCTTTGGACTGGACGGGGGCAAGGAAATTTCAGGGTCAGGTCTTGCGTATTTGCTTGCAAAAGAAATGAGTGAGAAAAATAAGGATTTGTCTGCTTTGGCTATTGTTGGAGCAGTAGGAGATATGCAGGATTTCAGCGGAAAACTTATCGGCAAAAACAGAGAAATTATGGAAGACGGAATAAAAGAAGGAGTGCTGGGAGTAAAAAATGATTTGAGACTTTACGGCAGAATTTCAAGACCGCTCACCCAGTTTTTGTGCTATAGCTCTTCTCCAATCTTGCCGGAACTAACAGCAAATGAACAAAAGTGCAGTGAATTTCTCAAAACTCATAAAATTGAATTAAGAGAAGGAGAGCAATGGAGAAGCTACGAAGATCTTGATGCAGGAGAAAAACAAAAACTAGCGAGTGCTATAGCAATGCATCTTGCAGAGCATAATACTCCGGAATGGAAAATAAGAAGCATGATTGGAGAAGTGTACACGCTCAAAAACGAGGAATTGAAAAGCCCGTTAAGAGATGCAAAAGAGTATGCCACCCTGCTGAATGCATGCGGAAGACATGCTCAGCCAGAAATAGGATTAAGTGTTACAATGGGGGACAGGGAAGAAGAATTTGAAAAAGCAATACTGCTTCTAGCCCAGCACAGAAAAGAATTAAGAGCAGGAATAGAATTAATGCAAAGCAGAGGAGTGGAAGAATATGAAAACTTTTACTTCTTTGACGCAGGCAACGAAATAAAAGATTCCATTGTGGGAATTGTTGCAGGAATGTTGTATGGGAGCGGAGCAATACCTGGAAACAAACCAGTTATTGCATTTGCAATGCACGAAGACAAAACAATCAAGGTCAGCGGAAGAGGAACACAAGATCTGTTGCGAAAAGGACTGAATCTGGGCCAGGCATTGAAGGATGTTTGTGCAGAACTAGGGGAGAGTGCAGAAGGCGGAGGACACAAAATAGCAGCAGGCTGCAGGATAGAAGAAAAAGAAAAAGAAGAATTTTTGAAAATACTAGACACAAAAATAAAAGAGAATTATACATAACAAGTTGTTTATTTAATTGTTTTGCAAAAAGATAGTTACTGACATAATATGGATTTCAAAAAAATTCTTGAAGCATATCAAAAAAAAGTTGACAAAGAAATTTCTGCGTTCATGTCAAAAAAAGAAAAAGAAGGAAAACAAATTTCAGAAGAATGCGGAGAAATGGCAAGGCTTTTGAAAGAATTTGCTGAAAGACCCGGCAAAAGAATAAGGCCAGTGCTGGTTGTTTTTGGATACAAAGCCTGTGGTGGAGAAAACGAAAAAGAAATCCTGAAAGCCTCAATTGCAATAGAATTAATTCACGCATACCTGCTTATTCACGACGATGTAATGGACAAATCTGAAACAAGAAGGGGACAGCCAGCATTTCACAAAGAATACGAAGAAATCTATTCAAAAAAATATGGCAAAGGAAAAGAATGGAATGCTATAAGTGCTTCAGTAATTGCTGGAGACATAATCGAAGCTTTTGCAGCACAAGCAATAGCTGAAACAGAATTCGACTCTGAAAAAAAATCAGGATTTATGACAAAACTTAACGAAATAAACGCAAACACAGGATATGGACAGCTTCTGGACATGGAACTTGAAATAAAGAAAGATGCAAGTGAAGAAAACGTGGAATTAGTGCATCTTCTCAAAACAGCAAAGTATACAATTGAAGGACCATTACTGCTTGGAGCAATTCTGGCAGGAGCAAACAAAAAACAAGTAAAAGAATTAAGCAATTATGCAATACCTGTTGGAAAAGCATTTCAAATGCAGGACGATATCCTGGGCGTGTTTGGAAGTGAAGAAAAAACAGGAAAACCAGTTGACTCTGATTTAAAAGAAGGAAAAAAAACTCACTTAGTAATTAAGGCAATGGAAAATGGAAACAAGGAAGAACAAGAAATTCTTTTAGCAGCAATTGGAAATCCAGAACTGACAAAAGAAGAATTTGAAAAAACAAAAGAAATAATAAAGAAAACCAAAGCGCTTGACTATACAAAAGAAAAAGCAAAAACCTATGCCCAAGAAGGAATGAAATCTCTTAAAAAAAGCTCATTGAATATAAAGGGGCGAGAATTTTTGGAGGGAATGGCGCGCTATATTCTTGAAAGAGAACTTTGATTTAATCGCTTATGTTAATCAATTAATTTAATCAATTAATTTAATCAATTAATTTAATCAATTAATTTAATCAATTAATTTAATCAATTAATTTAATCAATTAATTTAATCGCTTATTTTAAGAACATCAAGTTCCGAACAAACACAATCTGCATTAATAAGCAAAGAAATGCTTGGATTACTCCTTCCCTTATCCCCTGAAATAAATTCCTTGATATAAAGACCAGCCTCAGCATCCAGTTCAATCTGAAACACGGAAGAAGACAAAATATTTACAGACGTGATTGTACAGTTTCTCTCCCTAACAAGATCACTTCTTCTCTTTGAAACACGATTGGGAGTGCGCTGTTTTATCTCAATTTTTTTTCCAAGAAGAGAATTAATCACTTCATGATTGGGAGGCGAAGAACAAGTTACTGTTGCAAGATAAAGCTTGCGAGCCTTGCTTTCTTTTAATTCAGCAATTCTTTGCTTTGAAGAAATAACAATAGAAGAAACAGTGACTTTCCCATCAGCAAAAGAATTGATTGCTTTTTCAAGTTCTGAAACATCGACAACTCTTTTCTTGGGTTCAATAAGTTCAAGAACAAAACTTCTGCCAGAACCAAGCATTTTCACGTCCACATCTTCTCTTCCCTGACCATGGAACTTGTTTCCGCTTGCCTGAAAAAAAATCATTGCCTGTTCAGCCACAAGCTCTTGAACAGACTCAATACTTGAAACTCCTTTGAAAGAACATTCTTTGCAACCCCTGCCCCTGCATTTTTGACAGGAAAAGATTGTCTGAGCTATTTCACGGGAAAATTTATTGTATTTTGCTTCAATATAAACAGAACGAATGAAAATCGAAACAATGGAAGAATTAAAGTCAACAATTATTTCCGCATCAGGCAGTTCTCCATCAAAAGGAACAGAAAGATTCTTTTCAACAGCACTCGCAAGCTTGAACTGAAACTCGTGCTTTAGCATTGAAACCTCATCATCTGAAAGATTAATTGGGAAAGAACATCCAAGAACAAAAGAAGAAATTGAAAAACCAGAAAGCATTGAATAAATTGTTTCCGAAATTGGTTTGATTGCCTCTTGTGAAAAATCAGAAAACTCAAAAGATTGTTTTAACATAAAAAAAATAACCAGAAAAAAAGATTAAAAAAAGAGGAGAATTTATTTCTCCTTCTTTTCCCTTATTGCGGCCTGAGCTGCAGCAAGCCTTGCAATTGGAACCCTAAAAGGTGAGCAAGAAACATAGTTCAATCCAATTCTGTGGCAAAACTCCACAGAAGCTGGCTCTCCACCGTGCTCTCCGCAAATTCCAATTTTGAGCTTTTCTTTAGTGCTTCTTCCCTTTTCCACAGCCATTTCAACAAGCTTTCCCACACCAGACTGATCAAGAACCTGGAAAGGGTCCTGTTCGAGAATTGAATTCTCGACATAGAATGGAATGAAAGTTCCAGCATCGTCTCGGCTGTAACCGAATGTGGTTTGAGTTAAATCATTTGTTCCAAATGAAAAGAACTCTGCGTGCTTTGCAATCTCGTCAGCTGTCAAGCAAGCTCTTGGCAATTCCATCATTACTCCAACAGAATAAGAAATTTCTTTTCCTTTTTCTTTCAGAATCTTTTTTGCAGTGGAATCAACAAGAGACCTCATGCGCTGCATTTCATTAACATGGCCAAGAACAGGAATCATTATTTCCGGTTTTGCGTCAATTCCGTCTTCCTTTGCCTCGATAGCTGCTTCAATGATTGCCTGAACCTGCATTTCATTTATTTCAGGATAGACAATTCCTAGTCTGCAACCTCTGAATCCAAGCATTGGATTAAACTCGTGAAGAGACTCAATTTTTTCCTTGAGTTCTTCAACAGAAACATTCATTTCTGTCGCAAGCTCGTTTATTTCCTTGTCCTCTCTTGGAAGGAATTCATGCAAAGGAGGGTCAAGCAATCTGATTGTGACTGGCAAGCCATCCATTGACTTGAACAAGCCCTTGAAATCATCTCTCTGGAAAGGCAAAAGTTTTGCAAGAGCCTTCTCCCGCCCTGCCTTGTCCTTGGAAAGAATCATTTCCCTGACTGCCTTAATTCTGTTCTCTTCAAAGAACATATGCTCTGTTCTGGTTAAACCAATTCCCTGAGCTCCAAAATCTCGAGCAATCTTTGCATCATTTGGAGTGTCAGCATTAGCCCAGACCTGAAGTTTGCGCACTTCATCAGCCCACTTCATCACAGTGTCAAAGTCACCTGAAAGTTTTGGTTCAACTAAAGGAACCTGTCCCTCCAAAACCTCTCCAAGACTTCCGTCAAGACTAATCCACTCACCCTCTTTGAGCTCAAGGCCTTTTGATGGAATCTTTAGAACCTTGTTTTTCTCATCAACAGTAATTTCATTGCTTCCAGCAACACAGCACTTACCCATTCCGCGGGCAACAACTGCTGCATGGCTGGTCATTCCGCCTCTTGCAGTGAGAATTCCCTGAGCTGCATTCATTCCCTCAATATCCTCAGGGCTTGTTTCAGTTCTGACAAGAATAACTGTTGCATCAGCATCTGCTTCAACAGCAGCAGCAACATCGTCAGCATGAAACATTACTTTTCCAACAGCTGCTCCGGGAGAAGCAGGCAAACCCATTGCAATAACCTTGTGTTCCTTTTTTGCATTCTCATCAAGCTGCTTGTGCAAGAGCTGATCAAGCTGAGCAGGCTTTAACTGAAGAAGAGCATCGTCTCTTGAAATAAGACCTTCGCCCTCCATGTCAACCGCAATTTTCAAAGCAGCCTGTGCAGTTCTCTTACCATTTCTGCTCTGCAAAATCCAAAGCTTTTCGTTCTCAATAGTGAACTCAAAATCCTGCAAGTCCTTGTAATGCTTTTCAAGCTTTTCATAGACTTCAATAAGCTCATCATAGACCTTTGGCAAGATTTTTTTGAGGTCGTCAACTGGCAAAGGTGTTCTGATTCCAGCAACAACATCTTCACCCTGTGCATTGATGAGAAATTCACCGTAATGCTCTTTTTCTCCTGTTGCAGGATTTCTAGTAAAAGAAACACCTGTTCCAGAATCGTCTCCGAGATTACCAAAAACCATTGCCTGAACATTCACGCCAGTTCCAGCATCCTGCTTCAAGTGATTGATTTTTCTGTACTTGATTGCTCTTGGATTATAAAAAGAGTCAAAGACAGCGTTGATTGCCAACTTCAACTGCTCCCAAGGATCGCTTGGAAACAATTCTCCTCTTGTTTCCTTAACAATTTCCTTGTAATCGTTTACAAGCTCTTTCAAGTCCTCAATAGAGAGTTCAGTGTCATTCTCCACTCCCTTCTCGTTCTTTTTTGCCTGAATAGCGTGCTCGAATTTTTCGTGTGGAACTTCCATTACCACGTCTCCAAACATCTGAATAAAACGCCTGTAAGAATCCCAAGCACCTCTCTCGTTGCTGGTCATCTTTCCAAAAGCCTCCACTGTTTCGTCATTCATTCCAAGATTAAGAACAGTGTCCATCATCCCAGGCATTGAAACATAGGAACCAGAGCGAACAGAAACAAGAAGAGGTTTTTCCTTGTCACCAAACTTTCTTCCGATTTCGCTTTCAAGCTTTTCAATATTCTTCTTAACCTCGGCTTCGAGTTCAGAAGGCCATTTTTTGCCGCCTTCATAAAATTCAACACAAGCTTCTGTGCTTAGAGTAAAGCCCGGGGGAACTGGCAAGCCAGCATTAGTCATCTCACACAACTGCGCTCCCTTGTTTCCCAGCTTAAGAATCCATTCCCAAGTGTTTGCGTTTTCTACTTCATCAAAAAAATACACATATTTCTTGCTCACTAAACCACCTCAAAAGTTATTGTATTTACCATAATTTGTAAAATAAGTAATATAATTGGAAAGAAAAGGATTTTTAAAGCTTCAGTTTTTTTTGAAAAATTCGGTTTTTGACGGTTTTCTGCCACAAGACTTCTTCTCAGTGCAATAACCAAGGCGCTCGCACTTAGGACCAACTGAATTAAACAGGAGGGGAGCAACCTTTTTGCATTCTTCAAGCATGGCTTCTGCTAGCTGACGGATTTCCCACTGAGCGCGAGTGCACAAGCGATGCTCGAAGAAGTTGTAGAGGGAACGAGTGTTCATGGTTACGACTATTCTAGTCTCGGCAGCATTAGGAAGAAGAAAACGCGCGTCCTCTTTTGGAGAAATTTCAAGCATTTCCACGTACGCCTTTCTAGAAGATTCAATGGAATCAGTGAATTTTTTAAGAGCAGAAGGATTTGACTTGATTTTTGGAGGAACAATGTAATTGAAGGATTCCTCATCAACGTATCTCTGGGATTGCTGGCTGTAAGAAGCAATTCTGTGCCTGACAAGCTGGTGAGAACAAGCCCTGCTAATGCCTTCAATGCCAAAAGTGAAAGAAACATGCTCAAGAACAGAAAAATGGCCTGCTTCCACAAGATGAGAAATAAGCTTTTTTGCATAGTCAGGAGTAACCTTTTTCTTAAGCTCGTCAATTGTTGCATTAGCATAGCAAATATGACCGGCAGTAGCAGCAGTAAGGTCTGGCTCAGGAGTATGGGACAAGAGTTCAACTTTCAGGCTTGTTTCAGGCATAAATCATCAGATTATAATATGATGGAAAAAGAATAATAATGAATATTGCGTAATAATATTGAGTAAAATGGAAAGACGTAAAAAAACCAAAAGAGGAAAAAGAGAAGAAAAGGAAAAAAAGAGGAGACAAAGAGAAAGAGATGTAAGAGAATACAAGACACTGGTTGAAACAACAAATAAGTTGCTCGCTGATAAAGACATAAGCTCTCAAACTTTAAGTGATTCTATAGATATAATAAATGCAGGAATTAAAGCAGAGGAAAGAATGGGAAACCGGCAAGCCGCAAATGCTTTGAAAAGAATTGCTGAAAAACTTGAAGCACGGCGTAAAGAAATTGATAAATTGGAAGAAATAATAGAAAGATGGGTACAAACTGCAAGAAATATGACATACCAGACTGATGTGAATATTATCAGAGGATTGAGAAATAAAATAAAAAATATTGCAAGAAGAGAACATAAAGCAGGTCATGTGAAACTGGCAAAACGTCTTACTGGATCTGCAAGCCAGCTAACAAGAAGAATAAATGAGCTAACCCAAGGAAAGCAATAAAAACAATAAAGTCCTATTTTTATTATCGAATTTTTTTGGTGAGAAAAAATGGAAGCATTATTTGAAGTAAAAAGCATGAAACAACAATGGAAACCTCCGTTCAAGAAAGACATTGAAACAAAAGAGGTTTCTGTGCCAGTCAACGGAAGCTTTGAGACATTCGGCGGAGCAAACGAAAACATATTCAAACTAGTCAAGGCAGAAAACAATGAAGCAAGCATCTGGTACAGTGAACAGTTTACGCTCAAAGGCCATTCACACCCAGGCGACAGGATTGTAAACCTGAAACAGGGAGAAAGCGCTTCATTCACCTATCTCTGGGGCGAAGACGGAGTAACAAAGACTGTTACACTCAAAAAAACAAACTGATTGAAAGAGCAAAGAGTGTTAGGAAAAACGATTGCTTTAAAAGATTTATGTGAAAATATTTACATATGAAAGAACATTCATATGTTAGCTGTTTTTCAGTGCTGTCAAACGAGTTAAGGATGAGCATTCTCTCCGAGCTAGAAAAAGGAGAGAGCAATGTCGGCGATATAGTGCAGGAAATAAAAGCAGACCAAAGCAGAGTAAGCCATGCATTAAGACAGCTAAAAAAATGCGGTTTTGTAAAGTCAAGAGTTGAAGGAAAAGAAAGATTTTACTCGCTGAGACAAGAAACATTTGATTCCCTTAAAGCAAAGAAAGGAGAGAGCATGCTTGACATAGCAAAAAGACATTATGAAAACTGCCCATTCAAGGAGGAAAGAAAATGAGCACGAAACAAGTTTATCTCGACAATGCAGCAAGCACACCGGTCGACAAGAGAGTATTAAAAGAAATACTGCCATTCTTCGGCGAAAAGTATGGAAACGCAAGCAGTGTTCACTCCAGCGGAAGAGAGGGAATGGAAGCAATCCAAAAAGCAAGGGAGAAAATAGCAAAAGCAATCAATGCTGAGCCAGAAGAAATAATTTTCACCTCATCAGGAACTGAATCAAACAATTTGCTGATTAAGGGATTCGCAAGAGCAGGATTGGAAAAAGAAAAACATATCCTGACACAGAAAACAGAGCACGATGCAGTACTTCACCCAATTGAAGAGCTTGCAAAGCAAGGATTTGAAACAAGAGTGCTTGAAGTAGACAGAGAAGGCTTCTTTCAGATGGAAGAATTTGAAAAAGAAGCAGGACGAGCAGGGCTTGCGAGCATAATGCACGCAAACAACGAGATTGGAACAATTTACCCTATTAAAAAAATAGGAAAGATTTGCAGAGAGAAAGGAACTGTGTTTCACACTGACGCAGTGCAAACTGTTGGCAAGGAAAAAATTAATGTCAAGAAGATGAAAATAGATGCATTGTCTGCTTCAGCGCACAAGTTTTACGGGCCAAAGGGAGCTGGCTTTCTGTATTTGAAAGAAGGAATTAAAATAGAGGGATTAATGAGCGGAGGCGGACAAGAGAGAAAGCTGAGACCGGGAACATACAACACGCAAGGAATTGTTGGAATGGGAAAAGCACTCGAAATCGCAAACAAGGAAATGAACAATGCCAAGGAAAAGGAAAAGAAAATGCAGAAAGAGCTTGCAAAGAGATTAATGGAAATAGATGACAGCTGGATTAACGGGCCAAAGATTGGAAGTAAGAGACTGGCAAACAACTTGAGTGCTGGCTTTGAATACGTGGAAGGAGAAGCAATGCTGATAAAACTGGATGATTATGGAATTGCAGCAAGCACTGGAAGTGCCTGCTCTTCAGACTCGCTGAAAGCAAGCCATGTTCTGCTAGGAATAGGATTAAGACCAAGGAGAGCTCACGGCACGCTGAGGTTCTCTCTTGGCAAGCAGAACAACATACAGGATGTTAAATATGTTGGAGAAAAAATGAAAAAAGTAGTGGGTGAGTTGAGAAACATTAGCCCGTTGAAAAAAGGAGTGATTAAATGAGTGAAGCTTATTCAGAAAAGGTAATGAACTATTTCAGAAAGCCAAAAAATATTGGAGAAATTGAAGATGCAGACGCAATAGGGAAGGTTGGAAATCCAACATGCGGAGACCTGATGTGGGTTTATATAAAAGTTGGAAAGAAAGAAGACAAGGAAATTCTTAAGGATGTGAAGGTCAAAACTTTTGGGTGTGTTGCAGCAATTGCAACAAGCTCTGCGCTGACCGAGATGGCAAAAGGAATGGAGTTGGAAGAGGCAGGGAAAATAACAAAGCAAGACATTGCAGACGAGCTAGGCGGATTGCCACCAGCAAAAATGCACTGCTCCATGCTCGCACTTGACGGGCTAAAAAAAGCAATTGAAGAATATTATGGAAAGCAATATGAGAAAAGTAAATAAAGAAAGAGAAAATAATAGTATTGATGAAAAAGCCTATGAGAAGTCAGCAAGAAAGATGGGGATTTAAACACAGCCCTGTTAGAATCAAGGGAAAAACACCCCAACAGACTGGCGGAGTTGCAAGAAGCTTTTATAGACAGCTTGATGAAAACAGATTTACTGTTGGAAAACATTATCTAAAAGCGCATGCGCACAGAGTAAGAACACTGCCTGATACACACACAGCAGGAAGTCCTGATTTTGATGCCCATCTTATTGTGGCAGCAAAAAAATTTCTTGGAAAACTTAAAGGAAAAACATGCTGTGAGTTTGGAGCAGGATATGGAACGCTATTGAATGCGTTGGGAAAAGAAGGAATGAAACTAAGAGGAATTGAAAAAGAAAAAAAGCAAACTACAATAACAAAACAGTTTGTTAATGGACAAATAGTTCACGGAATTGACGCAGGAAACAGGAAACAAGTTCGTTCAGCTACGGGAAACAGAAAGTTCAATCTGACTATAAGCAGTTTATTGTTTCAATCAAATATAATGACAGAGAAAGCTGTATCTAAAATTGCAAGAAATATTGCGGAAGCAACAGAGGAAGGAGGTTACTCAATTCATTTTGCAGGAACATCAGGAGAAAGTAAGGATATTGTTCCAATTAAAGAATTTGAAAAACAAGGGCTGGAGTTAGTGGAAGTGAGACATGTTTATGGGCGAGGGCACGACCCAATGCTACAAAAAATGAGAAAAGAAGAACCAGCATTAACACGTATCATACCGGGAACAGTATACATTTTTCAAAAGAAGGGTAGGCAATAGTAGAGTAATAGGGTGATGAAATGGAACTAAAGCAGGCAATTATTGTCAGAAGCGATTTGGGAATGGAAAAGGGCAAGATAGCTGCTCAGAGCAGTCATGCGAGTGTTGAGGCAATGGAGAAGGCAAGACTGAAGGAAGAAGAATGGGTTGAGAAATGGAAAGAACAGGGACAAAAAAAGATTGTTTTGAAGATTTCAGGAAAAGACGAGCTTGTTAAACTATTTGAGCAGATGAAGGGGGAGCTACCATGCGCATTGATTAAGGATGCTGGAAAGACTCAGACAAACCCAGGAGAAATAACCTGCTTTGCGTGCGGACCAGCACCGGAAGCAAAAATCAACAAGCATACAAAAGAGTTAAAGCTGTTGTGAAAAAGGAGAGTGAATCCAGGTGGGGTTCAAAAACATTGTTTCAAGAATTGTTGAAAAAGCAGACATAGTAATAGAAGTGCTTGACGCAAGATTTCCAGAGTTAACAAGAAATGAAGAACTGGAAAAAAAAGTAAACGGCAGAGGAAAAAAACTTATTTTTGCATTAAACAAAAGTGACTTGGTTTCAAGAAACTATGCTAAACGAAAGAAAAAAGCACTTGAAAAAGATGGAAGAGCTGTCTTTGTTTCAGCATCAGAAAAAAAAGGAATCATAAAATTGAGGGAAGAAATTGGAAAAGCAAGCAATGGACAAGAAGTAAAGATTGCAATAGTTGGAGTGCCCAATATCGGAAAAAGTTCGCTGCTCAACGCACTTAAAGGAAAGCAGTCAGCAAAAGTTGCGCCAATTGCAGGATACACAAAGGGAGAGCAATGGGTTAGGATATCCGACAAGATAATGCTGTTGGATTCCCCCGGAGTTCTGCCGATTGAAAAAGCAGATGAATTCAGTTCCGCCCTAACCTGCTCAAAGAATCCAGAACAGTTAAGTGATGCAGAGGGAATCGCACTACAGCTGATTGACTTTGTAAAAAAAGAAATTCCTGAAAAAGCTGAAAAAGCAGGCTGGGCTGAAAAAAGCGCAGAACAAGTGCTTGAAGAAACTGCCAAAAAAAAAGGAAAGCTACTGAAAGGCGGAAAAGCCAATACTTCGGAAGCAGGAAAGCTGATTATAAGAGAATGGCAGCGAGGAAAACTTTAAATAATTTGAAAAACAATTCAATTCAGATGGCAAAAAACCCGAAAAAAAGAGCAGCAAAAGTTTTTGTTGCAGTACTACTTTGCTTTGCAGTGATTATTACTTATCTGCTCTTCTTTAATCAGGGACTTGAATTAGAACACGACTACAACATAGACACAAAAATAATTGTTATCACAGTCAAAAACAATTCAATTCACACAATCAGAGAAATTAATATAAGTTATACAACAATGGATGGACAGACAAAAGAAGTTGCAAAAATTGAAAAACTTGAATCGCGAGAAACAAAAAATATTGAAATTCAAAAAGAAAATTGGATGAAAGGATTTATTGATGTAACAGCAGATGCGTTATTCCACCAGCCAGCCACCAAAAGAGTAATTGTTAACGAAGCAGAAACACAGGCAAGCCTTAGCTACAGCATTACTGCGCCAGAATATGCATTTATAGGATTTGAATATCCCCTAAAAATAAAAATCTGCAATTCAGAATCAAAAAACCCAATAAATCTTGAGTTAAGTGAAGAACACTCAGAAGAATTTTTTGAACAAGAAAACACAACCCAAAAAACAAGCATAGAACCAGGAAAATGCAGTGAATTAACATATGAATTTATTCCAAACAAAATAGGAGAAACAGAAATATATTTTAATATAGAAGCTGGTTCTTATAGTAAGAGCTTTTCTCAGAGACTGAGTGTGGAAGAATGAAAAAAAACAAAAACCAAGAATCAAGCATAATAAAAATAATTCAGGAAATGGTTAGCAAGGGAGAGAGTGAAACAAAAATAGTCAGCACTCTGAAAGATATTGGAGTAGAAGAAGAACAGGCAAAAAGGCTTCTTCTTCTAGGACAAGCAAACACATTTTCAATACTAAAAGGAGAAATAAGCAATATTGTAAAAGAAGACCTTGAAAAAGAAAAAACAGAAATAAAAAAATTTGTACAGAATGAAGTGAAAAGAGAAGAAACCAAAAGCAAAATAAAAATTGAGCGAGAAATAATAGAAGACATAAAGAAATATGAAAAAGAAATCACTGGACAAAGCAATACATTTCAGGAACAAATTCACGAAACAGTAGGAAAAATGGCTGAGCTAAGCGAGAGAGTAAAAAATCAGTTAAACGAATTAGGAGAACAAGTTCACCAAATACAGCTTGACATGGATGAAATGCACTTAAAGGGAGCCGGAGCAAAAAACAGAATGATGAGCAGAACAATGATTATTTTTGGAATAGGATTTTTGATTGCTGATTTTTATCTGTTTCTAACAACATTTGGAGGTGCAATAAACATTGACTCAGTTATTCTGACAGTAGTAATGGGAATGATTGGAATAACTCTTTTGTTTGTTGCAACGCTTATATAAACAGACGATTAAAGAGGTTTTTCAGAAAAACGCTTGTATTTTTCAAGTTCTGAAAGTGCATTCTTCAAGTAAGTACAATTGCGAATGCTCTTGTCAGATTCAAGGCGCATTTTTAGTTCCCGCGTGATTTCTTCAAGTTGCAGTCTCATGCTATCAATAATATTTGGCTAGGAATAGTTTAAAAACTCAATCAATAGAAGGTGGAAGAGTTTTTTGTTTACCAATAGCAACCAAAAGAGGGATGCCAAATTTCATTGCATTCTTTTTAGAGACAGTGAAATTTTTCTTGTTTTTATTGAAGTGTGTTGGAAGCAAAAAAAACCAGCCCTTGTTAGGAATCTTCCAGGCAACAAACATCTCTGTGCCAGCTCTTCCAGCCCATCCAGCCAGCTGTTCCATTTCATCAACAGGAATATGCAAATAATCAGAATTCCAAAACTTGCACTCTATTGCAAGACGCTTTTCAGGGGTAAGAGCAATAATGTCAGGGCTTGGAAGAGAAGTTGAACCCGAACCAGCAATTCTTGCAACAGAAAAACCAAGAGAAAACAGTTTGTGAATGAGTTCTCTCTCTGCTCCAGCCCCTTTTCTATATTTTCCCATAAAAACCAGGAATACTTAAGTAAAAAGAGATTAAATTAGTTGCGGGCAAAAGTTAGGGTTTAAATAGTTTTCAGTTCCCAATTATAGCATTATACTTGAAAAAGAGAGAATTAGAGCAACTTTGATTGTTTTAACCCAGAAATTATGATTAAAAGTAATGAAAAAGGCATATTGCTTGAATTAAGGGTTTCACCTGGAAAAAACCAATTCAGTTTTCAGGGTTTTGACAAATGGGCAAACGCCCTAAAGGTGAACACCGCAAGTCAGCCGGAAAATGGGAAAGCAAACAAAGAGCTCATAAAAGAGCTTGAAAAATTTTTTAATGCAAAAGCTGAAATTCTGAAAGGAAAAACATCAAGGAAAAAAACAGTCCTTGTAAAAACATCTTCAGAAAACGCAAAAAAACAGCTTGAAAAGCTCTGATTCTCTCCAAGCAGGAGATGGTTTAATGGCAAAAACATACATTAATACAGTAAAATATGAAATAAAGGCAGAATTTGAAGTTGATGGAATAGTTGACAAACATGACATAATTGGAGCAATATTTGGACAAAGTGAAGGTCTTCTAGGAGAAGACATGGACCTAAGAGAACTCCAAAAAGGAGGAAAATTGGGAAGAATTGAAATAACAGAAAAATCCCACTCTGGAAAAACCTCTGGAACTGTTTACGTGCCATCCTCAATGGACAGAGTACAAACAGCTCTGCTCGCAGCAGCTATTGAAAGCGTTGACAAAGTAGGACCGTGCGATGCAAAATTTGACATAAAGAGTATCAGCGATGCAAGAGCAGACAGAAGGAAAAAAATAGAAGACAGAGCAAAAGAACTACTTAAATCACTGAACGCAGGAGTTCCGGAAACACAGGAAATGACTGACTCAGTGAGAACAGAAATGAAAAAAGCAGAAATAACAGAATATGGAAGAGACAAACTGCCAGCAGGGCCAGATCTCTTAAAAGGCAATGAAGTAATTGTAGTAGAAGGAAGAGCAGATGTTCTAACACTCCTAAAAAACAGCATTACAAATGTTGTTGGAATGGGCGGAAGCAATGTTCCAAAAGACCTTATCTTCCTCTCAAAAAAGAAATCAATAACACTGTTTATTGATGGAGACAGAGGCGGAGAACTCAATTTCAGAAAAATGAGTGCTCTGGCCAAAGTTGACTATATTGCAAGAGCTCCAGACGGAAAAGAAGTTGAAGAGCTCACAAGAAAAGAAATAGAAGCAGCTCTCAGAAAAAAAATGCCTGCAAAGGATTTCTTAATAAGAAGACCAAGGGCAAGAATCTCAAGCCGAGAGCCGACAAAAAAGTTTGAAATAAAGAAAACAGAGGGAAGAACAACAAAAACTATCCCAAGAAAAAAAACACTGGTGTCTCCAACACGAAGACCCCCAGTAATAAAAACAAAACCGAAAGCAAACACGAAAGAAATTGAAAAATTCTCTCCGGTAATGAAAGAACTTGAAAATAGTCTAAAAGCAAGATTGCTTGACAAGAACGACAAAAAACTAAAAGAAATAAGTGTAAGAAACATGCTAGAAGAAATGGGAAAAACAAAGAATGCAGAAACAATAGTTTTTGACGGAATAGTAACAAAGAGACTTCTTGAAGAAGCAGAAAAAAATGGAATAAAAAATCTTGTCGGAGTAAAGAAAGGAAAAATTGAAGAATCAGACAAGGTAAGAGTAATAATTTTGGGCTAAAAAGCCCTGCTTTTTTTATTTTTTATTTCTTTTTTAATTTCTTTTTTTTATTCAATTCAACAATAGCCTGTTCAATTGGAACAACTAATTCCCCGGCGCGATAGAAAGCAATTCCAGCAATTAAAATAGCCGCCCAAAAGAAAAGAGAAGCAATCGGGGAAATGAGAGCACTCCAAAACTGCCGAGTTGTAATTCTGTCCTGTCCGCCCCTCAACTGAAGACCAGTGAGTTCATTCAAAGAATCCTTGCAATCAAGATACTGCATTTGAGCAAGAACAACATTGTCTGAAGAAACAGAAGAAATGCAAGTAGGATAATCCTTCAAAGCAGTCCAAGAATCAAACATGTTAGCAGAAGCACTGAAAAACATCAGCAAAGCAGCAATCATTATAAAAGAACCAATCAAGCGAGTAAGATAAAAATCAGTAGAACCAAGCTTGAAATACATAATCCGTCTCATACAAACCGTAAGTATAACAGGTATTTTCTATTTAAATATTTGCATGGACAAGTGTTTTGTGGGCCTGTGGTCTAGTGGCTATGACATCTCGTTTACAACGAGAGGATCGGCGGTTCGATTCCGCCCAGGCCCAATAAGAGGTATTTTTAAATGAAAATTCCGGAAAAAATTCAAAAAATTATTCAAGAACAAGATATTCATATCTTAGCTACTGCTTCAAAAAAAGGCAAGCCAAACATTATTTATTTGAAATTTCTCAAAGTATGCTCTGATGAACAAATTTTAATTGCAGACAATAAATTTTTTAAAACCCGAAAAAATCTTGAAGAAAACCCAAAAATTGCGTTTGTAGTCCTTGATAAAAAAGAAGGCAAATCATACCAGTTAAAAGGAAATATTAAAACCATTGAAAAAGGACCTGTTTTTGAAAGTGCAATTAACTGGGTTAAGAAAAAAAGAAGCAGCTCAACCACCCGCCCAAAAGCAGCAATCTTGCTAACTGTGAAAGAAATTTATTCCGGAGCAAAAAAAATAACTGATAAATAAAACATTTATTAAGCAAAAACTCTATTTCTATCATGAAAAGAGGAAAAAAATACGAGATTGAAGTTCTCATGGAAGGCAGGGGAGGAGAGCTTGTTTTTCAGCCAGTGAAAGCAAGCAAGCACGATCTCAAAGCATTGATTGAAGCAACAAAGAATCCTGTTATTAAAGAAAACATCAGAAAAAGTGCAGAGGAAAAAAAGGTGAAACTGTGAAAAAAATTGTTTTTCTTTTAATTGCAGTAACACTGTTTTGTGAAATAGGCTTTGCAGAAATAGACTTTAATGCTCCGACTTCAGTTAAGGGAATAAAGGCAAGAGTGCTTATTGAAGGTCAGGGAAATATCAGCGGAGAGCTTGAAGGAGGAACAGTAAAGATAAGTGTTTTAACTTTTAGAGACGAAAGCAGAACAACAATTCATTCCCTTTCAGAAAAACTAAAAATAAATGAAAAAGAAATAGAAGCAGTTCACGAAACAGACGAGGTTGGAAACAAGTATGCTGTTTTTGAAGTAAGGGAAACAGGAGAATTTGAATTCTTTATAGACGCAATAGTTGAAACAAATATTGAAATTACTGGATTACGAGACTACAATCTCATAAATGGAATAACGCTTAACGAAGAGTATTTGAAACCAAGCGAGAGTGTTCAATCAAATCATGCGGAAATAAGGACAATTGCCTTAAACAAATTCCAAAGCAGTTCGCTTCTTGAAACAGTGGGGCAAGTAACTGAATGGACAAACAACTTTCTTGAATATGACTGGGCTTATTATCCTGGAACATACTCTGCACTAGAAACACTGGAGAACAGAGCAGGAGTGTGCGATGAGTTTGCAACGCTTTCAGCAGCAATGCTAAGAGCGAGTGGAATTCCAACAAGATTCGTGCACGGAATAGTGTATTCTGGACAAAAATGGGGACAGCACGCCTGGCTAGAATTTTATTCACCAGAAAATGGGTGGCTAGAAATAGATTCCACTTACGGAGAAGCAGGCTTTGTAGACGGAACACACATTGGAATGGGAATCGCAACAGATCCAAAGAACGCAATAGAATTGAGAGCAGAGTATCCTGAGACTGCTGCGCTATCAATAGAAAAAAATGAACCAAAAATTTCAATAGATTATTTTAACAGTTTTTCAAATGAAATAGAAATCAAAGCAGGAGAAAAAGAAGCAGTAGCCATGAACTGGGAAAGTCTGGAAATAGAATTGAAAAATAATACAAACTCATATATGTTTGTTCCACTGCAGGCAACAATGCACCCTGATTTTAAAATACTGGAAGAGCAAAGAACCCTGCTTTTTAAGCCAGGGGAAACAAGAATAGAAAAATTTTCTTTTTCATGCCAAAAACAGTTTGAAAAAGGACAAATTGCAACATACCAATACAAGATTGTTTCACTTCTTCCAACAATAACAAGCAAGATAATCGTGTATCCGGAAAAGGAAATAGGAAAAGATGGCAAACTATCAGTCGAAAGCATCACGCCACTGGTTAAGGGAAAAGACCTGATTATAGAAATTGTGATTGAAAATATGGGATTGAAAAAAAAAGAAGTAACACTTTCAATTAAAAATGGAATAAAAGAAGAAGAAACCTACTCGATTGAAGGACTTCAAAGAAAAACAATTCAATACAGGGTTTCAAATTATTCCTCTAAAGAGTATACAATAACAATTGAAGGAGAAGAAATATTTGAAGAAAAAATAATACAGCCTAAAGAAACAAAGAAAGACGAAGAAAAACAAGAGAAAAAAGAATTAGAAGAAAACAAAGTGTTGATTGAAGAAGAAGATGAAACAACGCTTTTATTGGCTGGGAGCGCAGGACTTGCACTCGCATTAGTTTTATTAATCTTGCTCAGAAAAAAGTTGTAAGAGCGGCCATAGTCTAGTGGTTAGGACTCCACGTTGCCAACGTGGTAACCCGGGTTCGAATCCCGGTGGCCGCATAACACTATCGAACGAAGAATCAGAACAGGGTTGGAAAAAAAGATTAAACTATTTCTTTGATGGAGACGCAATAACTTCTGCATAAATTGCTATTGAAAGAAAAGCAAAGGAAAAAATCTGAAGCGGAGAAATAAGCATTGAAAAAAGCAGGTTAAGACCAATCTGCAAATAAACAATCCCGGAAACAAAAACAAGAATTGTAGTGAAGATGCTGAAAATCAAAGAAGCAACATAGAATAAAACATAAATCGCAATTCCGCCTACAACTGAAGCCAGAATAATTTCAAGTACCTTACCGCGAGTGATTACCCAGCTCTCCTTAAGAGCAGTAGATATCTTGACATTTCGTGAAAGAAAAACAATTGGAGCAAGACCAAGCCGTATAGAGTTATAAACAACAATAATCAAAAAAGCAAAAAATGCAAGAAAAGCAAAAATCCCAAACAAGGCAGCAACAATAGGACTTATTAAAACTGAAAAAAGTGCAATAGCTGACAAAATGATTGCTGCAAAAAGAACAAGCAAAAACTTAAGATTGAAAACACATAAAAGTGCAGCAAACTCTGCGACAACTCCTAAGAGGATATATTTCAAAACCTTAATTGTGTTAACAGGAGCTGCAGGAAGATTTCTGGAACGCAATGCAAACAAGTAAACAAGAACTGAAACAAAAGTAACTGCTAGCCCATACACCAAACTCCAAAAAACTGCGACAAGAAGAAAACCAGAGAATGCAGGGATAATAGAAGGAGATTGCACAGCAGAGAGCAAAGCAGCAGTGTTTCCTGCAAGAGCCAGAGTTATTAAATTTTGAAAGAAAACAAGGCCAATGCCAGCAAGACCCACAAAGAACAAAATACTGAGTAAGTAAAAAAGCAAAACATATTTTGCAGATTCTCTTTTGTGATTAATCCAAGCAAAAGAAAGTTTTACAATTCCTCCATAATCCATGAATAAACAGACTGCACAATACTATAAAAATCTTTTTATGGAGTCAAAAATCTTGGAATGGATTTTTTCTCTTGAGAAAATGCATTCATTTTCAGTGCAGTTTATCTTGAACCAGTTTTCTTTTTCTGCAAGCATGAGATAAGCAGAGCGAACTCTTTCAAGATATTGAATATTGGATTCGTGAATGTCAGTGGAAGAACGATTCTTCATGAGCTTTTGAGAAATTGAAACAGGAACATCAAGAAAAATAGTTGCAATTGGTTTAGGAAGACGAGACTCAGTAAAAGAAATCCATTCAATGAATTTTTTTCTGTCATTTAAATCAGAAAACTTTGCACCCTGATGCGCAGCATTTGAAGCAGTAAACCTGTCGCAGACAACAATTTTTCCAGAGTCAAGCGCCTGTTCAAGTTCCTTAAGCGCAGCATATTTGTCAAGAGAATAAAGAAGTGAAGCAAACTCTGGAGTAACCTGTTCAAGGGAACCAAAGTCTCCATCAAGATACTGCTTCACAATTCTTCCGGTTCTGGTGTCATAACGAGGAAAAGAAAAAATAACTGAATCAAGGCCTTTTTTTATAAGCCTGTTCTTGAGAAGCTCTACCTGAGTTGCTTTGCCACTTGCGTCAGTACCCTCAATCACAAAAAGCATGCCCTTCATGAAATTATATTGTCTAAAAGATATTAAAAGAATGTCTGAATAGGAAGAATGTAATGAAAGGAAGAGGAAAGAAAAGGGAAACAGGAAAAAAACAGGGAAAAAAAAGAAAAAACAGACGAGAAAATAAAGGGTTTGAACCGGTGAAAGCCAAAGCCCAGCTTTTAGCGCTTGGCAAAACAGCAAAAGCTCTTGAAACAGGACTTAAAAAAGCAGAAGAAAGAAAGAAAAAGACGATTGAAAATGAGCTCGTGATAACCTTGACAATGATGTGGTCAAGCGCAAGACTTCTAGAAAATTACCATGAAAAAGCAGGAAACAAAGACAAGAAAGAAAAATATGGAAGAATAGCAGAAACAATAAACCAAAGGCTTGGCCAGTTAGGAAACAGAATAGAAACAGAATAGAAACAGAATAGAAACAGAATAGAAACAGGAAAAAAATAAAAGTATTTAATTGTTTCCAGAGGAAATTATTTGACGCGTCCATGGTGTAGTGGTAGCATTAGAGCCTTCCAAGCTCTCCGCCCGGGTTCGAATCCCGGTGGGCGCATCACCAAATACACTGGCGGAACATAAATGAAAGAACTGATTGAAGAGATTGATGAAAAAGGTAATCCAGTGAAAACTATAAGCAGACAAGAAGCACATGAAAAAGGGTTAATGCACAGGACAGTTGTTCTGATGCTGTTCGACTTGGATGGTAGATTGTTTCTCCAAAAGAGAGCAGGCTGGAAAAAGTATTTTGGAGGAAAATGGGAATTTTCAGCAGGAGGGCATCTTGAAGCAGGCGAGGGAGAAGAAAAAGGAATGAAAAAAGAAGCAGAGGAAGAAATAGGCGTAAAGGAATTGAATTTGAAGAAGATTGGAGAAGAAAGAGTTGATGTGAAGCAAGAGGGAATGCACAACAAAGAGATTGTGAGCGTGTTCAAAACAGTTTCCAAAACAGGGATTGTAATTGATGGAGAAGAAGTTGAAGACGGCAGGTTTTGGGAGCTAGAAGAATTAAAGAAAGAAATTGAGGAAAATGAAGCAGAATTTACTCCATTGCTTGTGAGATGTTTGAAAAAATACTTTTAGAAAGAAATAAAAGCTAAAAAAACACTAATTCTTTGAATGACAAAAAAGAGAATTGGAAAAAAACAGGTTCAAGCAATAGCTCTTGAACGTATTTACAGATTGTTCGAGCTGGCAGAACAGGAATTTGAAAAACACCCAGAGAGAAGCAAGAGATATGTAGAGCTTGCACGAAAGATTGGGACAAGAAGCAATGTAACTATTCCCTCAAAATTAAAGAAAAGATTCTGCAAAAAATGCGGAGCATTCCTTGTATATGGAACAAATGGAGAACTTGAAGAAAAGGAAAAAATTGGAAATCTCAAATGCAGAGAATGCGGAGCAGAAAGAAAGGTGAAACTTTGTGAATAGTAAAAAAGGACAAGGTGCAATAGAGTATCTCTTGCTGATTGCCGCAGCAGTGCTTATCGCAGCAGTAGTGATTTTTCTTCTCGCAACAATGAGTGGAACGGGAAAAGAAGCAGGGGAAGAGGGGATGAGAGAAGTGTCTGGCGGATTAGACAATTTATTTAATTTAATTGATGAAGACGAAGGAAGATTTTTTATAGATGGAACAAATATTGTTCCAATAGAGGGAAGTGAAAGCTATTCAGATTATTATCAATATGATTTAACTGAAGCATCAAGCTTGAATCTTGCGCAAGAAAGCAATCACGCACTATTTTATTTATACCAACAGCAAGGCTCAAGTAGGATTGGGATTGCAATAGTCTTGGATAAACAGGATGATGGAAGTAGCGGAGATATGCAATTGAGAATAACAGGAGATGCTGGGAAAGGCAATATTGTGGTAATGGATGACAGTGGAGAAATGTCAGAAAACAGCTCTGAACTCAATGGAAGTTGGAGCTGGGCTGGCTGCTGTACTGACGGCGGATTGTTTACGATGCCGAACAATGAAAGCTGGAGCCTTGATTTTGAGATTGATGCAGCAAGCCTGAGTGGAATTTATGAAAGATATGTTGTGTTTGAAGGCAGTGGAAGACAAGCAGTTGGAAACAGTTTTACTTTGAGTTATGAATATACTCCTTAATCCACCACCGCCACCACCCCCTAAAAAGCTTTTTAAATGTTTTTGGGGGAGAATTTGTTTGAAAAGCTCTAATTTTAGAGCTACAGTCAAAGACTGTATAGCAAATGTCCCGAAAGGGACACAATGGAGGAATAAATGTGGGAATTTACGACATTCCAGCTTCAGAACTGATTGAAGCAATGGCAAAAGATTTTGAAAAAGAAATTGAAAAACCTGAATTCACAGAATATGTGAAAACCGGAGCAAGCAGAGAACGCGCACCAGTGAGAAGTGACTGGTGGCATATCAGACTTGCTTCAATTCTTTACAGAATTTCCAAGGACGGAGCAACAGGAACAGAAAGCCTAAGAACCTACTATGGCGGAAAAAAGAACAGAGGAAGCAAACCACACAGGTTCAGAAAAGCAAGCGGAAAAATTATTAGACAAGCACTCCAGGAACTTGAAAAAGCAGGTTATCTCAAGAAAATCAAAAAAGGAAGAGATGTAACTGGAAAAGCCCAGAGCTTTATGTTAAAAAAAGCAAAAGAAGTTGAAAAAGAAGCAAAAGAAAACAAGGCAAAAAAGCCGGTGGAAAAAATAAAAAAATCTACAGAAAAAAGCATGGAAGAAAAAAAGGTTGAAGAAGCCCTTAAAGGAGACAAACCAAAACAGCAAAAAGAGGGCAAAAAAGAAAAACCTGAAAAAAATGAACAAAAATAGTGTTTTCTATGGACTATGCTGAAATTCAAGAAAAAAGAAAACAACAATTAGTTGAAAATGGAGAAAGCAGGGAGGAAATAGAAAAAGCTGAAAAAAACGCAGAAAATCAAATTGCAGAAATTGCAAGAAAGATTCTCTCCGACAAAGCAAGGGAAAGGCTGAACAATGTAAAACTTGTTGACCGAGAAAAATATATGAGAGCTGTGCAAGTGCTTATGTATTTTTATCAAAATAATCCAGCCTCAAAAATTTCCGACCAACAGCTAAAATCAATTCTTGCAAAACTCTCAGCAAAAAGGGAAACAAAAATCGTGAGGAAATGATAATTATGAGCTCAAACAAAGAACAAGACAAAAAAGAATTTCTTGTATCTGCAAGAAAATCCGTTAGTGCGGGCGTAACCAGCGTACCCGTATGGATACTGCAAAAGGCAGGAAAAAGAATCTGGAACCCAAAACAGAAAAGACACTGGACAATGACAGACTTTGGAAAACAGTACAGAAAAAGAAAAAATCAAAAAAAGGACTCTTAACAGGTGATTGAATGGCAGAAAAGAAAGCTGAAAAAGCAAAAGTGAAAAAAGCAGTAAAAAAGGAAAAAGAAGCACCAAAAGAACTTCATTACATTGTGCCGCTTCAAAAAATAAACAATGCTCCAAAACCAAAGAGAGCAAGACGCGCAATCAAAAAGATTAAAGAGTTCTTCAAAAAGCATCTTCGCCTTGAAGAGTCACAGATAAAGCTGTCAGGAAAAATAAATGAAGCAATCTGGAAAAGGTCTGGAGAAAAGGTGCCGAAGAAACTTGCACTAAAAGCTGTTGCAGAAAAAAACAGAGCCAGTATTTTTCTCGAAGAAGAAAAAATAGAAAAAGCAAAAAAGAAAGAAAAAGCAAAAGAAGATAAAAAAGAAAAAAAAGAACCAAAGGGAAAAGAGGAAAAAGAAGAAGCCAAACAAGAGGAAAAAAAGAAAGAAAAAAAGCAAAGAGAAAAAGCATCAGAAGCATCAGCAATAAAACGCGGAACAATGTAGGGTAGAGAAATGGAAATAGAAAAAGCAAAATTAGAGCAGAGCCCATACATAGGAGTTTTTGCAATTATAACTGAAGAAAGAGCGCTTTTGCCTCTTAGAACAGAAAAAAGTGAACAAAAACTCTTTGAAAAAGTTCTCAAAGTAAAGATAGAAAAAGCAACAATTGCTTCTTCCCCACTGCTTGGAGCATTTGCAGCAGGAAACAGCAAAGGAATTGTAACAAGCGGGCTTGCAAGCAAGCAGGAAATAAAAAATCTTGAAAAAAAAGATTTCAATGTGCTGAGACTAAAAAGTATTTCCGCAATAGGAAATATTCTTGAAATAAATGATGAAAAAGGAGTTTGTTCTCAAATTATTTCAGAAAAAGAAAAAAAAGAAATTGAAAAATTTTTAGGAATAACAATTGAAACCCAAAAAATAGCTGGCACAGATCTTATTGGAAGCTGTATGGTGGCAACAAACAAAGGATTCATTGTTAATCCAAATATTTCCCAAAAAGAATTTGAAGAACTTGAAAAAAATTTTGGATTAGAAGGAAATGTGTCAACAGCAAACTATGGAGATGAACTTGTAGGAAACAGTGTTGTTGCAAACAGTAAAGGAGCAATGGTGGGAGGACTCACATCAGGACACGAGCTGATAAGGATTGATGAAGGATTAAGAGGTGAATAAAATGGCTGAAACTGAAAAAAAGGAAAATAAAAAAGAATTCAAAACATTTACTGTGACTGGAAGCTTTATAGATATAAAAGAAACCAAAAAGTTTTCAAAAGAAATTAAAGCAATTAATGAAAGAAACGCAGAAGAAAAAATAATGTCTATTTTTGGATCAAAGCATGGGGCTAAAAGAAGAAAGATTATAATAACAGAATTAAAAGAAGGAGGCAAAGAAAAATGACTAAAGAACAAAAAATAACACTAAGCCTTCAGCAACTGGTTGAAGAAAGACAAAAATTGAATTCACGAATGAAATCATTGCAGCAGAAAGCAGGAACAAGAAGCCAGATCTTAGCAGAACTTTTTGCAGCAAGAGACACTCTTAATCACATAAAAGATTCAAAAACTGAAGAAAAAATAATGGTTGATTTGGGAGCGGGAGTGTATATTGAAGCAAAAATAGATGTAAAGGGAAAAGTACAACGAAGTTTTGCAGGAAATATAATTATTGATAAGAAAGCAGAAAATGTCCTAAAAGACATAACAACAGATATTGAAAAAGTTCAAAAAGACATTGAGGCAATACAGCAGGAAATGGGACAGCTTGTTCAAAGCCAGCAGGGAATAGACACAATAATTGGACAGATTCAACAAAAACAATTTCAAGACAGAAAAAAATAGAGAGACAGGTTTGAAATGTTTGAATTCCTCAAAAAAAAAATAAACAACTTTACTTCAAAGATTGGAAAAAAAGAGGAACAAAAAGAACAACCTGAAGAAAAAAAAGAAACAGCTATTTCTCTAAAAGAAGAAAAAACTGGTCTTCCTGAAAAAAAGGAAAAAAAAGAAACCGGTTTACTAAAAGAACCAGTAGTCAAAGGCACAAAAGAAGTTGAACTGGAAACAGTAAAAGAAGTTGAAACAGGAGAATTGAAAGAAAAAAGTAAATCAGAAAATGAAGACTGGGAAGAAAAAAAGATTAGAAAAACAGAGGAGGAGACTGAAGAATTAGGTGCGCAGGAAGTTGGTGAAGAAAAAAACGAGCAAGAGATTGTTGAAAAATTAGAACCACAAAAAATTATTGACGAAGCAGAGGAAAAAAAAGCAATCGCAAAATCAGCAGAGGAATTAGACAAAAGAGAGCTTAAAGCAAAAATGAGTGTTTCAGGAAAGCTCCTTGGATTTGTCACAGGAAAAGTAAAACTTAAAGAAAAAGAACTTGAAGAACTTATCTGGGAATTTGAACTTTCTCTCCTAGAAGCAGATGTTGAACAAGAAACAGCAGAAAAAATTTGCTCAAAATTAAAAGAAGAAATGGTTGGAAAAGAAATTCCAAAAAAAGAAATTGACAAATTTGTAAAAGAAAACATAAAAAAAGCTCTTGAAAAAGCACTTGAAAGCAGTAAATACAATCTCTTGGAAGAAATTGGTTCAAAAAAAGAAAAACCATTCAAAATACTGTTTCTTGGACCGAACGGAGCAGGAAAAACAACAACAATTGCAAAGATAACAAAGCTCCTGCAAGGAAACGGAAAACAAGTACTGCTTGCAGCAGCAGACACTTTCAGAGCAGCTTCAATAGAACAGCTTGAAACACACGCAGAAAAACTTGGAGTAAGAGTAATCAAGCACGATTATGGAGCAGATCCTGCGGCAGTTGCATTCGATGCAGTTGAATCAGCAAAAAGCAAGGGAATAGATGTAGTGCTTATTGATACTGCGGGAAGACAGCACACAAACAAGAATCTACTGGAAGAATTAAAAAAAATTGAACGGGTAGTGAAACCAGATGCAAAGATATTCATCGGAGAAGCATTGTCGGGACAAAGCCTGATTGAACAGGCAAAAAAGTTTGACGAAGAATTAGGATTGGATGGATTTATTTTGACAAAGATTGACACAGACGCAAAAGGGGGGACACTTATTTCGCTTGTTTCAAAGATTGGCAAACCAGTAATCTATGTTGGAACAGGACAAGAATATACTGATTTGGAAGAGTTCTCTCCAGAATTTATAATAGGCAGAGTTGTCTAGACAAGTTCTTCAACAGGAGTAAAATCAAGGGAATGAGCAGAAGCAACTCCCTGATTTGTAATTTTTCCATCAACAATGTTTACTCCCTTTGCAAACTCTTTGTCAGACTTAAAAACAGAAAAACCAGCTTTTGCAAGTTTTTGAATATAAGAAAGAGTAGAGTTTGTAAGAGCAATTGTTGAAGTGCGTGGAAACGCACCAGGCATGTTTGCAACACAGTAATGAATTACTCCATACTTTTCAAAAACAGGGTTTGAATGAGTTGTAGGGTGAGAAGTTTCAAAGATGCCTCCCTGGTCAATTGCAACATCCACAATAACAGAACCAGGTTTCATTGAAGAAACCATTTCTTCGGAAACAATTTTTGGAGCACGAGAGCCAGGAATATAAACTGCTCCAACAACAACATCGGATTTTTTGACAGTTTCAGTAATTGAATCAAGAGTTGACTCGAGAATTTTTGCATTTGGAAAAATGTTCTTAAGTTCCATAATACGGTCTGAACTTTTTTCAAGAATTGTTAAGTCTGCACCAAGACCAGATGCAACCTGAGCAGCTGACTGACCAACTACGCCTCCGCCAATAACGGTTATTACTGCGGGAGAAACTCCGGTTACACCTGAAAATAGCAATCCTTTTCCGCCAGCTGGTTTTGAAAGATAAAAAGAACCCATTAATGGAGCCATTTTTCCCGCAACCTCAGACATTGGCGCAAGCAAGGGGGTTTTTCCATCAACCTCAACTGTTTCATAAGCAATGCAGGTAGCGCCAGAAGAAAGCATTGCATCAGTTAGCTTGCGATTTGAAGCAAAATGAAAATAAGTAAAAATAAGCTGTCCTTTTTTGAAAAAAGAATACTCACTTTCAAGAGGCTCTTTTATTTTAACAACCAGTTCAGAGCGTGAGGCAATCTGCTCAGGGCTTGAAACAAGCTCTGCACCGGAATCAGAGTATTCTTTATCAGGGAATCCAGATCCAAGACCAGCCCCGGCTTCAACTAAAACAGTATGCCTGTTAGACACCAGAGTTTTTGTGCCAGCGGGAGTTAGAGCAACGCGATTTTCATTGTCTTTAATTTCTTTCAAACACCCAATAATCATAAAAAAAAGACGAGATCTAAGAATTTAATTGTTTTGGTTGAAAAAATAGAAATTAGTTAATGAATGAATCAGAGAATGCAATCAAAGAAGAGAAGACTTGCTTTTGAAAAAAATGAAAACATTGTGTTTATTTAATGCTTTCGGGGGAAAAATCTTGAAGTGAGTAAATGGCATTAGGCGAAAAATTAAGAGGAGCGCTTGACAAAATACAGCAGGCAAGCGCAATAGACAAAGAAACTGTAAAAGACGCTCTCAAAGAAATGCAACGAGCGTTAATCAGTGCAGATGTAGAAATAAAACTGGTTTTAGAACTTTCAAAAAAGATTGAAGGGAAAGCATTTAAAGAGCTTCCAAAGGGACTGACAAGGCGCGAGCACATAGTCAAGCTAATGCACGACTCTCTCTCAGAATTAATTGGAGGCAAAAATGAAACACAGGAAAAAGAGCCAAAAAAAATACTGCTGGTTGGACTGTATGGAATGGGAAAAACAACTACTGCAGTAAAGCTTGCAAAATATTACTCAAAACGGGGAAGAAAGGTTGGATTAATCGGAGCAGACACTTACAGACCTGCTGCACTTGAACAGTTAAAACAGTTAGCAGAAAAAGAAAAAATTGCAGTGTATGGAAACAAGAAAGAAAAAGAACCATACAAGGTAGTGGAACAGGGATTAAGGGAATTGAAAGACTATGATTTATTGATTGTGGACAGTGCAGGAAGAAATGCGCTTGAAGGAAATTTAGTAGAAGAAATTGAAAAAGTGGAAAAAACACTTAAAGCAGACCAAAGATGGCTTGTGATGGGTGCAGACATTGGGCAGATAGCAAAAAAGCAGGCAGAAGCATTTCACAATGCAGTGAAAGTAAACGGAGTGATTATTACAAGAATTGACGGATCAGCAAAGGGAGGCGGAGCACTGGCAGGATGCGCAGTCACTAAGGCACAGGTTCTGTTTATTGGAACAGGAGAAAAAGCAGGAGACTTGGAAGAATTTGATGCACAGAGATATCTTGGAAGAATAATGGGTTATGGAGACCTAGCAGGACTTCTGGAAAAAGCAAAAGAAGCAGCAGAGAATGAGGAAATATCACCAGAAGAAATGCTCAAAGGAGAATTCACACTCAAAGCATTTTATCAGCAGTTAAAAGCAGCCAGAAAAATGGGGCCTCTGGACAAAGTAGCGGAAATGATGGGATTGAAAATGCAGCTGCCAAAAGAAGCTCTAGAGCAAAGCGAAGAAAAACTTGACAAATTCAAAGTAATGATGGATTCAATGACAGAGCAAGAATTGCGAGAGCCGGAAAAACTGAACAAGAACAGGATTCAGAGAGTATCAAAAGGAAGCGGAACAACAGAGGAAGAAGTAAGAGAGCTTATTAAACAGTACAAGCAAATGAAAAAAATGTTTAAGAATTTCAAAAAAATTGGAAGCAAAAAAAAGATTGAGAAAATGCAGAAAAAAGGCGGACTAGACCTGGCTGGGTTGATGGGCGGAAAAGTTAAAAAGAAAAAGTTCAAGATAAGATAGAGAAGCATGGGCTTTCTGATTTTAAGACAAGCAATAATATTGCTCGGAACAGGAGCTGGAGCAATAACAGATGCAAGAACAGGGATGATACCCGACAAGATTACGTTGACAATGATTGCAATCGGGATTCTATTAAATATTGCTGAACTAAAGATAGAGCTTTTTGCAGTTGGCGCAATAGTGTTTGCAATAGGATATCTTGCCTACTGGGCTGGAAAAATTGGGGGTGGAGACGTAAAACTGTTCACAGGAATAGCGCTTCTTATTCCCTTTTCAGGAAAGGGAATTTTTATTCTAGATGTATTGATGGCAGCAGCACTGACCTCCATCGTATTCTACGGAGCGCTCTACTCAATCAAGTATGCAAGAAAAGGAATTGAATGGAAAGAAATCAAAACAGGGGTTGGAAGAGCAGGATTGATTGGAGCATTTATTACATTGTATTTTTTCATGATTTATTCCTACAAGTTAATGAGCCTTGAAGGAATTAGCGTGCTCGGAATAGCAGTTTTCTTTGCACTAGTATTCCTTGCGCTGGAAAAAGGAATAAGAAAAGAATTCTTTTTGAAAAAAGTGAAGCTAGGGAACCTAGAAGAAGACGAGGTTGTAGCACAAGATTTTTTGGATGAAAAAGTGAAAAAAATACTGGGATTAAAATTCAAGGGAGTTATTGGACAAAAAGAATTGATTGCATTGAAGAAAGAAGGAGTAAAGGAAATATCTGTTTATCAGAACCTGCCACCGTTTGCACCATTTATTTTTATTGGAATAGTTATTGCAATAGCAGTCCCTGGGTTGATGGAAAAAATATTATTTGTTTGAATTAGTTTATGTCTTCTTCAAGTATTTATTGTGGAGCCGTTCAATTTCTGAAATTTGCGCAGAAGTAAATGAGTTTCCTTCTTCTCTCCGGCTTCTCCAAATATTTGCTAAGATAGATAGTTCTTCCTCACGCCCAGTAGGAGCTTCACCAAACTGATTGAATTCTCTGTGAAGTTCTTCAAGCATTTTATCAGGAGAAATTTCAGGAAGCTCACGTCTAACAGAACCAGAAACAAGTCTTTTGAAAACACGGCCTATTCTTTGCAGAGCACGTGCTGACAAATTGCGATTAGGATTATCTCCAAGCGCTCTCCTCTTTCCAGGTTTTGCAGGCATAATAGATATATTAAACGCTTTCTACAATAAAAATGTTTATGGTGACTGAAAAATTTATGCAAACCGCTCTCAGGCTTGCGCGAAAGGGGCGTGGAAGAGTCTCTCCGAACCCAATGGTTGGAGCAGTGATTGTCAAGAACGGAAAAATTGTTGGTAAGGGATGGCACAAAAAATTTGGAGAAACACATGCTGAAGTGAATGCGCTTGCAGAAGCAGGAAGTAAAGCAAGACATGCAGAGCTATATGTTAATCTTGAGCCCTGTTCTCATTTTGGAAAACAACCGCCTTGCGTAAATGCAATAATTGACGCAGGCATCAGGAAAGTTGTTTGTGCAATGAAAGATCCAAATCCATTGGTTGCTGGCAAGGGAATTAATAGACTGAAAAGAGCAGGAATAATAGTTGAAACAGGTTTGTTGAAAGAAAAAGCAAAAGACCTGAACAAGGCTTTTGTTAAATGGGTGCTGACGGGAAAGCCTTTTGTGACGTTGAAGATTGCAATGACCGAGAATGGATTTATTTCCTGGGGAAATGGAAAAAGGAAAAAAATTACTGAAAAAGAAAGCCTGCAAAAAGTTCAAGAACTGAGAGCAGAGCATGACGCAGTGCTTGTTGGAATAAACACTGTGTTAAAAGACAACCCAAAATTATCAAACAGGTCGGGCATGGGAGAACAGCCGGCAAAAATTATATTGGATTCAAATTTGAAAATTCCGCTGGACTCAAAAATTATTAAAGGAAAGGGAAAAATAATAATTTTTCACTCAGGAAGAAATATTGATAAGGAAAGAAAGCTGAAGAAAAAAGAAGTGGACCTTGAAAAAGTGAAAGGAATTAAAGGAAAAATTCCAATACAGAAAGTATTGCAAGTGCTTGGCAAAAAAGGAATAACAAGCCTGTTGGTGGAAGGCGGTCAGGAAATAAACACTTCTTTTATTGAAGAAGGAAAAGCAGACAAGCTTGTGTTGTTTATGTCAAAAAAGAATGTGAAAAACGGAATGTATTTTGTGAAAATCTTAAAAAATAAAAATCTGCTTGACACAAAAGCCACAAAAATTAAAAATTGGAAAATTCAGAGAAAAGGAAAAGATTTGATGCTGGACGCCTATTTTTAGGAATTAGTAAAAAACCTAATCAATCAATAGTTTATTTATATATCCAAAAACACAATATTTGAGGTGATTTAATGAAGTCTGAATGGATTGTGATTGCACTAATTGGAATATCAATAATTTTAGCAGGATGCTTAACCGAGAATGCATTAAGCCCAAGCATAGTGATTGAAGAAGCAGACAAATTATTGGGAAAAGAACTTGCAGTGATTGGAGCCGCGAGAGGATTGGAAGGTTCAAATCCTGAAATAATATTGCTTTACGATTCTGAAAGAGGACTGGAAATAAGAGGAATTGATTTTCCAGAAGGATATTATGACAAAAAGTTTATCGCAACCGGAGTTCTAAAAGAAGAGAATGGAAAATATTACTTAGAAGCCAAAAAAATAGAGGAAGTAAGTGAGGTAATTCCAGACAATGGAGACGACTGTGTTTGCACAGCAGAGTATGCTCCTGTTTGTGGAACAGACGGAGAAACTTATAGTAATTCGTGCATGGCAGAATGCGCAGGAATAGAAATTGAGTATAGTGGAGAATGTGAATCTCAAGGATGTTACTGCCCCGAACTCTGGGACCCGGTTTGTGGAATAGATGGAGAAACATACGCAAACAGTTGCACAGCAGGGTGTGCAGGAGTAAAAATAAGCTATGACGAAGAATGCAGTGAGACAGGTTGTTCAGAAGGCTATGTTTATTCCGAAATGAGCTGTAAATGCGTTCCAGACCCATCTGATTGTGGTCTGTTGTTTGGAGATGAATGTGAACAAAACAGTGAATGTAGCTTGTTCAACAGAAGCGGAAGTTGCGGATGTCCAATGTGTGAAAACTTTCTGACACAATGCCTGCCAAAAACAGAGCCCGAGGAAAGATGTTATGGAGAAGGAGAATCCCTCGGAGCAGTAGTGCCAGAACATCTTGACAGAGAATGCTGTGAAGGACTGTATTCATATGTAGCGTGTGCTGGAGACGGAGTGATTGCAGGTTGCCCAATGGGAACAAGAGGAACCTGTGAAAAACTTGTTAAGTCTCACAAAATGAACGAATGTGGCGGAAACAGCATAGAACCATACAGCACTATTGGAAACATTGTGTCAATTGAAGAAAATGGAAGCTTGATAACAGTGGAAGCAGATTTTTCAACATATTGTGGAGGCACAGAAATAACAGCAAGTGCTGTGAAAAAAGGAAACAAAATTTACCTAAGCTATAATGAAAAAATTGTTGGGAATTTAACAAAATGCATGTGTGCAAAAAGTGTGAAAACTGTATTGAGAAATTCTTTTATGGCATCAGAAATAGCAGAGATTGTTTACAAAGGAGAAGAACTTGAACTGCCTGCAGAGAAAAAACCAAACGAAGAAGATTTATATTCCTGCAAGGAAGATGAAGACTGTGTTTCTATTGCAACAGGATGCTGTGGATGTTCAATGGGCGGTTCAATGACTGCCATAAACAAATCTTACAAGGAATACTGGCAAGAGAGTGTAATAGGTGACTGCTTAAATATTATGTGCCCTGCATGGTACAGATGTGAAGAATATGGGGCAGTGAGCTGTCAAAGCAACAAGTGTGAAATAGAGCTTATTTCACAGGGTGACATTATAGCCCAAGGTTAAGAATGGTTAGGGTGCAAAAGAAATTCCCTGCACAGAAATTTTTGCAGGCTGTCCCATGCCCCCCACTACTTCAAACTTGCAACCGAGAATTTTTTCACAAACAGAAATATTTGTAAGAGTGTGCTGGGAAAGCGCAGTGCACTGAATTTCACTTTTTCCGTTAGCAATAGCCATGAAGGGAATAAGCTGATCTGCAAGATGAGAATCAACTGGCTTTGCAGGGCCTAGTTCAGCAAGAAGATTTTTTGCAGCCTGCTCTCCAATTTGTTCAGCAGGAATTCCCTTTTGCCCAATCGAACTTGCTCCGATTATAGAACCATCTGAAAACTTCGCAAACAAAGAAACTGAAGAACCAATAGTGTTAGAGCGATTAGGTTCTGCTTTGATTTCCTGATTCCAATCAAAATCAGAAAGATTGGATTTTTTAAGAAAATTTTTTGCACCAAGAGCCTGATTTCTGGAAACCTCTTGAGGAAGAGAAGAAGAAAAAGAGAAACATTCAATTGATTGAAGAGAACCCTGTTCAAGAAGAGTAATTGGTTTGAGAGGAAGAGAAGACTTTTTTGAAGTGAATGAAACAGAACCGTTTCCCTTCGGAAAAAAACCTGTCGAAATAAGTTTAAGAGAGAGTTTTGCACCTGCACGATTGAGAACTGGAAAAAGAAGCTTGTTCAAATAAGTTATTGTCGGCGCCCACTTGACTGACGTGCCCCCCTCAATTCTCACAGTGCAATCAACTGGAAGAGAAGCTGGAAGAATTTGCTGAAGAAGAAGAGAAATTGAACCAGCAGTGCCAATTTTTACTGCAAAACGAGAATCACTTATTTTTTCAGGTTTGAATGAAAGAGAATGGCTATTCCGAAACACTCCTGAAACCTCAGCAGAACAAATATTTGCCAGGGCATTTACTCCAGCAATATGCTGAGGCTTAAGGCCTGGCGACGGGCGAGAAGAACGAATATTATTTATTTTTATTTCTTTGCCAGTTAAGGCAGCAAGGGACAGGGAAGTACGCAAAATTTGGCCCCCGCCCTCTCCCTCAGAACCATCTATTTCAAGCATATAAAAATTAGTTGTGAATATTAATAATAAGGTTTTGGAAGCTATTGCGTGTGGTTGAGATGAAGGTTGTGGTAACAGGAAGCACTGGTTTTCTTGGAAAAGAAATTTGCAAACAACTGAGAGAAAAAGGATTCAGAGTAAAAGAATTTTCGCGCTCTCGGGGATTTGACCTGCTAAAAAAAGAAGACTGCGAAAAAGCCTGTGAAAAAGCAGACTATGTTGTTCATTCTGCAGCAATAATAAGTGAGAGAGAGAAAAACATAATGGAAGCAGTGAATGTGCAAGGCACAAAAAATATTCTGGAAGCAGCAGCGAAAGCAAGAGTAAAACATTTTCTGCACGTAAGCAGCACCTCAGTTTATGGGATGCCAAAAGGGGAACTAACCGAAGAAAGCGAGAAACACCCAAAATATCTTTACGAAAAATCAAAGCTTGAAGCAGAAAAAGTTGTGCTAAGTTTTCAGGAAATGCTGCCAGTGACAATTATAAGGCCTCCAATAATTTTCGGAGCAAACAAGACCTGGGAAAAAATAATTGAATATGCAAAAAGCAAGAGCCCTGTTCCAGGAGATGGAAAAAACCCATTCCAGTTTGGGTACATAAAAAATATAGCTTCAGCAATAGTGTTCCTGCTTGGAAAAGAAGAAGCTTTTTCAGAAGCATATCTTGTGGCAGATGACGAAAAGAAAAGCTTTGAAGAAGTAGTAAAACTTTTTAGAAGAGAATTAGGATTAAGTGAAAAAACTGTGAAAATCCCATTATGGATTGCGCTGACAGGAGCTTATGGAATAGAATTTTTTGCAAAGGCAAGAGGAAAATATACTTCTTATTCCCCAGAGAATGTGAAAAGACTTGCAAAGAGAATGGAGTATGATATTTCAAAAATTAAAAATTTGGGGTGGAAGCCAAAGTATGGAGTGGAGGAAGCAGTAAAGGAAGTAGTTGGGGAGTTAAAGAATGAAGGAAAGCTTTGAAGAACTTTTAAAAGTAATGGAACGACTCAGGAAAGAATGTGACTGGGACAAAGAACAGAGTTTCGAAACACTTGTCCCATATACACTGGAAGAAGCACAGGAAATAGCAGAAGCAGTTGAAAAAAAAGACTGGGACAACCTAAAAGAAGAACTTGGGGATGTGCTGTACCACATACTGTTTTATTCAGAAATTGCAAAAGAACAAGGCTTGTTTGACATTAAAGACGTGCTGAAAGAAGCAAGAAAAAAACTTGTTAGAAGGCACCCGCATGTGTTTGGAGATGTGAAGGTTAGTGGAGTAAAAGAAATAAAAGAAAACTGGAAGAGAATTAAAGAAGAAGAAAAGAAAGAGAAAGAAAAAAAAGCCTGAAAAAATAAGAAAAAGCATAAAGAAAAAAACAAACATGCGGAAAGTAAAAAATAAAGAAAAAAAGTAAAAAAAAGAAAATTCAAAAAAATAAAAAAAATGAAAATAGATTATTTTTTCTTTTTTCCAGCAAGTCTGATTGCTTTTGAAAAAGAAGAAATTTTTTTCTTCAAAGCTTTTGCGTTTTCAAAAGCAGTGCCTATAACAATTATGTCAGCACCCGCCAAAACACGCTCTGACGCCTGCTTTGGAGTCTTGATTCCCCCTCCAACAATCAAAGGAATTGAACCAAGAGCTTGCTTTGCATATTTCACAATTGGAAGAGTTACTGGAAACTCTGCTCCACTTCCAGCTTCAAGATAAACTAATCGCATTCCCATCAGCTTTGCTGCAAGAGCATAAGCAGAAGTAAGTTTTGGTTTACGAACAGGAAGCGGACGCACATCTCCAACCCAGCCAGCAGCAGTGTTCTGACCTGGTTCCACAACCAAATAAGCCATCGGAACAGTTTCAATTCCACTTCTTGCAACAAGGGGAGCAGCAAGAGCCTGAACTCCAGAAATATAGTAAGGATTTCTGGAATTGAGAAGAGACATGAAAAGAAGAACATCAGCGTAACTGCTTACACCTGAGATGTCGCCGGGAAACAAAAGAACAGGAAGTTCTGGAGCAGATTTCTTGATTGACTTAATAGTATTGTCAAGAAGCTCGCCCTGCACACCCACGGTTCCCCCAACAAGAATAGCATCAGCTCCGCCAGCCATAGCCTGCTTTGCAGTCCCGCCAGCATTTTCATAACCAACATCCTCCGGGTCAATTAACACAAACAAAAGAGCTTTTTCTTTTTTAATTTTTTTTAAAATTTCATCAAAGACAGACACAACAAAAACCTCGCATTATTTTCGTTTCCTAACTCCTTTTTCAACAGCAGAAACAAGACCTGAAACAACTTTTTCAGCTTTCTTCAAATCTCCTCCTGTTTTTTCAAGAGCAGTTCCAAAATGAATTATTGAAGCACCCGCAAGAGCTGTTTCAAAAGCATAATTTTCATTTCTAACACCGCCTGCAACAACAAGGGGAATATTAGTCATTGAAGAAACATGAGCAACCATTTCGGGAGGAGCAGGAGAATGAGCTCCCCCGCCAGACTCAAGAATTGTAAGATGGGCTCCAAGATACTGGCCAGCTAAAGCAGTTGCAGAAGCAAGATATGGTTTGTCACGCGGAATAAGATGAGCGCGACCAACCCAGCCAACTGCTCTGCCAGGCTCGGTGATAATGTAAGAAGTGGGAATGACTTCCAGCCCCATTTTTTTTACGGGAATAGAAGAAGCAGTTTGTGCTCCAGAAATAAAATAAGGGTCAAGAGAATTAAGCATTGACATAAAATAAATAGCATCAGCGTTGGGGGAGAGAGTTGCAATGTTTCCAGGAAACAAAATAACTGGAAGAGAACAAGAAGCTTTTATTTCATCAATTGTTTCATGCAAAAGCTTTCCCTGCGCGCCAACACTTCCACCAACAGCAACAGCAAATATTCCATTTTTTTCAGCAACAGAAGCTATTTTTCCAGCAGTTTCAACGCTCTGATTAGGAGGGTCAATCACAAGAAAAGGAAGACATTTCATTTCAGAAATCCCATTAAGGATGGTTTCATAAACTTTTCCAAAGTGTGAATGCATCAAAATCACTTCTATAAATAAGCGGAGCCAAAAGTTTTTAAAGCAGTTTTAATGTTTTTTTCCTGCTCGCCTCTGAGCACGAGACCGTGGCCTGGGAGAAGCAAATCAAAGTCAATTTTTAGAAGAGAAGAAATTGATTTTTCAAGTTCCAAGGGACTTCCCGACGGCAAATCATCCCTGCCTCTGCTACCATAAAATAGAGTGTCTCCACTGAAAAGAAGGCCAAGATTTTTCTCTAAAAAACAAACACTTCCAGAAGTGTGACCAGGGGAAGGAATTACTTCAAGAAAAAAAGGAGAAATTGCAAGCTTTCTCTTTCTGGAAAGAGAAACAGAAATCTTGGGAAAAAAACTTGTTCCAAAAAGAGAGGACACAGTAAAATCAGCGTCCTTGTCAGATACTTTTCCAGAATCAGGAGAATGCATAAAAGATTCAGCATTGGAGAAGGGTTGAGAAGCAGAAAAATGGTCAGAATGACCGTGAGAAAAAATCAAAAAATCAATTTCTTTTGGAGAAACACCGAGGCTTGCAAGAGACTCAACCAGATACTGGGTGTTTTGCTCAATTCCAGGATCAATCAATGCTTTTTTTTCTCCAAGAAGCAGGAAGGAATTGCTTCCAGAATTAGGAGAATATAGAACAAAGGCGTTTTCAGCTATCTTTTCGAACATTTAAAGGAATAGAGGCAAAATCGTTAAAAGCAGTTTCATGAAAGAAATGAGTATGGACATAAATAATACTGAAGAAATCATTGCACACATCAGAGAAAAGACTGGAAAAGAAGACGAAGAAGTCAAACAATTGATTGAAAACAAGAAAGAACGATTTTCAGGACTGTTAACTGATGCTGGAGCCGCATTCATGGTAGCCAAAGAACTCAAGCTAGATGTGAATGCAGCAGAAAGTGTTTCTGAAAACCTGAAAATAAACCAGTTAGAAGAAGGAATGAACAATGTTGATGTTGCAGGAATAGTTAAGCAAATTTTTTCACCAAGAACATTTGAAAAAGAGGGAAAAAAAGGATTATTAAACAACCTGATTATTGCAGACAACTCTGGAGAAATACGAGCAACAGTCTGGAACCAGGATGTAAAAAAGCTGGAAGAACTAAAAGTAGAAAAAGGCAGCAAATTGAGATTAAAAAACTGTTATGTAAGCGCATACAATGAAAAACCACAGATAAACCTTGGATTCAACGGAGAAATGATTGTTAACCCAAGTGACTTAACAGAAGGATTTCCAAAAATAGAAACCAATGAAAAAAAAATAGCTGAGTTGAGAGAAGGATTATCAAGTGTTGATGTAAAAGCCAGAGTGATAAGAGTCTATGAAGAAAGCGGTTTTGAAAAAGACGGAAGAAAAGGAAAGGTTAGAAACTTTGAAATAGGGGATGATACAGGAAAAATCAGAGCAACAGCATGGAATGATTTAAGTGAACAAGTAGGAAAATTAGACCAAGGAGATCCAATCAAAATAGAAAATGGATACACAAAAAAAGGACTCAAAGAAGAGCCAGAACTGCATCTTGGCTGGAGTGCAAGAATAGTAACTGCAGAAGACGAAGGACTTCCAAAAATTGAAGAATTGACCGACGAAAAAATAGAGAAGAAAAAAATTGCAGATTTAGGGGAAGGAGACAAGTTTGTGGAAATAGAGGGAAGAATTATTGCTGTGCAACCAGGCAAATTGTTCTACGAAGTCTGCGGAAAATGTGGAAGAAAAGCAAAACAGCTGGAAACAGGAAAAGTTTGCGAAAATTGTGGAGAAATAGAAAAGGAAGACATTAACCTTGTTATTGGAGTGCGAGTTGATGATGGAAGTGCACAGATAGATGTTGCAGGATTTGGAAACTCAGCAGAAAAAATAATCGGGCTGGGAAAAGAAGAATTCAAGAAAAAAGAAAAAGAAGAAGGAATAGAAAAAATATTCAACGAGCTGGAAAAAGAGCTTGTTGAAAAGAAAATAAAAACAAGCGGTTATGTGAGAAAAAACACTTTCTCAGACCAGCTAGAGTTTGTAGTGAAGACAGTGAAGTTTGAATAAAAACTGATTTTATGGTGCAGGGAGCAGAAATAATAAAAAAATATAAAGGCAAAATATTGCCAGCAACTCAACCCACCCCCAAGCAAGAACAAGAATGAAATTCCAAACAATCAAAACCTTTATCATCAACCATGCCTGCTCAGTTGAAATCCTTTTAACCGCTAAACGAATCAGATAAATTATTATAGCAAAAATCAAAACCGTAAAAAGCAGAATAGTGAAAAGCTTTAATGCGACAACTTCTGTTGAATGAGACCACCCATCAAGGGAAAGCAATGAAAGCAGTCCCGAAGATGCAAACACACCAGTAATAAGGGCAACAGGAAACACAGAAATAACAATTGATGGAAGAAGGGAAACAGTAAGAGAAAGCCAGATTTTGCCTTTCTTGAAAAGCCATATTGACAAAAAAGAAACAGCCAAAAACAACAGCACGTGAAACAGCAACAACCCAATGCTGATTACACCAGCTTCAAATTCATCAAAATAATTAAGGTCTGAAAACCCAACGAAATATAAAAACAGCTCAAAAATCAGGAAAAGCAATGCAACGGCCACCACAACAATTTGCACATTAAGACTTGTTTTCATCGAGCTACAAGGAATTTGAGATATATAAATTTTTGTAGAATAAAATTCACCGGAAACCCAGAGCCCAAAAGCAATTTTAAATAACAGAATTATAATTTTTATTGAGCAGGCTAAGAAAGTGGTTGAAAGAAAGAATTAAAAAGTAGTTATAACATTAAATGTTATATGAGTTGGTTGAATGAGTTTAAAGGAGTATGTCTCAAGGCTAAGCAGAGAGGATTTTATTTATGTCATGATTGAAACAGCAGAAGGAAAGACGGTTAATTTGACAGTGGTTTATTTCAGTGAATTTGATGGGTTTGCAGAGGAAATTTTTAGGGTTGACTGTGCGCACGGCTTTCTGCACAAGCATTTGCTCTTTAAGCCAAAGGAAAGAATTGAAATAATTGAAAGAGAACTAAGCGGAGAACTTGACAAAGAGCTTGTTGATGAAATAAAAGCGAACTGGAAAGAAATGAAGAAAAAATATTTCCTATTAAAGAAAAGAGGTGAATTAAGTGGACAAAAAAGTTAAGGATTTTGAAATCCGCATTGGAAGAGACTTTGGAAAAAAAATAGGCTACTTAATTGACCACCCCAAAGAACTGGACAAAGAGCCGAGAAGAGTGCTTTACGTGGACGACCTAGAGATGCTTGCAGCCATAATCTCTAACAAAAAACTGCAGCTGATAAAATTCATTGGAAACAACAAAATCAGTTCAGTGAGCGAGCTGGCAAAGAAACTGAACCGGAAACAAGAGGCAGTCAGCAGAGACATCAGCAAGCTGGAGTCAGTAGGACTGCTCAAAAAAGAGAGAAAAGGAAAGAATATTGTGCCAAAGATTGCAGCAAAAAGCATTACTATTTCGCTGACTGGATAGATGAAATTTAAATCTTTCCAAAGTTCACCGGCAAGCCAGTGTCTGAAAAGGATTTAAAAAGAAACAATCTTATTTTTAGTGACCAAAAAAAGCAATGCAAAGGGGAATTGCCTCCCAAAGCAAGTTCCTCAAAAAGCATCTGCTTAAGGAGGAGATAAAATGGGAAAAGAAATAAAAGAAGTCAAAGACCTGCCAGGTGTTGGAACAACAGCAGCAGAAAAACTATTTAGTGCAGGATACAAAACACTTGAATCAATAGCAATAGCTTCCCCAATGGAGCTTATAGAAGTAGCTGGATTAGGAGATGGAACATCAGACAAAGCAATCAAGGCAGCAAGAGATGCTCTTGAAATGGGTTTTGAATCAGCAGACAAGCTTGCAGAGCGAAGAAAACAGGTTGGAAAGATCACAACCGGAAGTGAAGCTCTTGATGAACTAATAGGCGGAGGAATAGAAACACAAAGTATTACCGAGGTATATGGAAAAATGGCAAGCGGTAAAACACAGTGGTGTTTTCAGGCAGCAGTGACTGCTCAGCTTCCAAAAGACAAGGGAGGGTTAGCAGGAAATGTACTGTACATTGACTCAGAAAATAGTTTCAGACCAGAAAGAGTATCCGCGATTGCAAAAGCACAGGGTCTTGACCCAGACAAGATTCTTAAAAATATTCTAGTTGCAAGAGCATACAATGCAGACCACCAAATTCTTCTGGCAGAAAAAGCAGTGGACATGATTAAGGAAAAAAACATAAAATTAGTAATAGTTGATTCTTTGACAAGCCAGTTCAGAGCAGAATATATTGGAAGAGGAAAGCTTGCTGACAGACAGCAAAAGCTAAACCAGCACATGAGAACACTAATGAAACTTGCTGAAATGCAAAACTGTGCATTGCTTGTGACCAACCAAGTAATGGCCAGGCCAGACATCCTGTTTGGAGACCCGACAGCACCAGTAGGAGGGAATGTTGTAGGACATGCGTCCAAAACCAGGCTTTATTTGAGAAAAAGCAAGGACGAAAAAAGAATTGCAAAACTTGTTGATTCACCAAGCCTGCCGGACGGAGAAGCAGTTTACAGAGTTACAGAAAATGGAATAGAGGATATGTAACTATATCCTCTTTATATTCCTCTAACTCCAACTTCCCCAAAAAAAGCTTCTAGCGTTTCAGCAAAAGCAGTTAGCTGAGCAGGAGTAAAAGAATTTTTATTCTCAAGAGATCTGTCAATCATTCTTGAATCACTCTTGAATTGCTGAAGAAAAAAACGCTTTGGTTTTCCAGATAAAGAAAGAGAAGAAATCCATTTGCCAATAGAAACAAGTTTTTCCTCAGAAATAAATTCAGGGATAACAGTTGTGCGAAATTCATAGTCAGGAGCAGAATTTATTATAAGAGAAATAGACTGTTCAATCAGTTCAGAATCAACTTCAACTCCTGCAACAGCAGAGTAATCATTTTTTGGAGCTTTAACATCCATTGCCACATAGTCAGCAAGAGATTTTGAAAAAACTTTCTTCAAAACAGATGGATTGCCACCATTAGAATCAAGCTTGACTTCAAACCCAAGGTCTTTGACTCTTGAACAAAAATCCAAAAGCCCTGGCTGAAGAGTTGGTTCTCCGCCAGTGATTGCAACCCCCTGCAACCATTTCTTTTTAGACTCCAAAAAAGAAAAAAATTCTTCAACCGGAATCCTTGGTTCAGAAGGCTTGCCTAAAGCAAGTTCAGGATTGTAACAAAAAGGACAGCGAAAATTACAAGAATTAGTAAAAACAACACAGGAAAGTTTTCCTGGAAAATCAAGCATTGAGGTTCGGAGAACCCCGCGAATATCAAAATCAAGACTCATAAAAAAACCTAGTGAAGAGCCTTTTCCACCTCTTCTTTTGGAGGAACTTCAGATTTCCAGGAAACAAGCTCAGTACCAGAATCATCCACTACAACAAGAGAAGGAGTGCCCATAATTCCATACATTGCTGCTTCTGCAAGACCCTCTGGATCGCCAATATTTAGATAGCTAACTGAAACACCACTCTGTTCAAACTCTTTGCCAAGTTCCTTTGCAGATGGACATTTTCCACAGCCTTCTTTCCAAAAAACAAGCAACTTTATACACAACACCTTCTTTAGATTTTGTAGTTTCCAGCTTGACGGTCAACAAACTCTGCTTTTTTTCCAGAATTCCAGTTTTGTATTTTGCTATAATATCCAACAACTCTTGTTATTCCTTCGACATTTTCACTTCCACAGTGAACACATTTTGCTTTTAATTCCATCAACACACCTCCGCGACGGACTTTTTTGATTTATTAGATTTATCTAATTTTCCAGAATTTTCTTTTTTAATTGAAACCTCTTTTTCAGTTGAACTCTCCTCTTCAGCACCCTGCACAGCAGAGCGAACAAAACCACGAGAAATCTTGTCACAATCCTTACAAATAGTAAATTCAGGAGAAATAACTATCTGCGCACTAGGAGTATTGTCCCATGTTCTCTTAACAAGCTCAAAAATTGCTGCTGGATCCGGCTTTTGTTCTCCAAGAAAAACATGAGTTATTGCGCCAGATTCAATGAGTGTATTGAACTTCGCTTGTTTATCAATTCTTTCGATTATATCAACCTCTGAATTAGGAGAAAAATGAACCGAGTTTGTATAATACACATTCTCAGAAGCAACATCGCCCTGAACATAGTCTTTAACAAAATCAAAACGTCTTAAATCAACTTTAGCCATTCGAGAAGACGCACTCTCAGCAGGAGTTTCCTCGAGAGTAAACTTTAGCTTGTGTTCTTTTTCAAGAGCCTTTACCTTGAGATACATTGCAGAGATTATCTTGAGACCCTCTTTGTAAGCATCTTCAGACTCATGAAGTTCTTTGTCAGTCAAATACTTAACACACTCATTCAATCCAATTATCCCAATAATATAAGTTGCCTTGTCAGTATCAACATATTTTCTGCCATCTTCAGCAACTTTTCCAATCTGCCAGAGAGGCATGTGAGGAGCAGACATAAGCTGGTCAATAAATTTCTTCTTTTGGAGATGTGCCTTTACAGCTAAATCCATCATGGCTTCAACAGTTTTAATTGTTTTACCAGTGTTCTTGGATGACTTGAAAGCAGCCTGAGGCAAATTAATGCTTACATTCTGAAAACCACAAAAGCGCATGCTCTCAGGATGCAACACCATATAATTGTCAGTAATTTCAGTGCGAAGTCTGCAACACATTGAAAGATTTACCTCATCGCGATCAAAAATAAAATAAGGAGAACCATTCTCAGAAGCAATTACACAAGCTTCGCTCAAAAGCTCGCGCTGTTTTGGATCATCAAAAGAATCCTGATTAACATGAAGATCAAATTTTGGAAATGGAAAAGGAAGATTGTTTCTGTCACCCTCTCTCCAAACCTCCATCAAAGCCCTGCAAAATTGCTGAGCCTCTGCTTCAAAATCAAGATAAGTTAAAATCTTTCCATCAGCAGACTGCTCAAGCTCGCCGTTCTTGTTTCTGGGAACCTCATCAAGTTTCTCAATCGATCCGTCCTTCTTTTCAAGCATATATTTTCCGCCAGGACCGATGGCAGGAACATTCTTGAGATAAGAAGGGATTCCGGTGTGAATATTAAAATCAATAAAGAGTGTCTGGCCACCTCTAGAAAATGCATTCTGAGAACAAGAAAAAATCAAATACTGTGCTTCCTGCTTCATTCGCTCAAAAGACATTCCGCGCATTAGCGGCGCATAAAAAAGATTAACATAACTTATTCCAAGAGCCCCGGCATAGTAAGCCTGCATGGAAGCAAGAAAAGTGTTAAGATGGCCAGTGAGAGTCTGAGCATGCTTTGCGGGCGCAGAAACAGTTGAAAGATTCTCAAGCTTGAGACCATATTTTTTGATATACTCCAAAGAATGCGCAGAACAATAAGTTCTTATTGGATAACCCAAGTCATGAAGGTGAATTGCACCCTCAAGATGAGCCTTAGAAATATCTTTAGAAAAAAGATTATTCAACGCAAACTGTTTCAGGATATTTTCCGCAATCGAAAGATTAACTGCTTCAGGATTGTTAGCAGCAACATTTGAATTCTCATTACTCATAGAACTTATGAGTTGTTTCAAATCATACACCGGCATTCCAATAAGAGTCTGCTTCTCAAGTTTTGACTGATAACCACGATCAAATAATTCAGTGTCAACCAAAGCACGAATAAGAGAAGTTGAAATCTTCTTCAAACCAGATTTAAAAATTCGCTCCTCAACAGCATCAGCTATTTCCTCTGCCTCAGCAAGAGGAATGCTTGCCTCTTTATGGAGCGCAGAAGCAATCTTGGATTTACTCCACTCAAATAATTCATCCTTGGAAGAGGGCTCCACCAACAAAAGCAAGTCAGTAGAAGAAGCCTTGCCCCTTACCTTTTTCCTTACTTGAATCTTAGAACGCATTCTCTTGCGCTCGTCCCTGTAAAGAATAAATGCTTTTGCAGTCTTTGCCCTGCCATCTTCAATAAGAATTTTTTCAACAGAATCCTGAACCTCCTCTATGGTTGGGCTCTTGCCGCCAAAACTCCGCCTTAAATCATTAGTAACTTTTCTGGCAATATTTCTTGCAGAACCATAATCCTTGCCACCGACAGACTTAGCAGCCTTAAAAATTGCATTTGCAATTTTCTCCTCATTAAAAGGAACAAACCGCCCGTCTCTTTTTTGAACATTAGTGAAAAATTCTTCAACCATAAAACACACCTGTTTTTTTCAAGCATAATAGAGATAGCTTTTTTGTTTATAAAAGATTACTAAGAAAAGACAACAGTTAGGAAAAAGCAGTAAACCAAGGTTAAAAGTTCGGAAAGCTAAGGGATATTGCTTGTTTGCGCATTGAGAGTTTGTTTTTTTTCCTAAAAAAACCAGTTTCCCAAGAAAATACTAAAAAACAGCAGTAAAAAACAACAAAAAGCAAATAAAAAACAAATGAAAAACAAAACAAAAATAGAATAAATGCAAATTAAGCAGGGTTAGATGAAAAGAGAAACTAGAATTGAAAACCAAAAGCCAGAGGACAGAGGCTAAAAACTAAACTCTGAAAACTGAAAACAGAAATTAATAAAACAAAAAATTAGTGCTGTGGAGAAAAAATGGAAGACTGGGGAGCTAAAGAACCAGATTTAACAGGGGATGAAATTTCTTTGGCAATCTGCCTCAAATCTGTGCTTCCGATTGAATGATTCTTTTCCAAAGAAGGCTTCTTGAAAACTTTTACAAACGGGCCAGTGCTTATTGGAACTGGTTTTCGCTTAAGCTTCTTGGAATCAGCTCTTTTCTGAAGAAGAAGATCATGAAGGCTTTGGTTTCCCTCAATAATTTCAGCAGAAACAAAATTACAATCCCTGCACTCATAAATTTCCCCCCAAGTCTCAGGAGTACAAACCAGATTGTCTTTGACATAAGTTTCAGCGCCAAGTTTCACAAAAACAGACTTTGAAAGACATTTTGGACAGATGCATAAAATCTTCAATTATATCACTTGTTGGGAGTTTAGCCTTCCGCTTGAAAGCTTGAAAAACTGAATATTATTAATATATTCTTATATAAAAGCTTTGCCGAAAAAAAAGCAGAAATACACAAAAAACCACCCACAAAAGCTTAAAAACACCTGCAACAAAGATATTTGTGGGCTAGGTTGGGCCGTCAGCGGTGGCTTGTAACCGGAAATCCGCTTTATGCCGGAACCGAAGCAGATGGAAAGAGCTTCAAATCGCGAAAAAGCCGCTTTTGCAGCGTCGAACTCCTGTCCTTAAAGAGGCCATGTTAGAGCAAATCCGCCAGGGTCGGAAGACAGCAACGGTAACTCTGATAAGGACTGCTTTAGGGGTCGCGGGAGGGAGCTGTAAAAACGTTCACTTTTTTACGAAATTTGGGGTGCGATTCATCTGTGTGCCCATTTATCCTCAAAAAAAAGAAAGAATTAAATACAAGAAAAATATTATCTTTTTGGTTCAAAAAAGGTGTTTAAGTGGATGAAGAACGAATTCCAGTCAAAGAACTAATTGAACAGATGAGACGAGAGCTAATGCAAGATCAAGGAAGCAAAGCAAAGCCAAAAACAACAAAACCAAAGAAAAGTGTGAAAAAGAAGAGAAAATCAAAAACAACAAAAAAAAGAAGCCCAGCAAAAAAGAAAAAAACCACTAAAAATAAACCAGTAGCAAGAAAAAAAGCAACAAAGAAAAAGAAAACAGCGAAGAAAAAAACAGCAACAAAGAAAAAAACAACCACTAAAAGAAAAACAAGATGCAGAGCCAAACCCAGAAAAAAGAGAAAATGATTATTTGATTTCTGATTTTACTTCCCGCATCAAAGAATTAATTGTTTTCTGCAAAGCAGTTATAAGTTTCCAGTCCCAACTAGACGCAACAAAATTTAAGCCAGGAACAGAAGCACGGAGTTTTATAGAATGCTTTCTTCTAAGACCGTCAGAAGAATGCTGTTTGAAATGAACCACAAAAAGCAATTCATTGCTCAAAATAGTTGAAATTTTATCATAAGTTGATTCGATAGTACTGTTAATTTTTGCAGCATCGATTTCATCAACATCCGGAGCACCAACAATTTGAATATTCCTTTTTGCAGAAGAAAAATAACTCGCAACAGGATTACTCATTTTAACCCCCTTGCCAAATCAAGAATTGAGTCTTTTGGATTCTCGCTTTTAACAATACCGGAAGCAACAAATACCCCCACAGTTCCGAGTTCCAAAGCTTTTTTAACATCAGCCATGTCCTTAATTCCCGCGCCAGTCACAACATCAATGGAAGAATTTACAAGCTTTACTTTTTCAACAGTCTCAGTTATTAGCTCAGGCTTTGCATTTGAAACACTCACCTCCCCCCCAATGAGTTCAGGAGGCTCAACAGCAATAAGGCCAGGAGCAGGATTCATGGAAGCTAGTTCAATAGCTCTGTCAACTGACTCAGCACAAACCATTACCTCTAACCCAGCTTCCTTTGCGCGCTGAATTGCGGATTGAACAAAAGAATTGTCCTTTTTGTTTTCAGCATGATTAAGAACAGCCCCCACAGCACCAGCAAACTTAACTGCCTCTGGAAGAATATGGCCCGTGTTGGAACCAAAAGAAACTGGATCAAGATGCTGTGAAAAAACAGGAATAGAAACTTTTTCAGCAACCATCCGCAAATCAATTGCTTGGGGCACAACTGCAATAGACACGTTCTCTGAAATAGAAACAGATTCTGCAGAAAGTGCAAGCGCAAGCGCGTTCTCAGAAGTAGCCTGTTCATAAGTTTTGAAATTGATGAAAATAACAGGCTTATTGAGCATAAATAATATAAAACACCAAAAAGAATAAAATTAGAATAATGCAAACAAAACATCTGCGAAAAAGGGTTCCAAAAGTACTATAATAATTTACCAAACAGCATTATTTTAGAAAATGAAGAAAAAAAAAACAAACCTGAAAGAACTCATTAACGAAGTAAAGAGCAAAAATTCAGATGCAAACATCGCCCTTATCAAAAAAGCATTTGAAAAAGCCACTGCCAAAAACACTAGCAAAATAAGAAATATGGAAGAACTCAAAACACATCTTTTGAACAGCGCAATCACTATAGCAAAATTAAACCTGGGGGAAGAAGCAGTAAACGCAACACTGTTGCATGAAACAGGAAACACGCAAGAAGAAATTGAAAAAATCAAACACGATTTTGGAAAAGCCACAGCACAACTTGTTGAAGAGATAACAAAGATAACAGAAATTGAAGAAAACAACAGGGGAAAAATTTCAAATGAAGTTCTGAGCAGGGTAATACTTTCAACAGGCAAAGACATCAGATCAGTATTTATAAAACTTGCAACAACTCAGCAAAATATTGAAGATATTGACCTCTGGAAAGAAAAAGGAGAAAAAATGGCAGAAATCACTGCCCAGGCGTATGTTCCGATTTGTCACAAACTTGGATTAAAAGAAATGGAGTGGAACATGCGAGACCTTGCATTCAAAAAGCTTGAGCCGGAAGAATACGCAAAAATAAAAAAAAACATAGGTCAAAAAAGAGAAAAAAGAGAAAGAGAAGTTAATGAACTTGTTGAAGAACTAACAAACGAACTTCAAAAACAAAAAATGAAAGTATATGTGTATGGGCGACCAAAAAGTTTTTACAGCATCTACAAAAAACTAAAAACCGGAAAACAAATTGAAGAAATTCATGATTTGCTAGCAGCAAGAATAATTTGCGACTCAATCAAAGAATGTTACGAAGCACTCTCCGTAGTGCATTCCTTATTCAAGCCTGTTTCAAAAGACTTCAAGGATTATATTGCAAGCCCAAAGAAAAACAATTACAAAAGCATTCACACCGCAATGGAATGGAGAAAAAAAATTGTAGAAATACAAATAAGAACCTGGGAAATGCACGCAGAAGCAGAACTAGGAATCGCAGCGCACTGGAAATACAAGGAATTTCAAAAAGACCAGTATTTTGATCAAAAACTTGGCTGGGCAAGACAGTTAGCAGACTGGCAACAAAAAGAAAAAAATGCAATTGATGTAATGAAAAGTTTAAAGTTAGATATTGGAGAAAACAAGATATTTGTTCTGACCCCACAAAAAAAAGTTGTTGTTCTTCCGGAAGGTTCAACCCCAATAGACTTTGCATTCGCAATCCATTCAGAAATAGGTTACAAATGCAAATTAGCAAAAGTTAACGGAAAAATAGTGCCATTAAACCAGATTCTGGAAAATGCAGACACAATAGAAATAATTACATCCCCCAAAGACCAGGCAAAAAGCCAATGGATAAGTTTTGTGAGGCTAGACAAAGCAATAACAAAACTCAAACAAAAACTTGGCATAAAAGAAAAACAAGAAAAGAAAAAACACAAAATCGTTGGGAAAAAAAGCAGAAAAAACATTAGAATTGCAAACTGCTGCAAACCAATTCCCGGAGACCCAATACAAGGATACAAAACAACAAAAAGAAAAATAAGCGTGCACAAAAAAGAATGCAAAAACCTGAGCACGATTGAAACAGGAAAATTAGTAGAAATAAGCTGGGAAGGCCTTGGAGGCGAATTCCAAGCAGAGATATATATCCGCGCAGAAGACAGACCAGAAATTCTCAGAAATCTTTTAGATGAAACAGCAAAAGAAAAAATAAAAATATACTCAACCAGCGCAAAAGCCAAAGCAAACGCGATTGAATGCATATTCAAGATAGGGATAAAAAACGCAAACCAGCTTGAAAAACTAATTAACAGACTTGAAAAGGTACCTGGCACCCACAGCGTGAAAAGAAGATAAAAGAAAATTATATTAATAAGAAAAACAGTAATAAAGATGTGATAAAATGAATAGGGTAAAAACAGGAATAAAAGGATTAGACACATTGGTCGAAGGCGGGTTTCCAAAAGGCAGAAGTGTGCTTGTAAGCGGAGGTTGCGGAACAGGAAAAACAATTCTGTCAATGCAATATATTTACAGCGGAGCCAAAGACTTTGGAGAACCAGGAGTGTATGTGACACTTGATGAAAGACCAGATTTGTTAAGAGAAGATTGTTTAAGATTTGGATGGGATTTAGCCAAGCTTGAAGACAAAAACCTGATGCAGATAATAGACGGAAGCATTGCAAAACTTGGAATTCCATCAGAAGAAGAATTCTCACTCCCAGTAACCGGATTTGATATAGATAAGCTATTGTTGGAAACAATGAGAATAATAAAAAGAATTGGGGCAAAGCGTGTTGTGATAGACTCTATTCCCGCACTCGGATTCAATTTCAAAGACGAAAACGAAGTGAGAAAAGCAATACTCAAACTTAGCTATATGTTAATGAGAAGCGGAGTAACATCCATAATGACAAGTGAAGTAGCAGAAGGAGACCAAAGATATGGCAAGTATGGAGTAGAAGAATATGTGGTTGACGGAGTAATTGTGTTACACTACATGGGGGTTGGAACCCAAAGCAATAGAACGCTTCATGTCAGGAAAATGAGAGCAACAAACCACAGCGAAGACCTTCACCCACTCAAGATAGGAAAAAAAGGAATAGAAATAAGCAAAATAGAAGACGAATACAACGATGTTTAAATTCCTGCTTCCTTGATTCTTTCAATACATTTTTCTTTCCCCAGCGCAAAAACAAGCGTGCCAATCTTTGGACCGCGTTCTTTACCCACTAAAATAAGATAAAGCGCCTTAAAAAGATTTCCTGGGGAAACACCAGCAGACTTAGCAGTTTCAAAAACAGCAGTCTGAATCAAATCAGGAGAATCAAGAGGTTCAATTTTCTTAGAAAGCTCTGTAAAAAGAGAAATAATTTCAGAATCAACTCCAAGCAATAGCTTTTTGTCAAACTCTTCCAAAAAACCAAGTTTGAATTCAGGAGGAGCATATTTTTCAACCCAAGTTTTAGCAAAACCAAGCGTTTCCAAAAACAATTCTTTTTCATAACCAGAAAGTTTTTTTGAAATATACTTACTTTCAATAAGAATTTTCTCCAAACTCTCAAAATCGTTCACAAAATCAACAAGTTGAGCAAGCTGAATCGCAAAACTGTAAGAAAGTTTTACTGGCATTTTTTTGGGAAGTTTTGAGATAGCAGAAAATTCAAAATCAAGTTTAATTTTTTCAGAAAGCTTGTCAGTTTGCGCAGATTCCAAACCATAAAAAATCCGTTCCGCTCGCTCAAACCTACCCATGAGCAATACAAAAGAGTTGCCAGAAAGATCAAAATCAATAACTTTATTCGGACGATAATTAAAATTCAAAAACCGAAATGCTTCAGGAGGCGCAACTTCAACCCAGTCAGACAAAGTAGTAACGTTTCCAACAGAGCCAGCCATTTTCCTGCCCCCAATCTGAATAAATTCAGTTGGAAGCTGATATGGAGGCGGAGTTCCAAAAACTTCCCGAATCATTGCGTGCCCAACATCAACACTGCTTCCTTTTGAAAAATGATCCTTTCCCCCGGATTCAAAATCAACCTTGTGCAAAAGCCAGTGCGCAACCCAATGAACACGCCAATGAAGTTTTCCATTTCCATCAAACGGAGATTTTTTTCCATTGTGCCCGCAAGCACTGCAAGAGTACTCAACTTCTTTTCCGTCCCAAGAAAGAGCATCAGTAAAATAAATCTTCCCGCAAGAATCACAAAAAACCTGAACTGGGAGGAAAGAAGATTTTTTGTCAGCCCCAGCCACTCTATTCCAAACTTCAACGATTTTTTCAGACTTGTCAAGAGATTCAGAGATAAGAGAATTAAACTTTCCAGATTTATAAGTTTGAAAAGCAGAAACAATATTCAGATCAACACCAAATTTTTCAATTACAGAAACAACATCTGAAACAAAAGCATCAGCCCAGGAATTAAATCCCTTAATTGGAGATGGCGCCAACGCACAAGGAACCCCAAGAAAATTTTTTTCATCAGATTTCTTTATCCCAAGAGGAGGGGGAATTTTTTTAACCGCATCAAAATCATCAATGATAAAATTTTGAGACACCTTAACCCCCTTATCCTCAAGAGCGCGCTTGACCGAGTAAGGAGTGAAAATTTCAGGCCTTGAGTTTCCAATATGAAAAAAACCAGACGGTGTCCACATACCTTGACAAACATAATTCTTTTTGTTACGCTTCAACACTTCTGAAGCCGCAGACTCAGCCCAACTGGAAGCATCAGAATTTGATTTATTTTTTCTGCCCATATAAAAAAGTTTCCCGGCAAACAGTTAAAAAACAATTGATAAAAATTTTTTCAACAAAAAAAGGAAAGAAATAAATTTAAATACCAGAACGCTGTTAATAACAAATCTTTTTTATAAAACTTCAAAGGAGGTAAACAAGAATGCCAGCAAAGAAAAAGAAAACAACAAGAAAAAAAACAGCGACAAAGAAAAAAACAACAAAAAAGAAAACCACACGAAAAAAAGCAACAGCAAGAAAAACAGTTAAAAGAAAAACCACACGAAAAAAACCAGCAGCAAGAAAAAAAAAGGTTAAGAGAAAAACAATAAAAAAAAGAAGACCTGCAAAAAAGAAAACCACACGAAAAAAAACAACAAAGAAAAAAAGCATTAGAAGCAGGGTAAAAAAAGCGGTTCACAAAGTTAAAAAGAGAGTAATAAAAAGGAAGAAGAAAAAATAACTTCTTCCAACCATCTCTTTTCTGATTTTTATTTTTTTAAAAAAAATAGGCCCAGCAATGGACAAATAAAAAATGGGGCGGGCGGGATTTGAACCCGCGACACTACGGTCTTCAGCCGTATGCTCTCCCAGGCTGAGCTACCGCCCCAGAAAAAGAATACTGTTAAAGCATTCTTTAAAAGATATCCTTGTTTATGCAGCGAGCCCGGAGGGATTCGAACCCTCGACGCCCTGGTTAAGAGCCAGGTGCTCTGCCAGACTGAGCTACGGGCCCAACAGATTTACAAACTGTTGGCAATAACTAAACGAGCCCAGAGGGATTCGAACCCTCGACACCCTGGTTAAAAGCCAGGTGCTCTGCCAGACTGAGCTATGGGCCCATAAAACACAAACAAATCGTTTAATACTTTGCACTCAGATAAATTAATAAAAGTTGAGCAAACCTATTTTTTCTTCCCAACAATCTCTTTTTGCCCACCCATATAGGCCTGAAGTGGTTTTGGAATTAAAATATTACCCTCTTTTGTCTGAAAATTTTCAACAATCGCACGAAGTGCACGACCAGTCGCCACTTGAGTACTATTCAAAGTGTGAACAAAACTCGTCTCATGTGTTTTTGGATCTCTGACCTTGATATTAGAACGAACTGCCTGATAAGAGGTACAGTTACTGCAAGACACTGCTTCCCTATATTTTTTCTCACGAGGCATCCAAATTTCCAAATCATATTTTTTAGCAGCAACTGTGCCCATGTCACCAGTGCAAACATTCACAACCTGATAAGGAATTTTAAGTGCCTGAAAAAATTGCTCAGCATTTTCAAGAAGCTCTTCATGAATTTTCCAGCTGTCCTCTGGTTTGCAAAACACAAACTGCTCAATTTTGTTAAACTGGTGAACTCTAAAAATGCCTTTAGTATCTACTCCGTGAGACCCAATTTCTTTTCTAAAACAAGCACTAATTCCAGCAAACTTCAACGGCAATTCCTTTTCTTCAACAATTTCATCCAAAAATCTGCTGCCGATAGCGTGCTCGCTTGTAGCAATAAGATAAAGATCTTCACCCTCAATTTTGTACATTACATTTTCAAAGTCATCAAGATCAGTCACGCCCTCATATGCCTTCCGATTAATCATAAATGGAGGTTCAACAAGGATAAATCCTTTCTTCACAAGAGAATCAATCCCAAACATCTGAATTGCCATTTCAAGACGGGCAAAATCCCCCAACAGATAATAAAAACCAGCACCAGCAACTTTAGTGGCACGATCAAAATCAGCTAAGCCAGCATTCTGCAAAAATTCCCCGTGCGGCTGCAATTCAAAGTTATGATTTGGAAGCTTGCCCCATGTTTTAATAACAACATTTTCAGAATCATCTTTGCCTTCCGGAACCGACTCGTGCAAAACATTAGGAAGACGCATCAAACAAGAATCAATCTCACTGCGTAAAGCATTGGTTTTTGATTCAAGTTCCTTAATCTTGTTCGGAAAATCAGAAGCAGAAGCAATTTGCTTGCTTGCATCCTTGCCCGCAGCCTTAAGCAATTTAATTTCAGAAGTAATCTTATTTCTCTGCTGCCTCAAAGAATCAGCTTCCTTTTTCAACGCACGCCAAGCAACATCCTTTTTGAGAAGGCTATTGAATAAATCCTTCTTCTCGGGCTGGGCTCTTTTATCAAGGTCAGCCAAATAAACCTCGGGGCGGGCTCTGATATCACAAATATCCAACATAAAAACACCAAACCATATAAAAAAACTGATAGAAAACAGTTAAAAGGGTTAATGAACGCAGTAGATTTTATGACAAGAGAAGTTGTTGTGTTAAGATATGGCCACAGAATTGTGAGAGACGAACGCGTCACAAGCCATGTCTGTCTTGTGGCAAGAGCCTTTGGAGCAAAAAAAATTATTGTAGCGGGAGACGAAGACAAAAGTACAAAAGAGAGTGTGCAAGATATTGTGAAAAGATGGGGGGGAAATTTTAAAGTAGAATTCAGTGAAAGCTGGAAAAAGACAATGAAAAGCTATCAAAAGAAAGGATTCAAAGCAGTTCACGCAACAATGTATGGGCTTGAATTAAACAAAGCAGAAACAAAATTAAAAAAAATAAACAAAATATTGTTAGTGATAGGCTCCCAAAAAGTTGAAAAAGAAGTATACCAGCTAGCAGACTATAATATTTCAGTAGGATTACAACCCCATTCAGAAATAGCAGCCCTAGCAGTAGTGCTGGACAGACTATTTGAAGGAAAAGAGTTGGAGAAAAAATTCAAAGGAAAAGTAAGAATAGAACCACAAGCCAAAGGAAAAAAAGTCATAAAAAATTAAAAACAGCAGACGAGTTTAAATTAGTTTTTGAAGGAATAATAGTTTATGGCTCGAAAGAAATGCATTACTAATTTTGAAATCGCACAAACAATGTTGAAAGACATGGCGGGAGACGTTGCAATAGACCTTGTAAAAATTTGTGAAAGAAAGCGAAAAGGAGTAACAGACGAAGAAATAGCAAAAAAGATGGATTTAAAAGTTACAGAAGTCAGAACAATCCTAAATATGCTTCATTTCAGAGGAATAGCTTGTTACAACAAAGAAAAAAACAAAAAAACAGGGTGGTACAACTACACTTGGGAAATAAAACAGAAACGAATTACAGAACTATTAATAGAAAAATACTTAGAAAAAATTGCAAAACTAGAAGAAAAGAAAGGACTGGAAGAAAACTATGTATTCTTCAATTGCAAAAACAAATGTGAAAACCACCCATTCGAAATAGCCGCAGAATACCAGTTTAAATGCCCGGAATGTGGAGAATCAATGAACCCATTAGATAACAAAAAACGATTGAAAGAAGTGGAAAAAAGAATAAGTTTGCTTAAACAAGACCTTGAAGAGCTTAGAAATAATTATTAAAAAACACAAATACTTGGACACATGTTCCAACACATCAAAAAAGAAAAACAACCCAACAAAAGAACCAAACTGACCCTTGTTTGGAAAACAAAGGCAAAAAAAAGGATTTTATTAAAAACAAGGATTCAAAATAAGCACAATAAACAAATGCAAATCATTTAAAACTTTATTGCGTAGAAATATACTGTGTTTTAAGCAGCGGGGTGGGGCAGTCTGGAGTGCCCGTCGGGCTCATAACCCGAAGGTCGAAGGTTCAAATCCTTCCCCCGCTACACTTATTTTCTAATAAATAAACAAATACTAAGCAATTACTAGAAAAAGAGAAAACTCTCTTTTGTCGGCACAAGACACTATTAACTAAATCAACACTCAAAAAAACAACACCAACAAAATCCAAAAAAGCAAAGTAATTACCAAAAAAATAAAACACTCACCAACCACTCAAAAAAACAAGTCTTGCTAACAAAAGCATCACAACAAGCGATAACTGGAAAAAAAACCACTCACTACACACAACTAATTTTGGGTTTGCATCACCCAAACAAAATAAGAGCAGAAAACCAAAAAAAACAAGCCTCACTTCAACCCCAAATTGCGCAAAAACTCTAAAAAATAAAGGTTTTTGGAGGAAAACAGTGATAAAAACAAGTAATTACTATTAATTACACATAATTATCCTTCTTACAAACAATTACTCTTCCTGACCGTAATAATTTTAAGTCATTACGTTCATTATAATAGTGATAAAATGGGTTTAATTGAATTTTTAAAGAAAATAAAGCTTGTTTTTGGGAATGAAACCAGAATCACCCCCCAAGAAACAATTTATCAAGAACAAACAAAAACAAGCCCCGAACCAGAGGACATCCATTCCATCTGGGATTATCTTAAATTTCAGGAAAATACTCAAGCATTTCACTTAGTGAATATAGTGGGTTTTGATGAGTGGGTAGATATGGAAGAAATTAGAAGAAGAATACTTGAACTATTCAACATAGAATACAAAAATGAAAGAAGTCTGTATCCTTATCTAAAAACATTAACAGATATTGGTTTTTTTGAAACAAACAATGTTGGGGGCAGAAGAAAATGGAGAAAAAAAGACCTCATCTTCAGAACAAAAAATAAAATCACAGAATCCGAAGAAAATAAAAAAATAACAAAAAAACTAACCCAAAAAACAGAATAAAAACTTATTCTAGAGACTTATTTTAAAGACTTATAATTCTCGTAAAACTGCTTTAATTTTGGAGACTTTTGATATACTTGCTTAAACCATTGATTTGAAGTAATCGCCCCAGCATCAGCAAGAGTAGCAGAAAGATAACCAACATCATAGTTTGAAGACCCTTTATTATTAATCAAATTAAGTTCATTAAAAAGAGAATTCTTAGAATTATCTTGAGATAAAACAAAGGTTCTATCAATAAGATCTTCACAGGCCTTGGCTGCAGAAGAATCATCCACATCTTTTTCATTCATAAAATACTTGGCTTTCCAATCCCCCTTCATTTGCCAGTTGTGGGTGGGGTTGTTCCCAGTATTAAAAAAATTCAAGAGTGATTTAAAAGAACCAGGGGGAATAATAACACAATTTTTTCCTGGTTTTAAATAAGGAACCTCAGACAACAATCCTTTTCTATGGTATTTATAGCGCTTGCCTGAAGCCTTGTAAACACTTTGAGTATAACCATAAAGTGCTCTGAAAAGTTTTTGGTAAGTGTAAGAGCTATGATTCATAGAATCAGGAACCATAAACCAGTATTGAATGAAAAAACCCTTGACCGGCAAACCCACACCCCGCACTTCTTGTAATTTTATTAATGAACTATAATGGAATTGTTTATGTATATAGTTATAACATAACTAAATATAAATATTGCTTTGAATATCTTTTTTAACTACTAAATCAGATTTAATAAATATTAAAATAAACTAGTTTTTAGATCTATTTTTATTTAATTAACTTAAAAAAATAGAATTGGGCTAGAAGACAGATAATTATCTTCGTCTTCTATGGTGCCCTGTTTCTTCAGCAGGTGGAGCTTCTGCTTCTGTACCACCAACAATAATGATATCTTTTGCTGATTTAACATTTTTGTAAGGGATACTTTTTTCAGTAATTATTTTTTTTGCTTCTGCTTTAGACCTGGCCTTAAGAGGCTCAGTAGTTATTGTTTCAATTCGCCCCTTTTCAAGGTTTATAACAAGGTCATAAACTTTTCCCTTATAGCCTGCAGTTGCGTTGTATATATCCATCCCAAAAAGTTTTGAAAGTCTAACACTCACACAACACACCTCCTTTGATTTTCTGTATAATAAAACCCATTGAACTATTTAAAGCTTTTGCTGGCGTTAAACCCCAGAAAAACAAAAAGTATACATAATCTTTTTGTTTTTTTACTGGTTGTGTTTAATTGCCCTTAATAAGTATACATAATAAAAACTGATTTTTTTGAATAAAATCTTTATTTCTTTGGGGGTTGCTGATTGTGGAATAAACAAGATTACTGGAAGCGCGGGGGGTTACTCTCACAAAGAATCTAACGGGCTTTTTATTTTCTTTAATTCTTCTGTTGAAACCGAGGTATAAATTTGGGTGGTGGAAAGATTTGAATGTCCTAAAAGTTCCTGAATTTTTCTGATACTTTCCCCTGCTTCAAGGAGGTGGGTAGCATAAGAGTGCCTTAGTTTGTGTGGAGTAACTTGTTTCTGGATGCTTGCTTTCTTTGCTGCCTTGCGAACAATTCTTTGAACTGTGTCTGTGCTAATATGGGAACCATTTTTTTTTGCAAAAACCCATTCACTTGTCTGTTTTCTTTTTTTAAGATATTTTTTCAACTCCTTTGTCCATTGATTTGAAAGAATAATAATCCTGTCTTTTCCTCCCTTTCCGCCTCGCACATACCCTGTTTTTTCCCTTAAATCAATGTCTGTTGTTTTTAATTTGACTAGCTCGCTTACTCTGCAGCCAGTGGAATAAAGAAACTGAATCATTAATCTGTTTCTTCCAAATCTAGCAGCCTTTATCAGAGATTTTACTTCTTCCCTGGAAAGGACAGTAGGAAGCTTTTTTTCCTTTTTTGCACGGGGCACATCTTTCATTATCTCAACACCAATTATTTTTGAAAGATAGAATTTGAGTGCAGAATTAACTAGTGCAAGAGTGGCATTGCTTGCGCTGTTTTCTTTTTTGATGGCTAAAAATTCAACAACGTCTGCTCTGTCAGCCCTGTTAATTGTTTTGTTTTTTGCCAAAATAAATTCTGTGAATTCGTTTGAGTAGATTTTGTACATTTTTGTTGTTTTTGCAGAATATCCGCTGATGCTTAGTTCTTGGCTTAACCTAGTTATTTGGGGGTGTTCTGTTTGTTTGGTGTTGGGGGCGGCGGGTTTTTTGGGTAACGGGTTGTTTTTGGTTTGTGTCGCATCAAGAGCATTATTTTGAATTGGATTATCCTGCATGCTATTATTTGAGTTTTTTAGTTTTTAAGACTTGGCTTTTAAAAAATAGGTTTTTATATTTAATCGCTACATGATTTTATTGGTTAAAATGCCTCCAAAAAAAATAAGGCGATTGCCCCCTGAAGGCAAAGTGATTGAAAAGCCGGAAGACGCGGCATGGAAAAATTGGTTCAATGAATTAAGTGAAGAAGAGCACAAAAAAAACTTGAAACAACTGGGTTTAGGCGACGACGAGTTTGAAGAATGGGAGCAGATGCACGGCCATCTTGATGAGATAATTGATGGTGAAGAAGCTGCCGCAGAAGAATCTGTGCCCAAGTCTGGAAAAAAGAAAAAGAAATAACCCCTTTTCCTTAAAAGATAGGTTTAAAAGGAGTTGAACACACTATTAATGTATACTATTTTTCTCAGCAGTGTTTGCTTGAGATATAGGACTATTCAAAAGGTGTTTTATGATGACTACGTTTTTAGATTCTGGTGTGGATGAGGAAATGCGCATGAGCCTTCTCGAAGAGGAGTTTAAGATGCGCAAGAAACAGCCAGAGGCTTGGACAAAGACCAAGTATAGAAAATATGCAAACTTTGGCATAAAAAAGAAAGACAAGAATGAAGAAGCAAAGTAAACCAGTTTCTGTTTTTTAATTTTTTTCTTATTCTGCCAAGGCACTATAGCCAAGAGGCTAGCTTTTTCTATTTTTTATTAAATTAAAAAAGAGAAAGAAGAATCAGAGTTTAGTCATTTTTCCAAATTTGCCAGTGCTTACCTGCAAATTACCTTGGTATTCATTAACCCAACCCTGTTCAATCTTTACTTTATCTCCTTCAACGACTTCGTCAATCTGTTCATTCCAAAGAGTCAAGGAAACCTCATCCCCATCCTCGTCCTTTGCAGCAGCACTGCATACTTTGCCTGTGCCTTGTGCTGAAGCAAAAGATCTTGCTTCTGCTTTAGAGACAATTTCCAATTCTATTTCGTCGACCGGAGTCTTTGCTTTCAATTCTTTTACTTTCATTAAATATCACCTTTATGGAGATTGCAACAAAAAACATAAAAGCTTGTTCCCAAAAAAATGTAAGCTTTTTAAAGGATTCCAACACCCATAATACTGGGTGTTTGGCCCTAGGAATGTGTGTGAATAATTGGTTTCATGGGTGTTTTGAAGAAAGTAAATAACTAATTAAACAGGAGGAGAATTGAATGGATGAAGGGAGAAACAGGCGCGGATTCTCACCAGTGCCGGTGGAAGAAGGAAAAGAATATGATATGACGATTGAAGGAATTGGAAGCAAAGGAGACGGAATCGGCAGGATCAAAGGATTTGTTGTAATAGTTCCAAATACGCAAGAAGGTCAGACAGTAAAAGTAAGAGTAAATGCAGTTCGGGGCAAGGTTGCTTTTGCAGATGTTGTTGGAGAAGCTGAAGCAAAGCCAGCAGAAGAAGAGGGCGGAGCAGAAGAAGTTTCAGAAGATGAAGAAGACGCTGACGCAGAAGACGAAAAAGCACCCGAAGAAGAAACAAAAAAGGAAGAAAAATAATTAAAATTTTCTTTCAATTTAATCAGGCTTTTTGCCTGATATTCTTTTAATTTCATATACTCAAATATCTATGTTGTGGTAATTCAGAGTAATCTGGGAAAGGAGTGCGAATAAAGTGGGGTTGGGAGTAAGTCCTGTGCGAGTTGATGATTTTTCCAGGGCGCACGCAAAGTGCATGAATTGTGGAAAACAAATCGAAGGCGGGGTTGAAAAATATTCTAGGAGATTCTGTTCAGAGGATTGCAGGGCAGAGTATATAGGGCAAGAAAAGAAATAAATCTTGGAATCCTGGAACAAATACTTCTTATACATAACAAGGGTTTGTTTTTTTACAAACGCGGTTCCGCACACTTCAAATTTAATTGTTTTGAGGTTGGTTCTGCTAATGAAAAAAAACACTGAAAACAAAGACATTAAGTTTATTCTCGAAGCAATGGCTAAAAGCATTGATTCGCCTCCAACAGTATTGTTCCCAAACAGTTTTCAGGTTCTGATTTCCACTATTCTAAGTGCAAGAACAAAGGATGTTTCAACTGCTCGAGCTTCAAAAAAATTGTTTGCTTGCTTTCCTGATGCAGAATCTCTTTCGAAAGCAAAGTTGTCTAAAGTAAAGCAATTAGTGAAGGGCTGTGGATTCTACAATGAAAAAGCAAAAAACATAATCAACTCAGCAAAAATAATTATTAAAGAATATAATGGGCAAGTGCCAAGCAAAACAACTGAATTAGTGAAGCTGCCCGGGGTGGGAAAAAAGACTGCCGCCTGTGTAAGATGCTATGCTTTTGGACTGGACGACATTTGTGTGGACACGCACGTGCACAGAATTTCAAATCGCCTGGGGCTTGTAAATACAAAAGAACCTGAGCAAACCCAGAAAGAGCTAAAAAAAACAATCCCAAAAAAATACTGGAAGCAGATAAACCACGCGATGGTTAAATTTGGTCAGAAAGTCTGCTTGCCGCGCAAACCCAGATGTGGCCAATGTCCTGTGGCGAAAGAATGTGATTATTTTGGAAAATTAGGTTAATTGGGTTACTTGGATTAATCCAATAAGCAGGTTTAAATTTTTTGCAGACACAATAGTTATATGAGTTTGATTTATGAAATTGGAAAAGGAATAACTGATTCAATTCCCGCGCTTGCTGCAAAAATTGGCACAATTCTAGTCTTATTTTTTTTCTTTGGAATGTTGCTTGGCTACTGGGCGGGAGGCCTTGGGTTGAGTCCAATAATCTTTCTTGGATTGCTCGCGGTAATGGCTATACTGTGGGACAATCTTGACGTTGGCACAATTCTCTTTTTTGGGTTTATTGCAGTGCTAGTGTTTTTTCCTAGTTTTTTTAATTTCTAGGTGAACAGGATGAAATTGTTTGAAGCTATCAAGAAAAGGAAAAGCATTAGGAAATTTGAAGCAATGAAAATCCCAAGAAAAGATTTGGAAAAAATAGTTGGAGCAGCAAGCCTTGCTCCGAGTGCAATGAATCAACAACCCTGGCGATTTGTAGTAATTGAAGATGTTTCTAAAAAAAAGCAAATTAGGCAAAGTTATGAAAATTGCAGAAAAGCGCTTGGGGCATACAAGCAGGACACGGAATTTGTTGAAAACGGAGTGTTGTTTGCGGTTTTTATGGAAAAAGAAAAACTCAAACCAGAGTTCTCAACTGCCTTGGCTGTGGAGAATTTGCTGTTGGCAGCAACAGCTCTTGGATATGGGAGCATTGTAATGACTGCTCCGGTTTCCCACAAACCAAGCAATGAACTTATTTGCGAGTTATGCAATAAGCCGGCGGGTCTGGAACTGGTTGCATTAGTTGTTGTTGGCAAGGCAGGGGAAGCGCCGGAGAGAAAGGAAAGGAGCGGGTTGAAAAAAACTCTTTTTTGGGAAGAATTCTAAGCAGTTTTTTTTCAAACAGCAAGCTTTTAATGCAATTGCAGGCAAGAATCTTGCATGGCAGAACATCCCACACTAAAGATTAAAGGAAGCAAGAGCCAGTCTCTAACAGGCAAGCGCATTGTTTTAGGAGTCACTGGAAGCATTGCAGCAGTCAAATGCGTTGAGCTAGCCCGTGAACTGATAAGGCACGGGGCAGAAGTCTTGCCGGTCCTGAGCAAAGAAGCAAGAAGGATAATTCACCCGAACTCAATGCACTATGCTTGTGGCAGAGAGCCAATAACAAAATTGAGCGGAGCAATAGAGCACGTACGAGAATGCGGGGTGGGCGGAATGGCAGATTTGCTATTGATTGCTCCAGCCACGGCAAACACGGTTGGAAAGATTGTTCAAGGAATAGATGACACGCCAGTAACCACATTTGCAACAACCGCTCTTGGAAGAAAAATGAAGCTTGTTCTTGTTCCCGCAATGCATAGCTCAATGTATGAAAGCCCTGCAGTGCAAAGAAATTTAGAACAGGCAGGGAAAGACACAATAATTATTGTGAATCCCAAAAAAGAAGAAAACAAGGCAAAGTTTCCGGAAATCGAAGACATTGTAATAGAATGCGAGCGAGCGCTTGGAAACGGAAAATTCGCTGGAAAAAAAATTGTTGTTTCCTCGGGAGCAACACTGGAAGAAATTGACGATGTGCGAGTTTTGACAAACAAATCGTCTGGAAAAACAGGGCAGGAAATAGCAAAAGAATTCTATCGTAGAGGCGCGGAAGTAACAATAGTTCACAACAGCGGAGCACTGGTTTCAGGAATTGGGGCTCGAAAGGTTGAGACTGCGGAGCAAATGGAAAACGCATTGTTGGAAGAATGCAAAAAAGCAGATATCTTTGTTTCTGTTGCGGCAATGGGTGATTTTGGAGTAAAGAAGGAAAAAGGAAAAATAAAGAGCGAAGAAGAGAAAACTCTGACTCTCAAACCAAGAAGCAAAACAATTGCAAAGATTAGGGAGAAGTTTCCTGAATTGTTTGTGGTTGGGTTTAAGGCAGAGTCTGTTGGGGGAAAAGAGCTTGAAAGCCGCGCACACAAATTCTTGGACAAAAACAATCTTCAGGCAGTCTGCGCAAACAACATCTCCAAACACAAAATAGGGGGGCAAGAGAACGAGGTCTTGCTGATTTCAAAAAACAAGCTTGCGAAGGCAAAGGGTTTAAAAGAAAAAATCTCACGTAATATAGTTGATTTTATAGAAGATGTTTATTTTGGCTAAAAGGCACAATGCAGTGAAAAACCAAAAAGTTGGCGCACGCAAGCGGCACGGGTTGTCTAATGTGCCTGAAGATATTCGCAGATTTTATATGCAACACGTTGGCCCGGAGTCTGGGCGAGTAACGCGCTGGCTTCAGCTTACAATTAAGGAAGGGAAAACCCCTGCGCAGGTGATGGAAATAATGCAAAAAGAAATACACAAAGGAAAATACTGAACTGATTTTTATGAATAAAAAAATTGCAGTAGTCGGCGCAGGTCCAGCTGGTCTTCACATGGCTTTCCTGCTTTCAAACAATGGCTATTTAGCGGAGGTTTTCGAACGAGAGGAGAAACCAGGCGGAATGCTTCAGTATGCTTTGCCAAGATTTAGGTTTCCGCGCGAGCCGATTGAAAAAAAAGCAGCTGATTTGGAAAAACAGGGAGTAAAATTTCATTACTCGACTTCTGTTGGAAAAGATATTTCCCTTGAACAGCTTGACCGCCAGTTTGATGCAGTAATCCTTGCCTGTGGAGAATGGAAACCTCGCTTGCTGGGTTGCCCGGGGGAAAATTTGCCTGGCGCGGAGCAATGGCTTCCGTTTCTCAGAAAATTCAATTCCGGCAAGGCAGAAAGCCTTGAAGGAAAGAAAACAGTTGTAATTGGTGGGGGAGACACTGCAATGGACTGTGCAATTGCTGCCTCCAAACTAGGTGCTGAAACAATCCTTGCCTACAGGCGAAGCAGGGAAGAAGCTCCGGCGCAAGAAAAAGAGATTCAAGCAGTGGAAAAAGCAGGTGTTGATTTCAAGTTCAGACTTGCCCCAAAAGAATTTATAGGAAAAAAAGGCGCTGAAAAAATAATTTTTGAAAAAACAACTGGCCTTGGGCGGGATTTGGTTGGAACAAGAGAGCTAGTTGAAGTGCCTGCTGATTTTGTTGTTGTTGCTGTGGGGCAAAAAATTGACGAAACAATTTTTGAAAATTCCAAATGGGATTCTTTGAGTGTGCTTCCGGAAAAATTCATCCTTGTGGGGGATATCGTCAATAAAAAGAAAAATATTGCTTCTGCGATTCAGTCTGCAAACCTTGCCTTTGAAAAAACAAAACAAATTATAGACAATTGACGTATTTTGCAATGACAAACAGCGAAAGCTTTTTATATTCTTGATATCTTAATTGTAGCGTGTTTCAAATGACTAATGCCTTTGAAAAATTTTACAAAAAAAGCATTTCTGGAAGGCGAGCAGTGATTAAAAAATCAGCAAATCTTTCCCCTTCCGAACTAAAGCTTTTTGAAAATGCGCTTGGTTCACAGAACGCAGACCAGATAATCGAAAACGTTGTCGGCACATATGAGCTTCCTCTTGGCATAGCAACAAACTTTGTTGTCAACGGAAGACAGGTTGTTGTTCCAATGGCTGTTGAAGAACCAAGTGTTGTGGCTGCTGCTTCAAATGCAGCAAAACTCTGCAAGGCAACAGGCGGTTTTAAAACAAAAGCAAGCAAGCCGGAAATGATTGGGCAGATACAGCTTGTCAAAGTTAAAAATCCTGCTTCTGCTTTAAAAAAAATCATCAAGGAAAAAAAGAATCTTGTCAAAATTGCCAATTCTCGCGACCCATTGCTGGTTAAATATGGGGGCGGAGCAAGAGATATTGAAGCAAAAACAATTTTTGCGGGCAGAAAAAAAATGGTTATTATTTATCTAACAGTTGACGTGCGGGATGCAATGGGTGCAAACGCAGTTAACACAATGTGCGAAGCAATTGCGCCGGAGCTGGAAAGAATGTCTGGGGGGATAGCGCGCCTTAGAATAATTTCCAATTTAGCAGTTAAGCGAACAGCAAAAGCAAAAGCTGTCTGGAAGAAAAAAGATTTAGAGAAAAGTGCTAAAGGCACTGGAATGACTGGGCAAGAAATTGTTGACGCAATAATTGAATCTTACGAACTCGCAGAAAATGATATTTACAGATGCGCAACCCACAACAAAGGAATAATGAACGGAGTTGATGCTATTGCAGTTGCATGTGGACAGGACTGGAGAGCAATCGAAGCCGGAGCCCATGCTTTTGCTGCAAAAACAGGGCAATACAAATCCCTTACAAAATACTCCAAAGACAAGCAGGGAAATCTTGTTGGAGAAATAGAAATTCCAGTTGCAGTCGGAATTGTTGGGGGCGCAATAAAAGCACAGCCTCTTGCCCAACTCTGTGTTAAGCTTACTGGGGTAAAGACTGCTCAAGAGCTTGGGGAAATAATTGCTGCAGTTGGCCTAGCACAAAATTTTGCTGCACTGCGCGCACTTTCAACAGAGGGAATTCAACGAGGGCACATGAGACTGCATGCAAGAATGCAGGGTGAGAAAAAATGAAAGCAGGAATAGTTGGCTATGGCGCAGAAGTGCCTATTCTAAGAATTAAAACAGAGGAAATTGCAAGAGCCTGGAAAAAAGACGGCGTGAAAATCGCAACAGGTCTTGGAGTAAAAGAAAAAGCTGTCGCAAGCTTTGATGAAGACTCCTGCACTCTCGCAGTCGGAGCAGCAAGAAAAGCAGTTCTTGACTTTGGATTGAATGCACAAAAAATTGGAGCAGTTTACGTTGGCAGTGAATCACACCCCTATGCTGTGAAACCAACAGCATCAATTGTCTCTGACGCAATTGAAGCTGGTCCAGAACTAATGGCTGCTGATTTGGAATTTGCCTGCAAGGCTGGCACAGCAGGAGTTCAAATGAATCTTGGGTTTGTAGAAGCAAGAATGATTGAATATGGTTTAGCAATCGGAACAGACACAGCACAGGGAAGACCAAATGATGCTCTTGAATTCACTGCCGGAAGCGGAGCTGGAGCAATAATTGTTGGAGACAAACGAAACGAAATAATCGCAACCTGCGAAGATACTTATTCATTCACAACAGACACTCCTGACTTTTGGAGAAGACCAAAAGAAGACTTTCCAATGCACGCGGGAAGATTTACTGGAGAACCAGCTTACTTCAAGCACGTGCTGAGTGCTTCAAGAGGAATTCTGGAAAAAACAAGTTACAAAACAAAAGACTTTGACCACGTAGTCTTTCATCAGCCAAATGCAAAATTTCCTCTGAAAGCAGGCAAGATACTTGGATTTGAACGAGAAAAATTTGAAGCAGGACTAATGTGCCCAACAATAGGAAATACTTATTCAGGCGCAACAATGGTTGGGTTGTGTGCAGTTCTTGACGTTGCAAAGCCAGGAGAGAGAATACTTGCAGTGTCTTACGGCAGCGGAGCAGGAAGCGATGCATTCATTTTTAAGACAACAAAAAACATTGAAAAGAAAAGAGGAAAAATAGCAGTAAAGGAAATGATTAAAGAAAAGCAATACATTGATTATGCAGAATACATAAAACACAGGAAAAAGCTGAAGAGTTTGTAGGTGAAAAAATGAGAAGTGTTAGCATTATCGGAGCCGGGCTGACAACATTCGGCGAGCACTGGGAAAAGAGCTTCAGGGAACTCATAGCAGAAGCAGGGATACAGGCAATCCAGGATGCTGGGGTTTCAGGCGGTCAGATAGAGGCAATTTATGGCGGGGCAATGGCTTCCGGAAGGTTTATTGGTCAGGAGCACATCGGGGCACTGATAGCAGACCAGCTTGGGCTAAATCCGATTCCCTCAGTTCGTCTTGAAGCAGCCTGTGCTTCTGGAGGCGTGGCTTTGAGAAATGCTTATCTGGCAGTTGCAAGCGGAATGTACGACATTGTTGCAGTCGGCGGAGTAGAAAAAATGACAGAGGTTTCCACTGAAGACGCTGGATTTGCTCTTGGCGGAGCCGGCGACCAGGAAACAGAGTTGTTCATGGGAGCAACCTTTCCAGCATTATACGCTTTGCTGGCACGCGCACACATGGAAGAATTTGGAACAACAGAAGAACAAATGGCGGCAGTAGCTGTAAAAAATCACAAGAACGCAGTGAACAATCCATTTGCCCAGTACAGGCGAGAAATAACAATCGAAGACGTAATGAAATCAGGATATGTTGCTTCTCCACTCAAACTTCTAGACTGCTCTCCAATAACTGACGGAGCAGCAGCAGTAATTATTGCCTCGAGCGATGTAGCAAAAAAAGTCTGTGAGAACCCGGTGGAAATACTGGCTTCAGAGCAAGCATCAGATTCACTTGCTCTATCAAAAAGAAAATCTTTAACCGAGCTTGACGCAACCAAAGTAGCAGTAAAACAAGCCTATGAAAGAACAGGGCTGAAAGCAAAAGACATTGACTTTGCAGAAGTTCACGATTGCTTTACAATTAACGAAATTCTTGCAACCGAAGACCTTGGTTTTTTCAAGAAGGGGGAAGGAGGCAAGGCAGTAGAAAAAGGAAAAACTGCTTTAGGTGGAGAAATTCCAGTAAACACTTCTGGGGGTCTGAAAGCAAAAGGCCACCCAGTCGGAGCAACCGGGGTTGCCCAGGCAATTGAAGCCTACTGGCAGCTTCGCGGAGCAGCAGACAAGAGGCAGGTAAAAGATGCAGAATACGGATTAACCCACAATGTTGGCGGAAGCGGAGCCACAGCAGTAGTAAACATTTACAGGAGGCTGGAAAAATGACTACTGGTTTTCCTCCATTGCTCTGGAGAAGGTTTCCGGAAAGATACACTCTTGCAGGAAACAAGTGCGAAACCTGCGGAACATCATACTTTCCAGCACGCAAAGTCTGTCCAAACTGCAGGAGACGAGGAAAACTTGTTGACGAGTCAATGCCGCGCAAGGGAAAAATAGTTTCATGGACACAATGCTTTGTTGGGCCAACAGGATTTGAACACGAAACACCATACTTTGTTGCAATCATTGAACTCGAAAACAAGGTAAGACTTCTAGCCCAGCTTGTTGACAGCGATGAAAAGAAAGTTAAAACAGGAGCCTGCGTGGAAAAAGTCTTCAGAAAAATAAACGACGCAGACAAATCCGGGCCAATAGCCTACGGCTACAAGTTTAAAATAGTTGGATGAACCCAATCTATTAAGGTGGTTTAATGGGAGAAGGCATTGGATTTGGCAAGACAATTCTTTTCGGAGACCATTTTGTAGTGTATGGATTGCCGGGCATAGCAGCGGGTTTGAATAATTCAACCACTGCAAAGATTGAACCATCTGACAAATTCGAGTTTGAGGACAACCGTCCTCAGACACCAGGCTACAAGGAAAAGAAGAAATCCGAGATTCAGAGACAGCTGGATTCGCTTATTGAACAGTTTGACTTAAACATTGAAAAAACTCCTTTGAAGATAACTCTCTCCGGAAACCTTGTCTGTGCCTCAGGAATGGGAGCAAGCGCTGCTCTTGCGGCAAGCATTGCGCGTGCCCTCAGCAAAGAGTTTGGAAAAGAGCTGGATGATGAGCAGATAAACAAGATAGCTTATCTTGCAGAAGAAGCTGGGAGCGGAACTCCGTCCGGTATTGACAACACTTGTGCAGTGTATGGGGGATTTATTACTTTTGAGAAAAATCTTGAAGGTGGAGAAAACAAAATAGAGACTTTGCAGGTTGAAAATCCTGTTGAAATAGTTCTGGCAAATTCAGGCATAACACAGGAAACAAAAAAAGTAGTTGACGATGTCAGAAAAGAAAAAGAAATCCGTTCAAAAGAGTTTGAAGAAATATTTGAAAAATATATGGAAACTTACAAACAAGCATTGCCTGCAATCAGGGAAGGGAACTGGTCTGCGTTAGGAAAGCTGATGTCCAGAAACCACTCTTTCTTGCAAAAAATGACTGTTTCCTGCAAAGAACTTGACGAAATGCAGGCAACAGCTCTTGAAGCAGGTGCTTTTGGCGCAAAACTCACTGGAACCGGAAGAGGGGGGCTGCTTCTTGCACTAACCCCTGGCAAGGAATTGCAGGAAAAAGTTGCAAAAGCTCTTGAAGACCAAGGCTTCTCTTGCCTGCGCTCAAAGATAGGTGTGTAAATGAAGCTCGTAGTTGCAATAACCGGCGCAAGCGGAGTAAGCTATTCTGTTTCCCTGCTCAAAGCATTGAAAAAAGCAGGAGTGGAGACACACTTGATTGTCTCCGAGTGGGCTGAAAAGCTGTTTGAAGAAGAAACAGATATTTCAGTTGCGGAAGTGAAAGCTCTTGCTTCGAAAACATATGGCTATAGGGAAATGGATGCAGCGATTTCCTCATCCAGCTTTTTAGTGGACGGAATGATTGTGATTCCAGCAAGCGTGAAAACTGTTTCAGACATTGCAAATGCAAGCACTGGCAATCTGATTTCACGCTCAGCAGACAACATGCTGAAAACAGGAAAAAAGCTCGTGGTTTGCGTGAGAGAAACTCCGCTGAGCGCTCCGTGCCTCAAGAATATGCACAATCTTGCGCTCTATGGGGCGATTGTAATGCCTTTGTCTCCCGGCTTCTATCACAAGCCAAAAACTATTAAGGATTTAGAAGCTTTTATTACTGGGAAAGTGCTGGATGCATTTGAAATAAAGAATGAAAACTTCAAGAGGTGGGGTTAATGGGATTTAGAGAATTTCTGGAAAAAATAGACAAAGAAACTGTTTCAAAGCCTGTTTCAAAAAAGCTAGAGGCAAGCGCAATCCTTGACCAGTTAGGAGAAAAAGCTGTACTTTTTGAAGACATTAAGGAAAGCGATTTCAGGGTTGGCGGAAACCTGTTCACAAGCAAGCAGAGAACAGCAGACTATCTTGGCTGCAAGGTAAGCGAGCTAATTCCCACTCTCACAAATGCAATTGACAACCCCTCAAAGCCGGAAGAGGTTTCAGGGGGAGAATGCCAGGAAGTCGAGCTGGATTCAGTTGACTTGGACAAGCTTCCGATTCTCTTTCACACAGAGGCAGACGGGGGAAACTATGTTTCTTCAGGAGTTGTTGTTTCCTCTTCCCCCGCGCACGGGCAAAACCTTGACTTTCACAGGTGCATGCAGATTTCCAAAAACAAGTTTTCAGTCCGAATCGTAAGCACTAGAAACTTTGATGAATTCCTGCAAAAGCAGGGGGAAATGCCTATTGCTGTTTGTGTCGGCAACGGAGCAAATACATTGATTGCAGCAGCTATCTCTGTTGAGATTGGAAAGAACGAGGAAGAGATTGCAAACACGCTCTCACCCCTGCAGGTTACAAAGGCAAAAACCTCTGACCTGCTTGTTCCAGCTGATTCAGAATTCGTGCTGGAGGGGATAATCCGGCTTGCAGACAAGTCAGACGAGGGGCCGTTTGTTGACTTAACCGAGACAGTTGATGTAGTAAGGCAGGAACCGGTTTTTGAAGTCAAGAAAATAACGCACCGCAAGGACGCAATCTGGCAGGCACTGCTTCCAGGCAAGCTCGAGCACAAGCTCTTGATGGGAATGCCGCGCGAGCCCACGATGTTCAGGGAAGTGAATTCTGCTGGAGTCAAGTGCCTTGATGTGAACGTGAATCCCGGGGGCTGTTCTTGGCTGCATGGGCTTGTGAAAATTGACAAGCAAAGCGAGGAAGACGGGAAAAAGGCAATTGAAGGAGCTTTCAAGGGGCACAAGTCATGCAAGCACATTTTCGTGGTTGACAAAGACATTGACATCTACAATCCATTGGAAGTAGAGTGGGCAATGGCTACCCGTTTCCAGGCATCAGACGACTTTGTAATGAAGGAAAAAGAGCCAGGCAGTTCCCTTGATCCAAGTGCGGAGTCAAAAACAAAGATGACAAGCAAATGCGGCTTTGATTGCACTGCCAAGCTTGAAGCAAAGGGAAAGAATTTTGGAAAAGCTGTTTTTCCAAAAGTTGAGTTGGAGAAGTTTTTGGGGGGAGAGCAATGAAACTGTCAAAAGAAGAGCAGGAAATGATTGAAGGAAAGCAGGGAAATGCAGTAAAGAAGAGCATGGAAATTTTAACTGCTCTTGGAGAAATTTTCGGAGCAGAAGAACTTGTGGATGTAAGCAGTGTCCAGATTGCCGGCGTCAGCTACCACAATCTTGGAGAAGCTGGATTGGAGTTTCTTGAAGAAATGGCAAAGGACGGCAAGACCAAAGTTCTTACAACACTAAACCCTGCAGGAATGGACTTGGAGAACTGGAAGGCTCTTGGAATTTCTCCAGAGTTTGCAAAACAGCAAGAACTTGTAATAGAAGCATTTGCAAAGATGGGGGTAATCACTACCTGCACTTGCACCCCATATTTCATTGGAAACACGCCACATTATGGAGAACATATTGCTTGGGCTGAGTCAAGCGCGGTATGCTATGCAAACTCTGTTCTTGGATTGAAAACAAACAGGGAAGGAGGGCCAAGCGCTCTTGCTTCCGCTCTCACAGGAAAGACTCCAAAGTTCGGCTTGCATCTTGAAGAAAACAGACAGGCAAAGGTTTTAGTTGAATTAAATGCAGAGCTGAAGAGCGTGCCGGACTTTGGCGCACTGGGCTGGGCAGTTGGAAACAAAATCGGAAACAAGATTCCCCTGATTACTGGTGTGAAAAAAGCAAGCATTGAAGAACTCAAGAGCCTGTGCGCTAGCATTGCAACCTATGGCGGAACAGCAATGTTTCACATGGAGGGAATTACTCCAAGCAAGACAACTGTTCCGGAAGAAAAGCTTGAGATTGAAGAAGCAGACCTTGAAGAGGCAAGAAAAACACTCAACGACGAGATTGAAATTGATTTAATTGCAATCGGCTGCCCGCACTGTTCTCTTGGAGAAATCCAGAAAATTGCCTCTCTTCTTGAAGGAAAAAAAGTCAAAAAAGAAATGTGGATTTGTTTAGCAAGGCCAATCAAAAAGATTGCAGACCAGATGGGCTATTCAAAGACAATAGAGGGCTCGGGAGCAAAGTTTGCCTGCGACACCTGCATGGCTGTTGCTCCTTTGAAGGGAAGATTCAAGGGGCTGGCGACTGATTCAGCAAAAGCCTGTTTTTACGGCAGGGGAAAGAATTCTTTCAAAACCAAATTTATGCCATTGGAAGAGCTTGTAAAGGAGGCGACAGAATGATTCTCAAAGGTCAGAAAGTCAGCGCTGGAAAAGCAGAGGGAGAAGCACTTGTCTCCACAGAAGGAATTTCTTTCTACGGCGGAGTAGAGCCGGAGATAGGAAAAATTGTTGAACAGGGGCACCCTCTTGAAGGAAAATCTGTTTCAGGAAAAATCCTTGTCTTTCCAGAGGGCAAGGGAAGCACTGTCGGCTCTTATACTTTGTACCAGATGAAAAAGTTCGGCACTGCGCCTGCAGCAATAGTCAACAAGCAGGCTGAAACAATTGTTGCAGTTGGAGCAATAATTTCAGAGATTCCAGCAGTCCACAAGATAGACATTGAAAGGATAGAGAATGGAACAATGCTCAGAGTTGACGGAGACAAGGGAGAAGTTGAAATAAAATAGACAGGATAGTGATTGAATGCTCTATATTTTAAAAATTGGCGGAAGCGTTTGTACTGAAAAAGACGAGAACAATCTGCAGGCTAAAGAAGAAACCATCCAAAGAATCGCCCGCGAAATAAAACAGGCAATGGAAAATAAGAGATTTCAGTTAATCCTTGTTCACGGAGCAGGTCCTTTTGGACACAAGCTTGTGACGGATTTTGAGATTGACAACGGACTGAAGAACGAAGAGGATTTCGCTAAATTCAAGAAAGTTCAGGAGTCAATGAAGCAGCTTAATGGCATTGTATTGAAAGAGTTTGAAAAAGAAGGAGTTGAACTGCATCCGCTTGTTCCACATGAAGTGATTAGGCAGGAGAACAAAAAGATAACAAGTTTTGATACACAAATTCTTGGACAATTTCTTTCCAATGGCAAGATTCCAACCCTCTATGGTGACATGGTTCCAGACTCAAAATTAAAGGGAAGCGTTGTTTCTGGAGACTCAATAATTGCGTGGCTTTCACGTGAACTAAAAGCAGACACTGTATTCCTTGGCACAGATGTCGACGGAATCTATTCAGCTGACCCGAAGAAGGACAGCAATGCAAAGAGGTTTGACAGAATTAATGAAAGCAACTGGCTAGCGGTTGAGAAAGCACTGGATGAAGCAAGCACTGTTGATGTCACAGGCGGAATGAAGGGAAAAATCGAAAAAATGCGAGAAAAATTCAAAGGCGGAAAAGTAATTGTCTTTGACGCAAACAAAGAAGAAAGCGTTTTCAAAGCATTAACTGGGCAAAAAATAGGAACCTTGATTGAGTTTTAACATGTCTGAAGAAATATTCGAAGTAGTTGATGACAACAACAATGTTGTCGGTCTTGAAAAAAGGTCAATAGTTCACAAAACTGGCTTGCCGCATCGCGGAGTATATGTTCTTCTTTTTAATAGCAGAAAAGAACTGCTTTTGCAAAAACGAGCTTCCTCTAAAAAGATTGCTCCAAGCACGTGGGATGTTTCCAGTGCAGAACACCTGAAACCAGGAGAAAGCTTTGAAGAAGCAGCAAAACGTGGGCTAGAAGAGGAAGTAAAAATCTTCAATTCCGCTCCCAACCATGTTCTTGACTTTCGCTACACTCACGAATATAATGTTGGTTTGAAAGACGATGAATTCAATTCAGTTTTTGAACTAGTTTATGATGGGGCTTTTGCTCCAGACAAGGAAGAAGTTTCGGAAGCAAAATTTTTTTCGCTTGAACAGGTCAAAAAAATGCTTGAAGAAAATCCAGGACAGTTTGCTCCCTGGGTTGAAAAGGTTTTAAGACTCTATTTCGAGAAAAAGAAACTAGTTTAGGACAAGCTAAATATTATTTAAATTTTTTAAATTCGCTGCTTTCCCTGAAGACACGCATTGTTTCGTGAAACCAAGCAGGATAATCATCTGGTTTGCTTTTAAGCTCTTCAATAATTTCTGAAATACTTTTTTCTATTGGCTGAGATTCCATTTCATCCAAATTAGGTTTTATTTCTCCATCAAAAACTGCAACATTTACATAACAAAACTCGTTTTCGCAGGTTCCGTCTTCATATCCTGCTTCGTATGAAAAACCAGGTAATTCCACAAATTCAATTTCTTCTCTGACTCCGTACTCGTTTTCCAAGCAACGCCTTGCAGCCTCTTTCTTTGTTTCCCCTGCAAGAATATGTGTAGTGGGAACGTCAAGAACATTGCCTCCAATTTTTCTGGAATGCCTATGGTGCATTAACAGCTTTTTGTCACTGTTAAACAAAAGAACCTGCACTGCAAGATGCTTTGTTCCAGGGCTCTTGTGAGCCTCTTTTCGCGCAATAGACTGTCCGTCTGGCTGTCCTTGAGCATCACAAGTTGCCATTAATTCATCTGGTTTGTCCTCAAGTTTTTTTCCGTTCACAGTAAAGCTTTTAGAGAAGATAATTATAAAATATAATGTTTGGAATGAGAAAAATAAGACACACACCGTTTACAAGAGCAGATTGGAAAAAATCAAAACAAGATATTTTTCACAAAGTAACTAACTGGGTTGACAGAAAATTAAGACCTGGAAGATACAAGCCAGTTATTTCCTCAGACCAGTATGCTGCAAAAATAGGTTATGCAAAATCAGCTGAAGAATATGAAAAAAGACACGGAGTAGTTACTAGACGGGATCTTCCAAGAGATGCAGAAATACAAGGAACTGTTCTAGACGATGGCTCAGTGGAAATATTGAGAATAAGGAAAAAAACCCCTTCACAAAGAAAAAAAAAGTAGTGTACAAGAAAACTATTTATTCAAAATTTTCCTCACTCGCTTAACTGGCAGAGTCTGATTTTCAAGCACGCTCGCAATATTCTGCTTTTTCTTTCCCAATCCCTTCCAGTCAAGCACAATTGCTTCAATTTTTTCCCTGCTAGATTTGATTGCTTTTGCAAGAATTTCCCCTGAAAAATTTTCAAGATTGTACTCTGGGCAGATATGAGAAAAAGCATAATCTGTCCTTAACACTAACTTGGTGAACTCTCTTGGATAATGCTGGCCTCCGACTCCAATGCAAGCCTTGTAATTTCCCTCGAGTGAAGTTGCTTTCACAATAGTTTCAGCAATTGCTTCTCCTGCCAGCTCATCACTCCACTGCTTTTCACAGCTTCCCAGTTCAATAAAGACAGCTGGCTTTTCAAGAAACGGGCCATGGTGAGTGCATTCAAGAATAACTTCATAATCAAGCTTTTTCTCAGTCTTCTGGCTTTCCAGTTCCAGCAAATAGTTTTTCAGCAGGTTTGCTGATGTTAACACAATCTCTTTCTTTTTTCCGCCGTGACTATTGTCTTCCCCCCAATTGCCTACTCCGTGCACTGTGAGAGTTGGCTTTTCTGACTTGGAAGCATGCTTGCTTGCAAAAACAAGCACATCTCCAGCACAATCATTTACGCTGTCTGCAAAAATTTGGTTTTCTTCAATAAAAACAAGTTCAAAATCGGGAAATTCTCTGGATTTTCCAGTTTCAAATCCAAATTTTTTCTGCAGATGATTTGCAATATTCATTCCAGCAGAATCTTGCTCAGAGACAATTATGGAAAACTTCATATGAAAAGAATTTAATACTCGGAAAGCATAAATTTATTATGCGAAGAGAACGCATTAATTTTGAGAGAAAACCTGGGTTTTTTCAGAGAGCCAAAGAAGGTGCTGTCAAAGCCTGGCGATGGGCAACAGCAGAAGATCTGGTTCAAGTACATGAAAAAAGCAGGAAAGCAAATGCTGAAAGACAATTGGAACAAGCAGAAGAAACAGCAAAAACAGAAATAAAAACAAAAATAGCAGAAATTCTTTTACGGCAAGAAGTTCCTTCTTTTCCGCAAGCAAAACAACAAATTGCTGTATTTGATTCCCTGATTGAAGCAAGGGATTTTGATGAAAAAGAAGAACGTCTTGCAAAGCTTGAACTCAGACTTAATTTCAAAAGTCTTTTTTCGAGAAACGATCTTATCAGGGAACTATCTTCTGAAGGCCAAGCATACAGAGCAAAAGTCAGGAAATTGCTTGATTTAGACCGTTATACTACTCAGGCTGCTTTTGAAGCCCTAAAAAAACTAGGCAAATAATTATTTTCCATAACTCTGTTTTAGTTGCTCCAAAACAGAGGATATATTTTCAATTGAATTGTTAATAGGCATTTTAATCCAGTAAGAAAAGCTTTCAGAAATATTTCCTCGCTCTCCCTCGGGAGCATGATTTAACTCATACTTATTTTTCTTTCTCACAATCAATCCAAGCTCAATCATTTTGTTCAAATGATAACGGAGTAGCTTCTCACTGACTCTTTTCTGGAATTTTTCAGAAATAAATTTCTGAATTTCTTTAGTGGACGGAGCCCGGTGTTTTTCAAGAAGAAAACTAAAAAGAGCATCAAGCACGTTGAGCACAGTATCCCGGCTCTCCTTCTCCGAAATCAAGCCAAACGAGAGGGCAAACCATCTCAGCATAGATCTTCTAGTCAACTTCACGTCCGGAGGCAAGTCCATCTGCCTGATAGTGAATGTTTTCCTCACAAGACCTGATTCTGGAAATTCAGCCATAAAAATCACGGAAAAAGTTTCTTTCCTTTCTATTAAAGTCTAATCTCATATTTATTCTTTTTCTGTGCCACGGCTTTGCTCTTAAATTAGGCGAAAAAGCTGAATAAAAGAGCAGAAAGAATAATTTAGGAGCAGATTTAAAAGGAGGTAAAATTTTGGAAACAATATTATGACAAAGCCCTGTGCCACCACACAATTTTTAAGAACAATCACACAATTCTGTTATTGGGGGATTTAATGGAATTAGTTACTAGATTTACACCTTTTAGAATGAAACTTGCAAACAGAGAGCCGGTTCAATTATTTGTTGAAGTATTGAATGATGAAAAAGCAGACAAAATGCTTTCTCTTTCGATTTCTCTTGACAGAACTCTTTCCTTTGACAAAGGCGGTTACAAAACAGATGCTTCCGAGCGCATTGAAAAACTTGCAGCTGGTCAGTCAAAAAGATTCTATTACGATCTCTTTCCAAAGCCAGGAATACGCCTTGGAAATACTCCAATCAAAGTAACTCTTACAGAGTATTACAACAGCTATGAATATGTTCAAAACCAGGTTGTAAAAACTGTTGCACTCAAAGTAGAGGAATAGAATTAAATATTTCTAGTTCCTATTTATTTTCATGCCTGGAAAAAGAAATCCAAAACCTGTTTCTCGTGCAGACCGTCTTCGTGACCCAAAAAGACCTCTTGCAGGCTGGCCAACGCTAGAAGATGTTCAAGCACACAAGGCTCCAACAAACAACAGGCTTCTTGAAATGCAGCAAGCCAAAGCTGTTGCAGAAGCAAGGTCTGTTCAAGAAGTTGTTGCAAGCATTAACAGAATCGGAGAACGAGCGCAAACAAAGCACAAAGCATGGCTTTCCACACTTGAAATGCTTGAGCGAACAGCAAAAAAGGCAGCACCCGAACACCTGCCACAAGCACAGGAATTGATTAGATTGATTCAAAAAAATCAACTCACTGTTGCTGAGTGGGGCAAGTTAAGGGCAGAAGCAGAACAACTCTTTCAAAACCTAAAACCGCACATAATCCGCAAATAATCTGGAGTCAGTGAACTATTCTGAATTCCTCTGAATTGATTTCGACCAACAGGAAAGCGGTTTCCTTTGCTTTTGAGAGATGACTTCTTCTAAACATCCGTTCTAAGTCATCCAGTGAAAAATTCTTTGCCTTTCCAGACGTAATTATTACTGCATATCCTGGCTCAAGCTCTGCAAGCTTCCAGAGGCTGACCATTGCCTCTTCCCTGCTTCCAAAGCAAAGCTCAAAAGCAACAGCTGGATTGCTGGAATCAAGCCAGACACATTCAATGTTTCCATAATTCAACTTTCTTCGTTCTATTGGAAAATCTCTCCTGCTTTCAAACCCAAGCTTTCCGCCAAGCTCATCATAATAATCTAAAATAAGCTCTTTGAACGGCGCATCCTTTCTGTTCACAAAATCTTGCAGAATTTCAAATGCAAGAATTTCCCTGATAAACGGTTCCATACAAAACTATTAAATTGCGAAAGACTTTAATGTAATTATGGCTGGAGAGTTTTCAACAGAAGAAGCAAGCAAGCTCATTTTCCTTGCAAGAAAATCCATTGAATATCATCTTGCTTCCGGAACTCTTCTGAAAGAGGAAACTAAAAACGCAAAATTCAAGGAAAAGAGAGGAGTTTTTATCACACTTAACTCATTTCCAGACAAACAACTTCGTGGTTGTATTGGTTTTCCAGAGCCGGTTTTTCCCCTCTGGAATGCGGTAATAGAAGCAAGTGTTTCAGCAGGCTTCAAAGACCCAAGGTTTCCCCCACTAAAAGCAAACGAACTAGAAGAAATAGTAATCGAGATTTCAATTCTCTCAGTTCCTGAATTGATTGACTGCAAGCCGGAAGAGCTTTCAAAAAACATGGACATTGGAGAAGATGGTTTGATTGTCAGAAGCTCTCGCACATCAGGATTGCTTCTTCCACAGGTTGCAACAGAGTATGGTTGGAGTGAAGAGGAATTTCTTGAGCACACTTGCATGAAAGCAGGCCTTGAGCAAAACTGCTGGAAGAATTCAAAAAACAAGTTTTACAAGTTTCAAGCGCAGGTTTTTGGAGAAAAAGAACCTGCTGGTTTAATTGAAGAAGAATAAGAAAATTAACTAAACTAATAAAAATAAACAGAAAAAAACCGCGCTAGCTTCCAATAAACTCTTTCAATGAATCTTCGCAGTTCTGCTTTTCAAGAATGCACTGGTTTGTTTCCTCATTCAGAATATTTTTTTCCTGAACACAATCAATATATCTTTTTTCAAAAGTTTTTTGAAGAGCTGGTTCAATCACATAATGCTGGAACAGGCTTCCAATAACAATGCCAATCAAAATCGCTACAACAAGCATTATTTTTTGAGAATTCCAGAATTTTTCTCCGCCCAAGCTGTCTTTTCCAAAGTTAAACATAACATCACTTTTCCCAGTCAATTGCTTTTTCAGTCTTTCCGTCCCAGAGCATCAATGCCCTGCTTCTCTCTTCAAATCCACCAAGTTTATACCCGAGCTCATTATTAACCTTTTCGGCAAATTCTTTGATTTCTTCACTGCTTGGCATTCCACTGTAACCCAGTCGTTCTCTTGCAAAACCAATTGGCATAAATCCCTTGAATTCAACAAAAGAAGGTTTTGATTTTTTTAAAATCTCTGCATAGCCATTTGCATCTTCAAGATTAATTCCTTTTGTGCAGGTGATTCTTGCCACGCTTCTGTCAAATTTTCCAAGAAGGGAGAATGATTCCAATATTTTTTCCCAGCCATCGCTGATAAGCGGTTTGCAGGCTTTTTTATAAATTTCCTTGTTTGGGGCTGGAAGAGTCAAGTACATCTGAGTTGGCTGTTCTTTCAAAAGCTTTTCAATCATTTCAGGATAGGTTCCGTTGCTGACAATGAAAGAAATAATGTCTCTCTCCTTTAATTCTTTCACTAGTCCTGGAAGCTTTGGATAAGCTGTTGGTTCTCCGCTCAGAGAGATTGCAAACTGCAGTGGTTTCATTGATTCCTCAAATCGCTTTATGTTGCTTCCTTCAAATCCCTTAAATCCCATTAACAGTTCTTTCTGGGCTTCAATGCATCCATCCACAATCTCTTTTGGTTCGTCAACTGGGCCAGTCCACTTCAGTTCAGTGTGATTTATGTCACGCCAGCACCATTCGCATCTGTGGGTGCAGACATTCATTGAAGGAGTCATCTGCACACATCTCCAACTCCTCACGTTGTAAAAAGCTTGTTTATAGCAGACTCCTTGGTTTCTGATGCTTTTTCTAACCCATTCGCATGTCTTGACTGCGGAGTGGTTTCCCACAAATCTATAACCTTGCTTTTCAAGCTCTTTCTTTTTTTCTTCGGAAATCATTTTAATCAACAAAACATCTAATTATTTTATGTATAATCTCTTTTTTTAACCTATTTTAAGAAAAATTTATAAACATGTAATGCATTTATGTATTAGCTTAATTTGGTTTGAAGGTGAAATGATGTATAAGTACACAATTGCAAGGCAGCTTGCCACTAAGCGCGTTATCACAAACCGCGGAGATGAGGTTGGAAAACTATCTGATCTCATAGTTAATGAAAACAACGGGGAAATAGAAAATCTTCTTGTTGAAGTGGACAGAGACAGTAAACTATTGAAAAGAGTTCACTCAAAGGACAGGATAATTCAAATCCCTTACTCTGCGGTAACAGCTGTGAGTGATGTCTTTATAGTGGATGAGCGAGAACTTGAAACTGCACAGGCTGCTGAATAAACTGCAGTTCCAACTTTCTTTTTCTTAATCTATTTATTCAATTTCCAGAATTAGCTTTTTGGATTTTGCATCAAAATTTTTTATCTTATCAGATACTGATTTAATCTTATACATAATCTCTTTTTCTTTTCCCCCTTTCTTCAATACCTCTCTTGCCTCTAAAATAATTCTGTTTATCTCCTGATAATTAGTGTAAATCAACTCTGCTTTTTCTTTTTGTTCAATTTCCAATTTTTTATAATTTTCAATGCCTGCTTTTTGTTCTTCCAAAGCTCGTTTCAAAGCCTCTATCTTTTTTCCATGCTTTTTTCCTGCTTCTTTTTCTTTTTTTCCTGAAGTAGCCTGCTTAGCTATGCTGGTTTCAATTGCCTGGCTAAAAGAATCAAATTCTTTGCAGTCTTTACTGCAAGCAAAACAAGGCAAAAGAATATTTCCTTTCTCTGTTTCCACAAGACAGGATTTTCCTTTTTTATTTTCGCTGTAAAAATCCTTTATTGTTTTATTTAATTCTTTTAGTTGTTTTTCTGAAAGACTTGAAACATCAACACTTTTTTCGATTCCTGATTTTTCACAAGCGGATTCAGCAACTGCCGGAGCAATATTAATGCTTCTGACAAGCAAGCCAGCAATTCCTCCTTCTTTTTCTTTAATTACTTTTTTGAATTCTCCAAATTCCGCAACAGGACTCAATCCGCGGGATTTCGGAAACAAATAGATTTCCCCTTTTTTTAGAACACGATCCTTCCACTTTTCTCTTCTGTAAACAGCTTCAATTTTTTTGTCTTCCAACAATAACAGGTTTCCCTTTGCAAATAATTCAAACACTAATGTATAGTCTGCAAAGCAAATTTTTATTACTCTGTCAAATCCATTCTGGCTTACCTGTGTTACTTTCTTGTTTGCAAGCCTTTTTCTTAAAAGTGCTCCAAATCCGGAGCTCTGATGTTTTGCAGGAATTGAGTATGACGCAGTAAACAAAGCAGTGGGGGAAGCAATAACATCAACAAGCCCATTCTTTGTATTAAACTTCAGCTTCAGCCAATTGTTTGGCAGTTCTTGAACCTTTTTCAAGAACGCGCCCTGCAATAGCTCGTCAAGTTCCAACACAAGATGTTGAAGAGCAAGATTAGTTATCTTCAAGTCCATGCAAAAACTATTGTTGGAAGAATATTAAATAGTTCTTATTCTTTTCAACACCTGTTTTTGGGAAAAAAATATTAATAACTTCTAATTTTATTTTTCAATGAACAAAAAAAAACTTCAGTCGCGAGAAAGAAGCCTTTTCAAAGCAGTAAGTTTTAGAATCTGGGCTACTCTTCTTACTATGGTAATAGTTTATTTCTTTACTGGCGAGCTGGCTTTAATGGCTGGAATAGGGATAGCAGATTTTGTTTCAAAAATTTTCCTTTTCTACGCACACGAGCGTTTGTGGGAAAAAATAGGTTTTGGAAAAGAAAAAAGCACTATTTCAAGTACTTGAGCATAATCTTTGTAAGCCCAGGATACTTTATGAGCTTTTTTCCAACAATCTTTGCGCTCTCAATTAGCTCGCCCTCTGCAATCTTCAACACATCATCCCCGGTTAAACTGTTAACAAGTGTTTCAAGATTTTCATCACTCAATGATTCAAACAGATGACGTCTCTTAAGAATGCTCTTTAATTGGTTTCCGCGCTTTTCATACCAAATCGGATTGTATTTCTGCAAAAACTTGTGAGAATAGTCTCCTGCATTGTGAGCCCCAATAGCAATATCTGAAGCAATCCTTGCCCCCTCCATTGCAAGACCAATGCCGCCTCCGTGAATTGGATTAACATGGTGAGCAGCATCTCCTGCTACAAGCAGGTTATCGGCAGTCATATCGTCAAGGAAACCACCTACTGGCACTGCCCCAGCATTAACCTCAACAATGCTTCCCTGCTTTAATCCAGGGTGGGATTCCACAAACTTGTCAAGATAACTCTTTGCCGTGCCCTCGGTTGTTCCATCTTCTCCAAAAAACAAGTTAATTAAGTCATCTCCCTCGTAGTCAATTCCAGCCATTTCATACTGGTAACCAGAGTCAATATCGTTAAGCTTGTTAACAGTATTCAAGCCAAGCATTCTAGCAGTTTGCGTTTCCACTCCATCGCATGCTAAAACAAGAGGAGCAGAATACTCTTCTTCATCTCCCCTGACGCCTGCTTCTATTTTCACTTTTCCATTTTCTCGGACAGCAGAAGTTACTGGATGCTTTACTCTAATTTTTGCACCAGCATTCACTGCCTGCTTTGCAAGCTCTTTTTCAAAAACACGCCTTTCAAGAACATAGCCGGCTGTTTTACCAAATCTTAGCTCTAGCTTTTTTCCGCTCGGAGCATAAAGAGCAGCGCCCTCTATTTCCCGAACAGCCCATCTCTTATCCGGCTTGATGCCAAGCCTTTCAAACCAGCCTCCGCCAAGACCCTCAGCACACCTCTTTGGTACACCAATCTCCTGCTTTTTCTCAAGGCAAATCACATTCATCTTTGCCTCAGCAAGCTTTCTAGCAGCAGCTAAACCAGCTGGACCAGCACCAACAATTATTGCGTCAAATTCCTGCATTTAAGTCCCCATTTCTCTTCTAAGTCTTTCTTTTCTTTTTGGATTTTTTTTAGGTCTAGGCATTCAATCACTCCTTCTCCAGTTTCATCGCCCCAACAGGGCAGATTTTAACACAAGCACCGCAATTAATGCACTTGCTTTCATCAATCACAATTCTTGTTTCTTCAAGTGTTATTGCTCCAGCAGGGCATACTCCAACGCAACCACCGCAGTAACAGCATTTTTCTGAATCATTTTTTGCAGGCATAGGAAAGGTAAATATAATAATCTTTAAAACTAAATGTTTTTTATGGCTGTAATAAAACTGAGAAGAAAAGGCAAAACACCGGTTCCAATCAAAGGACATTGCACTCTTTCCCAGCTTGTTTCTGCAGCAAGAGAACACAGACCAGATATTTCTAAATCAACAGTGCATTCAAGAATAACTAATGGAAGATTTAGTTTGGTTAAAGCTGAAATGAGGGACAGCGGACAAAAAGTACTGCTTATTCCTGTTCCTGAAGCAAGGAGATTTCTAACCTTAATTGCAAACGAGAGCAAAGCAAGAATTTATTATATTCTGCTCCACAGGTTGCAAAAATGCTTGGGCTAAAGCCAATCACGCTTAGAACAAGTTCCAACAGGTCAGAAATAGGCCATGTTATAAGAGGCGAAAAATTCTATACTGAACGCGATATTGCAGAAATCAGAAAAACATTCATGGCCAAGCAAAGAAGACAGGCTGAAAAAGAGCTTGTTGGAGTTAAAGAAATTGCGGAAAAGAGCGGAGTAACTGAAAGAAGCATAAGAAATTGGGTTCAAAACGGTTCAATTCAAGTAAATGGGGAAAGAATTCCAGTTACAACTCCTTTCATACAGTTTGGAGGAGAATATTTTTTTCCCAAACGCTGGAAAGAATTATCCCCTGCTGAACTTAAATCAAGACTTAAAGTAAGAATTCCAAAATCAAGGCTTCAAAAAGCTGAAAAAATTTCAGAGCTTATTGCTCAAGCAAAAATTCCGCTCACACACCCTAATCCAGAGATTTTTGCAGCAGACCCTGATCTGGTTTTAAGAGTTCTTGAAGAAGTAACCAATAATCAATCATACAAAAATGCAAAACCAGCTCTTGCCAGATTTCTTCAGACTGCAGACCCACATGAAATAGAAATTGTTTTGCGCGAGGGGGTAAAAAAACCAGCGCCAGAATTTAGTGTTTTACTCTGGGCGTTCTCAAATTCAAATCTTACTTTAGCTAACCAAAGAATACTGTTGGAAAAATTGAAAAGAAATGAAGATGTGGATATCAGAAAATATGTTCTGGATAATATTTAGTAATAAATAAGTCTTTTTCGGAAGCAGATAATTCCATGTGCCTTGCAGTTCCGGGAAAAGTAATTTCTGTTTCAGAAAAAGAAGCAGTTGTAGACTATGGGCGAGAGCAAAGAAAAGTCAAGATTGCTGCTTCTAATTTTTCAAAAGGAGATTATGTCCTAGTCCAACAGGGCTTTGTTGTAGCAAAAGTTGAAGAAAGCGAAGCACTGGAAATGATTCAGGCATGGGAAGAAACAGGTTGCGAAATTCCATAACAAGCCAAGTCTTTTCATAACAAATTATTCAATTTAGTTATTCAACTAATTTCTTTTTCCAGCTTTTTTATCTCTGCTTCGATTCTTCTTTCTTCATCTGGAGAAAAAGCAGAACCTAATTTTTCTTCAAGTTCTTGAATTCTTTGAATAACTTTCTCACCACTAGTTTTTTTTCTTAATTCTGCAAGTCTTTCACCAAGCTCTTCTCTTCGTTCAGCTGCCATTCTTGAAGCAATTTCAAATCGCGTGCTTGGTCTGTCTGGCGCGATAGGCGGAGCTGGTCTTGGAAACTCAAGTTTTTCAGGTTTGGCAGGTTTTCTTTCCAACATTCTTCTGAACACGTCTCTAATTCTTCTCATTTAATCGCCTCTATTTATTTACTGCTTCAAGATTTTTAAGAGTATATTTTTTCATTTCAGTGAACTCGTCTTTTGAAAGAATTTGCACTGCCTGTTTCCAGTGAACGGAAACAAGATCTCGCTCTCCTGCATCTAGTTTGTAAGGATTTTCAACTGTCTTAATCTTTTCTCTCATATTTAAGTCTCTTCCGTTCTTGAACAACTCAATTCCCTTAACTTTCAATCCCTTTATTGTAACATCCTTTACTTCTCCCCACTGCACTAGGCACTCTGAAAGATTTTTCACGATTGAAGAGAGTTCCCTATTCAAGAAATTTATGTGCAGTACATGAAACGAGTGGTGTGGAGTCATTCCCTCTTTGACTGCTGCTGCTTTTTCTTCTGCAATTTTTTTTGGAAGAAATCCTTTTCCAAGAAAATCCTTTAAAACAAGCCTTTGAAGGTCTCTTTTCTCCACCTGCTCAAGCAAACTGTTTCCAATCCAGTAAGCCTCTAAAACCTCTGAATCAAATGCACTTAATCCATTCTTGTTAGCAATCATGTTCAAGTAAGGCATTAGTGCGTGAAATTGCTCAAGAGCAGTTTTCACTTTTTCTTTGTCTGCATCTTCTGGACTATCAATGCATTCTTTAAGCAACGCAGAACAGTCTTGTGGTCCACAGTAGCCAAGCTTGTTTGGAGGCAAAGAATATCTGCAAACTAGTTCAAGAGAGTTCATCTAAAAAGAGTGCTTGGAAGTGCTTAAATTCTTTGTTCTAATTCGTTCAAGAACACAACCTGCTCCAGCAATCACTGCAATTCCAGCAATCAATAATCCAAATCCAATTCCCTGCTCAACTGAAACAGGTTTTCCAACAAAAACAAAATTAAGCAAAGCTGTTATTGGAAGTCCAAGAAGCAAAATGCTAGAAGCAACTGAAGCAGGCAGTCTCTTAAGCCCAGCATAATAACTTGCAACATACAAGAACAAAAGAAGCGAACCCGCAAAAACCCAGGCAATGTTTTCAAAGCCAAGGCTTGCAATTCCTGCAATCTCTCCTGTCATTGAAAGCCAGGCAAGAATAAATCCTGCTCCAAAAAACATTCTTCCAAATGCAACAATTCTGCTGTTCAACTCTTTTAGCAGGCTCTTACTTAACACTGTTTCAGAAGCCCACAAAAGAGTAGCAACTAATATCATTGAATCGGCAAAGGCAAAAGAGGAAATATTTATCCCAAAAAGAAGCACAATTCCGGCAAGAAGCAATCCTGCTCCAACCGCTACTTGCTTGTTAATTTTTTCCCTGAGAAAGAAAACAGCAAAGAGTGAAACCCAAACAAAAAGAGTTTTGTGAATAAAAGCAGCATTGACTGCACTTGTAATTTTCAAAGCATTAAAGAATAGCAGAAAAGGAATGCTCCCTCCAATTAAGCCAACTCCAACAAGCTTTGCCCACTGCTTTTTTGAAAGCGCTTTAAGGGCGGAAACTTCCCTGAAAAGAACAATTGCTGAAATCAGGAAAACTGCTACTGCGCTGTTCTTCAGCAAAGCAAACAAGCTTGCATTAACTCCTGCAATCGCGAAGCTGTTCAAGAAAATAGAGAAACCGCTGACAAGAGCAGTAAACAATACAAGAAGTAATCCTGTTCTGTTTAATTTCATAGAAAACTTTTCTCCACAAAACCATTTAAAGCTTTTGCAGGAAAATTTCATAATGAAAGCAGGAATTGAAGATATTTTTGAAAAACTCAAAAAGCTCAAAGAACAGAACGCGCACTTCTCTGTTCTCTCAGCTTATCAAGAAGAAGACGGATTTGTGCTAAACTATTCTCTGCTCAACGAAAAAAACAAGCCAATTGAAGTAGAGCTTAAAATAACAGAAAAAGAAATAGTTCCAAGCGTTCACGAACTCTTTCCTGGAGCAGCACTATACGAAACAGAAGCACATGAAATGCTTGGAGTAAAATTTGACAAGCTCCAGCGCGCAAAACTGTTTTTGCCTGATTCAGCTCCAAAGCACCTGTGTCCTTTGAAGAAGTGAAACCACAACAGGTGTTAACCTCATCATCGCCTATAGAGATGTATAGAGATTATATACTTTAAAGTTATGCGTTCTTGCTAGGGGTCAGGAAAATAACTTCTTTATTTCCAAAGCCAGCCCAATAATCCTTTGCTTTGCTTTTCTGCCTGCGCCAGTTGCTGCAGTCTGTTTTGCTCTTGTTCAATGTTTTGTATTTGTTCCTGCATTGTTGTCCTTACTGGTTCATCACAACTGCATTGTTCCTTTAGCTGTTTCAAGGTTTGTATTCTTTCCCTGTTTGTGTTTACCTCTTGTTCAATTTCTCCAGCTGCTTCTTCATCTCCACCGAACAAAAAACGCATGAACCAGTTTCTTTCCTGTACCTTTTCCTCGGCTCTTACTGTTGTTTGAACAGAATTATTGAAATCTCTTGCAATTTCCCTGACTTGGGGTCCGATTCTCCCAACAAGGTCTTCCATTACAATCAGGGAGTGAACTGCTAACCTTACTTTGTTTTGGTTTTGATAAATATTTTGTTGGCCTGTCTCAAGTCCCTGAAGCTCTTGGTTCATTTGCTGTTGCCTTTGCTGCATCATCTGACCTAATTCTGCCGAATTGCTGGCTCTCACTTGCTCTCTTTGTTGAATCGTTATTGTTTGTTTATCGCCATTGTTTTGTGTTTTCTGCTGTATTTGTTGCCCTTGGTCAGTTCCCTGGCCTGGCTGGTTCACATCAGCACCGATTCCTTTTTCCCCGTTGGACATGCCCTGGCTTTCTGCAAAAACGCAAGTGCTTGCGAAAAATAGTACAACCAACACCAATAAACTAACACTAATCGTTTTTTTCATTCACTTCACTCATTACCATAATTGTCTGTACCATAATTGTCTGTAATAAAGTAGTGCTTCATCCTTTTTAAATCTTATAGTTTTAGTGCTTGTTTAGATGAATGAAGCTATCAAATAGTACAATCCAGCGAGAATGAATATTATTGCAGCTATTTTCCTGAATCATTTTTCAAAGGTTTGGATTTTGCCGATTACTGTTCCGAGCTTTGTCGCACTGTACACCAAGATAAAAGAGAAGATTAGTACTGGGAGCCCTGTTGCAAATCCGAATACTGCGGGGAGTACAATCCAGTCTCCTGCTTGCAGTGCTATGGGTATGAACATTCCGAAGAACAGGACTGCACTGAAGGGGCAGAAAGCCAATGCAAAGATGGCTCCTAAAAGGAAGCTTCCAATAAATCCTTTGTTCGCAAGGTCCTCTTTCAGTTTGTTTAGCCTGTCACTCCCTTTAAAGAAATTGAATTTGATGACGTCAAGCATTATTATTCCAACTATTAGATTATTATTCCAACTATTAAAAGCAGTGGCCCGAGAGCTTTTTCGCTGTATTTTTGCAGGAACAGGGCAATGCTTTGGGTGTTTGTTCCAAACCAGATTATTAGGGCTGCAAGCAGAATGTATGTCGCCATTCTGCCTAAAGTGTATAAGGTTCCGACAAGAAGCGTTTGCTGTTTCCTATTCGTTTTGAAGTGTAAGCAATGGCTGTTATGTTTGTTGTTAGGGGGCACTGGGCTTATTGCTGTCATCAAGCCTATGAAGAATGTCGCGATTATGGGAATGTTGCTTGTTCCCATGGCTTCATGAATGCCATTAAATCCATTTTAACTCAAGTCTCCTGCTAGTTTCTTTTCGATAACTCTCTTCAAATAATTTAGGTAATCCTGCTTGTTTCCTATTTTGTACCATACGCTAGTGTTTTGTTCTTTTTTGAATTTTCCGTCTGAAGTGTATGTTCCTATCCAGAGTGATGAGCCTGTTGCCTCGTGTTTTTTGACAAGGTTCTGGTTTTCAGGCAATTCTGCATTAATGTGGCCAAAGATTATTTTGCCTGATGCTAATTGTCTGCAAAGAAGGTGTTAAGCGTTTCCTCTGCGTAGGCTCCAACAGTAATGCATGAATAGCATTGGTTTGTTCCATGAAAATGGTAGACTTCTATCTTTTCAATGTTCTCAGATTCTTTTAGTGTTTCTGTTTGTTCGATTGGTGACAAATTGCATGTATCTGAGTCGGTACAATCTTCCGCTGCATTAGGGCTTGTGTTTGCATTGCCTACGCAACCTGAAAAAGCAACTGCCAAAATCAGGGCAATTGCAATCGCCCATTTTCCTAATGCATTTTTCTTTTGCCATAAGCTGATTGTGTTTTTGCCAGCGTCTTTTTCTTTTGTAATTCTCTTGTGCATTTTCTGCCCTCCAATAACCTGTTTTATTGCAACATTTTTTTTATTTCTTCAACGTCTGCCACTTTGCCAGAGCTCTTTATCTCGCCGTCAATGGCTAAGGCGGGTGTTGCCATTACTCCTGCTTCAATTATTTTGTTTATGTCCGTGACTTTTTCTATTTCCGCTTTTTTTCCAGTTTCTTCCAAAGCTTTTTTTACGTTTGCTTCAAGTTGCTTGCATTTCGGGCAACCGGTTCCCAATATTTCTATTTTCATTTAATTCCTCCTTAAATCATTCCAAAAATTAATCCTGCAACAGAAGAATAAATCACAACTATTGTAATGTAAGCAATTGTTTTTTTGTTTCCGAGAACGCTCCTTATAACGAGAATTGCAGGCAGGCTCAATGATGGGCCTGCAAGCAATAATGCAAGTGCCGGGCCCTGGTTCATTCCCTTTGCAATAAGCGCCTGCATTATTGGCACTTCGGTCAGTGTTGAAAAGTACATGAATGCCCCGAATACTGATGCCAACAGATTTGCTTGGATTGTGTTTGAGCCGACCCATTGGATTATAATCTGTTCCGGAATGAGGGGCATTATGAACCCAACAACAAAAACGCCGATGAACAAATAAGGAATTAACAGTTTGCTTATGCTCCAGGTTTCTGAAAGCCATTCGTTTCTTGTTTTGGTTTTGAATTTCAACAAAACAATTGCTATAGTAATCAATGCTAGGAAACCCATTATTGTCCATTTTATTGTTGAATCAATTTGCAGGCCGTTCACTATGAGGATTCCAACCATTGTAGCAAAGAACAAGCCCATAAAAGTTTTTGAGATTTTTTGTTCGGTTTCTTCTTCTATTGCAATTTCTTGTTTTGCGTTTTTTTCCCTGAAAAGAAAGGCCATTGTCAGGCCAACAAGCCCTGCTAAAGCAATTGCTGAAATCGCTCTTGCCAATCCAATTTTGAATCCCAGAACGCTTGCAGTAAGAAAGATTGCTGCAATGTTTATTGCTGGGCCGGAGTAAAGGAATGCTATTGCTGGCCCAAGCCCTGCACCTCTTTTATAAATTCCTGCGAATAATGGGAGAATCGTGCAGCTGCAAACAGCAAGAACAGCTCCAGAAACAGATGCAATCGGGTAGGAAACATATGGTTTTGCTTTTCCACCCAGATATTTCAGAACAGCCTGTTTTTTTACAAAAATTGTGATAGCTCCTGCGATAAAGAATGCTGGAACAAGGCAGGTTAGCACGTGCTGTGTTGCGTACTCGTGCAGTAATGCAAAACCACTTAGCAGTGCATTATTCAGCCACTGGCTTTCAATCGGCATGAAGTAGAATGCAAAGAAAACTGATACAATAATCAAAAAAATATTTTTTTCTTTTATTTATATCACCTTTTTTTGTACTGCTTGCCGCACGTTTTTTTAATGCAGGATTTTGTGCAATCCAAGGAGTTAAGGACACCGCAAACTACAGGGTTTGAAATACTGTAAATAACTTTTTTCCCATTTCTTTCGTGCTTTATTATTCCTGCTTTTTCAAGTTTTGCCAGGTGAATTGAAACAGTTGACTGAGTTCTTTTAACATGTGGGAAAATTTGGCATACACATCTTTCTCCATCTAAAAGCAGTCTAACTATTTCAAGTCTTGTTTTATCAGAAAGAGCCTTTAAAATTTTTAAGGTATTATCTTCACCCATAAAACATATTGGTGAACATCAATATTTAAAAACATATTGGCGTGTTCCAATATTTAATATTGAGCAGGGTTATTCTTTTGAATGCAGATCCTGCCTATTTCCTGTTCTTGATTTCTTCTGCCAGTTTGTTTAGAAATACTTGCCGCAGTGACCGCACTTTGCATTATCCATTATTTCACCTAATAAGATTCACTGGGAAACATATTAAAAATTCAGGCTTTTTGAATAATTGAAACAGCTTCTTCAACAGCTTTCCTTACCTCTTCACTCATTTCGTCGCCGAACTCAATGCTTTTTGCCTGAACAAGCAACAGCCTTACTTCCGGTATTTCTATTTCTTCTTTTATGTATCTGACAAACTGTTCAATTGAAGTAGAGTGTGTTGACAGCACTATCTTGTCTGGCAATTTCTCTGTTTCTGTTATTTCTCCTGCTTTGCCTCCAAATTCTGCTGCATCAACAATCCAAAGTTTTTCAATTTTTTTCCCTCTCAGTTTGTGCAAAACTCCTTCCGGTGAGTTTCCGCCCCATAAAAGCATTTTTTCACTGCCCTGCCGTTCAAGCTCTTTCAGGACAAAGAATGCAAAGCCATCGTCTCCCTTTAGCTCGTTTCCGATGCCAACAACTGCTTCCATAAAGAGAGGGCATACAAAAGGTATTTATGGATTACATTTTCTTAGTTATTTATGGATAATTTGATTTTGTTGTTTGTTAGTGGTCAGGCTGTAATCATTGCTCCGCTCATAGCCTCTGCATTGCTTTTTTTGCTTGCGCTTGCAACTCCTAAAAAGCAACAGGGAAAGCTTGCCTGGGTTGGAGCAACAGCTGTCTTTCTGACCGGCATTGCAACATTTTTTGCAGAGCCTGTTTCAAACAGTTTCTTTCTTTTTGACCCGCTTTCAAAAGTATTCACATTTATTCTTGCAGTGATTGCCCCGCTTGTAATCGTGTATTCAGCAAAGTATATTGAAGTAAAGGAACAAAAGAGATATTTTTCAATAATCTATTTTTTCATTTTTTCAATGTTTTTGCTGGTAATGGCAAACAATCTAATCCTTTTCTTTATTGCCTGGGAATTAGTCAGCATTGCTTCTTTCATGCTAATCTCTTTTGAATACAGGGAAAGAAAAGCTGTTTTTGCAGCAAACAAGTGCTTTGCGCTAACCCAGCTAGGCGGACTTCTTGTATTAGCTGGTGTAGCCCTGCTTTCTTCAGGAAACATGTTTTCAATTTCAAGCCTTGTTGCAATTTCCGGTTCAATCCCTGTTTCAATTGCTTTGCCAGCAGCTCTCTTGATTGCTGTTGGAGCACTATCCAAAAGCTCTATTTATCCATTTAACTGGCTTGCTGACGCAATGAAGGCTCCAACTCCAGTTTCTGCACTGCTTCACTCTGCTACAATGGTGAATGCTGGAATGTTTATTCTCTTCAAATTCTCTCCACTTTTCTCAAGATTCTCCGAGGTTTCAATGCTTATAATCGCGCTTGCATTTCTCAGCATGATTTATGCAGGTGTTTCCGCTTTAGTTGAGCGAGATTTCAAGCGCGTTCTTGCTTTCTCCACAATCCTAAACCTTGGCTATGTTGCAGCCACGTTAATGCTTTTCACTCCAGAGGCAACAGCAGCTGCCCTCTTCCACTTGGTTAACCATGCGTTCTTCAAAGCAGGTTTGTTCCTTGCGGCAGGAATAATTATCCTGAAATCAGGAGACCACCTGCTTGACGACCTTGGCGGAGCAGCAATGATGATGGGAAAATCAAAATATGCTCTTCTTTTCCTGATTTTTGCAGCTTCCTCTCTTCCAATCACAAACACTTTCTTGAGCAAATGGGCTGTTTACTCTATTTGGTTGCAAAAAATGCCTTTAGCTCTTCCAATAATTGCTGCTGGAACCATGATCCCGCTTGTTTACTATTCAAAAATTATTAATGTCTTGTTTTATCCAAAAAACTTCAAGAAAAAGAAGCTCAGCAAGTCATTAACTGTTCCGCTTGCAATAATTACTGGATTCTGCCTGCTGTTTGGAGTAAGCCTTGTGGGTTACAACCTGCTTGTGGCTCCAGTAGTTCCTGTTCAACTTGCATTCCCCTTCGACGTAACCCTGGTTTTGTTGTTTGCTTCTCTCTTGCTTGGATTTGCTCTTAGCGCTGTGAAAAAGACAAGAATTGATTCAACTGGTCCTTTTACCGGGGGAGAAAAGCTTCAGCCAGCTGCGCAGACAATGTTCTTTTTTGGCAAAGACAAGCAATTTATTAAAAAGATTTCAGGCTTTATTGATATTGACCGGGTTTACTGGATTTTAATGAAATTCTTCTATTATGCTTTTAGAGCAGTAAACTGGCTTGAAGGATTATTTGAGGAAAAAACAGGAGCAGCGATTGCGGGCACTATTGCAGTAGTATTTGTAATATTCTTTACAGGGGTTTTCTGATGACGGACGAGAAAAGAGACAAAAAGCATGAAACAATTCTGCCAATTGGGCCATTCCACCCGCTCTTGAAGGAACCAGAATACTTCAAGGTTCACGTTGACGGAGAAAAAGTAACAGACTTTGATTTCAGGCTTGGATTCAATCACAGGGGAATAGAGAAGATAGTGGAGAGCAAAACCTATTCAATGGCTACAACACTCTTAGGAAAAGTCTGCGGAATCTGCAATCAAGCTCATTCACTTGCTTTCTCAATTGGCGTAGAAAAAATAAACAAGATTACTGTTCCAAAGAGAGGAAAATACATAAGAACAATTACTTTCGAATTAGAAAGAATTCAATCACACCTGCTCTGGCTTGGAGTCATGGCAGAAGCAATAGGTTTTGAAACAGTTTTCATGCATTCCTGGAGAGAACGAGAGAGAACAAACTATCTTTTTGAATTAATGACTGGAAACAGAATCGCAAAAGAAATGTCTGTTGTCGGAGGCTCTAAATGGGATCTTGACGAAAAAACAGGAAAAAAAGTTTTATCAGAGTTACCCAATTTAGTCAAGTTTGCTAACAACATGGAGCGAGTTTTTACAAAAGACAAGCTTGTTCACAAAAGACTCAAAGAAGTTGGAGTGCTTTCAAAAGAAGAAGCAAAGCATTTCGATGTTGTTGGCCCAGTTGCAAGAGCGTCTTCCCTTGACTTTGACATAAGAAAGAATTCCCCTTACGAAGTTTACAAAGATTTTGAATTCAATGTAATTGTGGGGGACGGAGCAGACTGTCTTGAAAGAACTCTTGTAAGAATCAGGGAAATCAAGGAAAGCGCTGAAATAATAAGGCAATGCATTGAATTACTGCCCGGTGGAGAGCACAGGCTCAAGTTCTTCAAAAGCGCGGAAGGAAAAACAACTTCTCGGGTTGAAGCTCCAAGAGGAGAGAACGCGCACTTTATGGTCACAGGCGAAATGAATCCAGTGCGACTGAAAATTCGAGCCCCAACCTATGCAAATATTCCTCCGCTCAAAACAATGCTTCTTAACCAAAAAATTGCTGATGTTCCGCCAATCATCATCAGCATTGACCCGTGCTTTTCTTGCACTGACAGAATAGCTGTTTACAAAAAAGGAGAACTGGTGAAGAGAGTATGATGGAAGCAGTCACAATTGAATCTGCAAGAATTCCTCTGGCTCTTGCACTTGCATTTGCAAGCATTTTTTCACTGCAATTCAGCATATGGAAAAAAAGAGCAACAAGCTTTAGAACAATTTTTTACGCGGTTTTGTTTGCAGGAGTTATTGGAAGTGTTCTACTCAGGGGAATTTACTCAGTTGCTTCAATGGAGTTAGCAGTTTATTCCGCAGGATTTCTTTTATACTTTGCAAACGGAAACAAAAAAACAGCTTTGCTTTACTTTGCTTCACAGGCTCTTGCAACAGCCATGATTATTCTCGGAGTTGTTCTGCCAGGATTCACTCCGCTTGTATTCATTGGATTTTTGCTCAAACTCGGGGCATTTCCTCTGCATCTCTGGTTTCGCTCTGCTCTGGAAAACTCAACTGTTGGAACAGCAGCAATAATTTCTGCTTCACTCTCAACTTCAATTCTTTTCACAATGATTTCAAACAGCATTGTTTCTGAATCATTTATTGCAATTGGACTAATCGGCGCATTTGCAGGAGCAATACTTGCTCTTGGTTCAAAAAGAGTTAGGGAAAAAACAGCTTATATTGCAATGGCTGGAACAGGCCTTGCTCTTATTCCAATTGGGTTTGGAGGCGACTTGTTTGGAATAGCAATAGCTTTTATTTTTTCACTGCTTTTTGCAAAACAAGCTTTGTTTATTCTAGCAGGACTTGTTGAAGAAAAAGCTTCTTCAAATTTTGGAATAAACTCTGCAGCACTTTTAGCAGCTTCCTTTTCAATTGCCGGCCTTCCACTTACCGCTGGATTTATTTCCTTGCACGAACTATTGTTTCACGCAGCAAAACTTGAATTATTTAACTTTTTTGGAATACTTCTAGCAGCACTATTGTTCGTATTCTATGCCTGTCTTTCTAGCTACAAACAGCTTGCAGAAAGTGAAGGAGAAAGCAATGCTCGGGGAATTGAATCAATGCTTGCTCTCTCCACTATCTCAATGATTGCGCTTGGGCTGGTTTTTTGGGTGATTATGTAATGTTGGAGACTTGGGTGATATTGTGACATTTGTAAAAAAGAGTCCCTGGATTTTTCATCTTAACACTGGAAGCTGCAACGGCTGTGACATAGAAGCAGTTGCATGCGTTACTCCTGGCTTTGATATTGAGAGATTGGGAGCAAAGCTTGTTGGCTCTCCAAGGCATGCAGATATAATACTTGTAACCGGTCCAGTGAACAAGCACAGTCTTGAAAGAATCAAGACAGTTGTGGAACAGGCTCCAAAAGGAAAAGTAATCGTTGGAATAGGGGCCTGCACTATTTCAGGAGGATTGTTCAAAGACAGCTACAATACAGACCCTCCTCTTGGAAAGCACATGCCAGTAACAATGTACATTCCAGGATGCCCTCCAAAACCAGAGGCAATAATTGCTGGTTTAGCAAAAGCACTGGAGGCACTTAAATGAATTACTTAAATCTTGCATTTGTTGGAATCGCAGCATTCCTCTTTGTCTGGATTGAGAGAAAAATTCTCGCATCATCTCAGTACAGAGTAGGGCCTCCGATTTTACAACCTGTTTATGATTTACTAAAACTTCTTGAAAAAGAAACTATTAGAAATTTCTTTGCAAGCCCAATGCTTCCATTTGTTCCATTTGTTGGACTGTCTGCATTGCTTGTAGTAGCAGCTGGCCTCCCATTTGCAGGAATCCCAGCTTCAATAGACATTGTTACAACAATCTTTCTCCTGCTTCTTGTTTCAGTAGCTTATCCAATCGCAGGATTTCTCTCATTTTCGCCGTATGGATATATTTCCGCAAGGCGCGCAGCAATTCAGATACTAAGCTACGAACTCCCTCTCACTCTTTCAATTATTTCAGCAGCAATATTTCATCAGACACTTTCATTCAATAATTTGTCAGGTTTTTCATTTTATCTGCTTCCTGCGATGGCAGTTTTTTATGTCTGTGCTCTTGCAGCAATGCACAAAAAACCATTTGATGTGCCAAACGCAGTTGAAGAGCTTGTTGCAGGAAGTGAAACAGAATTTTCAGGAATTCCACTTGCAGGATTCAAACTAATTGAATGGATTGAAGGAGTTATTTTGGCAGAACTCTTCTTTTTGCTCTTTATTGGAATTCCAGATGCAATAACACACATTGTTTCAGTCACAGTGATTTTCTCATCTTTTGCAATAGTTGAGGCAGTTACTCCAAGGCTAAGAATAGACCATGTAACAGACTTTTTCATAAAATACATGGTTCCTCTTTCAATTGCAGGAGTGGTGATAGCATGTTGCGTGAGGTTCTAAGAAGCATTTTCAAAAAACCAGCTACTTCAAGTTTTCCATTCGAAGACCATGTTCCGGAAAATCACAGAGGAAAAATTAAATGGATTCCAGAAAAATGCATTTACTGCAGACTGTGTGAGAGAAGCTGTCCAACAGGAGCATGCAAATTTATTCCTCCAAAAAAAGCAGGAGAAAAGGGAACAATCGAAATAGACATTGGAAAATGTGTTTTCTGTTATGAATGTGTTCTAGCCTGCCCAAAAGATGCTTTGGAAGGAACACTGGATTACAAGCTTGCATATATTTCAAAATCAGAAAAAGCAGATGAAAAATTAAGGAAAAAGAATTGAACTAAAAAAAAGAGATTAATCAAAAAAAAAAATTGATAAATCAAAAAAACCAACAAAGAAAAAAAATTAATGAAAACGAAAACAGGGGGAAAAACAATGCACGAACATCACACTCTTGCAATGATTGAATCAAAGCTTTCTGAAACAAGAGACAAAACAGCAGTTAAAAAAATCGTAGTGGGCAGAGACGAGGTTCATGATATAGAAACATTCAAGCAGAATGCAAAACAAATGCTTGAAGAAAAATTTCCAGAAGCAAACACAGAAATCGAGGTTCGCGATCCAGAAATGATTTGTCCAGCCTGCGGCTACAAAACAAATGAAATGATTGAAATCTGCCCAGAATGCGAAACAAAAATGAATCTTGAAACAAACAAGGGGGTAAGATTGGAGTTTTAAGCTTTCTTTTCGGGTTTAAGGCTTTCTTTTAGGTTCTCTTTTTTCTTCTCTTTTCTTTCTCTGTTTTCTTTTTCTTTCAATAATTCTTTCCTTTATTTTCCTAAGCTGCCTGCTTCTTTCCTGGACTTCTTCAAGCCTTGCTTTTTTTGATTCATGGTCTTTTAATGCATCCTGATACTCGCTTGAATCTCGCTCAAAACCTTCTTCAACAATCAGTTCCAGATGCCTTCTTACAGAATCATAAATTTGGGATCTTATGCCAATCTCTTTTGCAACTCTCTTTAACTCTTGATTGACATTGTCGAGGTTAACCATAAACTCACTACTTTAATACTTCAAGCCCAGGCAATTCTTCGCTCGCGAGATACTTCAACAAAGCCTTTCCAGAAAGCGATATGTGAGAAAAATCCTTTTCCTTAAATCCAAGCTTGGTTAGTGCTGTTTCAGTGTCTCCCCCGCCCAGCAAAGAAAAAGCCTTGCTCTTGGAAATAACTCCTAGCAATTTTTTAGTGCCCAAACTAAAATTCTTTTCTTCAAATACTCCAACAGGCCCATTGAATACAACAAGTCCTGCTCTGTTAATCTTTCTTGAGAATTCTTCAACAGTTTTTTCTCCAATATCTTTTGCAAGAGCTGTTTCAGGGGTGTGTTCAACATCTGTTTCCATTCTTTTGCCTGCTTCTTCAAAAGCAATATCTTGTGGAATAAACACGGACTGGTGAAATTTTTCCATTATTTCTTTTGCATCTTTTCCAACTTCACTTAATCCTTTCTTTTTCAAAAATTCAATAGTTTTTCCTTTGATAATATTTTTTGAAGCAAGAGCCATTTCTCCAGGCACGCCTCCAAGCAAAACATCGTCTGCTCTGCCGTGCTCCATCATGCTTTTGGCAAGACTGATGCTGTCCTCTGGTTTTGCACCTCCAAGAACAAGAACTTTTCTTCCATCGTTTTTGTCAACTTCTTCAAGTGCTTTGAGTTCGCATTCAAGAACCGGGCCTATAAAGCTTGGCACAGTGCAAAAACCAACAACTGACGCGTGGCTTCTGTGACAAACACTTAAAGCATCTTGAACAAAAATGTCAGCTCTTTGAGCAAGCTTTTCAACATAGCTATGTCTTGCGTGTTCTATTGGCTTTTTTGTCTTTGTTTCTTCTTTCTGAAAACGAGTGTTTTCGAGAAGCAAAATCTCTCTGTTTTTCATAGAGTCAATTTCTTCAAGATAGTCAGAGTTCCAGTCACAAAACATTATTTCTGTTCCAACAAGCTTGGAAATAAGTCTTGCGTGCTGTTTGAGAGAAATAAAGTCATCCTGCCCTTTTCTTCCCTGGTGTGCTAAGACAACAAGCTTGCAATCTCTTTCATGAAGATACTTGATTGTTTTAGCATGCTCTCTAATTCTTTTGTTCAAAACAGGTTTTTCTTCCTGAACATTGCTGTTAAGGTCTGCTCTCAGGAAAACATGCTTGTCCTCTATATTCTCGTAACGCAAAACTTTGTAATTCATTCAATCACTTTCACACAATTTTTATACAATTTCTTTTCTGCAATGCTTTGTCAGATTCTGTTATTTTGCAATAAAATCCAAGAATTCAGCCATTCTTGAACTATAACCCCATTCATTGTCGTACCATCCGAGAACCTTGAACATTTTTCCAGCGCACATTGTCTGCTTGCTGTCAAACACACAGCTGTGTGCATTGCCCACGATGTCTGAGGAGACAAGCTCTTCTTCGCTGTATTCAAGAATTCCCTTTAATTTTCCATTGCCTGCTTTTTTAAACTCTGAATTAATTTCTTCAATGCTTGTTTCTTTTTCAAGCACTCCTACAAAGTCAGTAAGGCTCCCATCAGGCACTGGAACACGAACAGCAATTCCATCAAGTCTTCCTTCAAGCTCGGGCATAACTTTGGTTACTGCCTTGGCTGCCCCAGTGGTTGTTGGAATAATATTAACTGCTGCAGCTCTAGCCCGTCTCAAATCACTGTGCGGAAGGTCAAGAATTTTTTGGTCATTGGTGTAGGCATGAATTGTTGAAATAAATCCCTGCTCTATTCCAAATGCATTTTGCAAAACAAAAGCCATTGGCGCAAGGGAATTAGTAGTGCAGGAAGCCATTGAAACAATTTCTTCTCCTGCATAAGATTTGTCGTTTACGCCCGGTACAATTTGAGGAATGCCATCATCTTTTGGCGGAGCACTCAAAGCAACTTTTTTTGCTCCTGCCCTGAGATGTTTTCCAGCACTATCCTTTGTTCTAAATACTCCGGTGCTTTCAAGAACAACGTCTACTCCGAGCTTTTTCCAAGGAAGTTTTTCCGGGTCTCTCTCGGAAAAAACATTGATTTTATTGCTTCCGACAAAAATACTGTTCTCGTCAGAGCTTATTTCTTCTTCGATAATTCCATGAATTGAATCATACTTCAATAAATGTGCAAGAGTTCCAGAATCAGTTAAATCATTAATTGCGACAAATTCAAGCTTGCTCTTGTTCTTCAAAGCAGCTCTTAAAACATTTCTTCCAATTCTTCCAAATCCATTGATAGCAATTCTAATCATTTTATGACCTCCAATCAAATTTACTTCTTCAAACTATTTAAATCAAGTTCCTTGAATTCTTCAAGAATTGAAACAACCTTCTTTCTAATTTCTGAGAGATTCTCTTCACTGTCAGCTTCCATTCTCACTTTAATGTTTGGTGCTGTATTGCTTGCTCTGACAAGCGCCCAGCCGTTTTCAAAATTCATTCTTGCTCCGTCAATTCCAATAAAACTGATTTCTGCCTTAGTTAGTTTTTTCTTTATTTCTTCAATTATCTTGAATTTCGTGTCATCACTGCATTCAATTGAGTAGTCAGGAGTAGAAACCGGTTTTGGAAGAGAATCAATATATTGCGCAAAATCTTCTTTCTCGGAAGTGATTTCGGCAAGCTTGCAAGCAGCAAAAATCGCATCATCGAAAGGAAAGTATTCCTTCATAAAAAACACATGCCCGGTTGTTTCCCCCCCAAAAATCGCATTTTGTTTTTCTGATTCTGCAAGAATAAAAGGATAACCAGCTTCTGCAAGCACAATATTTGCTCCTTTTTTTATAAGATAGTTGATTACTGCTTGAGAAGTTCTTACTTCAAAAACAATGTTTTTTCCATTTTCCTTTTTCTTCTCCAGCGCGTTCTCTGAAAACAGCAAAAGCAGGTTGTCGAAAGAAACAAGCCTTCCTTGATTGTCCACAGCTCCGATTCTGTCAACATCTCCGTCAAATCCTATTCCTAAATCAGCTTTTTCTTCCTTAACCTTATTCATTAAATCATCCATTGTTCCGTGAGTAAGAGCTTCATATGGGTCAGGAACATGATTTGGGAAAGAATCATCCAATTCAGTGAACAGTTCAATTACTTCACAGCCAAGTTTCCTGAAAACCAGACCCGGGATCTTTCCAGCAGTTCCATTTCCGCAATCAACAACAATCTTAAGCTTTTTTTTCAGTTTAATCTTGCCAGAAACATATTCTACATAATCATTTATTATGTCTTTTTTTGAAATATTTCCTTTTTTCTCTGCTTTTTTCAGGTTTCCTGCCTGGATTATTTTCTTTATTTCCTCTTGTGGATTTAGTTCAGTGAAGGTTCTTGCGTATTTTCCCTTTAGTTTGAAGCCATTGTATTCTGAAGGGAGATGAGAACCAGTTATTTGGATGCAGCCATCTTTTTTCTGGCTTGCCGCAGTAAAGTAAACAAGAGGCGTTGGAGCAGTTCCTATATCAATAACCTCTTTTCCCCCATCAACAAGGCCTTTTATTAGTGCTTCTTTAAGTTCTTTTCCTGATTTGCGTAGGTCTTTTCCTACAACAATTTCTTTTGAGTCTTTCATAAAATTCGCATATGCTAATCCGATAATTTCTGCCAGCTCTGGATTGATTTGCTGTGGGATTGTCCCTCTTATATCATATGCTCTGAAAATATTCCAATCTATCTTATACATAATATCATTTCCTCCAATTTTCCCTATAAACCTCTGCTGCTTCCTCTGGCAAAACCGAGTTTACTGAAACACCAGTCATGAACTCAAAACCAGCCCAAGTCGCAAGGCGCGGAAGCAATTCAACATAACAATGAAATTCTCCTTTTTTTCGATTATGGAACAAAATATTGTAGGGTGCTCTTATTTTTGACATGGTTTTTGTGGATTTTTTAAGAATTTTTCCAAGCTCAAGAAATTCTTCTTCACTAAATTCCGTGAAAGAATTCTTATGTTCTTTTGGCACAATCATTAATTCATAACAAAATCTTGAAGCATATGGGGCCAGAGCAATAAATTTGTCTCCTTCAAAGACTATTCTTTCTTTTTTTTGCTTTTCTTGTTCCAAAGCACTGCATAGAGGGCATTTCTTGTTTTTTAATTTATATGATTCAAAAGCAGAATATTCCTCTTTTGCTGGTTTTGGGACGAATGAGAGAGCAACAAGCTGGCTGTGCTCGTGGTGGAGCGAGGCACCACTTCCATTTCCTGAGTTTTTGAAGACTGCTACAAAAGAAATCCCTATTTTTTTTTCAAGACTAATGCATCTTTTTGAAAGAAGAGACAAAATTGAAGCAATTTTTGCAGTTCCAAATTCATGAAATCTTTCCCCATGCGCTCTTGTTTCAACAACCACTTCGTGAAAGCCTCGCGCTTTGCTGTGAAGAGAAACTGTTGGAAACTTGTTTGGAAAAACTCTCATAATCCATTTTTCCTGCTCTTCAATTCTCTCTGTTTCTGGAGGAGTCATTGCCTCGTTTCCCGGGCAAAAAGGACAGTCACTGCTTTTTTCCACTGGTTTTGGTTCTTTCAGGTCTTTTGGTCTTTTTGTTCTTTTCCCAGCAATAACTACTTTTCTGGGCAGAAAGTAATGTTCTCTGAATTCAGGCATAGAAAAGATAATGCTGGAAGGGAATTTAAATATAGAGTTGCGGAAACTGCACCACAGAGAAACAAATTTAAATAACTCTTGCCTTATTCCTGCATGGACATTATTTGCATTGGAAACGCTACAAGAGATGTTTTTGTACACCTTAGACAAGGACACAAATGCAGTAACAAAGTGCTCTGTCTTGAAGAGGGAAGCAAGCAGGAAGTTGACAAAATAAAATACGACACTGGAGGAGGGGCAGTTAATTCTGCTGTTGCTTTGTCACGTCTTGGCCTGAAAACAGGAATTCTTGCAGCTGTTGGAAGAGATGATTCTGGGAAAGCAATAATTCAAGAACTCAGGAAGGAAAAGATTTCAACAGCTCTTCTAAAGAAGTTGGACTACAGCACAGCCTATTCTGCAATAGTTACTGGAAAAGGGTTTGACAGAATTATTTTTACTTATGGGGGAGCAACATCTCATTTGGAAGCACTCTCTGCTTCTGACTGGAAATTGCTTGAGAAAGCAGACTGGTTTCACGTAAGCTCTTTTCATTCAAGACCAAAGCTGTTAAGCGAAATTTTTTCTTTTGCAAAAAAGAAAAAAAAGAAAATTTCATTCAATCCAGGCAGAAGCGAGCTTGCATTTGGATTTGAAAAATTAAAACCATTGATTTCAAAGTCAGATGTATTTTTTGTGAATTTAGCAGAGGCAAGAATGCTTCTTGGAAAAAAATCAGTCAAGGAAATGCTGGAAATATTCCAACAATACTCTTCAATAACAGTAATTACTGCTGGAAAAAAAGGAGTGCATTGCTTTGACGGAAAAAAGCATTTCTTCAAGAACACATATTCCATTGGAGAAGTTGATACAACTGGTGCAGGAGACGCATTCAACTCTGGTTTCACTGCAGCGCTAGTTTTTGAAAAAGAAATTGAAGACGCGATGAGCTGGGGAATGGCTGAAGCTCAAAGTGTAATAGAACATCTTGGAGCAAAAGAAAAACTTCTCTCAAGAAACAGTTTGCTAAAATATATCAAGCAGCACGAGTGAATTTTTACGAGTTTTATGGGTGAGTTCTTTTTTGTGTTTATATGTAAAGATAGCTTTAAATAATACAAAGATATTTTATTGTTCGAGGCAAAAAAATGGCAAAAGACTACTTAAAGGACCTTATGAAAAAGGTTAAGGAAAAAAAAGAAGAAGAGGCAGAGCCCTCTGAAAAGCAAGACAAACAAGCACGTGTTTCTTCACCCAACTCTGGTTCTGAAGCTGAGCAAGTAAAAGAAGAGCTTGCTAAAAAAATGAAAATACTTTCCTCTCCTTCAAAAGACACTGAAACACCAGCCCCGGACGCAAGCCTTAAAGCGCCAACAATTGAACCAGAAGCTGAATCAGCACAGTCTCTGGAAGAAACAGTTGTTCCTGACAAAAGCGAAGTTGAAAAAGAAATAGAAGAAGCTCCCAAAAAAATAGAAATTGCTTCATATGGAAAAGTTAAGATTTTTAAGATTCCAGGCAAGGAAATGCTTTACTACTATGTTCCAGTGCCGCGCCCAACCCGGGCTGAAAGAAACGTAATCAACACAATCAAAGAAGCAGCAACAAGACTGATAAGTATTGCGCCCTACAAGATACGCGATCCAGACCAGAGAAGAGTTGTTTACAGACAAAAAATAATTGAAATCCTTAAGGCTTCACCAGAACTTCACATCCCCCAGCACAGGTTTGAATTTTATGCAGAATCTGTTGTGCGAGAAATGGTTGGATATGGATTAATTGATTCTCTTGTAAGCGATGACAGGCTTGAAGAAATAATGGTTATCGGTCCTGGAAAACCAGTTTACATTTTTCACAGAGATTACGAAATGATGGCTTCAAACATTGAATTCTTTTCCGAAGACGAAGTACAAGATTTGATTAACAGAATAGCAAGGCAGATAGGGAGAAGAGTTGACATTAGTTCGCCGCTTCTTGATTCTCGTCTGCCGGATGGAAGCAGAGTAAACGCAACTATTCCTCCTGCTTCAGTAAGCGGTTCTACTTTGACAATCAGAAAATTCAGAGCAGATCCCTACTCCATGATTGACTTAATTAACATGGGTTCTCTTGGAACAGAGCTTGCTGCTTTTCTCTGGATGGCTGTAGAGGGACTGGGGGCAAGACCAGCAAATATTCTCATAGCTGGCGGAACCGGGAGTGGAAAAACAACCACGCTTAATGTTCTCGCATCATTTATTTCCGCAAGCGAAAGGATAGTTACGATTGAGGACACAGCTGAACTCAATCTTCCAATGCAGCACTGGATTAGAATGGAAGCAAGGCCACCTGGGCTTGAAGGAAAAGGAGAGTTAACACTTGACATTCTCACAAAAAATTCTTTAAGAATGAGACCTGACAGGATAATTGTCGGAGAAGTAAGACATGACGAAGCATTTTCTCTGTTCACTGCAATGAATACAGGTCATGACGGAGCATTGACTAGCGATTCCTTAATTCAGCTTTCAGATGGCAACCTAGTTGAAATAGGGGAAATAGTTGAAAAGTCTTTTTCCCAAAAAAAGCCAACTTCAGAAAATGAATTTGAATTTGTTGAATTGTCAGAAAAAATAAAAGTTCCTTCCCTGAACAAGAAATCACTCAAGATTGAGCACAAGAACATTACTCATTGCTGGAGAAAAAAAACAAAAGAAAATATGATTAGAATAAAATTAAGAAGTGGAAAAGAAATTTGTCTCACAAAAGACCACCCGGTTTACAAAATTTTTAACGGAATTCAGGAAATAAACTCTTGCGATGCAAAAAAGGGAGACTATCTTGCAATTCCGAAGAAAATCTCTGTTGAATCAAAAGCAGAAGTTCCAATCCCATATCTTGTGGGGATGGTTCTTGGAGACGGGCATTTAAGGCACGGTCTTGTTGAATTTGTCAATACTGAAGATTCTTTGATTGATGCATTTTGCAATGAAATTTCTCCGTTAACAAACAATAAGGTTTCAGTAAAAGATTATGGTAATTTTTCACGAGTAAAAGTAAACGATACAAAATTGTCTAAAGAATTAAACAAAAAATATTCTATTCCTTTTGGCAATAAAACAAAAAAATTTAAGATTGACAAAAAATTGTTAAAATCAACAAATGAAACAATTTCAGATGCTGTTAAAGCATTGTTTGATTGCGAAGCTCATGTGAACACAAAAGCAAATTGTATTCAGTTCTCAACAGCAAACAAGGATCTTGCTTTAAAAGTGCCACTTATTCTTATGCGATTTGGAATTCATTCTTCTTTCTATTCTCAAGAAAAAGATGGAAAAGGAAACAAAGGACCCTATTATTGGATTTCAATTTATGGGAGAGACAATTTGGAAAAATTTAGAAAACATATTTGTTTCAGACATGAAAAGAAGAAAACCAAGCTTAATGAATTAATCAAAAAGTCAAAGAATGGTCTTGATTTGTTTCCGAATATTTCAAATATAATGCGAGATGCGAGAATTGAAAACAGAATTACTCAAAAAGAACTAAGCAGTCTTTTGGGAACGCAAACACGAAGTACTGTTCAATCTTATGAAACAAAAGCTAGAGCACCATCTAGAAAAAAACTTAAACAGATTGCGGGAATGCTCTCAGGAGAAACAGCCATGCAATTAAACTTGTTGTCTGATTCAGAAACATGTTTTGAAGAGATTGTTTCAATTGAAGAAGAAAAATTTGAAGGTTATGTGTATGATTTAACTGTTGAAGACAATCACAACTATATTGCAAACGGATTTATAGTCTCAAATTGTCTGGGAACAGTCCATGCAAACTCGCCGCAGGAAACAATCATAAGAGTTACAAATCCTCCAATGAATGTTCCTGAAGTAATGATGTCCGGTCTTGATTTAATAATTATCCAGCACAGACTTCACTCCAAAAAGCAGGGAACAATAAGGCGCTTTACTGAAGTTGCAGAGGTTTCAGGAGTGCTGGAAGGCAAGACTCAGACTCAAACACTTTTTGACAGAGACCCGGTTGCAGACGATATTGTGAGAACAAATATTCCCAGCAATTACCTCAGAAAACTTCAAAACTTCACTGGAATGACAAAAAAGCAGATTGAAAAAGAATTAAGCGAAAGGGAAAGGTTTTTATCTATGCTCGCTAAAAAAGAAATAAGGTCTCTTGAAGAAGTCTCAAGAATGTGCGGAGAATTTCTAACAGAGAGGAAGGGAGAATAATGTCTGACTTAAATTTTCTCAAAAAGAAAAAGAAAAAGTTTTCTTCAGTGGAAAGTGTCGACATGGAACAGGTTGATGACATAGTCAAAAAGATGAAGCAAAAATACAGAGACCAAGGAGTAGAGTTTGAAGAAGTTGGCGGCAGGCTAAGAGAGTTAAGGGGAATAATTGCTGATGGAAAAGCAGCAGAACTTCAGGTTCAAAGAGTAGAGGACTTAAAAGAATTCAAAAATCCATTAGTAAAAAATCTTGGTTCACTTTATCTAAAAATCAGATCCGTCAGCGAACCAATCTCAAACTTTTTGAGAAAATTGCCAGGAGTCAGAGAAATAGATTATTATCTTTACTCAGCAAACATGCATTATTCAGTCAATCAATATCTTGCAATAACAACTGCTGCTGCACTGGTTATAACCGTGCTTGGATTTATTGGACTGGCACTTCTTTTAGCAGTTGCAGGAGTAGACTTGATAACAGCCGCAATTCTTTTGCCATTGTTTACTTTCTTTGTATTTGTTTTGTCTGCAGCAATAGTCCTGCTTATTCCCAGACGAAACGCAAAAACAAGAGGAGATCTTGTAAGCAGGGAATTGCCGTTTGCATTAAGGCACATGGCAACAGAACTCAAATCAGGAATAGGTCTTTACAGAACAATTCAAGCAATAGCTTCTGCCGGATATGGTCCTTTGTCAGAAGAGTTTGCTGGAATGATTACTGAAGTGGAAGAGGGAACTGACACAAAACTTGCGTTAAGGCATCTTGCACTAAAAACACAGTCAATGGCTTTGAGAAATGCGTTACTGCACATAATCAGGGCAATGAAAACAGGAGGAAATCTCTCAGAAGTGATGAATGAAATTGCAGAAGATGTTTCATTTGAACTCAGAATGAAGATGCGGGAATTTTCTCAAAAGATGAACTTCTTTGGAGTGCTCTATATTTTTATTGCAATTGTTATGCCAGTCATGCTTGCAGTGCTTGGGGGAATTAGAAATTCTCCAGTTGGAACAAGCGGAATATCAATGTTTTCTGCACTGCCTTTGACACTCGATGTTCTTGCAGTGCTCTTCCTATTCTTGCTTCCGCTCGTGTTTATATTGCTAATTGCATATTTGATGATGGCTCAGCCAAAGGTTTAGGTGAAAAAATGAAAAAAGAAATCAGACCATTAAATTTGCTGGAAAAATACAACAGGATTCTTGACCAAGCAGACATGAAGGCAAAAGCTGAACACTGGATTTTTGGTTCACTAGCAATATCAGTTGCTCTTGGCTTGGTTACATTTCTGATACTTTTCGCACTAAACACAGTAGTGTCCCCGTTTATGGGGTTAGTTATTTTTATTGCTGTTCTTGACCTGTCTCTTGGATATCCTTATCTCAGAGCAGAAGCCAGAATTGACAAAATTGAAGCAGCTCTGCCTGACACACTAAAGCAAATTGCTGACACTCTAAAGGCGGGGGGAACATATGAATTTGCTCTAAGAGAAGTTGCAATTTCACAGTATGGTCCTCTCTCTGACGAAATGAACAATGTGCTTAGAAAGCTAGAGGAAGGAGAAAATCTTGAAAACTCTCTTAGAACACTTTCAGACAATATTGATTCAAGAATAGTTAAGAGAAGCATGGAAATAATTATTGACTCAATCAAAGCAGGAGCAGGACTCGCAGATGTGCTTGACTCTATTGCAGACGATGTAAGTGCAATGCACCAGATAAAGAGGGGGAGAAAAGCACAGACACTAATGCAGTTTTTGTTTTTGCTTCTAGCAGGAGCAGCAGTTGCTCCGGCAATAATTGGGCTTGTCACGACTGTTATTTCCCTGTTCATAAAAAGTGCTTCAACAGGATTCATGGGTGGAGAAGAAGCAGTCAAGCAAGCTCTTGAATCAAGGGATATTATGGCATTGCTAATGCAAGTATACTTGTTTATTGAAATTATTGCAACAGGAGTAATGATTTCCCTGATGAGGACAGGAAAGATAACCAAAAGTATTTTATATATCCCAATACTACTATTAATCGCTTATATATCTTACTATGGAGCATTAATACTTTCCTCTATCGCAGTTGGAGGGGTTATATAATGGATGAAAAAGGACAGGCATCAACAGAAGTATTAATCCTGATAGCAGGAGCAGTTGTTGCAGCAATCGCTGTCGGACTGTATCTGAAAGAAGCTTCAAAAACAATTGAAACTCAGGCACACAATGTTTCTGCTAACATAGTAAATGACTTAGGTAATTGAATACGTTAATACGGAGGTATGATAAAATGGATGAAAAAGGACAAGGAGCATTAGAATACTTGCTATTAATTGCAGGAGCAGTATTAGTCGCAGCAGTCGTAATATACTTGTTGAGTACAATGGCTGGAGAAGGAAAAGAGGCTTCAACTAATAGTCTTAATACTGCAACCGGTGGATTGGAAAGCATAAAAAATAATATTTAATTGTGTTTCATTGGTGTAAAAATGGATGAAAAAGGACAAGGTGCAATAGAGTATCTCTTGCTGATTGCCGCAGCAGTGCTTGTAGCAGCAGTAGTAATCTACACAATGGCAAACATTCTTGCGCCGACAAAAAATACAATCAATGAAGAGCTCAATCACGGGCTTGGGCATTTTACTACTGGTTCGCCATAAGGGATTGCAATGGATGAAAAAGGGCAAGTAAGTTTTGAATACCTCCTCACTGTTCTCTTTGGAATAGTGCTGGCTTTTGCAGCATTCTTGCTTGCCCAATACGTCTTTGTGCTTTCAGGAATTGCTCAGGTCAAGGTTTCAAATGCAAGTACTGACGCGATTTCAACAATGATGGGATAGGTGATTAAAATATCCCAACAGCTTCTTTTTTTCGAAATTGCTTATTTTTCTCTTGTGTTTACGGGAATCGCAATAGCAACCTTCACAGACCTTAAAGAGAGAATAATTCCAAACAAGCTGACCTATTCAATGATTGCAGTGGGTTTGCTTTTGCATCTTGCAGAATCAATTTTGCTTCAAAATTTTAATCCGATTCTGTTCAGTGCAATAATAACTGTTGCAACTTTTGGAGGCTCTTGGCTTTTGTGGAAAGCAGGAGTCTGGGCTGGTGGAGATGTAAAACTGTTCACAGGAATTGCTGCCTTGCTTCCTTATCTTCCATCAATTTCAGCTTCCAGTTCAGCTCTGAATTTTTTGCCGCAAGAGCTCACTTTCCTGCTGTCCTTTGTTCCACTAACGCTCTTTGTTCTATCAATTTTCTCAGCACTCCCCTATGGTGTGCTGATTAGTATTCACGCAATCTCCAAAAAGAGGGAATTCCAAAAACAGATTGTTCAAGATTTCAAAAAAAGATTTTTGCAAACAGCAGTGTTCTCGTTTCTTGTGGCTGGGTTAAGCTTTGCTCTTGTCGAGCTCTCAATTCCAGACCTGCTGTTGCTTCCAGTGCTTATAGTCACAGGATTTATTCCGGCAAAGGCAAGAAAGCTTGGGGCAATAGTCTTGTTTGCAGCAGCAGTTATTTTTCAAGGCACAACAGCAGTTATTGCTTTTTTTTCAGTTCTGATTCCACTCTCTATTCTTTATGCTTTGATAAAACTTTTCCTTGTTTCAAGGAAAGCCCTCAAAGAAGAAGTTAAAATTTCTGAAATCGAAGAAGGGACAATTCCTGCTGAAACAATTCTTGAAGTAGACGGAGTTGTTAAAAGAGTTGAAGGAATTTCAATAAAAACAATTATAAATAACATAAAGAATAATAAAATGCAGGAAGCACTTGAAGAACTCGTGCCAAAAGGCAGGGAAATTGTTTCTGCAAAAAAAGCAAGAGGAGTCACAGACGAAGAAATTGCAGAACTAAAAAAGCTTGTGAAAGAGGGCAAAATTGAACCAGTCATGAAAGTCAAAAAAAGCATGCCCTTTGTTCCCACTGTCTTGATTGGTTTTATTGTGCTTATTGCATGGGTGATGTTATTTGGCTAAAATTGGAAAAAAAGGACAGGTTTCAATAGAATTCATGCTCTTGGTTGTAATGATGCTGATATATGGACACTTTCTTATCACAAACCATGTGGAACCATCAGAGCTAGCAATCAATGACACTGCACAAGCAGCTCAAACAAGAATTGCTGCTGAAAGAATAGCAAACTCAATCAAAGAAGTTTCAGCCTCGTTTGGAGATGCAAAAAAAACAGTTCACATAAACATGCCTTCTGACTCAGAGCTAATTTGCAATCCTCCGGAAATGAATTTTAATGTTCTTGAAGAGGATAGTGTTTCAATAAAATATTCTGGTGTTGTTAATGCAGGCACATCATTCACCTGTTTGCCGGGCTCTGGCGTGAATTTAAAAGGCCCTTATTCTGTTGAAATAATCAAAACAGGTTCGGGAACAAATGTAATATTTAATGGATAATTGGAAAAGGTGCTTTTGTGGAAAAAAAAGCTCAGGCAAGTTTTGAAATGCTTTTCATAGCTCTTATAGTTCTCTCTGGAGCATTTGCTCTCACTAGCTTTTATTTTATTGAAGCAGACAGTCTTGGTTCACAATCAATCGCAAGAGCAGAGTATTCAAGAGTCTTTTCTGAACTAGCTGAGCAAAGAGGAATTTACTGCAGTTTGGACAGCATGAATTACAGTGGTTCAGGAGCAGGAGCAGATTTGATTATCTATGTTTACCCGCCCAATAACTCTGAGTGCAAAACAATCTGTTCTTCCAATAGCTCAGAAATTGAAAGAATGATTGAAGAGAATACTTCTCTTGTAGCAATAAATATTTCCTGCTCATAGCAAGAATTCAGAACAAACTTAGAAGAATTTTTAACAATTTTTATCTATTTCTTTATTGTTGAATGCTAAATAGAGAGTTGGCTGCTAGAACAGCTCTTGCAATATCTATTGCAGGGATAGCCTTGCTTTTTATAGCCACTGCATTGGATTCTCCAAAAGAAATAATTCTGGGGGAAATTTCTCAAGAGCTTGTTGGCAAGCAGGTTAGAACAAAAGCTCTTGTTCAATGGACTTCACTCTCTTCCGGCATTCTATTGTTTGGATTGTACGATGGAAACACTGTCAAAGTAGTCAAATTCAACCCATCTCCTGAAGAAAAAGCAATTGTTTCAAAAGGACTATTTGTTTCAGTCAGCGGGGTAGTGCAGGACTACAAGGGAGAGATTGAAATAGTTGCGGAAAGGATTGAAAAATATGGCTGATGTGCTTGAACTTCTTGTATATGTTGTTGGGGGGAGCATTGCAGGAGTATTCACTGGACTCTGCCCTGGAGTGCATGTAAACACTGTTGCAATGCTGGCAGTAGCATTTTCAATTACTGGAAAACAAGAACTGTCTCTTGCAGTTATTTCAATGGCTGTGACTCATTCAATAGTTGACTTTGTTCCAAGTGTATTACTTGGTGCGCCAAATTCATCAGAATTTCTATCAGTCCTGCCAGGCCATGAGCTTCTTTTGAAGGGAAAGGCAATGGAAGCAGTCAATTTAAGCGCATTAGGTGCTCTTTTTGGTGGCTTGGGGGCAATATTGCTTGGATTTGCTGTCTCAGAATTAGCAATTCAGTCAGCAGAAGTTCTTCAATTTTCAATTCCGTTTATTCTCTTAGCTGTTCTGATATTGATGGTTTTTGGAGAAGAAAGCAGGGTTCAGAGAAAAAGAGCTTTTCTTGTCGCGCTTCTTTCATCACTGCTTGGAATAATTGCATTGTCTTCTGCTACTTTAGCTTCTTCAAATTCTTCGGCTTTTTCGTCTTCTTCAAAGATGCTCTTTCCTCTTGTTACTGGTTTTTTCGGAGTTTCCAATCTTTTGCACTCAATTGGAAAAAACTCAAAAATTCCAAAACAAAAACCTTTCTCTGGAAAAACAAGCAGGAAACTTGTTTTTGAAGGCTGTGGAACAGGAATTATTGCAAGTGCTCTGGTTTCAATAATCCCATCTATCGGGCCTTCGCAGGCAGCCTTTCTTTTGAAGCACTTTGTTGGCTCAATCAAGAGAGAAAGCTATCTTGTCCTGCTTGGAGCAGTAGGCACAGCAAACACTGTTTTTTCATATTTTGTGTTCTTTTCGACAGGAAAAATAAGGACTGGTGTGGCAGCAGCAATTTCTGAGTTGGGGGCAGAACAAAACATCTTATACATAATCTCTGCTGTGTTTGTTTCCCTCGGAATCGGCTATTTTTTCTCACTCTATTTCTCTAAAAAAATTCTTTGCATTGTTCAAAAAGTAAATTATTCTGCTTTAAGCTCTGGAATAGCAGTGTTTCTCTCAATTCTTGTTGTGCTGTTTTCTGGAACAACAGGATTTCTTGTATTTGTGACAGCAACAGCAATCGGATACTATTCAATAGCTCGCGGAATAAAGAGAATCAACACCATGGCTTTTTTGATGGTGCCTACTATACTGATTTATTTGAATGCCTTCTAAGATATGTAATGGATTTCAAAGATTTCAATCATTTCAAAGCCACCAAGATAAAAGAATCAACTCTTGAAGACATTCTTGAAGCTTCGCGCAATACTTACCCAAACGAGTTCATGGCATTGCTTGGGGGAGATAAGAAAGCAGGAGTTGTGGATGAAATAGTTATTGTTCCCGCAACCTATGGGCGAGAGCACGCAATAATTCACACAAACCAGGTTCCAATGGATTTTAGGATAATGGGCAGTGTTCACTCTCATCCGTCTCCAAATGCTTTCCCTTCAAAAGGGGACTTGCGCACTTTTCCACGACTTGGAGAGATACATTTTATAATCGCTTACCCCTTTGATTTAAACAGTACAAGAGCCTTTGACTCTGCGGGAAATGAAATAGAATTTGAGGTAATTGAATAAAGGAAAAAAAAGCTCAAGGGATTTGAATGAATCAAAAAGAAAAAATTGTTCTCATTGTAATGGATGGCTGGGGAATTGCGCCTGCTGGAAAAGGAAACTGCATTTCTCAGGCAAGCACTCCAAACTATGACAGATTTATTGCAAACTATCCAAACTGTGAAAATAAGGCATCTGGGAAAGCAGTTGGTTTGCCAGAGGGAAGTCAGGGAAACAGTGAGGTTGGACATCTTCACATGGGCGCAGGCAGGATTGTCTGGCAACCGTTTCAAAAAATAAACAACGAGATTGAAAAAGGAAGTTTTTTCAAGAATCCTGCTTTGCTTAAGGCAATCAAAGAAGCAAGAGAAAACAAAACTATTCTTCACTTAATGGGATTGTGCTCTGATGAAGGAGTGCATGCGCACATTGCTCATCTGTTTGCATTGCTTGAGATGGCAAAAAAAGAGGGCTTGGAAAAAGAACAGGTTCTGATTCACTTTTTTGCAGACGGTCGGGATGTTCCTGAAAAAAGTGCTTCAAAATATATCACGCAAATTGAAAGCAAGTGCAAAGAGCTTGGCATAGGAATGATCGCAAGTCTTATTGGAAGATATTATTCAATGGACAGAGACAACAACTGGAAAAGAACAAAAAAAGCATATAAAATGTTAACGTTTGGAAAAGGATTCAAAGCAAAGAATGCCTTGTCCGCAGTTAAAGAATCTTACGAGCGCGGAGACAAAACAGACTACTATATTCAGCCGACTGTGATTGAAAATGCATTCAAACCAGTTAAAGACAAGGACTCAATAATTTTCTTCAATTTTAGAACAGACAGACCAAGACAGCTGACAAAAGCTTTTTTGCTCAAAGACTTTAAAGAATTCAAAAGAGAAAAAAAGCCAAGCGTATTGTTTACAACATTTACTCAGTATGATAAAAGCGTAAAAACTGGAGTCGCATTTGAAGAAGAACAAGTTTCAGTCACTCTTGGAGGCGTGATTGCTGAAGCTGGATTAAAACAGCTTCGCATTGCGGAAACAGAAAAATATGCTCATGTAACCTATTTTTTTAATTCTCAAAATGAAAATCCCTATCCTGGAGAGGAAAGAAAGCTTGTTCCCTCTCCAAAAGTCTCAAGCTATGATCAAAAGCCGGAAATGTCTGCCTACGAGCTTGCGGAAGAAACAGAAAAAGCAATTTATTCAAAAAAATACGACTTTGTTCTGTTAAACTTTGCAAACTGCGATCTTGTAGGACACTCTGCAGTTATTCCTGCAATAATCAAGTGTGTTGAAGTAGTTGACGAGTGTGTGGGGAGAGTAGTGAAGAAAGCATTAGAAAATGGGTATAGCTGCCTGCTCACCGCAGACCATGGGAGTGCAGAAGAAAAATTATATCCAAACGGCGAGCCAAATCCAGCTCACACTACAAATCCTGTTCCATTTATTCTTGTTTCGAATAATCCTGCACTGAAAAAAGTCAAGCTTGCGAACGGAGGCCAAAAAGATGTTGCTCCAACAGTAATTGAATTAATGGGGCTAAAAAAGCCAGGTGAAATGACTGGCGAGAGCCTTATTGAAGACTAATTTTACTTATCGAACACTAATTTTATATACAGAATAAACTATTAATATCATCATGAAAAGAGGACAAGTAAGCTTTGATGCAATGCTTGCATTAGTTGCAATGATTGTGTTTCTAAGCATGTTGTTTGTAATTTTTGGGTCTGTTGAAAGCGCTTCACAAGAATCAGCCATGAAAGCACAGGCAAAATTGATCCTGGGTTCAACAGCAGATGCAATAGCAGCAAAGCAAATACTGAGAGACGGAAGCAACAAGATTTATTTTGAGGTTCCAGACCTGCCAAACTCTGAGCCAGGCTCTTGTCAGGTTACTGTTTCTGGAGGCCAGGCAACAGTAAGCTATGAATACAAAGGAGTGATTGAACAAGTAAGCACTCCAGTTGTTGGTTCGCATAGTCTTAGTCAAGTATGTGGGAGCAGTGAAGTTATATGAATCGAAAAGCCCAGATTTTCTCACTTGACTTTCTTTTCTCTCTAGCAATAATGGTTTTAGTAATTGGATTTATTCTAATGTTCCTAGACCTTTCGCTTGCAGCACAAAAAGATGAAATGATTTGGACAGAGTTGAAGGAGACCGGAAACACTGCATCAAACCTGTTAGTGGGAAATCCAAAAATAACCTGTGATTTGGTTGATGTCTCCGGCGACAAAATAATGGAGATGCCAAACTGCGTTAACAAAAGTGCTTCATTTTCAAGAACAGATTTAGGAATTCCATCTGCATCTGAAGGCTATCAATGCAGGATAACAATTGGAAGCTGGGTTGCACCAGCCTGCAATACATCACCTCCATCCTCAGCTTCAAATATTTATTCAACTCAAAGAATTGTGATTTCAAGCAATGGAGATGTAAGAAAAGATTCAATTCCTTCAAATCATGAAATAGCAGAAATAAAAGTCTGGAGGTCACTAGCTTGAAGAAAGGATTTATTTTCTCGCTTGACGCAGCTCTGGCAGCAATGCTTGCTCTCTCGCTTGTAACAGTGGGCTTGCTTATTATTGCTTGGGGCGAAGCAAACAATTTCAGTGAAGTGCAAAAATATGCAGCAGACGCAGCAATTGTTTCATCATACACTCTTGAAGAGCCAGGAGAATTCTCTTCAGAAGGAATTAACCAAGCGATTTCAAACAGTTCAGAAAACGGAGCCTGCTTTAGCTATTCAGGAAAAAACTATTGCAGTGAGACAGGATGAAAAAAGGATTTTACACAGCAGCAGTTGCTATTGCAGCAATAATGATACTTTCAGCAGTTTCTTTTTACACTCTTTCAGTAACTCAAACAGAGTCAACTCATCTGTCACAGGATGCTGCAATACTCAAAGGAGAATGGGTAAAATCAGCAAGGCTTATTGATTACGAGATAGCGCAGATGATTTACAATAATCCAGCAGGATGTGATTGTGCAGGCGCGGTTAACGTAGCAGGGCTTCAAACAGCACTCAACACTGCAAAAATAAACTGTGCTGTCGGAGCAGGTCTTGACTATGTCTGTTCAGGAAACACTGCAACAGCAACAGTTCCAATCAAATGCTATTTTTCAGGAATGGAATATGAAAAAACAGTTGATTATGAAAAACAGGTTTTGACTGGAGCAGGGTGTGAAGTTCTTGATGTGCAAAGCAACTCTGTTCAAAGCAATGGAACTATTTGGGATTAAATAAGTTGTATAATTAAATAATTCATGTAATTAAATAATTTATAAAAGTCTGAATAATCTATTTGAAAATAATTTATTTAAAACACTAAATAATCTTCTTCAATTCCTTCGCAATCCCTGAATCATACTGCATTGCCTTCTTTTTTTCGAAAGCGATTTCTTTTGGAATTCCAATTTCAAGCGCAAGCTCTCTGAGCGCGCGCTTTCTCAGCAAGTCATCTTCTCCTTCAATGTTTTTTTCTGCTCCAATCGTCAATGCTTCTTTAACAAAGTTTTCTTCAAGGAAAGGATAATGCACTTGCACTCCAGTACTCTCAGCAAGTTTTTTCTCCATTTTCAACTGGTCTTCAAGCGCTTTGATTGACTTCTCTCTTCTCTCCTCACTTAAATCCTCTCTGAAATAGTCATAGCCAAAGAAGAGCTCGTCAGCTCCCTGGCCCAAGAAAACATGCTTGCATTCCAATTCTCTTGCTGTTCTGAATCCTGCTAGCTCTGGCACTGCAATAGACAGCCTTACAAATCCTTTTTCCCCAGTTATTTTTTTTGCATCTTCAAGCAAGTTTTTCAGGCTTTCTCTTTCAACAACATTGCTTGCAAGTTTGAGGCAGAGCTTTTCTGAGGCAACCGAGGCTCGTTTAAGCACAGGCGAGTTTTCAAGCCCAACAGCAATGCAGGTGCCAGAAATTTTGCCTAAAACAAGTCTTGCAACAATGCTTGAGTCAACTCCGCCGGAGAACATGACGCAAGCTTTCGGTAATCCAGAGCATTCTTTTTCAACTGCTTTTTCAAGCTTTTCCTTTAGTTTCTTCAGTTCCTTTAATTCCATTCAAACACCTTAGGCTTTGCCCTAACAAAAACAAAAATCACTTATAAAGTCCAGTTAAAATATTTTTATGCTAAAAATTTTCATAATAAAGAGAATCATGTTTCTTGCATTTGTGTTTGCAGTTCTCTTCTTTTTAACCCAGTTTCTTTTAGGTTCTGGAACAGAGTGCACTATAGTGAGTAATAATATTCTCCCTTCTTTTTCTGCTCAGTGTCCTTAACCGAATCAATCTTGTTTGCTCTTGGTCGCCCAGTGGATGTGTCGCGCCTGAAAGAAACATCCATGCTTTTAAGGAAAGAATTCATTCCCTCGTGCATTTCAACTGGTGCGCGGCCAATTCCCTTAACGCTCTGCTCTCCTTCAAAAACCATTAACCTGTCGCTCACATAATCCTGGAACAGGATATCATGGTCTACAACAAGAGAAACGCGCTTTTTCTTTTCAGACACGCTTTTGATGAGTTCAGCAACCTCTAGCCTGTCTTCCACGTCAATGAATGCAGATGGCTCGTCCAAAAGCATCAGCTGAGAGTCTCTGCAGAGGGCGCTGGCAACAGCAACTTTTTGCAATTCTCCTCCGCTTAATTCTTCAAGCTTCATTGGGAAGAGTCTCTTGATTGAAAGCTTTCTTTCAATCTCTGATTCAAACAGGCCACTATCAATCTCGTCTTCGGAAAACAGTTCTTCAACAGTTTTTCCTTTTTCGGGAACAAGATACTGGGGTTTGTAAGAAACCTTTAGATTCAAATCAATCCTGCCCAAGTCAGGCTTTTCAACACCGGCAAGCATTTTGACAAAAGTTGTCTTGCCGATAGCGTTTGGCCCGAGGATTCCTATTACTTCTCCTTCCCTGAAATAGCCAGATTCTGTTTCAAGTTCAAATCCTTTAAAACTCTTTTTTAGTACAGGGAACTTTGCAATCTTTTTTTTCTTTGTAAGTTCTCCAGGTGGCTTGACTTCAAACCTGAGTTCTTCTCCTCTGAACTTAATGTTTTCATCCCTTAAAAAACCATCTAAAAATTCATTGATTCCGTTTCTGACACTTTTCTTTGCAGAAATTACTCCATAAACATTTGGTTTTCCAAAGAGCACGTTAATGTAATCGCTTAAGTAATCAAGCACGCTCAAGTCATGCTCTACAACAATTACTGCAGTGTTTTCATCAGCAAGCTCTCTGATTAACATTGCTGTTCTTAGTCTCTGCCTTACGTCAAGATAGCTTGTTGGCTCGTCAAAGAAATAAATATCTGCTTTTTTCAGCATTGCAGCGGCAATTGCAATTCTCTGTAGTTCCCCCCCTGAAACAGAGGAAATATCTTGTTCTAAAATTCCGTCAATTTCAAGCTCTTTCGCTGTTTTCTTCAGTAATCCTTTTTCATCTGCTTTTTTAAGCAAGTCAATTACCCTGCCCTTAAATTTTTTTGGAATGCTGTCAACTTGCTGTGGCTTGTAAGAAAGCTTTATTTTTTTCTCTGAAACCTGTTCAATAAATTCAAAAATTTCTTTTCCCCTGAAATGCTCAAGCACGCTTTCCCAGCTTGCTTCAGTGTCTAAATTTCCAAGATTTGGAATAATGTTTCCTGAAAGAATATTTAGAAGAGTGCTTTTTCCAATTCCGTTTCTTCCAATTAATCCAATTACTGCTCCCTTCTCTGGCTGAAGATGTTTGTACACGCGAAACATGTTTTCCCCATACTGGTGCAGTGGCTCTGCAAGCCTAGCTGTAAGATTAACTATGGAAATTGCCTCGAAAGGGCACTTGTGAGGGCAGATGCCACAGCCAGTGCAGAGTTCTTCAGAAATAAGAGGCTTTTTTCCCTGCTCATCCTGCACAATACATTCCTTGCTTTGCCTGTTAACTGGACACATTCTAATGCAAAGCCAATTGCATTTCTCCGGCTGGCACTTGTCATAGTCAATGACTGCAATCCTTACAGCTTTGTGCTGTTCAATATTTTTCTTTGCCATGCAAGAAATTAATCTGAAAAGCCTTTAAAAAGTGTTTTAACTGATTTTTGCCTGCTTGCTTTTGGAAAAAAATTCCTATTTATAGGCATTGTCGTGGTGTTCCAGTTTGACTAATACTGCTTCTTTCTTTTTTTCATCAATTTTGTAAAGCAGAACAAAGCTTTTGAGTAAGTGAACTCGTCTAAATTCTTGCAGAGGTCTGCGCATTGGTTTGAATCTGAAAGGATTTTCCAGTATTTGAAAAATCTTTTTTTCAATTGCTTTTTTGAATTCAGGGTTTTTCTTTGCAAGTTTTATAAAATTCCTGTTAAAATTAGATATGGTGTGCAGTTCAAAAACCATGGATTTCACTTCAGCAAGTCCTCAAGGCACTCAACTTTCTTTGACCTGCTCTTATCTGAATCTAATACTGTTTTAACAAATTTGGAATTATATTCTTTTTCGTCAACCGGGTGCCAGTCTATCTTGTCCATCCATAACCAGTCTTCTTTGCTAATAGGTTTCTTCTCAAGATATTTTTCCAGAATTTCAATCTTCTTCAATTTAACAGCTTCTTCTCTGATTGCATTTCTCGCAATTTCAGTCCATTTAATGTGCTTGTATTCTTTGACGAGCTCTTCGAGCCCGCCACTAATTGACATTGTAAGATTCAACAAATCACCATAAATATGTTAACAACATAATTATTTAAATATATTCTTGAGTGGATTTTGAATAGTTTGTTAAGCGAAGTTATTGTTTTTCTTAGGAAAAAACAACTAAAAACCATTTAAAAACTCTTTCAGAGCTAATTAATTCCATGCAAATCCTAAAAATGGACTTTAAGGAAAGCATTCTCGAACTTGTTCCTGACTCTCTTGATGACCTGTGGCATCTTGAAAAAGTTATTGAGTCCGGCGACAGGGTTAGCGGAAGCTCTACCCGCAAGATAAAGCCAAAGCATGAGGGAGACAAAGCAGAGAGAATTCACGTATTCATAAAGCTTGAGACAGAGCAGGCAGAATTTCACAAGTTTTCAGGAAAGCTCCGTGTTTCAGGAATCATTTTAGAGGGAAAGCCGGAAGAGCTTGTTGAGCTAAAGTCACATCATTCAATTGAATTTGAACCAGGAACAAAAATCAGAATTGAGAAAGATAAAATAAAAAAATACCAGGCTGAGCGGCTGGAGAAAGCAAGAAAGGCTTCTGGAAGAGCATCAATTATTGTTGTTTTGCTGGATGATGAAACAGCATCTGTTTATTCAATCAAAGAGTTTGGGTCAGAGGAACGGGCAAAAATTCTCGCAGAAAAGCAGGGAAAGAGATATGATTCCGAAGAAAACAATTCCTTTTTTGACGAAATAATTTCCAAGGTTACTGAATTAGAACCAGAAATTGTGATTATTGCAGGGCCTGGTTTTACTCGAGAAAAAATCAAGAAAAAGATTGATGAAACAGGATGCAAATTCAAAATCTTTTCCTGTGCTACAAATTCTGTGGGAAAAACAGGTTTAAGCGAGTTACTGAAAAGTGATGTTGTTGGAGAAGCAGTCAGCGAAACAGTTCTTGCAAAAGAAGAGAAAGTTATTGAAAAACTTTTTGAAGAAATTGGGAAAGGGCAAGGAAAAGCAGTTTATGGAATAAGTGAAGTTGAAAACGCAGCAGAGCTTGGAGCTGTTGAAGTATTGCTTGTGAATGAAAAAAATCTTTTAGAGACAAGGGAAAGAATTGAAAAAATTATGGAAGTTTCTGAAAAAATGCAGGGGCAAATTCACATAGTGTCACAGGAAAACGAGGCAGGACAAAAACTTGAATCTATTGGCGGAGTAGCAGCTATTCTTCGCTATGCTGTCTCAGCACAATAAAAAGAGCAAGAAGCCCCACAATCACAATTCCCAGTAAGTTGATGTCTGGAACAGAGATTGAGCCTGGGCCAACAGAAACTGCGAAATATTTCTCATAAGTTACTCCTCCAGAGGAAATGACTACATGCCCTGTTCCGCCATTTCCAACAATACTGCTGTTTATTGCAAGCTCATTGTTTCTGCCAATGATTACTGGGCTGTATTTACTCACGTTTGCAACAGAACCGCTAAAGTTCTTCACAAGAACTTCTTCCCTGCCTGATTCTCGGTAATACAATCTTCCATTAAATCCTGCTGGAAGAGAATAAGGATTCCAAACAGGAACATGCACTATTGCATCATCTCCTGAAGAAAGAGGACAATTATTGCAGAAAGCATCAAATCCAAACATTGCTTTTTCAACTCTTGCATTAACCTGCAGAGCCTGTGACACGCTTGAATTTTCAAGCTGTGTTGAAACAAGACTGATTGAATTGTTTCCATTGGATGCTGTTGACGGAATCTTCACGATTGCAGTTATTCCAGTTAATTCTCCTGGTTCAATCAGACTTCCAATCACGCTGTAGCCTGGGATAATAACTTCTGAAATTTCATTTCCTGAACTGTCAACAAATCTTGTCAGAGACGAGTTGGATGAAAGCAAATAAGTTTTTTCACTCTCAAATGGATTCTTTAACAAAATTTCTATTTCTCTGCTTTCTCCCGGGCTTATTAAAAAATCTTCGTCGTCAGCAAAAACAAGCTCTATCAGGGCTGGGAATTCATAGCTTGTGTTGATTGCAGAAAATGCCTGGTGAGCAAAACCTGTCTGGCTTTCCTCTAAATAAAGAAGTTCTTTTGAAAGCAGGCTGTTCCAGTTGTTTGGCACTGAGTCAAGATCGTATTTTACAAAGCTTCTGATTTTTGTTGTTCCAAAAACATTTGAAATATCATATCCTGGGTCAGAAATTTCCACAGTAAATTTTTCTCCAGCAGGAATTAGTGATTCAATTGAATAACTTCTTTCATAATTTGGAGTAGAAGAATTTCCTCTGAAAAAATGCACTTCTAGTTTTAATGGATACATTGTTCCTTCTCCAAGGTCACGGTCAGAAAAATCATTCCTGATGGTTGCTTCTATTTTTAGCGGAGTTCCAAGTCCAGTAAAATATAGTTCAGGGAATACGTGGCTGATTATGGGCATTGGTCCCTTTATCAGTTCTGCTTCAGGTTGGGCATAAAAAGAAGAGCCAGGAGGCCAAGTATTTGGAGTAAAACAGTCAATTCCCTCGCCGCTATAACAGATATTTATTCCATCATTCCAGGTAAAGTTTCCTGGCCAAAGAGGATAAAGACATCTTTTATTATCAGAACCATATGGTAAACCAAAAGTTTTTGATTCAATCAAATCAAGCGCAAAAAAGTCAATAAACCTATCAAGCCCCCCTTTGGAGCACATTTGATTAACTCTTGCTCCAACCAAGATATCAAATCCTTCATTGCAAAAGTCAATTCCTCTGTGCACAGAGTCATAAAAACCAGGGTTTGTCACAGAACTAACCCAAACTCTTGGCACGCTTCCAGTCAGATAAGAATAAGTTGTACTGTAACAAATTTCTTCGCCCACTTCATAAATATTTGAAGGGTCCATTGAAAAGCTTCCGGAAACTCTTGCCCAGCCTCCTGACCCTGATTCAATGTTTTCATAAAATGGAACAATTCTTTCACTTTGAGGATTGTCAAAATTGTGGTTCCAGCTTCTGTCAAACATAACTTTTGCATAAGTACTGCCTCCTTTCTGGTGCTCTGGGAAATCCTCTGCAGGATAGAAAACACTTCCTGAAAAGCTTTCTCCTGGAGCAAGAGGCGGTGGCTGAAGATGAATCCAATGAGTTTTGGAACCATTGTTTTTCGTAAAATATCTCTCAGAATTGTAAACACGGATAGTGGAATTGGAAATAGTGTAAGAGCCACAGTTTTCAACAGTTAAATAAACCCCCATTATGGATTGTTCTGGAATTTTAAAGTTCAGCTGAGACTGAGTTGAATAATTTACAACTCCTGTTTCCTCAAGTTTTGAAATAATCTTTCCTGGTCCTCTAGAACAATCCTGAAGTGAAGAATACTGGGGGTGGGTTGGGGAAATATTTGACCAACAATACTCAAGGAAATTAAATTTTCCACAGACTGCTTCATCAGCACTTGCTCCGGGAACAAGCAAGATGCAAAGCATTAGAGAAAGCAGAATCGAGAAAGCAAAACCTGTTTTTTTAAACTTGATGAAAGCCCCTGCTAAAAGAAGAGCAACTGCGATGAATCCAAGAGCAAACAAAACAGCTGACAGGTCTCCCTGCTCTGACCCAACTTCAACAATACTGCCTTCGCCAGCATTGTTTTCGCCTTGGCCTTCTTCACTCCCTTCTGAAATTTTTGACTCGTTTCTAGCACTAGTTGTTTCACCAGTTGCTGTGTCTGTTACACTGTACTGGAATTCAGGATTTTCATTTGACTCAATTTCCTGAACATCTGCAAAAAACCAGCTTCCGATTGTTCTTGAAATTCCAATAGGGGAAAGCCCAAGATTTGTTTTCTCAGAAATCTCAAGAAGTTCTTTCGAGACAAGCTCGTGCTTTTGTTTTGCTAAAATACTATTTTTTGATTCAATTGCAGAAATCATTTCAGAATAATTTTTTTTCAAAGACTCAAGTCTTGAAAAAATCATGCTCTCCACAGGCAAAACCTGTTCACCCTGCACAATTTCCTCCAATTCAACCATTGATTTAAAGCTGTCAATTGCATTATTGAATCTTGTTTTTTCTTCACCATAGTCTGTTGCAAAAGAGCAGGGCAAAAGAAGAAGCAAAAGCAAGACAATGATTTTTTGATTCATCGAAATAAGATAATATTTAATGTATAAAAAGCTATTCTATTCTGAATTCCAGCCAGTCAACTTTTTTGTCTTTCACAAGCTGTCTGATTTTTTTCTGCTTTGGGCTTAGCTGAGAACTTGCTGCTTTAAATTCACACAATACAATTTTGTCTTCCTCAAAACTTACTCCGTCGATTGGAGAACCAAGAAATCTAAAATTTCCCGCGTCAAGAGGAAAATCTTTTGCAAAAGGAATCCATTGCTCTGCAATTTTTCCATATTTTGAGCTTTGGCTCTGTTTAGAGAACCTTGAGCTCTCCAGTAATTCTTCAAGTTCGGAATTCTTTTTCAAAACCAATGCAAGAGCTAATGCAAGAACAAGAACAACAACAAAAAGAACAATTTCAAGCATCAAAATCAGTTAATAAGTTTTAAGTCCTTCTCCAGTTAAAATAACAACCTTGAACTCTTTTTTAGATTCTCGCAAAGCAGCTATGAGAGCAGTGTGTTCTTTTCCAGAACCTGAAATCAGGCTGACGTGAAGATCTCCTTCAGGCAGGCCTTTTTTGATTTCATCCTTTAAAATTTCAAAACCAAGCCTGTTGTTAACCATTAACCAGTCAGTTTCCTTGCTTGGAGCAAAATTTTCTTTACCCCATTCATTTGAAATAAGCAGGATTTGATCCCATTCTTCTTCAGCAATAATTCTAGCAACATGGCCCCAGCTACCCTTTCCCAGTCCAAGAATTGCTATAAAAATTTTCTTCATCAAAAATCACTACCTATCAAAATTTACCGTGTTTCAAGCATACTATATACTATAAATAATATACTTACTCTTATATTTATAAAAGCTTCACAAAGCATTGAAAATTTTCATTTTCTAAAAAAAGATTGGTTTTCTTAATTTTTAGTTGTTGTTTCTGCTTTGCTGATTTTTTCCTGATTTTTTTATTGTTTTTCTGATTTTCTTGACTCGCCCTTATCTTATTCATCAATTGCGGAAAACTGGCTTTTTGCTTTTTTATATTTTTCCAAAAAGTTTTCTCCAAGGCTTTCAAGATAGTAGAGTTCTTTGTCCAAGACATTAATCTTTTTGAGAACCCTGACTTTCTCAAGAGATTTTACAATAAGGTCAAGGTCTTCTGATTCAATCGATGAAAATTCTGAGTACAGCTCGTTAATGCTTTTAGCATTTTCTGAAATAGACTTAATTATTGAAATATAAAGTCCTGATTTGGAAATTGGGTGAAGTTCAGGATGCTCTTCAAGAAAAAGAAAAAATTCTTCGTGTGCCTTCATTCAAGAAATACTGTTTTTCAAGTATTTAACTCTTTTGAAAGATAAGCTCCTTTGTCAGAAAAGCCAAGCTTCCGGTAATATTCTTTTACTCCAATTCCGCTCAAAACAGCAAGATTTTGTTTTCCTTTCGAGACAGCAATTTTTTCTGCTTGTTCCAAAAGTTTTTTGCCAAGCCCGTGGTGCTGTATTTTATCCTTATTTTTTAAACTAAATTCAGCTGGTTCTCCAAGAACTCTTAATTCTCTGACAATAGCAGTATTCTTTCCAAGCTCTTTTCTGAACGGGTTGTGAATAAAACGCATTCTCAAAAAACCAAACAAGGTTTTTTGTTTTTTGTCTTCAAAGGAAATAAAAAATTCTTTTCCCTTGCTTGCAGTGTATTCTTCAACAAAAAGTTCTGCCTTGTCGTAATCTTCATTCTCCTTTAATCCAGCTTCCCTGCACCTAATGCAATTGCATTGCTCTGCTTTTTCAAGCGCAAGCTGTCGTAAATTGCTTTTTTTTACTCCTGCAGTTATTGAGGGAGCGGGAATATCTCTTTGAACACGCATTATTCTAGTCCAGCGCGGAACAATATTCTTTATTTTAGCAACAAGCTCTGCAGCAGTTTCTGAATCAAGAGGAGTGTATTTTCCTGCTTTCCACAATTTGCATAGAACAGTTTTTTCTACAACAAGAGTTGGATAAATTTTTAGCATGTCTGGTTTGAAATCAGGGCTGGAGAAAATCTTTTTTGCAAGCTCTAAATCTTTTAGGGGAGAAGAACCCGGGAGGCCGAGCATTAAATGATAACAGACCTTAAAGCCAGCGTCCTTGAGCAAAGCAGTTGCAGAAACAACATCTTTCACTGAATGACCTCTTTTGATTATTTTGTAAATTTTATCCGAAGGCATTTGCACCCCAAGCTCGCACCTGGTTCCTCCAAGGTCAAGCATCATATCAACATGCGCTTTTCTGCAATAGTCAGGTCTTGTTTCAAAAGTAATTCCAGTGATTCTTTGTTCTGATTTTTCAGCAAACTTTTTTGCCTGCTCAATGCTTTCTCCATTGCTTTTGGAAACAGCATTAATACAGTCTTTCATGAATTCTTTTTGTTCTTTGACAGGTTTTGCAGGGAATGTGCCACCCATTATGATGAGCTCAATTTTTCCAGTCTTGTGTCCAGAGTGACCAAGCTGCTCAATTCTTTTCCTGGTTTGCTTTTTTCCATCAAAATCCATTGCAAGAGCTCGCATTGTAGCAGGTTCTCCGCCAGTATAACTTTTTGGAGTTTTCTTTTCAGTCAAAGACCCAGGGCAGTAAATGCATTCTCCTGGACAGTTGTCTGGTTTACCCATTACTGCAACAACAGCGATTCCGCTCTTTGTTCTGGTTGGCTTTGCTTTAAGCAGGTTAATAGTCTTTTTTTTTGGAGAGACAGCACAGGCAAGAATATCTGGATTGGTTGGAAGTTTCTTTATTCCATGTTTTTTGCAGAGCCTGTTTTTCAGATTGTTCAACTCTACTCTGTTCTGAACCTTGTCTGATTCAATCGCTGCAATGATTTCCTTTGAAAAATTCTCAATCTTTTTCATTAAAACACTCTCTTTCAATCTTTCAAGAAACAAGAGCAAGAAAGCTGTTCACAAAATAGTAGGGGAGAAGAGAGATGTTAAAAAACGGAAAACCATAGAACACAGAAGTATATTTTCCCGAGAGAGTCTGAAAAACAAGAAGTTTTGCATCAAACATCTTTGAAAAATCATTCAATTTTGATTCAATTCTGAAAGAAAATTCTCTTGGGCCGTAAGAGCGGGGAACAAGCTCTAACTCAAAAACAGTTGTGTCCATTGCAGGAATTTCAAGAACAATGTCTTCAAACCAGTAACTCGGAAGAGTGCTGGACACAAAGAGCCGGTGGTCAGCAATTGAATTATTTGAAACAGAGAGCCCAAATTTAGTTGGTGCGCCAACCATTGTCTCCTGTGACAAATTCACCATATCCACTGAGAGAAGCTGTTTTTTTACTGAAACGCGTGCATTGAGAAAAGCAGGAGCAAAAATATCCTCATCAGAAGAAAGCCCTATTTTTAGCAATTGAGTGCTTTCAACAGCATTTTCCGGAACAGAAACAAGAATTATGAGGGAATCGCGCTGTTGTTCCCAGCTAAAACTCCAGCCAGCAGGAACACTGCTTTGCTCTTCAACAATTTTGTCCCAATAAAAGTCTCCAAAACGTCTTTTGACGATTATTTCAATTGTTTCTCCGCATGAAACACTTCCGAGTTCTAGAATGCCCTCATCTGCAACATCTGCCTTAACAGGTTCCAAAACACTTATATCAGAATACGCTGATGACACAAAGAGAAGTAAAACAAGAGCAAGTAAAAGCCTTTTAAACATTCCAATCCCCGTAATAAATTACTGCTCAAGAAACTTAAAAGGCTTTTGTTATGAAAATACTCGCAATATCAGATATCCATTCACATTTAAACAAGATTTTGGAACTCCTGAAACACGCAGGAAAACCTGACTTGTATATAGTTTTTGAAAATGTTTTTTTTTTTTTGAAAATTCTTTAAAATAGACAAACAGTGTTAAATTATTTTATCTTTCTTCTGCCAACAATTTTTGTTATTTTATCCAATTCTTCGTGAATCTTTTTTTCAGATTTAACAAATGTATTGTCCTCCAACAAGCCATTTGAATGCAGTTTCTTCAATTCTTTCAATGCTTTTTTCAATTCCTCGCTTTCTTTAAGCAATTCTGGCTTAGTTTTCAGAACTTTTGTAATCTCCGCAAGCTTTTTTCCTATTGCTTTTTTTGATTCATTGAAAGCCTCTTCAGGCAAGAGTTTTTTTGAATGCATTTCCTTTAATGCTTCAAAGTTTTTTTGCAATTCTGCTTTTTTCTTTAGCAACTGCTTCTTTGTCTTTAAACTGAGGTCTTTTAAACCCTCTAATTCTTTTTCCTGCTCTGCAACTTTTTTATCTACAGCTTCAAATTCGTTTCCTAAAACAAGCATTTTCTCTTTTTTATGGACATCTTTCCCAATGTTTGCTTTTTTTACTGCATTATCTTTTATTGCATTTTCTTTGGTTTCATCAGCTTTTGCCTTTGCTTCAGCACTGGTTTTTTTTTCATTTGCGTCTTTAACCTTATTTTTTGTTATCTTTTCTCTTGAAACAATCATATCTTCAATCTTCTTTTTCCAAGCAAAACTATCACTTAATTCTTTCAGTTCAAATGTAAAAATTTCCTCTTCTTCCCTGTCCCTTGCATTGACTACAACACCGAATGTTTTCCCGGTTATTTCAATATTCTTTATTTCAAATACTTCCTCTGGTTCAGAGTTTAACTTTTTCTTTGCTTTTGATTTCATTAAACTTATTTTCCTGTGAACCTTCTTTCTTCTCTTGGCAAAGAATACTATTAAAGCGAACAGTGCTATTGCAATAACAGCGACAAAAAACCATTTGCTTGGGAATATCCAAACAGTAAACGGCTTTTCAGGAGCATGAACTATTACAAGAAGCTCTTTGAATAACTTGTTTTCTCCATTATCTGCAAATATTAAACCATCCCTGCTTTTAACTGTTAAAACAAGATTTTGCACTCCACTCCGATAAGAAGTTTTTACTTTAAATTTTAATCTTTTCTGTTGCCCAGCTTTAAGCAACAAACAAGTCTTGTTTTTTTCAATTTCCCAATCAAGAGGAGTAAGCAGTGAAACATCCAAATTCAAATCCCTTAGACTATTGTTGAACAGCACAACATCAATTTCTCCAGAGCCTCCAACCATCATTCTTGAAATGTGAATATTTCTAAATCTTATCTCTGCCAAGCTTTTCTTCATAACTCTTAAAACACTTTTCACTTCCTCAGAATCATTTTTGCTTAAAACCTTAAATTTAATTAAATGGTCTTTAACCTCTGCATTTAAAGGAACAGAAACTTTTACAATAAATGAAACCTCCTCATTAGGAGCTAAAGAAAACTTATCCTGCTCAACCGCATACCACTCTAAAAGCAATCCATCAATGCTTAACTTTAAATCTGTTAAATTTCCTTCCCCCACATTTCTTGCTTTAACCAAAAAGAATTCAACTGCTTCCTGCTTTACAACCATCTCGCTTGGAAACTCTTCAATAGAAATTTTTCCAACAAGCCCAGGCAAAGTAATTAAAGCACTTGCACCGCCTCCACTTCCTGACCCGTTGCCTGTGTCAATGTCCGGCTCTGTTTCTTCTTCAGATTCATCTGTTGCAACAAACTGTCTTGAAGCAGCACTTGTTTCAGCTCCATAATAAACCTTTACCTTAAACCAATATGTCCCAGCTGAAGCAACACTCAAGTTCAAATCAGTATTCCAACTTTCCCCTGCAACAATAAACTTTGCTCCTGAAGCATAACTTTCATCATCACCCCTGCCACACTGATTTGTTTGCTCTGAAACAATACAATACTCATACTGATATTCCTGCCCGCCAATCCCCTCATTTGTTATTGTTGCATTAGCAGTAATGCTTGAAACTGTTGTGTCAGTAATTGAGTTGATTGTTATCTCAGGAGGATTCCCAGTCAATTCCCACCAATCAGACGGGTTCACTGTTGAACCGTTAACAGTAGCACTTGCAATAGCTTCCCATTGACCTGCAGTGTGACCGCTTGTAGTAACAAAAGAATAAGAATAAACCCCTGTTCCAACCTGGTTAAAATCAATGTTTTGCACAGTAATGTTTCTTACAGGATCATACAAAGTCATTGTCGGAGTAGAATCAGCATTCATTGCACTTCCATTAAAATCAAACACCCAAAGTTTTGCCCTGTAAATGCTACCGTTCGCAATCTTCCCAAAATCAGACAAAATCACTTTAAAATCTTGCTGCTGACTCAACCAAACATTAGCAGTTGTTTTGTTTATATCCTGTGAAAAAGCATTGATGTCTGCCAAGTAAGCAAACATTCTTGTCTGATTATAATCCGTCAAAGCTCTTACATTATAATTCCAAACATCCTGTGCACTAATCCAACTATTGCCATTAATATCTGCCACAGAAACATTAATGTCATATAAATAATTCCACATTGTACTCTGGTTATAATCTGTCAATTCTCTTTGAGCATAATCCCAGACTTCCTGAGCTGAAACCCAAACATTTTCATTAATGTCAAAACTCACTGCATTAATATCAATTAAGTAACTCCACATATCTGTTTGATTATAATCCGTTATAGTTCTGTTTGCATAATCCCAAACATCCCCTGCAGAAATCCACAAGTTTCCATTTATATCAAGAGTAGTTGAGTTTATACCCTGCAAATAAGTGAACATTTGTGTTTGATTATAATCTGTTAATTGCCTGTTTGCATATGCCCATACATCACTTGCAGACAGCCAGACATTTGTATTAATATCATTGCTCACTGCATTAATATCAATTAAGTAACTCCACATATCTGTTTGATTATAATCCGTTAAAATTCTGTCAGCATAACTCCACACTTCAGAAGCAGTAATCCACGCGTTTCCATTAATGTCTTTTACTGTCGCATTGATATCTTGCAAGTAAGTGAACATTTGTGTTTGATTATAATCAGTTAATTTCCTCGTTGTATAATTCCAAACATCGCTCGCAGAAATCCAATTGTTTCCATTAACATCACTCAGATAAGTGAACATTTGTGCTTGGTTATAATCAGTTAAAGCCCTTGTTGTATAACTCCAGATGTTAGCAGGAAGGATTGCAACCGAAGAATTAATATCATAAACAACCGCGTTTATATCCTGCAAATATTGAAACAACAGCGTTGCGTTGGAGTCTTGCCATACTTCGCTTGTAATTTGGTTTATTTCTGCTGTTAAATTTGTGTTTAAAGCGTTTATGTTCGCGTTAATATCCTGATGCACATTTGAAAGATGGTCATTTATATCTTTGCTTGAGTCAATTATTTGCTGATAAAT
>JAFCCW010000002.1 GCA_017609985.1 Candidatus Iainarchaeum sp.
TCTGCAATCCACTGGCTTCCAGCAAAAAGCTGGTTTCAAAAACATCTACAGCCGAGCGTAATAGCTACTATACTAAGGCGGGGTCCGCTTTTGAGCGGACGAACCGAAGTACGTCCAACCCATTGCTTTCGCAATGAGTTATAAATACTGTATCAAATAGTGCCTGCATTTATTTATAAATTTTTTCAAAAGCCAGAGGCCACAAAAGCGAGACCCATAATCCGCTTAATAGGAACAAAGCAAAAGAAAAGCCATATCCTGCAAATTGTGTTGATGCGAGAATTATGCCAAGCACTGCAAATCCTCCTGCCTGTTTTACTGCAGCAGCTCTGCCAAGCAGAGTTTTCTGCTCTGTGTTAATTCCCTTGAATGCAAAGAATCCGAAAATATAACCCAATAAAATTCCAATGATTGGCGCAGGCTTTATCATAAGCATTGCAATTAATCCAAGTCCTATGATAATTGCTATTGCTGCTTCATCCTTTCTTCTTGAAAGCCTTATTTTTTTCTGAACCATGATTTCAAATCTCTTAAATGCAACACCTGAAGCAAGTCCTATTCCTGCTCCAACAATCACATCGCTTGGAAAGTGCACGCCAAGGTAAACGCGTGAAATCATTACCCCCAAAACAAGCAGTCCAAGAGCAATTGTTTTTCTCTTTCCCCTAAAAAAAGAAAAAGCTGCTCCAGCCATTGTAGCGTGTCCGCTTGGAAAAGAATAATTACTCAAGTACTCTCCAATTAACAAATCAACATTTTTAAATGAAGGGCGTGGTCTTGCAATTCCTATTTTCAATGCCCCAGTTAGTGCAGAGGCAAAAACAATCAGTCCTGCAAGAAAGAAAGACCTGTTTTCTTCTCCCTTCCAGTAAAGCCAGGCAACCACAAAAAACCAAAACAATGGGTTTCCAAGAAAAGTAATTGCAAGCATTAAAATTGTTAAAAAATCATTTTGCAATCCTGACACTAGACTTATCGCTGCTTCATCCAGTGCGAGAATTGTTTCAATCATTTCTATGCCTTTTTCTTTTTAAGTCGCTTCATTCCTGGAACATCAATGTCAGAATAGTCAAACGGAAGCTTGCATTGTTTTAATGCTTTTCTTGTAGCATAAGTTTTGCAAAACTGCGCTAGCTCTTTTTTCTCGTTTTTCTGAAGCTTTTCCAAATCAGTTATTTCATTGACTATTGAAGAGATTTTTCTGCTGTTAACTGCTTTCAGCGCGCTTGCAATATCCTTCTCACTCTTTCCAATGTCTTCAAGCTCTTCTTGAAGCGCAAGGTCAAGTTTTTCTAAGGAAACTTCTTTTCTCAGGTTTTCTTCAACCTTTCCATCAAGTGAAGTGGCAAGGCTTGCAAGAAACTCCATTATTGTTCGAGGCTGCATTCCCTCAACTACTGTGAGTTTTTTTATAGATTTCCAGTCCCCATAGTTTGCAACAAATTGTATTGAATTTTCCATGCAATCAACTCCTTTTATTCCTGCAAATATAACAAGTTTCAGATATTTATTGGTTTTGAATCAGAGCAAGAAACCAATTTTAAAAAAAGCCTTCGGTGGGATTTGAACCCACGACCCCCTGCTTACAAGGCAAGTGCTCTGGCCACTGAGCTACGAAGGCAGTCTTTCTTGTCAGACCGTGTTATGGTTTAACAAAATTTGTCTGCTAAACATTTAAAACCTATTCTTAAGCAAAGGATAATGATTTAAAGTTTCAAAAACACTTCTTTTATGTGAACTCGGAAAGGAGACTGTGAATGGATTCTATTTTCCTTGATTGTCTTAACCTCAATTGCAGTAAATGTTGTTCTCTATACTATATTACAATTCTTCCAAGCGAGGCAAGAAATATCGCTGAATTTCTTTCTGTTTCATTTAAACAATTTATCAAAAAACACACTAGCCTATATCTGCAACTTTTTAAAGTAGAAAAAAGAAACTCCCGCCTCACAGTCTCAAGCCAGTTTCTTCCAAAAAGAATTGCTGACTCTTTCGAAGACAAATTTGGGACTCTTTCTGAAAAATTTCTTTTCCTTCCTTCCATTGCCTTAAAAAGAGAGGGAAAAGACTGTTGTTTTTTGGAGCAAGGAAAATGCAGAATTTATCAGGCAAGACCTGCTCCCTGCTCTCTTTTCCCTTTTGTTTCGCTCAAAAAAGACGAGGTTCTTGAATTCCGGAAAATTTATCCTTTCTGCAAGGCTCTTGAAAAAGGAAAATTGTATTCCAACAAAAGCAAAAGCTATCAATGGAGGGTTGAAAAAAATTTCAATAAAATAGAAAAGCAGGGATTCAAGAATGTCTGGAATCACTTGCCTGAAAAAGGAATATCCTGCTTTGAAGACAAGCTAATTTGCAAAATTTCAAAACAGGATTTTGTTGACTCTATTTCTCCGTTCTATGAGTGAGTGCCAACTCAGGGAATGAATGCCAAATCTATGAATATATATCGAACAGGTAGTTGAGTTCAAGAATTTTTTCCGCGTGCACAAACTGTTGCAGTGGGTCTGATGTGACAAAAAAGTTTCCTTTAATTCTTTTAATATACTCGCTCATCAAACTGTCAAATTCTTTTTTTACCCCTGCTTCTTCAATTTGGTTTTCTTCCAAAAACTCTTGTTCTAGAAAATCTTCGCCAAGCACATCTGCTTGCTTAATTACTTCAAGTTCTTCTCCTGCAATCTCAGCAATAGTTTCACTTATTTCAATATCCTGTTCAATTGAGACTCTTGCTTCATAGCTTAGCTGTGCAAGATATGTCTGAAAAATGTTTGCTCCAACCTGTTTTTCAAATCCTTGTCTAGCCTCTTCTTCTGTTTTAGCAAGCATTACTTCATTGAAGTATCTTGTTTCTTTTTCAATAACCCAGTCCATGTCGCTCTCGACACTTTTTGCAAGCTTTGTTAAAGCGCTTGCTGTCAACGGAGTTGCTGTTTCAGAAGGACTCACTATTTTTACAGTGTCTTGTTTTACGAGAATTGTTTCATCGTGAATCAAGGAAGAAGAATCCTTTATTTTTTGCATGCAGTCTTCACACCCTGTCGGAGTGGAAGTGAAAAAAACTATTGTTCCTGCAATCAGCACGAGCACTGCAAGAACAACAATTCCAATAACCTGTTCTTTTTCAAAATTCAATTTATTCATTTTCTTCACCCAAGAAAAGTTTTTCTTTAATTTCTTCAATGTTTGCTCTTGTGTCAGAGCACCCGTCTCTAATGAGAAGAGCTGCTTGCGGGAAAACATCAGTTCCCTTTAGGTTGTCAAAAGCAAGTTGTGCTTCATTGTAACAACAGACTCCAAGAACTGCTTTTGGTTTGTATTTTCCAATCAGCTTGATTAACATGCTTCCGCCTGGCACAACAAATGTTTTTTTTACACCAGCTTCATTTGCTAAATCAATAATTTCTGAAATCTGGCACTTGCCGCATTTCTTGCACTCAAGCCCTTCTTCTCCAAGCTCTGCTTTGCATTCTTTGCTGTGCCGAAGGCAATGGGGGAGAAAAAGAATTCGCTCCTCTTTTGGAACTCGCTTGTAGCCTGATTCAAAAAGCTTGTTTCTGAATTCAATGTGAGTAAAATTAATCCACTGGTTTCTTAATCCGAGCTTTTTTGCAACAATTTCTGTTGCATCAGCAACATCAAGATGTGCTCCAGTATCAATCAAATCAGAAATGCTTTCCTTAATTCTTTCAGAAATTGAAATCATTTAAATCAATAGATTTCAATACAAAGATGATTAAAAAACAATTGTTTTGCTCTTAAATAATTTTAATTTTCAAAAAAAGAAACCCGTTAGGGGGGATACAGGGAGGAGGTCTGATAAAAAACCCTAGTGTTGGGAAACCCTTTCCGGGATATAGATACCTCCTTTGTATCTTGTTTTAGATTGGTTTTTTTACAATCATCTGATAGCACTACTGTATTGAAGTTAATAATTTTTAGCAGTTGGAAAATCAAACCAATACTTGCTTTCAGTTAAGGGAACTGAATTATTTTGCAGTTTTTTTCAAGAAACAGCCCTTTAAAAGCCTTTCTTATGCAATTTTTATTATACGAAAAGGATTTGATAAACTCTATTTTTTCTTAATTGAAAATTTGTCCTTCGGGAAATAGCGTTTTGCCTTTTTGCAAAAGTCTTTTTAGAGACAAAAAGGAGTTGAAAAATTGAAATTTGAAGAATTTAACATTAGCGATAACATAAAACAGGCAATTAAAGAAAAAGGATTTGAAAACCCTTCCGAGGTTCAAGAGGAAGTAATTCCTGTTGCACTCAAAGGAAAAGACCTTGTCGGAAAGTCAAAGACTGGAACAGGGAAAACAGCAGCATTTGCAATACCCCTCATTGAAAAAATAAAACAGGGCAAGGCATTTTCTGCACTGATTGTAACTCCAACAAGAGAGCTTGCAATTCAGGTCAAAAAAGAAATTGACTCTCTTTTGATATACACGAATTTGAAAGCAGTTACTGTTTTTGGAGGCGAAAGCGTTTCAAAACAAGCATCACTGCTTATGGCAAAGCCAGAGATTGTGGTTGGCACACCTGGAAGAATCCTTGACTTTATTTCTCGCAGAAAACTTGATTTTTCAAGAGCTGAATTCTTGGTTCTTGACGAAGCAGACAGAATGTTTGACATGGGTTTCAGGGACGACATTGAAAAAATAATCTCTAACTTTCCAAACCAGAGACAGACAATGCTTTTTTCAGCAACAATGCCTTTGGAAATTGAAAGGCTCATTGACCGTTATCTGAAAAAAGACAAGGTTTTCTTTAATCTAAGCGAAGACAAGCTTTCTGTTGATGAAGTAGAACAATACTATGTCAGGGTTGACAAAAATGAGAAGATTTCTGCTCTTGAAGATGTAATCAACTGGGAAAAGGATTCAAAAACACTTGTTTTTTGCAGAACAAAGCGAACAGTTGATTGGCTTGAAAGACAGCTTTCAAGACGCGGAATAAAGGTTTTGCCATTGCATGGAGACAAAAGACAAAATGCAAGAAATGCAATATTGCACAAATTCAAAACAGGCAGAATCCCAGTAATGATTGCAACAGACATTGTTGCAAGAGGAATCCACATAGATGACATAGACAATGTAGTCAATTTTGACATGCCTGATGAACCAGAAACATATGTTCACAGAATTGGCAGGACTGCAAGACAGGGAAAAGAAGGGCTGGCAATAACCTTCTGCACCAATGCAATGGATATCCAAAACATTGAAAAAATAGGAGAAAAAATAAACACAACAATTTCAGAGCTTTCATAGGCTTTGAAATTTATTAATTTTCTTATTTTCTTTTACTGTAGTTTATTGCAAAATTAGCTCATTTTAAGAGCGCTATTAAACAGGTCAGCTAACTCTTCGCATTCTGTCTGCCCTTCATGCTCTGCTACAACTCTTGTTAATTGCAATCCATCATAGTATCCTATCAGACTGCAGTGAAATTCTTCTCCGCCAAGCATTCCATTGAATTCGTCTCTTGTCTTGCAGTATCCGCTACTGTAACCAAGCACGGTTTCAATTTCAGTTCCGCTTCCAAAAAACTCGCTGTAAGAAGTTGCAATCTTTGCTCACTCGCATTTTACGAGTGCATCATTCCATGCAAAAGACGATGCTTGTGAAGCATTTGCTTGTCTTGTTGATTCTTGTTGGTGCAAGGAAGGTCCTGACAGGATTTTTATGGAGTCTCCGGGAGACCTGTTTCTTGGTACTGCAGAGCAAACAAGGGCCTGGGCAAGCTCTGCATTAATTGCAAAAAGCTTTTCTGATCAGTCATTTGTTCCAGGAGAAATAACAAAAGTTGTAAAACTGAATACTATTTTCTACAATGCTTTTGTTGAAGACGAAGAAGGAAACGAAACTGTTTACACAGTTGCTATTGACGGAACAATCCTAAAAACAGTTTGCGGAGTTTAAGAAAAAAAATGCCCCGGGCGGGATTCGAACCCGCGTCACAGCCTTGAGAGGGCTGGATGCTTGGCCGGGCTACACTACCGGGGCGGTTTGATAAAATCCAATTTAAGCTTTGCTTGAATGAATTGTTAAATAGATTTACTTGAAGAAAGGTTTAAAAAAAAGCCTCAGAACTCATAATCCAAATCATTGCCCCTGAAAGGAACTCAGTTCTCAGCCCGATCTTCATCAGCTTTTGTGTATTGTGTTGTGTTTTCCTTTTAATAATAATTAGTTATCCTTCTTGTGTGAAAAAGCCTAGAAAACCAGAACAGAAACAGGGCACAAGAGCAGATGCAAGATTGCCCAGGGTCAGGTTTTACACAAGACAGCACACTGGCAATCCATTCAGAAGATATGAACAAGATCTTGGAATAAATGTTAATTCTTTTCGAGGCAAAACTGTGCTTGATGTTGCTTCAGGTTATTCAAATTTTGCAAAAGAATGCAGGGCAAGGGGCATAAACTGTTTTGCAATGGATTTGCCAAATGTTCTTTCAAGAATAAACAAACGCTTTGAAGACAATAATGGAAAAAAGTTTGCAGTCGCGGGCAAGGCACAAGAAATGCCCTTCAAAAGCAATTCCGTGGACTTGATTGTTTCAAGACGAGGTCTGTTTCATGTTCCTAACCTGTTCAGTATTCAGTACTGTGTAAAAGAAGCATTAAGGGTTTTGAAACCAGGGGGCGAACTTAGATTTGACCCTCCTCTTGGCATTTTAACAGAAAGCAAAGTACGCAAAGAATTCGAAAACTGGCTTGAAAGAAACAATTTTCAAATTGAAAAGCATTATGAACGAGAGTTTCCTTACTTAGTAATTCGAAAAACAGGAAACTTTGAAAAATTGAATCAAGAGCTGAGGTAATCATGTTAGTTATTGGTTAATCAGATTAATCCTTTTGCCTTCAAAAGCTCTGCATTCAAAACAGCTGCTCCGGCAGCTCCTCTAACTGTGTTGTGTCCGAGAACAATGAACTTGTAGTCAAGCACAGGGCATTCTCTTACTCTGCCAACCACGCTTCCCATTCCTCTCTCAAGGTCCCGATCCATTCTCGGCTGTGGTCTGTCATCCTCGTCCATTACAATGATTGGCTGTGAAGGGGAGCTCGGCAAATTCAGTTCCTTTAATGGATTAAATTTCTTCATTGCATTCTTCACATCCTCTAGTGAACCTTTTTTATCCAATTCAATATTAAGCGTTTCAAGGTGACCGTCTTTTACGTTCACTCTATTGCATTGAGCACTTATTGCAATTTCCGTGTCCTTAAATTCCTGCCCGTTCCATTCGCCAAAAAGCTTTAACGGTTCTTCTTCAACCTTTCCTTCTTCTCCGCCAATGAATGGAACAACATTGTCAATTATGTTCAAAGAAGCCACGCCGGGATAACCAGCTCCTGACAATGCTTGCATGCTTGTCAGGAAAATCTTGTTAATTCCAAATTCCTGGTGCAGTGGAGCAAGAGCTAAAACAAACTGAATAGTTGTGCAGTTAGGATTTGTAACAATAAATCCTTCCCAGTCTCTGTTCTTTTTCTGCACTTTGACAGAGTCAAGATGCTGAGCATTAACTTCTGGAATCAGCAAGGGAACATCTTTCTCCATGCGATGGTTTTTGGAGTTGCTGACAACAGCAAAACCTGCTTTTGCAAATTCTTTTTCGATTGGTTCAGCTACTCCTGAGTCCAGCGCGCCGAAAGCTATTTTTCCATCAATATTTTCTGCATTGCATTCAACAATCTTCATTTCCCTTGCATAGTCTGGAATTGAGTCAGAAACAATCCATCTTCCCCCAACAGCTTCCTCGTATGTCTTTTCCGCACTCCGCTCACTTGCTCCAAGTGCAGTGACTTCAAACCAGGGGTGGTTGTCAAGCAACTGGATAAAGCGCTGGCCAACCATTCCGGTTGCTCCAAGAACACAAACAGGAATTTTTTTAGTCATTTTTATCTTAAAAACAATGATACGAATATTATTAAAAAACTAACTAAAAATTACGAAAAACAGATTAACAACAAGGAAAAGACTTTGTTTCCTTTAACTAAAATATTTTTCTCACTAAAAAAAGTAAAATATGCCACGGGGGAGATTTGAACTCCCAACCTCTTGATTATGAGTTTCGCTCCACACAACAAAGTGTTATAGTGGTCAAGCGCTCTAACCAGGCTGAGCTACCGTGGCACTACTCATTTGGTTATAGCTCAAGAATTTGTCCTGTTAAATCTTTAAAAGCTTGTTCTTTTCAAAAAATGCTCATTATGTTCTTTATGTCTTTCAGGTCATCGTCTTCGGCAATGGATGTCTCTGCGGCAAGCCTGCTCTTAACCTCAATCTTCCTGTTATGTAGAATTATTCTGTCTGCATAGCCTATGAACAGCCCTGTTTCAAGTACGCCGGGAATATGTTTTGCCTGATAATCCAAATCGTCAAGCGAGTAAATCTTGTCCACTTCAACGTCCACAATATAGTGCCCTGTTTCTGTCTGGTATAGCTGGCTTGACTTCTTTCCTTTCTTTCTAATCCTTGCTTTTCCAAGCGCTTCCAGCTGGTCAACTGTTTTCTTGAATCCAAACTTTGCTATTTCAAAGGGAACCCTTCCCGACAAAAACTTCACATAGTTTTTTTCTTTTGCAACAATAATCAATTCCTCTGCGCTCTGTGCAATCATCTTGTCCCTCACAAGCGAGGAGGAATCTCTCTTAACATAGTTAAATCCAGAGTCCACCAAATCAGCAAACTCTATTGCAAGGTCTATATCTGCATCATCAATTTTTGCGCTTGGAATTTTGAGGTCTGAAAGCAGTGCAGCAATTTCCATAGATGTGGGCACAACTTTTATTGATAACCCAGCTTCCTCCACATCAACAGCCAGCTTTTTTAGAATTTTTTCCGACAGCTCGCTTGAGCCAAAAGCAACAACATCTTTTTTGCTTATATACTTCTCTACAAGCACATCAACTACTGTGTCATCCCACTTCATTCAAATCAATTATATTACTGCTTTTGAATATCTTTTATTGTTTCAGCAGATAATTCCATAAAGCCCAAGGGGGGAGTCGAACCCCCGACCTCGTCCTTACCAAGGACGTGCTCTACCACTGAGCCACTTGGGCGTTAAAACAATTTCATTCAAAAAAAGCTTTTAAGGGAATAGTTTTTCTCGGAACTTTATTGCTTAAGAAACTCACTCAATTTTTTTAAAGAAACACTCTTCTGCTTCCCAGTTTTTAAGTCCTTCACAGTAATTTCTTTTTTCTTCAGTTCGTCTTCGCCAAGTATTCCCACAAGCTGGATTCCCTTTCTGTCAGCATAGGCAATGTTTTTGCTTATTCCTCTTCCAATCAAATCAGTTTCAACATTAATTCCTTTGCTTCTCAGTTCTTCAGCAATCCCAATTGCTTCTTTGCCTGCCTTGTCACCCAAAGGGATAATAAAAATCTTCAAACTGCTTTCAAGCTTTTTTCCTTGAAGTACATCCACCAGCCGGTCAACCCCAAAAGAAATTCCAATAGCTGGAGTTGCTTGCCCGCCATAAGCTTCAATCAATTTATCATATCTTCCGCCTCCGCCAATGCTTGGGCCGTTCTCTGAAGCAATCTCAAAAACAGTTCCAGTGTAGTACTCTAACCCTCTTGCAAGTGTCAAGTCAAGCTCAACAAATTTATTCAGCTTCTGTTCTTTCAACAGTGAAAAAAGCTCTTCAATTTCTTCTGCTCCTCTGCAGTTTGACAGGCATGATGCATTATTTTTCTTCACTGTTTGCATGAATTCAATCGGAATTTTTTCCTTCTTTAATTCTTCTTCAACTCCTTCCCACCCAATCTTGTCCAGCTTGTCAATTGCCCTGAAAGCATTCTTTACCTTGTCTTTTTTTACTCCACTTTCAAGAGCAATGTCTTCCAGCAGCTTTCTGTTGTTAACCCTTATCTTAAATTCAATTCCAAGTTCCTGCAGGATTCTCACAGAAATTGCGAGCAGTTCAAATTCTGCTTCAATTCCACTTACTCCAAACACATCAATATCCGCCTGAGTGAATTCTCTGTATCTCTGCTTCTGCGGTCTGTCATATCTGTACACGCGTCCAATTTGGTATCTCTTAAACGGTCTTCCTAACTGCTGGTTTTCTGCAACAACTCGCGCAGTCGGCACAGTCAAGTCAAACCTTAAACCAAGCTCTCTGCCAGACTTGTCCTTAAAATAGTATATTTCGTCCTTGATTGCTTCTCCTCCGCTTCCCTTCTTTGCAAGCAGTTTGAATTCCTCTACTGCCGGAGTCTGCAGGGGAACAAAGCCATATGCCTTGAACCATTTCTCACAAACCTGTTCCACCCAGCGCTTTAGCTCTGCTTTTTCTGGGAGAAAATCCCTCATTCCGCGAACCGTACTGTACTTCATTCTATCACCAATACTGTGGAGCGGGCTTGAACCGCTATTCTTCCCTTCACAGGAGAAGCGTCTGACATTGACTTACCACAGTAAATAGAAGGGAAAATGGAATAAAAGGATTTGTTTTTAGCAATCTCTTTTATTTTTGATTCCTTGTTCAATAAAAAGAGCAATTTCTCTAGGCGTATAATAGCCATGAAGTGATTCCCCTTCTGTATTCTTGTTTATATTCAATTTATTCAATTTAACACCTCCGTGTTTTCTCTATTTTTATTTCTATTTTTGAAATTTTCAGAATTAGTCAGGCAAAGCAATTCATCAATACTGTGGATGAAGGCATTCACCATTGTTTAACTGAAAAATATCTGTTTTTTTGCTGCCTTTTTGGAAGCGAGTCCCCTGCAGGGGGCGAGTGCGGGCAAAATCTTCGATTTTGCTGCACCACAAAATCCCGCGGATTTTGTTCGTGCTCCGAAAAAGGCAAAGGCCGGCGCCGGGAATCGGACCCGGCTCCCAGGATAACTGCAACGCTTTCTTTTCTGTGAACTCTTTGAAAAAGTTCCCACAGTCCTGGATCTTAACCACTAGACCACGCCAGCCATTTATGTACTTATATGTATAGCTTTTGTTTAAATTCCATTCTCCTAAAAAATTGTATTTATTTGTATATTTATAAGAAGCAGTATTGCTTTTATTCGTCTTCTGTTTCTTCTTCGCCACAACCGCCACATCCTGGACAGCCGTGAAGTAACTCACCTATCATAACATAATCTATGGACTGGTTTGTTTAAATACTTTGCCTTGGGGGCTACAGAAGCCTGTGAATAGGCTTTTTTGTCTTTTTGTGCTTTGCTTGAAATCCAGGTCCTGTTTTTCGTCTTATTTCCTGACCTTCAATAACTTTATAGTCTCGCGGCCTAACTTTTCTTGCTGGAGCTCCGCCAACTTTTTTTCTTCGAACTTGAGACATTGTTAAATTAGGTTTTTATCATTTAAATTCCTTTCTCAATGCAAAGAATTAATAAATCAAAAAAACCAGTTAATAGCGTGATTTAATGCCTGCAAGACCTCGTCCTTCATATAGAAGACCAAGGGAAAACATTCCCGCAAAGCTTTTAGGCGAACGTGTAAAAATGGGTTTGCCTGGAATTGCAAAAGGCATTGCTACAGGCAGTGTTCCGCAAGGCAGGTATGGTCAGAGAGGCAAAAGAAAACCAACTGGCCCTTCAATAGGTATTGGGGATTATGTTCGTGCACTCTTTGACTGGGATCATATGCGAAGAAAGCGAGAGCAGTGGAGATTTGAACAACAACAGGCAAGAAGGCAGCAGCAAGCGCAAGCTCAACAACAACAAGCAACCCAGATAGGCATGGATATGATGCAACCAAACAAGCCTTCAACTGATTCTGGAATGCAGGGTGCGGCAAGACGGGCATCAGCAAGAGAAAAACAAGGGCGAGGGCGATATGTAAGGGGAAGGCCAGTGCAGTGATTTTACTTATTTAATAGGGTGATTTTTATGGGTTTGATGGATTCAATTTTTGGAATCAAGTCAGAGAAGGCAAAATCAAAAATTGTCTTGGCTGCAAGGCGAATAGAGGGAAAAATGCACTTGTTTGAAATTTCTCGAGACCGAGCTGGACAAGGCAATGCAGTAATCAAGCACAGAATCAAAAGAACAGGAGAACAATATTATAAAGAAATTTCCAGTAAAAAAATTAACAGCAAAAACTAGTCAATCATTTTTTCAACTTTTTCTGAAATTTCTCTCTTTGCAAGAACAAGAATTTTATCTTTTTCATCAATTAATGTTTCTTTAGAGGGAATAACAAGATTTCCCTGATGATACAGTGCAACAATCGCAGAGCCAGTTGGAAGTTCAATTTCGCCTATTTTTTTTCCTAATATTTTGCTTTTTTTCTTTATTGCGATTTCCATTATTTCTGCTTCGCCTCTTGAAATAAACGCAAGGTCTAGCACGCCAGGTTTTGTAATCAATTCTTCAATATAGCCGGCGGCTGCTGCCTCTGGATGAATTACAATATCTATTCCCAGCTTTTTCAAAACCTTTTCATCATACTCTATTCTTGAAATTCTCGCAGCAACCTGTTTTGCTCCAAGCTCTTTAGCTAGCAGGCTCACAACCATGTTTGTTTCATCCTGTCCTGTGAGCGCGACGACTGCATCAGCTTCTTTAATGTTTGCTTTTTCAAGCACTGCTGGATCGGTTCCGTCCCCAACTGTTGCAACAATATCAAGATCTCTCGCAATTCTCCTGCACTTTTCCTCTGCTCTGTCCACTATCACAACATCGTGTTCTTCTTCAAGCAAAAGCTGTGAAAGATAGTAACCCAGGTTTCCGGCTCCAATAATTACAATATACATTTTTTTCACCTTTGACTAATATAATATTTTCCAAATATTTAACGCTTTCCCCTTAGAGAAAGCAATAATCCTAATGAGGTAAGAACAGGAATTATTTCAAGGCGTCCAATCCACATATTAAATATAAGCATTATTTCGATTCCCAAAGGCATTCCAGCCTGTGATATTCCATTTCCAATTCCAACATTGCTCTGTGCACTTGTAACTTCAAGAAGTGCGTTTCCAATATCATATCCATAAGCTGTAACCACAAGCGTGCCCACAAAAATAAACACAGCATACAAGAGAATAAATTGTTGAACCTGCTTTACTGTTTCTTTTCCAATTTCTTGCTCTTCAAATCTTCTGGAAAAAAAGCTGTTTTCCGGAAGAATTGCTGATTTAATTCTCCAAATTACTGACTTTCCAAATATAAGAAAACGAGAAAGTTTTATTCCTCCAGCAGTGCTTCCTGCACTTCCTCCAATAAACATTGCTGCGAGAAAAACAAGTTTTATGAAATCATCCCATAAAAAAACCTGTGATTCGCTTGCAAGTGAAAATCCGCCACCAGTCAAAGAAGAAACCATGTGAAAAAAAGCAGCTTTTAATCCAATAAAATTCGAGCCATAAAAATGCAAAAATTTTGGAGCAACTAAAAGTGCGCCAAGAACAGCAATAAACACAAGTGCTTTTACTTCAGCATTTTTAAACAAAACATCAGTTCTTCTTTTCTTCAAAACAGCATAATGGATTGAAAAAGAAATCGCTCCAAAAAACATCAATAAAATAAGAACCCAGTCAATCGCTGGATTGTGCCCTGCTGTCAGTCCAGTCAGTGAAAGATCCATTCCAGTAGTGCTGAGTGCAGACATTGAATAATTGACTGCAGAGAACAGGTTCATTCCTGCTGCAAAAAGTAATCCTATGCCAAGCAAGGTCAATCCAATGTAAATTCCCCAAATTTCTTTAACTGTATTCTTAATGTTTGGTTTAATATGTTCCTGATTTCCCTCTGCACTAATCCATTTAGTTGTCTTTGAATAATTGCGCAGGATGCCGGTTAGAGCCATCACAACAATTCCAATCCCCCCAATCCATGAAATGAAAGAGCGCCAGAACAAGAGAGAGGCAGGAGCAGAATTAATTACTGGTTGCAGTACAGTAAGCCCTGTTGTAGTAATTGCAGAAACTGATTCAAAAAAAGCATCAATAAATGGAATTCCCAGAATTAGCGTAAACGGAATTGCAGCAATAGCTGGATAGAGAAGCCAGACAAGTGAAGCAGTAAGAAAAGTATGTTTGAAATCAGTTTTTGTTTCTGTGTAAAAAATTTTGGTGAGTGCAAACCCTCCAACAAATGCAATTATTCCCGCTAGCGCATAAAAAGCCATGTTTTTCAATGGCTCAAAAAACAAGAGAACTGTTATTATTGGAACAAGAAAACTTGCAGCAGAATATTTTATGATAAACCCAGTGTCTCTTAAAGCAACCTTTAAGTCGTCCATTCCAAGAGGTATTAGCATGCTTTACAGGAAGTCAAAACTGCTTAATAAATGTTTTACACGCACGCCAAGTCTCACAAGTTTTTCGTAAACACTTTTTCCAACTGCAGGATCAAGGACTGGAGCAAGCATTAGAGTGAATGCAAGACCGCTTGCAAGATGAGTGAGAGTAAACGGAATTTGTCCAAAAAAAGCAACTTCGAAAGGCATTCCAAAAGCATAACTGCTAAGCACAGGGCCGGTTAAGAAATCAAAAACAAGAATTCCAACAATACTGCTTTTTGCATAAACTGCAAGGCCAATTTCTTTTCTATGTCTAACATACAAATGAAACATCAGGGTTACGAGAGAATAAGCAAGTGCTGTTCCATAAGTCCAGATTCCAATTCCTGAAGTAAGAAAATCAAAAGAAAACACTGCAATGAAAACAAATATTGTTGAATGCCACCATTTGCCTGTGCGAGCAAACGGCAGAGCAAAACCAATTAGCGGGTCATTGTTTGGAAACAAGCGAAGAAATCTGTACACATTACAGAAAAGCAGACTTGCGAGATACTTCAAAGCGATTTTTGGTTTCATGTTGTTCACACTATTTCTAATTTAATAGATTATTTAATTGTTATGGTGCTAGTTTGTTGCCTTTTTACTCCAGTCCAATCTGCTCCTTTATTCTTTTTATTGAATCAATAGAGAGGTTAAAAAACTCGTCTAGGGGCAGCCCTGTTAATTCAACCTCTTTAACAAATTCTCTGTTGCAGTTGGCTGCAAATTTCCGGTCCTTGAATTTTTTCTTAAGCCCTTTAACCTTCATGTCAGAAATATTTTTTCCTCTCATTAAGGAGTATGCGTAAATTATTCCTGTCAGGGTTTCAGAAGCGATAAGGCAGTGTTGAATCTTTGAAGATCTCTTCTTGTCTTTCAGTTGCGGGATTTCATCATAGCCGTAGCCGTGGGATTGCACGTTTTCTATAAATTCTTCGTCAAATCCTTTCTCTTTCAGTATTTTTTCGGCTTCAATGCAGTGCCTGCTCCAGTCTTCTTTTGTCAATGACCAGTCGACATCGTGCAGCAAGCCCAGCAACCCCCAATACTCTGCATCCTCACCAAGCCTTTCAGCAAGAGTCTGCATAATAGCTTCTGTTTCCAGGTAATGATTCATGTCTGAGTCAAGTTGTGGCATACTTTTAAGCAAATCAATTGCTTCTTCCCTTGTTATCGGTAAACTCATGTTTTCAACCCAAGTGTAGAGAGGAGGATTCTAACCCCGTAGGCACTAAGCCACCAGGCCCTGAATCTAATTACTTTTTGATGCACGGGGGCGGATTCGAACCGCCGAACGCACTAAGCGACAGCCCCCTGAAGGCTGCAGGTTTGACCACTTCCCTACTCGTGCAAGATATTTTTCAGAGTTTTAAGTCTTTCTGGATTTTTTGGTAGATAATTATCGAAAAGAAGAGTTTTTAAACTTTTGATTTGTGACTTAGGGATAGAAAAATCATGTTGCAGACATATTCCATTTTTGTAATAATGATTTAGTGTTTTGCAAAAATTCTTTATTTTTGCTTGTTATGGCAATCTTATAATCATAATTTCCTTTTCTGAAGGTTCTTGGCAAGGAACCGTCCCCCAGAATAAGTCCGGATAAATAAGCGAGGTTACAATCAATTTGGTTTGGAATTTTTGTAACATCTCCTGTGGTGCTTGAGACATACTCTGCTTTTGAAAAAAATAGTATTTATCTCATTCTCAAACCCCCTAAAGTTCTTAAGGAATCAACTGCTATAATAGGTATTGAAGCCCTTCCAAGCACTCAATCTTTAATAGAATTCGGATTCAATTTGTAAGGGATTGCTTTTGCCCTAGCTTGTTTCCATTTTGTTCCATGACTCTTTTTTAAATCAGTTCTAATTTTACAGATTTCTTTTATGAGTTCTTTCGCCTTCTCATTTTTTATGTCTGGTTTATCACAGAATTTTGGAAGAATAGCATAATTCTGAGACATCTTCTTATGTTGTTGTCTTCTTCAGGAACGTGTAATTTCATTAAATTAATCATTTGATACTATTTGTTTTTCGCACTTTAAATTTACTTTGAGACCGTGGGTTTCCGGTGAATTAATAAAATGTGTTTGACCGCTCCCGCATCCCCGCGTTAAATTAATCTATCCGATGAAAAGCTTTAAAGAGGCTTTCTTTTTACTTTTTTCTTCTTTGTCCCAAAAACTCTTCTTCCTCTTCCCGCTCTGGTTCCTGTTTTTGCGTGACCGTATTCAACCTGTGTCCAGCCTCTTGCTTTTGCTTCTTCAACTGCTCGCTTAATTATCCATGTAACAACAAGAGGGCCTTTGTTTTTGATAACATTTGTTTTGTTGTGTTCTGCATCTCCGAATTTGTCAACAACTCTCACACTTCTGCTTTCGGAAATGCTGTTAAGCCAGCATTTGGCTGGGCCTGTTTGAAATATAACTGCTTTTGCAACAACTTCATCGTCTTTTTCTGCAGTCAGGATAATATCGCTTTCATCGTGAGCAATCACTATATTAAAGTCTCTGAATTTTTCCCTCTTGACTTTCTCTTCACTCATATGTCTCCGCCGGGATTTGAACCCGAGTCTAAGGCTCCGCAAGCCTCAATGCTATCCAGACTACACCACGGAGACGCGGTCTGCTTACATTAACTGTTAAAGAATAAGTACTGGCAACTATTTTATTGCTTTCTCAAGAACCAGGCCGTAGGCAATTCCAAGAGGTGTTGCAATCAGTCCCTTGTATAATGCAAACAATCCGACAACAGAAAGTGTCTGGATTAACCAGAGCCATTCAAGCATTATTCCAAAAAGTGGAAACTGACTCTTTACTGCATTTTGAATATCAATTTTGTTGCCTGAAGCAGAATTCATTCTTTCATCAATTTGCTGTTTTACTAGTTCGCTGTATGCTGGGCTATCAATTTGTTTTTCTATTTCAGTAATTGCTGCTACAAACAACTGCACGTCAGTATCCTGTTTGTCTTTAATATTTTTAAAGAGTGGATTGTTTACAACAGTGTTAAGAGTCTGTTTTTGGTTTTCAACAAGCAGGTCTGCTATTGTGTTGCTCAGGTTTCCTGTGTTACTTCCCTGACTCAAAGCCATGTCAAAAATCTGCTCCTGAAACTTTTCTGCATTTGCTTCATTGTTTGGCAGAGTAAACAAGAGCATTGCAATAAACAATCCCGCAGTAACAATTCCCAAACCTTTTCTTGAAGCACTGGAAAGAGTTCTTAACCAAATCCATTTTTTTAGTTCCATTCTTTTAATGAATGAAATTTCTATCACTGCAACAAAAGAAACAATGTAGAGAATGCACGCAATTAAATAATTTGATAAATTTGGAAAAAACAAGAGAGCAAGAATCATTCCAATTGCGCTTCCTCCAACTGCGATGACTGTTAATTCTTTTTGCTCAATCTTTTTTGAGAGTACTGAGGCAAGTGCGTGAGGCAAGGGCAAAAGAATCGCAAACCCTAAAAAGTATTCTGAAAACAAGACAGAGGCAATTAATCCGAGGTCAAAGCCTGACAAAAGTTCCAGGGTCATGCCAGACGCTGAAAGGAGAAAACCTTGGGCAAAAACAAGCGCAAAGAAAATAAGTCCTGCAAAGCCGAGTTTTGCTGTTCTGTCCATTCCATTATGATGTTTAAACCAGTATTTTAACGTTTCCGTCTTGTACTAAAACACTTGTTTCTGTTTGCGAAACAAACATGCCTTCTTCTTCTTTAAGAATAGGGTATGCTCTGAAAATATTTGCTCTTAACAAGTCTCTCATTGCAAGCTTGTGTTGGAAATCGCTTAGCTTAAATTTTTCAATAATCCATCTTTCAGCAAAAGGAAGTGTTTTGTATTCTTTAAGCGCAAATTCTAGAATCTTTCTTGCATGAATGTTTCTAACTGCCTTTGGTTCTTCAATCGAAAAAATCTCGCTTATTCCACTCTCTCGCACAAATCCCTTTCCATCGGTTGCGAAGGGTTCTATTGCAAAAACCATTCCATCTTCGATTTCTCTCGAATCTTTGTTTGGAATATTTGGAATTGTTGGGGGTGTGTGAGTCAGGTAGGGTGCTAGGCCGTGTCCGCTCAGATTTTGAACTGGGTTAAATCCTCTGCCCCTGATTGTTTTTTCAATTTCTTCACCAATCTTTCCTATTTCCGTCCCTGGCTTGATTACTGAAAGTGCATTTTCAAGAGCAAGCTCTGATGTTTCAACAAGTTTTGCCTGAGAATTATCTGGATTAACAGTAAAAGCACAGTCTCCCACAAAACCGTCAACATGAGCGCCAAGGTCTACTTTCAGAACCTGGTTTTTTTCGAAAACCATTTCATCGTTTGATGCTGGAGTGCGGTGAGCTGCTTCTTCGTTAACTGAAAGATTCACTGGAAAAGCAGGTTTTGAGACTACTCCTTCTTCTTTTCCTAGCTTTTCAATATATTGCTCTATTTCATTGGCTATATCGAGCATTTTTTTGCCTGGGACTGCTATTTTTCTTGCTTTTTCTCTTGCTTTTCGCAGTATTTTGCCTGCTTTCACATATTTTTCAGCATCTTTTTTGTTCAAATAAAAAACCTCTTATTTAGATTTTGCTATAAAAAACCTTAAAAACTTCTCTAGCTGAAAGAGCCGAGTGTTTTTTGCTTTCCCCCGTGAATCAGGTCTTCTGCATCATATCCTAATTCTCGCATTATGTGCTTTACTGCGGGAATTACCTGATTTTCAATATAGTATTTTGGGTCGTAGTCTCCTTGTTCAACATATTCTGCGAGCTCTGCTCTTTCAGAAATAGTTTTTCCCTTTTTTGTGATAATGTAGCTAATGATTGAGCCAACACCTAAGTCTTTGCCTTTTGCAACAGCTTTTTTTGCAGCAGAAACATGGGGGCCGATGCTTTCATATTTTGCAAGTGATTTTTTAATCTGTGTCATTATCGTAAGCTCGCTGTTGTCTGCTTTTCCCTCTTGCAGTCTGGAGATAACTTCTCTTGCAATTTTTACTGCTTTTTTTGTATCGCCATCTCTAAGAACTGCTTCAAGAACCTGCCTCTGTGTTTCTCTTGCAATTTTTGCCCAGTCCCTTCTGACATATTCAAAGCCGACAATTTTCATCCTGTTGTTTTTTCCCATTAATGCATATCTTTTCTTTGCAGCTGTTTCGTCAACCTTTTTTGTTACAAAAATTCCTCTTGAGAAAAATCCTTCAAGTTCAAGATTCATTACTCCTGGGAGTTCTGAATTAATTTCCTTGACAAAGCTCTTGACGTCTTTCTCTGTTTTTTCTTTTGGAATTTTTAAAAATGCTGAGTCTGTGTCCCCATAAATCCATTCAAAGCCTGCTTCCTCTGCTCGTTTTCCAACCTGCTGAACATACTGTCTGCTCCAGGCAGTGATTGCTGCTCCACAGTCTCTTGAATACCATCTGCTTCTTGCATATCCCAGATATCCATAGAATGAATTCATCAGTATCTTGAAACTCATCTGCCTTGCATTCAGCATTTTGTATTCTTTGTTTTTCTTGTCCATTGTCTTTAATTTTTTCTTTATCTTCATTCTCTTTGTGTAAAGCTCTTTTAGAATGCTTGTGAAGAAACCTTCTTGTTGAGTGCAGAAACAATGTCCTTCTGGAGAAATGTTTTTCTTGCAGGACTCGTGTTCGCATTTAAAAGTCTCCGGGGATATATTGTGGGAAATAATTATTGTTGGATATAGGGATGAAAAATCAAGCACTGCAATGTTTTCGTGCAGTCCTCTTTTTGGTTCTTTTACAAAACCTCCCTTGATTCTCTGCATCATTCTTTGCTTGACTTCAAATTCTCTTGGCTTGTTTGGAAAAAGCAGTCCTTCAGCAGAACTTTTTTTAAGCAAAAGCTGTTCAATTAGAATTGAAGCAGATGCTCTGCTGGTGTCGTAAAGAGTCATTCTAACTGTTCTTGAAAGTTCTGACATCAATGGCAGGTAAAGTTCTCCAATTCTTCTCGTGGAATCAGAGTCTTCAAGATTGTATTTTGCAAGTCTGTCAATCCCTTTTCCTTCCCCTGACTTCCAGATTTCGTAACTGTCCTCTGCTGAAAGCTTTTCTTTTTCTTCTCCAAGAAGAGCTGCACAAACACTTTCAAGATCCATTCTGACAAGGTCTGCTGCGCCAAGTTTTCTGAGGGTAAGAAGCATTTTGAAAACATCCAGGTGCTGAACTCCTTTGAGTCTTGCTGCTTCTCCCCTTCCTGACTTCTTGAAAGCAGGCTTACTTTTGTCAGAAGAAAGGAAGAGTTCAACTCCTGCTCGTTCAGCTCGCTCTTTTAAGTAAGGGAAATCAAAACTGTCTCCATTGTAGCTTGCAATAATCTCTGGCTTTTCTTGGTTGATTGTTTCAACAAGCTTTTCAATAAGTTCTTTTTCGCTTTTCACAACTTTTATTTTTTCCTTCAATCCTTTCTTTGTTGAAAAAACAAAGTCTTTTTTTCCAGAATAAGCTGCAGTGATTATCGGGTCTTTTGTTGCGTCAGAAAATCTGCCGGGGGCAAGAGTCTCAAGATCAAAAGCACCTATTGAAAGATTTTCTTTGCCACCCTCAATTCTTTTAATTGAAACAAGTTCTTTTCCATCGCATTCAAATTCAACGTCTCCCATTGGCTCAATATCCTTGTCAATGATGTAGCGCTTTGCAAAAGGAATATCATACTCGCGTCTCTCCACAACATAGCTTTCTTCTTTCAGCAAGTCTCTTGCTTCTGAAAGATCTTTGGTGGAATTAAAGAAAAGCCTCAGAGCTTTTTCTTCTCCAAATTCAGCTCGCTCTGTTTTGATAATTTCTGCTTTGTCTGGTGTCTTGGTTTTATTCAGGGCTTTTTCTGCTTCTTCAAAACCATCAATAATTATGTAGAAGTAAGGCTTGAATTTTCCATCTCTTAACTCAATTATTCCGTTTTCTGTGCTGACAAAAATTTGTATCTCTGAGCTGTTTGACTTGGTTTTGTAGCTCACGTCAAGCAATGTTCCTCTGCCTTTAGCTGAAGCCATACAATAGATTTTTAAGTATCAATGTTATTTTAATACTGTTTTGTCTTAGGTGTACAAATGGGTAAAAAAAAAGCTCCTTCTAAGGGCGCAGTTGTCGGAAACATTCAACATGATCTAAAGTCACTTAACAGTTCTGTTTTAGTTCTTTCCCAAAAAATGAAATACGTTGTCAGAAACGAAAAGATTTTGGGAAGAAACCTAATGGTTTTAAACAAGAAAATGAAAGAATTCAGGGAACAAATTCAGTCAGGAAGCCTTGGTTCCAGTCAGGTTAATCAAGAAGATGCTCTTGAAGCAATTGCTGAAACTCTCTCCGAACTCGAGGAGAGTGTGGGGGAGATGCGTCTTGAGCTTGCGGAAATAAAAGAAAAATCTGCTTCTGCAGAGGAACTCAAAGAACTCAAGTTTGTTATTGACTCAATCAACCCTCTTGAATACGTTACCCTTGATCAAGTAAAGGAATTGATTGGAGCAAAAACAAAGTCAAAGAAAAAATAACCAAAGAAAAACAGGCAATGAAAAAATTTTCTATTTCTTTTGCTTTCATTAAATTTCTTTTGAAAGGCTTGGTCTTATTTTCACGCGATAACTTTTTCTGCCCCTAAGTTTTACTCCTGCATCTCTTTTTCCAACAATAGTGATTGAAGCAGTTGAGTTTTTCACAAGCTCTTCTGAAATATCTTCTTCTTTTTCGCTTGCAAGAATCATTCCCACTCCATATTCTGCAAGCTCCAGAATTCCCGAAATTATTTCTTTTTCAAGGATTGAGTTTGCTTCTGCTGAAACAAATCTTTCACAGTCAGGCAGGACAAACACGCTTCTTAAAGTATCAGTCTTTCCCTGTGTCTTAAAGAAAGCAATCATTTCCTTGATGACTGAGTTTATTATAAAAAGCTTTGCTCTTTCATCATTGCCCCCCACTCTAATTATTCCTGCTCGCCCAAGGCCTCTTATTCCACTTTTGGAAATAGCCTGAATATCATTTTCTCCACTGAAAAGATTTGGATAATGCAGTAAAACAAGTCGTAATAATCTGTTGCTTCTGTTCTTTTGGAATTCATTCCACTCGCCTTCTTCTTTTATTTTTTCAACTTCTTTTATTAGACAATCAATTGAATCACATTCTTTTCCGTCTCCAATTTCTGAAATCTTTTTTGCTGAAACTCCGTCTCCTGCTCCAAAACCTTCAATCAATCCAGCTATGTTAAAGTTCTTGAGATTAACCTTCAGCTGTTGTGGAACCACAAACTCTTTTATTGGAAAACCAATTGGAACAATTTCAATCTTTGAATCCTGCAGTTCCTGCAATTTGTCTGTTGGTTCTCGCAGTCCTGCAAAATACTGGTCATTATCAATGATTGCTGTAGCAACACTTGAAAGCAGGCAACTTTCAATCATTATTCTTATTATGTGAGCTCTTTCCTCGCTTGTTCCTCCTGAAATAATTGTTCCCGCAAACAAGGAAAGAGGTTCTTTTATGGTATTTTTTTCTTTTGAAAGTCCAAGAATAACTTCTCCAAAGCTTTTGCTTTTAACTTCTGAAACACTTGGTTCGTATGCTGTTGAAATAGTTGGAATAATCAATGGCTGTGAAAAGAAAAGTCCTTTTGCAGCAGAATCAGAGTTCTCTATTTCATCAAGTTCCAAATTGTATGCTTTTGAAACATCCTTAATCATTTTTGAAGAAGCCTTTACTTTTTTAACAAGCAGGTCTGCTTCTACTTCAAACTCTGATTCATCTCCTGAAACATAGCTTGGCTTTGATCCAAGAAGCAAAAACTTGTTTGTTTTTTCCTTGTCGTGTCTTGAGAGTACAATAATTTCCTTTGGAAGAGTTTCAACAAATTCTTCTACATCTCCCTGTGCATAAAATACTCTGTACACTTCAATCATAGAACCTGCAAGTTTTCCCTTTTTCATTTCGTCAATAGATACAAGAAGCATGGACGAAGGGCTGTAATAAATTCTTAAATCATAATTCTGGAACTTGCCGTTGAAAATTTCTTTCCAAGGCCCTTCATTCACTTTGAGTTTTTTCATGCAATCTCCCACTCCAAAAATGTAACCAAATGTTTATATACTCTATAAATATAAATATTGCATAATAAAAGCTTTAACACTGGTTTTGTTTTATGGTGAACAAGGAAATAGTTGAGCAGACAATAAAGAAAATGAAGGACTCAGGAATAGATGACTCTGCAATAAAGCAAACTCTTCGAGACGTGGGTTTAAGCGAACAAGAAATAGAAGCTTATCTTCCTTCACAGCCAACTGAATCTGAATCTAAGCCAGCTCCGAACCCGGAACATGAGGCAATTGCTGAAAAAACAGCTGAAAAAGTAAATCAATATATCTCTCAGCAAACAGAGGAACATGCTTTAAGAGAGCAAACTTCTAAATCTGATTTGGATAATCACTCAAACAAGATTGACGAGCTTCATGAAAAAGTTCAGGGAGTAAGCGAAAAAATTGAATCGATTTCCACAGAGTCTTCTGCAAAAACACTCGAAGCAATAAGAGAATTAAACAAGCGGGTTTCTTCTCTCGAATCACAGATTTCAGAAATAAAAAGCATTTCAAATGCAACAAAATCTTTAATGGAGAAAGTTCTTGAAACAGACAGAAAAGTTCTTTCAAAGCTTTAATCTTTTTTTTCAATATTTTCCATATTTTCAATAACTAACATTTAATTCTATTTAAAGTTTAATTCTACTTAAAAAACTTGAAGAATCCTTCAATAACATTCTTGCTTCCCTGTCCGATTCTTCCCCAAATTCCCTTGGAGGAATAAACATAGCCTTGGTCAAACCCGCCTCTGGCTTCATCGCCTGCTTTCTTTCCAATTTCTCTGGCCCAGTCATCTGCAACAGATGGGTCAACTTCTGGCTCTGCTTTCTCTAGTTCTTCCATGCTTCCTTCCAAAAGCTTTGCTCTTGCAGTGAATACAATAGTCATTATTCCAAGAACGAAAAGAATTAATGCAGCGTCAGTTGCCCCAATCACAAATAGGAACAATGACAAACCCCAGAGATAAAAAAGAGCTGAAGCCATCACATTCCCCCAAGCAAGCCTCCGTAAGGATCTGGGGGATATAATTCTGGTTGCTGTGGTTTTTGTCCAGCGCCGAGGAAAAGCGCAAGAATTATTAAGCCAAACATAATCACTGGCCAGTAGTCTGCAACTGAGATTTTTCCAATATAGAGTGCAATCAAAGCAACAATCATTATAATCAGTGTTCCAAAGTCTCTGCTTGTAAGAATCATTACTGCAACAATTCCAAACACAATCCAGTTTTGGTCAAACTGGAAAGCAATCATCATCATTAAAATTCCAGTTATGAGAGAAAATGTATCCATTAAATCACCAAATCTAGTCCTTGTAAATGCTTATCTTGTCAATAAGCTCTTTTCCAAAAGTTGCAAACAAAAATAATACTGCTGGAATCCAAACAAGCTCTGGATACTGAAAAAATGTTAAGTAAACAACAATCACTGAAAACAGGATTGCGAGCTTTGCCGAACCAAGCTTTGATTTTGCCCAGGAATAAATCCACACAAGATAGACAAGAGACAAAACAGTCATTATGTTTTCAATCATGTTAGACATGTTATCAACCAATAATCTATTCTTCTAACTGGTTTAAATGCTTAGTGCCCTCCAGCAAGCCTGAATGTTCCCCAAATAATTACTGAAAGGAATTGCATTCCTAAGAGTATGTAAAGAATGTACATTGGAGCAAACAGGTAAACCCATTTGAACACAAGGAAATAAATAAGCACTGCGGAAACAATTATTGAAACTACTCCGTTTCCAATATAACTTCTCACAGTCATAAAAATCGTAAAAATAAGAATAAGCCTGAACACGATGTTTGCTGGGGGAAAAACAAGCATTATTACTGGCACAGCAATGGCTATCAGCAAGAACACTCCGAGAATAATCAGAATAAATCCTCTATCATTCATTTTTCTCAGCCCCCTGGCCCCCTTCTCATTATCTGCGATTGCTTCATTCTTCTTGCAACATCCGCACCACTGTTAACTGGAGACTTCCATCTTGGAGAGTCGCCCCCACCTGGTTTTCCATGGATAATCTCTTCCGGTCCTTGTCCCCCCTGCGGCTGTCCGCTTGGCATAACAAAGAAGAAATCTATTAACACTCCGCTGACTCCAAACAATAGCAATAGGTATAATACAAACAAGCCCCCAAAAAATGCCCAAAATTCAAACAATATAAACCAGCCGACTCCAGCCATTGCAACAACTGCCATTGGACTTGTGCCCAGGTGATTTTTCATAAAAGAAGCAATTGTCAGAAAAGCAAAAATCTTTATTACTATATTTGCGTCTGCGAGGAGTTCTCCAATAAACAAAAGTGAGTAAATCATAGCTTCACCCAATACAGGTTTCTCCGCCTAAAAGCCCTTCTTCAAAAGCTTCAATGCTTGTGTTGTTTCCCTCTGCACTATACAGTGTTTCTGGATTCCACCAGAAAACAGTTCTTGTTCCAGAATTTGTAAGGCAAACCCGCTCTTCTTTCACAAGACTGAAAACTCGGCTAATAGAATCAATGCTTGAACTCTTGCTGTTGTGAGCCATTCCACTAATTCCCTCTAATTCAATTGCTGGTGCTGCTGGCTCATCAGCTGTAATGAAAAGAGTTGAGTCACTCAAAGATTTAAGAGAATAATTTTTTCCAACAGGAGTAAAGAAAACTGTTTTAAGGAACACATTTCCTTCTTTCTCAGCATTGGCCCAGTCAAGAGCATAAGCTGTTTGCCAGTTTTGAAGCTGGTCTTCTGCTGTTGCTGCTCTGTCAGGAGTAAGGCTAAACACAGCAGAAGATGGCATTCCGCTGAAATCAAAGCAAAGCCCTGCCCCACTCCAAAAATTCATCATAGTTCCCTTGCTTTGTGGAACTCCTGCTTCAACAAGCTGATAGAATGCAGAGAACGCTTGTTCTGTTTTTTCTCCTGAAATTTTTAACAAAACTGGAGTTGCCTTGTTTGGAGAAAACTTGATTCTTGGCGTGTCTGTTGATGCACCGCCAGTTACTTCAAGAAGTTTTCCTCTTGAAGAAACCACTGAATTCATTGAAGAAATATCCTCTTCCAGGCTTGTTTCAACACTGAAAACAGGATTGCTTCCTTGAATTTCTTCTGTTTCCACTAAGTCGTTAAGTGAAGCAATCTTGATTGGTTTTCCATCACCCTCATAATTTATTCCATAACCCTGTCTTCCGTTTCCTGATTCAACACCAACTCTTCCGTTGAATGGCAGATAATAAAACGGAGAATTGAATTCTGGGTTCCCAATCTTGTGCAATGCAATTTTTACATCAGCGTTTGGACTCCCTCCACTAACAAGCTGCCAATCTTCTCCAAACTCCCCTTCAATCGAAACCCGGTAAATTCCTGCACCAGGCAATGTTTTTCCCTGCCCTCCAAGTAATCCAAAACTAAGTCTTCCTTCACTGAAAAACTTGTCTATTGAATTTCCTGAAAAAAAGTCTGGTGTTCCAAGAAGCATATTGTCTTTGTAATAACTTGCAAAGTCTTGCTGGAAATCCATTGAATAACCATCTTTCATCAAAGCAGCATTAAATTTAAGCAGGCTTTCCAATGCTTCAATGTCTGGTATTTCAGAAGTCCATTCAATTATTCCCGTGCTTCTTCTTTCCGCATCCTCTATAAAGTAAGCAATAGCTGGTCTTCCATCAATAAGCTTAGTTGAAAAAGGCATCCAGCATTCTTCATCCTCCACAAATGGAGTAAGCACTGGTGTTGTAAACGGACTTGCACTATCAACTCCCTGAGCAGAAGCAATACTTATTCTCATAACATAAAAGCTATTAATTTCAGGAATGCTTGGAAGAGAACAGCTTCCTGTTTTAGAGCTTCCATTAGCAATTGCTGAAACAACTGTACTGCATTTTTTCTGAGCAGAACTTAAATTAATGCCGTCAGGAGAACTGATTATTTCTGCTGTAACAGTCGCTGTTGCTGTTTCGCCTGACTTATTTTCAACTTCAAAGTTTACCTGTAGGTCTTGTCCAATAAAACCATGGCTTGCATTTTTCAGCCCGACTTTTCCTGGAGAAACATTTCTCTCCAAGTCATCTTCTGCATCTTCAAATTCCTGCCTTTGCGCGCTTCTAGGGCTTGCAGGACATTCAAGAGCAGTTGAATTTCTCTCAAGCCATTCATGCAGTGCATTAAGTCTGTAAGAAAGCATTATGCTAAACTGTGTCGCATCACAGTAAACAAAGTCTCCGTCTTCTGTTTCTTCACAAGAGCTTACTCCAATTCCGTTTCCGCCCCAGTTCCAATTATAGTTTACTTTTGGAAGAGCATTGCTTCCAGTAATTCCTACTGCTGTGTCTGAAACACATTTCTCTGCTCTCAGATAGCTGGGTGGGAGCTGAAACTCGTTTTGCTTTGTCACAAATTTCATGTGAATCTTTTCAGTATGCTGTTTTACTTCCTTGTCAGGCACGTTCATTTGCCCAAAATCGTTGTTGAGCAGATAACCGCCTGGAATAACAGTAGGATCATCGTGGAAGTGTCTGTTTGCAGTAATTGTCATCACAGAATAGGAAGCTGCTTCCTCTTCAATTCCAGTATTCATAAAACTGATTATTGCTGTCTGATAATCCCATTTTCCAAAAACTGATGGCTGATAGTCTGTGCCGTTGTCCCAACCCCATTTAGCATTAATCTTGTTAATTCCTGTTTGAATGCTTTCAGCATCTTCAATCAAGTTAATTACTGTTGCCTGCATTGGCTCTGAATGGCGCTGGTCACAGGGGTCGTCTCCAAAACCAAACAAGCTAAGTAATACCATGATTGCGCCGGCTATAATTCCAACAGGTCCCGCGATAAGAGCAGTCATTGTCTGATAGCCAAGTCCTGCCGCCATAATTTTTGAAGTAAAGTCTTCTCCGCTTCTGTTTGACATAGTCTGCCACTGGCAAACACTTGCATTAACCTGAACTTCTTCTGAAAGACCAGTGTTCTTTAGCATAACCTGTGATTCGCTTCCCTCTCCAATTAATTCAATCGGGCCATATCTGTCAAGCGAGAAAAACTTGCTTGCCACTGGCTCTACAATAACATCAACTGTTCCAATTTTTGCCCATCCTGTTCCTGGAGCTCTTGCGTGGACCGTGATTCCATATATTCCCGGAATGTGAAGTCTTTGCACTAGCACTTCTCTGCTTTGCTGTGTTAAAGTGAAATCTTTTGGAAGCAGGTTTACTCCTCCCTCGGTTCCGCCTGCACAATCTTTGTCGTCCTTGCAAAGTTTTATTGTTACTGGAATTGGACCACAGTCGCTTGTGTCAATTGAAAACTGGGTTGTTGTTCCTGCTGAAGAAATTGTTGGCATTTTCAGAGACTGGGTTGAGTCTTCTTCTGCAAGATAAACTGCTGCGTCTTCAAAGCTTACACAATTCTGCAATGAAACAACCTGAATATTTCCGTGAATTGCTTCCGGAGTGCTTGCTACTTCTCCAGTTCCTGCTCCAGACTTTAAGATTCCCGCAATCTTTACATCAAACTCTAAATTGGAAGTCTGTGCAGAAGAATGGGGTGTGACAGTCAATATTCCTTCAAGAGTTTCTCCGTAAGGAACTGATTCAATCATTTGAGAATAAACAGGGCCAAGAGTTTGCTCTGCAGTAATTCCATCGTGAAGTGTGAGAGTTGCAGAAGCTGTTCTATCGCTTCCATCAGCCCACTCAATTTTTGCCTTTAATCCATCCAAGTCAATTTCTGTTCCATCAACAATGCAATGATTTGTAATCTGGAATCTGATTTGCTTGCTTCCGCTTAACAGGGAATCATTCCAATTTGGCACACTGTTTCCAACAATTTCAAGGCATTCCTCGTCAGGCAAGCCACCAAGTGAAACATGCAGATTTATCGGAATTACAACATCCCAGGTTAGTCCAAGAGAATCACTTGCAAGTGACAGAACAGCAGTCCCATTCGAGGAAACATTCTCTGAGAGAAGCCTTGCCATATCCTCGTTAAGGATTGTTTTTAGCACAATTGTTTCTGTTTCACCTGCAGAAAGTGAAAGTCCCTCAAAAGAGTTAGTCCAGCCATTCATTCTTGGCAAGTCAAGAAACTCAGTCATTTCTCCACCAAAAGAAATTCCCTCAATTCTTAACCCAATGTCTGACTTGCTTGTAATTGAAATCTCATTGTCTTCCTCTGTTCTTGTAAGAGTGTTAAGGGAAGAAAAAATTTGCTCTGGATTAATTTCTATAAGATTCATATCAACAGCAATAGCAAGAGTTCCTCTGCCGTAATCTTTTTTCTTTGCTTCAAAGATAAACACGCTTCCCGGAGACGAGCTTGGAAGTGAAAAGACAGCTTCTCCAAATTCGTCAGTTTCTGTCTCTGCTAACCGCTGTGAATTCCTGTAAGCATCAATTTTTGTTACTGAAACACTTGCTCCATCAACATATTCTTCGTCTTCGTTCTGCACAATAATTTTCAAATCAGTTTCAGTAAAAGCAGAAATACTTTTCGGCTCTGCTGAAATCTGGAGCAGGTTTTGGGAAGAAACCTCAAACCCTATTGCTTTTTTGAAAACCTCTGTGCTGTCAGCAATAAGGCTTAGCACAAGGTCTGAATTCTTTAATTCAACTGGTTCAAAAAGAACTACTCCAGTGAAGCTCTTTTTCTTTTCAAAGCCTCCAACTTCAATATCCTCTACTTCAAATTCATTAATTTGGATTTCACTTTCTAATCCATCAGCATCAACAAGTTTCATCTTCTCCATTCTTAGAACATCGCCCTGCTCTCCTCCAATTCCCTTGTTTGAAATCCTGAACTCAAAATCATTGTATCTTGTGTCTGAATTATTGAAAACAGAAAAAGAAATATTGTAGTCAGAGTTAACCATCAAAGAATAGGGTGAAGAAAGATATAGTTCTTCATCAAAACCATAAACACGTTCTCCAGAATAACAAAAATTGTTTTCATTGCATTCCTGTGCACTTCCCTCGCTTAATTCAAGATTAATTGTTTCAGCATAAAGTTCTCCCTTCTCGGGGGAAGAACGAAGCATTCCAATTACTGGGTCTTCCGGCATTCTGTAAAATAATTCTTCTTTTTCGCCCCATGCTCTGTAATGCACTGGGAAAAGAGAGTTTCTTGCAACATCCTGTTTTACTTTTACATCTATTTCAATATCAAAAGTTTTTTCTTCAATGTCATCTCCTTCAATCACGATGTTAACCCATTTTCCAGCATCTCTCTCATCAACAAGATTTTTTACATCAATGCTCCAGCTGTTCGGTGCATTAAAGCTGACTCCCTTTACTACTGAAGATGACCCTGCTCTTACTCCTCGAATATACAAGAGATCGTCAAAATAAGCTGTCTCGTTTCCTGTTCTAAAATGCATTCCTGCACTCTCAACTCCTGAATTTTTTGGAATTTTTAAGAAAAACCTGAGAGTTGTTTCCTTGTCAGCTTGAAGATGCTCTGTCTCAACTCCATTTTGGAAAGCTCCAATAAATTCTATTACTGGATAGTCTCCCTCAATGATTGGTTCAAGAATTGCCTCAACTTTTAGTGTGTCACCACCCAAAAGCAAGAGTTTTGGAGACACATAGTCCATAAACTGGCTGTTGCTTACCACAAGATAGACATCTCTATCTGCCTTTAATTCAAAAGACTCAATTCCTTCCGGAGTCATCGGAATTTCTCTTAACAGTTCTCCGTCTGTTGCAATAATGCTGAGCAGACAGTCAGGTACATAAATCCCTTGCTGGTTCAGGGCGTGAACTTCAACAAGCGTGTTTCCAATCACAAGCAATATCTCAAAACTGTTTTCCTCAATCTCCAAATCAACCTGCCTTGCGCTCTCCCTGTTTTCTCCGCTGACTCTTCCCTTTATTGCTTTTCCATAATAGCTTCCAGCTCCAACATTCTCAAAGCTTGCGATTCCCTCTGAATCAGTTACAACATAGTCTCCTGAAGAAAAATGAACAAGAGAATCATTCTCTGCATTCATTAAGTAAACACGAGCATTCTCTACGCTCAACCCTTCTTCGTCAAACACTGCAAACTGCACAGTAGTTGAAGTGCTTGGAGTTGCTTCCACTAGAAGTATCTGGATTTCTTCCTCTAAACTGAGAACCTCAATTTCCTGAGTAATATAACCATCCATTGAAACAGAAACAAACAGGTTCTGGTCCTCTTGAACAGCAGTCAAAGCAATAACTGCTTTTCCTTCTCCGTCAGTAAAAGTCTGTCCTGCTTCCTGTCCTCCGGAAAGTAGCACAATTCTTGAATTTGCAAGACCCTCTCCACTTTCTGAATCAATAACTGTAAACGAAAGCTGTTGCTCGGCTTCTGAAACCACAGCAGTAATTCTTTTGTCCTTGCCTGCAGAAACAGTTATTTCTGTTCGCCCATCAGAACTGTATTCTGCTCCCTCGTCTGAAATAATCACGTCATAAATTCCTGGTTCAAGATTTCTGAAAACAGCCTGGGAACTATAACCTGAACTTTCCGAAATAACCAGACCTCCAAATCCATTCCATAACTCTACGTTAAAGGTTACTCCATATACTGCTTCCCCACTTTCGTCAACAATGTCAACAGTCAAAGAAGTTTTTTCTTCGTCTTCTTTTGGAGAAAGATTGATTATTTTGGACGAAGAATCAATAACAAAGCTCTCTGTTTTGAATCCCTTTGCACTAACTTCTGCTGAAAGAATCTCACAGTTTATTGGGGGGAGAACAGTTAGTTCTCCGTTCATGGTAGAGTTAGTGTTTGGTGATGGGAAAACAACTGGATTGTCAATGCAGGTAAAATCAGCATTAATTTCTTTTCCAGTCAGCGTGTTTCCTCCTGGAGACCGGAAATAAAGAGTTCTTGTTTTTGGAGTTACAATCAATTTTTTAAGGGAAATAACAATTGTTTCATTGCCCAGGATATCATATCCCTTTGAAAAAGCACTGTACTTCTCGCCCTCAACGATTAGTTCAGGAAGAGACAATTCAAGAAAGCTTTCAGGCAGAATTCCTTCAATTATTGTGCCTCCTTGTGCATCAGTTAACACTGTTCCCTCTACTCCATTAAGGGAATAGCTTATTTCAACATCTCTTAACTTTACTCCTGTTTCTGTTTCCAAAGAAATATTTGCAGAAAAACCAGCCTGCGTTGGAGCTGGAAGTGACAAGAAGATAATTATCAATAACAATAACAAAACAGCTGAAAATAGGATAAAAGATGGAACAAATCTGTCAATCGGGTCAATGACCTTGTAAACAGGAATTGCTTCATTAATCTTGTCCAGTAACCCGTAGTACTTGTCTTCAAGAGACAGGTAAAGGTCTTTAATGTTTTCCAAAAAATTCATTTTCTCGCCTAAACTATTAGGCTTTCTTATTTAAATAACTTAAGCCTATTTTCCAGTGATGCAGTTGTTTAGAGCATTGTCTACATTGTCTTGCATTGATTCAAGAACTGGCTTTGGATTCCAAAAGAACATTGAGTGCATGCTGTTGTCATAACCGCTTACACAAACTTTTCCTTGTTTGACAAGTTCTAGAATGCGCTCGACATTTATTTCGTCTCCACCAGCATAATTGAAGGCTTGTCCTCTGACACCGTTCAATAGGATGTTTTCTCCAACTGTTTCATCAGTAATCAGTGTCATTGAATCGCTTCCAGCAATTCTCTTCATTGAAGAGCTTTTTCCCTGTGGAGTAAACACAACGCTTTCAACATAAATATTTCCGCTTCTCACTGGATTGCACCATTCAAGACCGAATGAAACAAGTGATGTTCCGCCAATCAAAGCACATTCTGCATCAATTGCGTGCATGTCGTATCTGTCATCAAATGCATCAACTATTGGCTGGTCAAAGAAGTCTCTGCACTGTACTCCAACACCAGACCAAGGTAACAAGCCTCTTGAAGAGCCAGTCTGTGGTTCTCCTCCAACATCAATTGAATAAAATCCAAAAGCATCCTCTGCTTTTTCATGTTGAACATTCATCATCACTGGAGTTGCATAGCTTGGACTCAGAGTCAACCTTGTTTCTGCAGCGCTTGTGTCAGTGATTAATCTTCTCACATCAAGCACAATTCCTCTCTTTTCATTGTTGAGCTTTGTGAAACTGTCTTCAAATCCTCCAAGCAGTTTTCCTGCAGCTGGATTGCTTCCAATAATTTCGCTTGTAATAACTCTCTGCATTGGATCACTGTTAATCTCAATTGGCTCTTGTGCTTCCTGCACATAATTAATTCCATATCTCTGCCTTCCATTATCTGAATCAATTCCAATTCTTCCATTGAATGGCAGATAATAAAATGGAGAGTCTGGTTTTGGAGCCTTTTTTCTGAACAGGTTAACTGTTATCTTAGCCTGCATTTCCCCTCCGTTGAAGAGCTTCCAGTCGCTTACTCCCTCGTCAAATTCTATTTCAATTTTTGCCTCATAAACTCCTGCTTCTGCATAAGCTCCCTGGTTCACAAGAGGATAACTAAAAGAAAATCTGTTCTCTGAATCAAAGTATTTTCCAATTCCTTCTTCACCATCAGTATACCATGTTGGGGTGCCAAAGAATGAATTATTTATGCTGAACTCGTGGAAATCATGCCTTAAATCATCAGAATAACCATCTCTGACAAGCAATGCACTAAAACCATTTGCATAGGATAAGACCTGCTCTCTTGTTCCTGAAGGGAATGATACTCCTTCGTGCTCGCTTGCTTCTACAAAGTCCTGCAATCTGCTTAGCTTAAATGGCTCGCATTGAGTAATTCCGCTTGAACTAAAGTTTAGGTTGAGTGAAATTGAGTTATTCTCTGCCTCGTTGTCCTCACAATGCTCTTCGCTTGTGCAAGTTGACAAATTTGGAGTTGCTCTAGCGTTCAACACAAAATTTTCTGAGCCAGTTCCCTGTCTTTCCAGAACACATTCAACAGTCTTTGACTGTTTTGAAACTCTTTCAGCTGTTCCAGTGCAAGAATCAACAATGTTTCCGCTTGAGTTCTTGAGCTCCATTATGTATCCAACATCAACCGAGCCCTGAATATTTGTTCCAATCGAAAGCACTGCCTTGACATTCTGTCCGTCCTTGCTCCAGGACATTCTAGTAATTCCAATATCCAGTTCGCTTTCGTGCAAGTCTTGGCTTTCCGAACTAAATTGTGCTCCAAGGCTTGGGCAGTAAAGTGAAGAACCATACTGATCAAGGAAATCCTTTACTTTCTTGAGTTTCTTCATTAAAGAAATACTGAACTGTGTTGCATCGCAATAAACATGGTCTTTGTTAAGCTCGTCGCATGCATCCTCTGGAATCTCTGACCAGTCCCATGCAAACACAATTTTTGGAGCAGCATCCTCTCCCGTGTTTCCAACAAGCTCTCCAAGCTGGCAGTTAATTCTTTCAACTGCTGGGCAAGGGAACGTGTCCGGACCACATTCCTGTGCATGATATGAATTAAACTGGAGATTGAATTTTTCCTTGAAATCCTCTGTTTTGTCCTCGTCAATTGCAAGCTCTTTTGGAAGAGTTTTTCCATAACTTCTCTTGTAATCAAGTCTCTCTCCCGCTACTTTGAAAATTCTGAACAAAGGCTTTGAAGGATTGTCTTGAGTAATTCCTGTTTCGTTAATGAATGCAATTTCTCGGCTTCTCTCTTTCAGGCTCATATCTCCGCTTGCTTCCCCCCCAATTTGAATTCCAACATAGTTTTCCTTTGCTGCGCTAACAGAATACTGTTCGAGGTCTCGAACAGAGATATCCTCGTCTTCAACACTCTCCAAACCAGACTCTTTCAAAACAATCATTTCCTCGATTGAAAGATCAGCTGCTTCAACAGGCCTTTCCATTGCAATAACTCCTTGTTTGCTGTAAGCATCAGTTGCATGATAGAGAACACCCCACAGTCCCCAAGTCCAAGGGTCTGGCTCGCCAAGGATAGTTGAACCCAATCCCATGAAAGCTCCGCCAAGTCCGCCGAGCAATCCTCCGCCGCTGCCTCCTCCGAGAATGCTGCCAGAGTCTCCTCCTCCGAAGAAGTTGAGATACGCTGTTGTTGGAATTTCGCCAAGAGCTTTTGCCTGAAGTGTGTTAACACATTTTTTTGTTGTATAATCACATTTTCCTGATTCACAATTATCATGATTGGCACAGGGTTCTCCAATTTTGGATTTTTCTTTTTCCAAAGGATTAGGCAATCCAACACCCGAGCTTGGTGCAACTTCTGCTCCTGCAACCGGTGTTCCTTCCATTCCAAGAAGTATGTTTTGAACTTCGTTTTCAAGATTGTTTATAAGTGTAAGTTGAGTTCCTTGAAGTTGTGCATAGTCTGCTTTGTTTCTGTTCCAGGACTTGCTTTCTTGGTCAATAAAATATCTTAGATTTCTTGTTCCGCCAACAGTAACTGTAACAATATTGTCTGATTGTCCAAGTGAATCAACTGAGAGCGTGGGGCTGCTATTGCCCATACTTGCCCTTGCTTGTGGAATCGCCTGATTAAATGCCTTGCTGAGATTTTCTGCAGTTACATTTTTTACATTTCCAAAACTAGCCTTTGTCACATTCGCTTGTCCTTGTCCATCATCTTTGTCGCCTAACCAGCCTAACAATGCCCAGATTAGCCCTCTTTGGAATCCGTCTTTTAGTGCGTCTGACCAGCTTCTTGTGTCTATTGTGACTCCTGTTACTCCCTTTGAATAGCATCTGTTGTGTAACTCTGCTACATCATAACCGTTTTCTCCGTTGTCTTGTGGGAACACATCGTACTCATACTTGCTTAGTTCAATGCAGGAATCGCTTGGAGTAACAACTCTTACCATATCAATTAACTGCATTTTCTTCTGGTCCTGTCCCTTGGCTCTGACATATATTGGGTATTGGCCTGGCATGTCTTCTGCTGTAACAGTTATTTTTTCGCTTCCGCTTCCTTCAAGTGAAAATTCTGTTTCGCTAAGTGTCAAATCTGATTCTATTTCAAAGCTTGTTGTTCCACCGCACTCGTGTGTTTCAATCTCAAACTCTCCTGTCTCGCCTTGTTTGATTTCAATTATATCATCTGATACAGAGATGCATTCTCTCAGGTTGACTGCTGAAATTTCAAACTCTAGTTCTGTTGAAAGTTTCTGCATTTCTCCTCCTGTTGGATTGCTTGCTTGGAATATTATCTTTCCGTTTGCTAGCCCGTTAACCTGTGGGTCTGGAGTGAAAGTTAACACTGAGCCCTTGCTGTCTTCTGCTTCAAACACTGGTTCAAATACACGATAGTATCCTGGTCTTAATTCTTTTGTTAGCTCACCCATCTTTAATCCAATTCTTCCAAGATGATTGCTTTCCCATTCAATCTTTGCTTCAAGATTGTGGAGGGGGATTGGCTGGCCTCCAATAGTGCAGTTGTTTTGCACATCGAACGAGAGCTGAACAGGGTTTCCTTCAGTCATTGCTCTCCAGCTTGATTTTGTAACTTCAAGGCAGGCTGGGTCATCAACACTTCCTCCAATGTTCACGGAAACTTTAACTGGCACTTCGTATAACCATGTGTTGTCTCTTGTTCCAACCTCAATTAATAGCTTTCCTTCAACTGTCTTTCCTTCAAGTTGTCTTGAAGCAAATTCGCTTGTGTAAATTCTTGCAAGAAGTTCTCTTTTTTCTTCTTCTTCAATGTTTCCCCCAGTGTATGTATTAATCCAGTCATTTGCCTGAGACAAGTCAATTAGCTCATCAAAGTCGCCTTGGAATTCAAGGCTGTAAATTGTCAAATCATATGGTACAAGGTTTTCAATTGAGAACAGTTTTTCATCAACTTTTTTGGTTGTGACATTAACTGAGAAACCAATTGTATCTGGCTCTATTGAAATTATTTCGTCTGAAACAACAAGTTCGTATCTAAGCACTTTGTAGCCTGCTTTTTCAACTACTATGTAGAGTTTTTCTCCAGGTTGTTGTGCTGGCACGCTTAACACTGCTTTGCCCATTGAATTGCTTCTCTTTTCTGCAATTCTGTCTCCAAACCTGTCTTCAATGGATACAAGCGCGTCTGCTATTTCTATTCCCTTTCCTTTTTCCTTGACTGTGACAGTTATCTCTTTTTCAATTCCTGCAACAAGTTTTTCTGGTTTTACTTCTATTTCAAACTCTTTGCCTGCAACTGTGTTAATCAAAATTGTCTTGGAGTAAACAACCTGCAAATCACTCTTTGCCTGAATTGTGAGTGCCGAGCTTGCTTCTTCCTGTGGGATAAACTTGAATCTTCCGGAGAAAGAAGTTTTTGGTTCAAAATCCCCTATTTCAATCCAGCTACTTTCATATCCTGCCACGTTTCCGGAAACAGGGTCTGCTTCTGCTTTTGTCACTGAATAGTTTCCTAAAAGTATTTTTTCTTCTGGATTTTCAAGCTTCAACAGTGCGTTTGGGTAACCATAAACTGGCAAATCACTGTTGTTAAGCACTGTGAATCTTAACTCATATCTTCTGAAAATTTCTGCTTCATATGAATCTGTAATTGAAGAAACAAGGTCTTCATCCAAGTCAATAATGCTTAGAGCATAGCAGAACTTGTCATCGCACACTTCTTTTATTCCAATTTCTAAATATTTTATGTTAGTGTTTGCATAGAGTGAATGTTTTGCTGAAGTCATCTCTGCTTCTCCAAGCTCGTTGTCAACTGGTGCTCGCTCCCAGATGTTTCCGTTTTTTATAGCCCAGCTTCTGTAATGTAACTCGAGCTTGTCGTTGATTGAAGCTGTTTTTCTGACTGTGAATTCTGCTTCAACCTGTGTTACTCCGCTTGTAATTGAGTCTCCTGTTAACTCTACATTAATCCATTTAGCTGAACCCTCGGTCACGTGCTCTATGTCTTGAGAATAATTATTTGGAGGGTTGAACGAGGTGCTTTTTACAATAATCTTGCTTCCTGGCACATTAACTTTTGTCAGGAAGAATTGTTCTCGCTCCATTGCATTCTTGCTTCCTGCTCTTACATGGAATCCAAGTCCAGTGTAATTGTCTCCAGAGCCTGTTTCAGGAACCTGCAATTCAAACTTTGCAATATATTCTTCGTCTGGAGCAACAACTGTTACATTGTTTCCTTGCTTGTCAACTATTCCCACGAGTTTTAGCTCTGGTTTTCCAGAAATAATTCTTGGAATCATTTTTACATAAATTTCCTGAGTAGTGTTTGGAAGCACATCATATTCTTTTGAAGTAAAAGTTGCATAGCCATCTTTTCTTACAACAAAGTAAATACTCTTGTCTGCTTTTGAAGTGTATTCTTTGACACTGTTGCCGTCAGTAGTTGTTGTTCCAATTCTTTCCCCGCTGTCTGCATTGTAGAAAGTTACTGTTGTTACTCCAATTGGTTCTTTTGCACTATCTCTTGCGATAATCTTTATTGTTCCATCAGGAATAATCAGTGTTACTGTCAAAAGCTGCGGGTCATCTGACTTAGCAATGAACTTGATTGGGTCGCTCCAGTTAGAGTAGCTTCCCTTGAAAGCGAATGCCTTGTAGTCTCCGTTTTCAACTCCTCTGAATCTTGCTATTCCGTTGAGGTCAGTTGTTTTTGGAATCATTCCAAGAATAACAAATTCGTCTTCGTCGTAGAGATTAACTGTTGCATTCTTGACTGGCTCTCCGTCCTCGTCAATTACCAGCACGTTAAGGTCTGCTCCGCATAATCCTGGAGCAAATCTTGTCAGATAAATTGTGTAAATTGTTCCCCCTATGTCAAGCCCTGTTCTTGTGTTCATGCAGTAGTCTTCGTGGTCAGCACTAATCCAGAACGGCCCCTCTTCTGTCAGTGAAAATTCAACATATCCGTTTGAGTCAGTGAAAGCTGGTGCTTCTACTGCTTCGTCGTCTTTTCTCAGAATAATCATTGCATTGTCTATTTCGTCACTGCTAGTGCTGTCTCTTACTTTTATTTTTACTTTTCCAAGAATTGTTTCGCTGACAACAACTTCCACAAGCTCTTCTGTTCCTGCTTCCAGAATAATTGTTCCTGATTCTGCAGAAGAATAACTATTGGAAGAGCCAACATTAATCGTGTAGTATCCTGCGTCAACGTTACTGAAGAGAACTATTCCTGTTGAAGTATCCTTTGTTCTGTAGGTTGCTCCAGAGTCTGCGAGGGAGAGAGTAACGTAAACATGCTCGTCAAGGAATTCCTGTCTGTCTGCATCAGTAAAAATCTTTACTCTGATGCTTCCTGTTTCTGCATCTGGATCCTCGCTTTTAAGATAGAGGGTAATCCTGTTTGAACCAGAGTTAAGTCTTCCGCCTTCTCTTAATTCATATCTGTCTGTCTGTGACCAAAGCTGTGTAATTTTGAGTCCCTGGCATTCGCTTGAAACCCTGACACTGAATCCGCCGGAAACAGGATTACTTACTGTTGGTGCAATAGTATTTGAAGAGTAAGTGCAGGCAAGCACTATATTAACTGGGTCATTTACTGGGCTTCCGTACTCGTCAACAAAGTTAACTGTAACATCGTCATATTCGACTGGTTCAAGAGATTCTTCCAGAACTGCCGTGAATTCATAGTCTGCGCGGTCAATAATAAAACTGTCTGAAAAGTCTTCGTAACCATCTTTTTCAATGCTTATGCTTACGCTGTCTCCAACTTTTGCATCTATGCCGTCAGTTATTGCATCAAGTCCTTTTGCAAGAACTGTCTTTTCTTCGCCTTCGCCAATAACATAGCTTACGCGTGTATTTGGCAAAGCATCTTTGTTCTCGTCTTCAACCGCAACCGTGAAAACAGCTGCTTGTTGAAAAATAAATGGAAGCACGAGGAAAAATATTCCAAGAATTATTAAAATAAAAAGCAGGATAAACAGGATAAAAGATGGAAAAACACGGTCTATTGGGTCAATTACTTTGTAAATCGGGATATATTGGTCAATCTTGTCAAGAAACTGATAATATCTGTCTTCAAGACTGTGATAAATGTCCTCAAGGCTCATGCAACCACTTCTAATTAATTAATGAATTTCTAAATTTAGCTATATGTTTATGTTTTCTTTTATATTAATACTTTTCCCTTTAATAATGTTTCTCAGGCGATTTAGGGGTTTAAGCAAGAAGGAGTCCCTGAGCATAGTCTGCTATGAAAGGGCTTATGACTGAAAGAAGTATTGCTATTGTCATCAGCAAAATTTCTTTTTTGAAAGAGCTTGCAAGATTTCCCTCTCCTTTCAGGTCCTTTAATGCTTTTATTCCGAGCAATGTTCCTGCATATGCTGCAACAAAAAATTGTGCTGCAAAAATCAATGAAAAAATATTTTGCGAAACAAGAATTCTTTGAGATAGTCCAACTGAAAGCAAAAGCAATGGAGTTAAAAATCCAAAGAAAAGCACTGCAAAAATAAATACTCCGAGTGTTGCAATAATCGAATCAGAAACACTGGTCATTGAAATGAAGCTGGTTTCCAGTCCGAGAAAATAGGATACAGCCAACCCCATTATGTAGAATCCTGCTGAGAGCAGCATTACTGCTTTTACTTCTCCTATTTTATTATTTTCTGTCATGATAACACGCTGAGAAGAATCATTTATATTTTACTTATGTTTTGGAGGTGAATTTATTGATTAATTTTAGTTTATTGATTGTTTTATTTTTTACTGACTTTGACTTATCTTGTTTTTCATTCTTCTTCTTTTTTTGGTTCGACTTCTTCTGCTAACTCTTCAGCTGTTTTTCCAATGTTTTCAAAATCAAGGTTTTCTCTTGCCCAAACAAGACTTATTCTTGAAGATGATGTGTCCTTTATGCACACTCTTCTGTCCTTTACCATATCCAAGTAGGTTTTTATTGACTGGTATTTTGTTGAATCCTTTATCTTCAAGCTTGTGTCTCCTTTTCTATAACCTGGAGTGAACTCTTTTGGTACTGGCATCTTGCCCATCTGCCTTGCAGTAATGTTTGACTTTCCCTGCGTGCAGTAAACTGAAAGCAAATACTCTTTGTTGTATGGAAGCAGTGCAACTGTGTTGTAGGTTTGTATTCCTTCAATTTCTTTTACAAATCCATAATGGCTTTCTCCAATTTCTTCACAAATGTTTGCTGCTTCTTTTTGTGAAACAAGCTTATCAGTGATTGTGTCACTTGCTGACTTCCATTCAAATAAGTGTGCTGAACCATAACTTGGCTCTTTTGATGCAGCATCCAAAATTTCGTAAAGCAGTCCCTCGCTTCCAGTTTCTTCTTCTCCGTATCTGTCAGCTATTTCTAGCTTGAGTGCAACTGGATAAGATGGATTGTAAGTAATCTGTTTGCTTTCAACATGGAATATCATGCCTGAATTAGCATTTGCATAGTCTTTGTTGACTTCTCCTAGATAGTTTGCAAGAGCTCCTGTTCCTTTGAATACAGCTTGTTTTTCTGCTTCTGAAGAGTAATTCAATAGCATTTCACTTATGTCTGCTTCTGAGCTTACAGCAACACCATATCCTTGTCTTGTGCCGTCTGCTAAACCAAGCTTTCCGTCAAAAGGCATCTTGAAGAAGATGTTCTTTGCATAAGCTGAATCAATTTCTGAAAGAGCCTGCTCTCTTGAAAGATTAATTTCTATCTCTCTGTTTTCCCAGTTGTAGTTTACCTTAACTGAGTATTTTCCTGCTGAGTGCTTTCCAGTATTTTTCTCATCAACACTGAAATCCCAGTTTGTGACTCCGCCAACAAGCAATCTTTCTGCAAATCCAGTGCTGTCAAAGTCTGACTTGAAGTCTTCACTGAAACCGTCTTCCATCAAATAAGATTCAAATGAGATATCCTGATAGTAAACTTTTTCAAGCTCTCCTGTGTCAAGTCCCTGCCTGTTCTTTCCGTTCTTGAGAATAATCTCTATTTCCCCATCAGTCATTTCTTCTTTTTCTCTTATTCCGTTCACAAACCTGATGTTCTTGAGCAGGGTGTTCATGAATTCTCCGGTTGCAGTAATCTTGGTTGAACCATTCTTTTCAAGCAATCCATCAATATAGCATGTTTCAATATCTGTTTCACAGCTTCCAATGCTTTTGTCTGCTTTGATTCTCTTCATTGCTGATTCTAACTGGTTGTGGAAGTTCTTCCATTCTCCGTAAGCCATTACATAGCCGATTCCTTCAACTTCCTTTGCACCCATTTTGTAGAGCTTTGGTTCGCTGTTATAAAATTTCTCAGTATCTGAATTCTTTTCAACAACTGCAACAATATTCTTTGCTTTTCCTCTTTCCTCTAGCTTGCCAAACACTTGTGACATCTGAGTAATTATTGTTTTTATGTCTGAGCTTCCCTCGGGAATATCAATAATTTCTGCAAGACTCTTTGCAGTCTCATAGTCTTCAATATTGAGTTTTTCTCCCTCCAGCACTCCGCTCTCGCTTTCAAAGAACACCAGAGTCTTGTTGTTCTTGTTGTCAAATATCTCAAACTGTTCCTTTGCCCATCTGTAAATATTCTCTGTGTTTTTGTAATCATCAAGGCAGCTGTCTTCGCTTTCATCTCCTTTTTCACATAATGCTCTCTTCAGCATCTTTGCGTGCTCTGTGTCTTTTATAACTGAGTCAATCTTTTCAATATAGGTTTTGATTGAGTCAACTTTTTTGTCAAGTGTCAGGGTAAACTGTGCTGCATCACAAAAGTTCGTTGCTCCTTCTTCTTCAATAAATCCTTCTTTTGGTTCATCACAAGCACTTTTTATAATATTGGATGAATCCCAGTCAAATAATAGTCTGTCAAAGCCATATTCATTGAATGCTCCTGTTCCAGTTTTTCCTCCTTCTCCGCAGTCAAAGGAAGCTGTTCCAATGCTTGTTTGAATTTGTCTCTGGCAGTCTCTCCACATTTTGTTAATCTGCTCGTCAGTGAATCCCTCGTTTGCAGCTTCCTGTGAAAACACGTCTTTTTCAAGATTCTTCTCAACACATTCTGCAATTAAGTCTCTTTCCTTCTGTGAATAGTATGGCTCGTCTTCACAGGTTTTCAAAAAGTCTGCATCAACCTGTGTCAAGTCAATTCCCTCGTTTAACACCCAAACTTTTACTGGAATATTAACGCGTTGTGTTCCAACATTGTGTGTTGCTCTTGTGAGGTCTGATGACAGTCTTGTTTCAATTCTTGCACACATCATTGTCATGCTACTTCTGTCAATAGTCAGCTTTACATTGTGTCCATTGTCAATAACTGAAAATCCTAACATTACTCCACTTTTTTCATGAGTCCAGGTTACTGGTCTCAGGTTTGCAAGCTTGTCTAATGCTCCACAGAAATTTGGTGAAATTTTCATAACCTTGTTTGGGGTTGGAATAAACTCGTAGTCTCCGATTTCAAATTCTGTGTCTGGCACAAAACCCCATTTGTCTTCTTCTCCAAAGCCTTTTGCCATCCAGTACTCTACAACATTCAGTGCTCCTGTGTCAATGCAGTCCTGGAATTGAGTAATTGCTGGATTGCCCCCTTCATATGGTTCAAGATATGGTCCTGCAAGGAACAAGTCCTCTATAACCACAGGAATATTTGTTGTGTTCTTTTGCTTGAAAGAATCATAATAATTTACTTTTGCTGTTCCTCTTGCCTGAACTCTAAAATAAGCTTCTTGTGCATAAGCTCTTAGCTGTCCAATCTGAGTAAATGTTTTTCCCTTAAGCTGTAATGCTGCTCTTTCCCTGTAATCAATGTTTGGCTTTATTTCAAGTTCTACAACCTGCACTATTCCTCCGCCTGGAGCTGCCTGCCTGCTTTCTCCAGCAAACCATATTTGGTCAACAAGCTTACAGGTTCCCTCTGCATCGTATTTTGCCGGAACAGACGCATTTAAACTGCTTCTCTCCTTTAATACGGCTTGCTTTTCTGCCTCGCTTGTTAATTCTCCATAATTCTTTCCAAATAGTTTTTGAGCAATTCCATCCAGTTCTCCTCCGCCGGCTGCATTAGCTGTTGTTTCCCTCTGAGGTTCTGGCAAGTCTGGCAGTCCTGGGCAGTCAATTGAAAGAGTTTGAGCATTATCCTGCAAGTGCACTCCAGTGTCATAACAGTAGTTGTAAACCTTGACTCTTAATGGTCTTCCAATTATGTCTGTTAATTTTAATTTGCTTGGAGGCACAATCTTTATGCAGTCCTTGTCCATAAAGCCCTGAGTTGTAATCATCACATTTATTTCTCTGACTTTTTTGTGCTTTTCCTCGCTTCCTGCAAGTCTTGCTTTTACTTCTACAGAAAACCTGCCCATTCTGTATCCTGGGATAAGAGTGATGTTTTCTCCATCGCCAGAGGCAAGTTCTATTTCTTCTTTGTCTGAGTTAAGATAAGGTCCTGTTTCAAGCTTTATTTCAACATCTTTTCCGCAATCGTTTTCAATGCTTATCATCTGCTGGCCGTACTGCCATTGATTGTAGTAAGAGCTGTCAAATTGGTTTAAAAATCCTGGCCCCATACTGTATGCTGGATTTGGATAACTTCCATAAGCCATTCCTGACTGATAAGCTGTTGTTCCAGTAGAACTTCCTCCAAAAGGATAAGGTGTTGTCCAGCCATAAGCATTGCTTGTTGACCCAGTCATGTTTCTTGGGTCCTGGTTTGCAAGCAACAGAGTATCCTCGCTTAATTTGTCTGAAAATCCAGCCCAAGGGCTTGAATTAGTGTAATAATTTGATGCTCCGTAGCTTCCACCATAAACATTTGGATTATATCCCAGCTGTGAATACATTCCATAGCCTGTGCTGATTGGTGCTGCAACAAGCTGAATTGGTTCAGTCATTTTAAACTTCAGGCACTGAGTTAAGTCATTAACTGAAACACTTGCATTAATTTGTCCTGTTAATTCTTCGTTTCCGTTGTCAGTTATATTAACTGCTTTAAACACGATGTTCGGGTTTGATTCTCCTGACTCAATATCTTCTTCCGGGTCAAAAGTGAATGTAAATTCTACTTCTCTTCCTGCTTCAATAAATTCTGTGAGCGGTCTGGAAGTTTCAGTTATCTTTGTTGAACTTATTCCAAGCTCTGAAGAAGCAACACTGAATTCTCCCAACAGGTTTTCTTCTCCGCTTTTTTCAATAGCAATTTCAATATTTCTCAAAGGCGTGTTCACTCCGTTTACCTTGCAGTTGTTTCTCAGAGTTGATGTCAAAACCTTTTTCTGTGTGTCTGTTTCAATGCTCCATTCAAATGGTTCAAACTCAATACAGTTTGGTTCGTCAACTTCTCCGCCCAGCCCGATTCTGACGCTTACCGGCAGTGTAACAATCCAGTCTTTTTTGAAAACAGGGTTTGTAAGAGTAATCTCAATTACTCCTTCAAGAGTTGTTGTTTCTTCAACAAGCAATCCCTGCCTTGTAAGCGAAACAACTAATCCCAGGATTTTTTCTTCTGATTCCTCTCCTTCAATTTCTGCGCCCTCAACAGGGTCAAGGTCAATTGTCTGTCCCCTGTAATCTTCTGCCCAGTTAAATTCTACTAATCCTTCAAAGTTCTCACTAATTTCAATTTCCTTTATAGTGAAAGGAATTGTTGAAAGATTCTCTGCAAGAATAGGTGTTTCTTTGCTTAACACACTGTTAGTATTCAATAACACTGAAAGAAGCGGGGGTGTAAGCAAAACCACGTTCTCCTCGATATTTATCTCAACGCCAGCTGTTGCATAGTCTGATTTTTCTGCAATAATTCTGACTACGTCGCCTGAATTCGGAGCCTCTAATTCATAACTATAAACTCCCTCTGAGCTGGTGATTCCCCCGCCAATTCTTTCACTGTTCACATACACTGAAACAGTTGCGTTTCCAAGGTCTTCTTCCTCGCTTGAAACATGCACAAGAATTGTGTTGTCAATAAATGGAACAATAATTTTTGGCAGAATGTCTATTGACATGGTTTTTGGAGCAGGCACATCAACATAGATTTTTTTCTCAAAAACAGTGCTTCCTTCACTGCTTTGAATTTCTACTGAAAGTTCCTGCATTCCAGCTGTTTTTGTTTTGAACAAGATATTTCCTGAAACAGTTGAACCATTTGCAATAGTGCTTATTCCTGTTTCAAGTTCGTATCCTGAAGCATTTCCTGAAATTACTTTCCCGCTTGCATCCAGGATACTGTAGTCTTCGAGCTCAAGGCTGTTTGAAGTACTGGAAATCTTTATTTTTGAATTTGTAAACACGCTGGAGGAAATGCTTGAAAAATCAAAGTATAGTCTATAGCTCTTGTCAAGTTTTGCATTGTAAGAAGAAATAACTGAAGTAAGTTCTCCAGTGGACGTGTCCTGTATTTTGAATTCCTTGCAAAAGCTTGCAGTACAGGAAGAAATTCCTCCAACAGCATAACTCTCTCTTAACAGCTGAGCATAAAATCCCTGCTTTGTTGCAACTGAGCCAGCAGAACCAAGCTCTGAATCTTGCGGGCTTCTTGCATACTTTGCATTTGAATAAACCCAAGCTCTTCTTCCGATTTTAAGAGTGCCTGAAATTTCTGCTCCAGCATTAACCTGGAACAAAACATCAATTTCATAATCTCCTGGTTCTGGATTGTTCCATAAAACTTCTGCCCATTTTGCAGAACCAGATGTCAGATTCTGTCTGTCCTGAGAATATCCTCCTGGTGGAGAATAACTTGTCCCCCGTGCAGTTGACTTTGCGCTTGAATAAACCTTGTAAATAAACAATCCATCATTTTCCATGATATTTGTTTTTTCAAAACCTGTTTCTCCTGCAACAATCAATGCTCCTGCTTGTTCTGCATCAATACCCTGTGGGATTGAAAGAATATATTTTCCAGTATAAAGCTGTCCTTCAACAAGTGAAGACCCGCTCTGCACTCTCTCGTCTCCGAAAAACATTCCAAGAGGTTTTAATTCAAGCTTTGCAGTTGGTTGGGAGAGAACAACATCAAACACCCGAGTTTCTCCCTCTTTTGTTGACATTGAAGGGGTATTGTAAGCTGCATAACTGCTTTCATCTATTCTGAAGAAAACTACTTCATCTTCTCTAACTTTAATAATTGCTTTTCCTTCACTGTCTGCTATAGCGCTTGAAAGAACAGCTCCGGTTACTGCATCTATCTTCTCTACTTTTGTTCCAGGAACAGTTTCTCCTGTTTCATTCTTTACATTTACTTCTGCTGTTCCGCTTCCAATGCTTAGCGTTATTTTCAGGCTTGAAATTTTTGAAGCAATAATTGTTTCCTGTTCTGAAACACTCGGAGGAAAACTTGACTTTTTTGCTTCAACATAAACTCGCAAGCCCTCTTCAAGAGTATACTCTGCCTTGCCATCAGAACCAGTTGCTTTTGAATCATCAATTACGGTGTGGTCATCAGCATCCTTCAAGACAAGCATTGCTCCCTGAATTGGCAAGCCCTCTAAGTCAACAACTTCTATTTCGAGGAAGCCAGTGTTTGAAATATCCTCTGTTGAAATAAAAACCTGAACAGTGCTGCTTCCAGTCAGGGTAGTTGATGTTCTTGCAGTTATATATCCTGATTTTTCAACACTGATATTGTAAACTGCATTTGAAGGCAAATCAAAAGAAGCCTCTCCGCTTGAATCGCTGTACTTTGGTCCTGCAATCTTGTAAGACTGCTCGTTCCTGATTTCAATCATTGCAGACTGCACTGCACTTTTTGTGTCTGCATCAATAATCTTTACTGTGAGCTTTGAGCTTGTAGTGCTCTCCATTACTGCATCAAAGCTTGCAACAGAATCCTTTGAAATCTGTTTAGAGGTTGTAGTAAGAGGCTTGTAAGTTCCCTCGCTGTCGGATGCAACAAGATAGTAGCTTCCAACATCAATGTCAAGGAATTCAACTGTTCCGCTTGTATTAGAGTATTTTTCTCTTGCCTTAAAACCGTCAGAAGAATAAATTTGCACAAGAATATTTGAAAGAGGGTCTCCGTCAGCATTCTTTACTGAAACATAAGCGCTTCCCTTGTCCACTGTTCTTGGCTCAAGCAAAACTTCCGGCGCAGTTCCTGAAAGAGAAATTCTGCCATACACGACTGTATAATTATCTCCCACTATGTCAACAACAAGCTCTCCGCAGTCTGAAGGAATATTGTCAATTCTTATTTCTCCGCCGACAACCTGCTTTTGTTCAAAAAACTCAGAGTTTGAAGTACAGTCAAAGTTTGCAAAAAGACTGTCTGAAAGAAGCTGCTGTGTTTCAGAATTTTTGAACTTAATTGTTTTTGAAACTAAAGTAATTTTTGGGTCAAGCCTTATTTTTTTGGAAAACTCAGCATAGTCTTCCGGAATTGTAAAAGTTTCAGTTGCATCCTCGTAATCTGTTGGAGCAGTAATGTTTAGCGTAATTTCCTGCCCAATAGGGGCATTAAATTTTGCCTGTCCGTCTGAAACAGAAACAGTAGTCGGTGCATTGTCTGCCCAGCGATATGAAATATCAAAGCTATTGTTAATGCTGTTTCCAGACTGGCTGTCTGCAAACGAAAGAACAACACTTGACTGGCCTCCAAACAGGTTCATTCCGCCTGCAAGGAAAAAGATTCCAAAAAGCAACAGCAAAACAACAAGAACAAAGACTGGGAATGAGGGGATATTGCTGGCTTCTATTGCATCGACAAGCCCGTAAACAGGCACTCCTTTTTCATCAAGCCAATCAAGAAATCCATAGTACTTGTCTTCAAGGCTATAGTAAATGTCCTTCAGTCCCATGCAAACTACCTAAGCGCGCTTATTGCTTTATTCCTGCAATTAATTTATTCACTTTATAACTCAATAATATTATCCTTTCTGGATATATTAATCTATCCTTTCAGATTGCTTCTTTGCTAATTCACTTATTCTAAAAGTGCATTCCTATATAAATGCTTTTTGTTTAAGCTGGTGCGGGAACACAAGCCCCTGTTCCAGTCGGGCCGCCCATGAGTCCGCCTGCTGCACTGCTGTCGTATGAAATGCAATGCCAGTCTTTGTCATTGAAACTGCATGGGATCAAGTGCCTTGCAGGATCAAACTCTTCAAGACCACAGTAGTCTGCTTTTTTTGCAGGGCTAGTGTTTGTCTGACTGTACTGTGCAGTGAATGGAGTAAAGCTTTCATCCCTAATTTCTATTCTGTAAAAGTAATCATGCGAATTGTCAACCATATATTCTTCATCTGTTTCCTTGAATGTAAAAACAAGCCTTATGCTGTCTATTCCTGCACAATACTCCCATCTCTCGTCTGAGTTGAGTGTAGAGTTCGAACAGCTGTCTGCGGGAATTCCACTGCAGTTCTCTGCTCCAGCACAAACAACATTGCTTCCGTCAAAAGAGTATCCTATAAATCTTGTGTCTGCTCCTGTGAGTCCTGCAATCCAATCCATTGGGCACTGGTCTGAAGAGGACAGGTTTTGGTTTGCTCTGAAAGAGCTGGTGAGCGGGGCAGGAGCTGTTGACGGAGCAGAACCGCTTGGAACAATCTTTATTTTCTTTGATTTCTCAGCTTTTGTTTCCACAATAATCTGGTCAATATTGCAATCCAGAACACCTGGCGATATGTTTGCTGGGACCAGCCCCTCGCTTGTTCCTGCTCCAATAAATGGGTTTCCAGTTCCAGGCGTATTGTTTGCAATAAAGCACAATCTTCTTTTGACAATGTCCTTTAGCTTGTCCTGCATTGTAGTCAGGTTTCTTGGGTTGTACTGCTCTGGCGCTGGAGTGCATACACCATAATCTGAATCAAGCCTTGAAGTAAAAGAGTCTCCTGCTCCGCATAATTCCACGTTGTCAATTCTGTCAGGGGAATCGCTTCGCGAACAGCTCTTTGCGCCAACATCAGTTGCTGGCGGGGTATAAGGATTTGTTCTTGGATTGCAGTATCCTGCATCACAGTAACCAAGTTTCATCATCTCCAGTTCATTGTGGAGTCGTGGAGAGAAAAATCCATAATCGTTTCCTGGAAATTTTGCAAAAGAATGAACTTCAGCAAGTGCTTTGAAGATTCTTACTGGAACATAAATCTTGAATTTTCTTCTCGGCAGAATAATTTCCTTAATCATGTTGCCATTGTTTAGATTAGTTATTTCAATTGCGGGGAGCTTATCATAGGTTTCCTCTTCTATTTGCGTCAAATCAAGCGTTATGTAGAAAGCTCCGCTTGGGCAGTTGTATGGGTCTCCGTTCTCGCATTCTATTACTTCGATGAAGTCATCGTTTTCTATATTCTGTTTGAACACATCCTCTAGTCCATCAATCATTTCTTCTTTCCTGTTTCCCCAGTCAACAGTCTTTATCTGGTAGGTGCCGCACTTTCCATAGTATGCTGGCATGTCCGAGTACAGAGCTATCAGCCAGGTGACCGTAAAATTTGCAAAATTCCTTGCATTTGAACCAAACTTCTCTGTCTGAAAATCATGCACAAGCGTGTCCCAGTCCTTCCCCCTCATGTTAAGCTCTGTTGGAGACGAGCCAAAGAAATCCGCAATCCTGTATCTAAGCAGGTAATTAAATGTCTGGAAAGTGTCTGCTCTCTTCATGTCAGAAATAGCTTTTATTTCCGACTTGCATTCAATTGACCTAATAACCTCGTAAGCTGTTCTCTCACTAGCAGTCATCTGCTGAACAAGCAGAGCGGACAAGGCAATGAGAATAAATGCCACAAGTGCAGTGAACATATTAAAAGCGCGCTCATCCATTCACACTAATATAATTAAAGTAGTATAAAAAAGAATTTGTTTCAGATTGTTATCTTCTATTAACTAAGAGAGCTTCGTATTGCTGAAACATTTTTTACCCAGCTCTCGTATCCTGCTGTTGAATCACAGCAATAGCAATGTCCTCCTGCTTTTGCACAGCAGAAATAGTTTAGGTTGCAGCTTGAAGTAATGCTTGGAGCGACCATTTTTGCAACAGTGTCCTGTGGCGGACTGTGATTAACATATTGTTCCTTTAATTTTTGAAAATAAACCTTTATGCAGTCTTCTGCAGAATCAAATTTTGCAAATCTGGTTCTTGAAGGACACGTGCCTGCTGTCTCAGCATACTTTGAAACACCATCATAACCTAATCCGAATAAGTTATTGCAGTTAACTGCAAGAGAGCTTGTTCCACTTGCAGATTCTTGCACAGCTGTTGCCACTCCATGCCCTGGATCAATGCCATATTGAACACCATACTTCCAGAACAGTTCCCCAGTATTATTGAATTTTGAACCAAAGTTTCTATTTACATAGGACACTACTTTGCTTTGCTGAGAAGTAATTTTCAAGAAAGAAACATTTTTCCAGTCAGAAGAGCCAGGATCTTCTCCTCCAGCATTCTGCTGTCCAGTCCCATTATTCACTGGACTTTTTTTTTTTAAAAATTCTTCAATTCCGTTTGCTAGTCCCTTTGCAACCTTGCTTGTTGAACTGCTTGAAACAAGCTTGTCTGCTTGCACTCCATATTCTCCTATTTCAATAAGAGTCACAGGTGCGTTGGTGTTACTGATTATTGCAAGATTGTCATAATTGCTGTAATCTTCTGGTTTGCATCCTTTGTTTTTGTAACTTGTTGAATTAGCAAGACTGGACATTACTAACCTACACAATTCCCTGTCTGGCTCTGGATTGTCTGAAGCATCTTTTCCAACAATTCCAAGCAAGGCATCAGAGCAGGCTCCTGAACAGGCATCTGAATGAATTGAAACAATCAGAGTGCAGTTTTGTTCATTAATTCTTTTAACTCTTGAAGTCAATCCGTCTCCAGTGGGTCCTGTCCTAGTCATCCAAGTTCCAATTCCCCTGCTTTGCAGTTCTGCTTCCAGTGCCTTTGCATTTGCAAGATTTACTTCTGGCTCTCTCTGCCCTGCTCTTGACCCATCACCATGTCCTGCGTCAATGCAGACAAGAAAGTCTCCAGTAACTTGTGTTCCTGAACTTGTTGGCCCAATACACTGCTTTGGTCTGCAGTATTCAGCATGCTTTCCTGAAAGCTTTACTTCCAGACTGCTTAATACCACTCCGCTGCTTCTTGGCTCATTATTTTTTCCTGTTGAGCCAGAAGGAGCACTGCTAGTGGAATGAATAACCTGTCCATTGCCATAGTACATCATTACATGTCCATAACCGCTTGTTCCAGTTGAAATAATGTCTCCTGGCTGAAGCTCTTCCTTTGAAATGCTTACTGCATAACCTGCGCCAATAAGCGTGTCACAAACTTCTCTTCCATTTCCTGTCTTTCCACTCCATCCATATTTGCTTATTACTGAGCCCACAAAAGTTGCACAGGTAAGACCAGGGTTATTGCAGTTTTCAGGAGTTAGCCAGACTGGTGTTGGTCCTTCTGGTTTGTATTTGCATCCAAGATATTGTTCAGCATACTCTACTATTCCAGAACAGTTTCCGCCGCTGGTTCCAGACAAACCTGGAGAATTTTCATTTTTAGGCTCTCCCTCTCTCAATCCAGACGGCAAAGCACTTGTCTTGTAAGCCTCTATGTCTACTTTGAAGTTTTTCCAGGTCTTGTAAGTATCATACATTTCTCTCCCGTCTGCTTGTCCTTCTGCAAGCTCTGCCAGCTTTTCAAGAGCACACTTCTCATCGTTATTGCATTCTTTCATGAAACCAGATAACACATTTGCAAGATCCTCTATTGCTGTTGGAAAGTCAGCTTCCTCATATGACTTGACTCCAAACATTCCTGCTACAAGCAGTGCCTCTTCCATCTCATGCTTGTAAGCAGCTTCTGCAAGAGGTCCCTGTATTTCTGGATTTGTGTAAATTGAAATTCTCTCAGGATTCTTTACCTTTTTCGCATTCTCTGGGTCTGCCGGGTTTAGAGAGCCAAAGATTGCGTGAATTCCATGTTGTAAAAATTCTCCAGAGCAATCAGTGTCCAGCCTTACAGCTGGCTCGTTCTCTTTTTCAATTTCCTTGTTCATTGCCTCAAACTGTTCTTTTTCCTTGACCTCTGTCATATCAACATGCTTTGCATAATTCTTTGAAACAACAAACTTGTAGGTGTGGTATTTCTGCAATTCAATTCCTTCTATTCCATTGAACATTACAAGTCCTTCCTCATTTGCAGGATTTGCACTGTCTTCCTTTAACCACCAATTGTATGCTCCGTAACCAGCTGCATTTGAAAGAGCTCCGCAGATAAGCCCCTTGCCAAGTTCCTTGAAGAAAGTCCTGCTAAAGAAAGTCTTGAAATAAGTCTTCAATCCCTTCCATCTTCCCGTCTTTGGAATCTCTGCTTTTTCAAGAATTTCCTGTCCAAACTGCTCTCCTACTTCTCGTGAGACAAGTTTTCCTAACACATCAGTATTATTTCGAACAGCTTTCTTCATTGAATTCTTTGCCGCGGTTTGAGCATCATCTGCAGCAATATGGTATTTTGGGAATTGTTTATCAACAATTCTTCCTTGTGGTCCTTCAGTAACCTGCAAGGTAATTGACTCCCCTGTTTCCTTTATCTGAGCTGATAGCCTTTCATGAAGATCTCCTTGTAACTCTCTTCTAATTCTTTCTTTGAAGTTGCTTGGAATCTGTGCTCTTTGTGCAGGTGTCAAGCCAGCATCAAACTCGTCAGCCATCCTGTTTGACAAATCTTTAGATGCAGTATCTGCAAGCGCATCTTTTAAGTCCTCAATTGTGCCCGAAATCTCATCCAGCGTGGTTCCATAATTGCTTGACATTGGATAACTTGAGCCTGTAATCCCATCAACATTCGCAAGCGCATCAAGCTGGTTGTTCAAAGTGGTTCCAACACTTCCAGCAATTGGCTCTCTTGCAAGCCCTCTTCCAGCAAAACCTGTTCCTTTGCTCAGAGCAATCAACTCTGGCCCAAGCTCTGTGCTTGCTTCAAGCGTTGCCTCCTTTACTGCTTTGTTTACAATTTCGTTTGACGGCACAGCCTTTGTAAGCAGGCTTGGATCTGCCCTTAGCTTTTTCTCAATTGCATCAGAGAACATATTTCTCAGTTGTCTTGTTCCAAGTCTTCCTCCGTTTGGAGCCTGTGCTTCAACTATCTGGTTTGCGACAGTTGAGCTTATTTCTTTAAAGTTTGGCATTCCAGCTGAACGGTTAAACTTGTAAATAGCCTGTCCTGCAGGCACTCCAGTAAGAGCATAAAAAGCCTGGTCTTTTGCAATCTCTGCCTTGTCCGGGTCAGTTGGACCCCACTGTTCAACAGCACTGTCTGCTGTTTTCTTCAACCAGCCCCACTTTTCTGAAACCCATTCCTTTACTGCTTCTCCCTGGTCTGTTTCTCCAAACGCAATTCCTGCGGCTGGTAACACGCAGTCAATTAGTGGGTCATACAATGCACCCCACCCGCCAGTGGTTATTGCTCCACAGGCTGCTGCTACTGGCACACAGCCCACAAGATAAGCAACAGCTGCTTTTTTTCTCTGTCCTGAAACCTGTTTCCAGAAAGCTGACTGAAGTTCTTTGTCTGGTCCGTCACCAGTCTCTATTTCAAGATACTTGTTTGCATTGTCTGCGTCGCCATATCGCACAATTGCTTTGAGGATGCTTGCTGTCTTTACTGTGTCTGGCTCTCCTTTCCAGCCAACTGTTGCATAGTATGTTCCTGGCTTGATTGTCTGCAACTTGTTGAACAAATCATAAGGGTGTATTCCGCATACTTCAAATTCTATTTTTTTCCAGTCAGTCTGCCTTAACCTGTTTGAACCTGTCTCATCATTCATTGCTTTTACGTTCACGAAAGGCTCACTGCTTTGAACAGCCATTGGGAACATGTCGTCTCCCTTGACGCATAACTGGAATTCAAGAACTGGGAACCCAAGCTTGTCTTCAATCATTTCGTAAGAGCTAATGCTTACTGCTTCTCCCCCCACAACAGTCATTGGAATTTCCTTTCCTTCCTCTTCTCCTGTTTTAGGCTTTAACCTAAGCTTGACATACTCTATTCCGGTCTTGTTTTCACGACCAGGCCAGTCTGTTTTGAGCTTTACTTTTTCCCTTATCGGTCCTGTTACATTCAAGTCCATGCAGTGTTCTGTCACATAAAGTCTTATTGAATCCTTGCTTGACTGAATCACTGGCTCGTCAAAAGTGCTGTAATTGCTTATGAGAATACTTTTTCCATCCTTTGAAATGCATGCATCTCCCTTGTCAAAACTGAACTGCTTTAATGCAGCAATTGCTCCAGCTGCTTCTTCAAAGAGTTTTTCTCTTGCACTCTCTGCAGGCGAGATTGTTGAAGTCGGAGCTTCTGTTTCTTCAATTACCTCTCCTCCAACCGTGGCAGGTTCTTCTTCTCCTGTTCCTTCTTTCATTCCCGGTGCAGGTTCTTCTTTTTCTTCAACAGTTTCCTTTTCTTCTTCACTGACTGCTTCTGCTGGAGTTGTCTCTGCTCCAGCTTCCTCTTCTTCCGCAAGCAATATTTTTTCAAATTCTTTTTCAAGCAATCCTGCTTCTTCTCCGCCTTCTCCTTCAAGCAGTGCTCTGTTCAAATAAACATTAACTGTTTTTGCTTCATTGCTTTGTCCTGTTTCGTCAAGCGAAAGCTTTATTGTTCCCCTTGCAACATCTCCGACAAGCATTTTTATCTTGTTTCTGCTTGCTACTCTCTCCACTCTCTCGTCTGTTCCAAACAAGGTGGAAGAAAATCTTTTTGCAAGCTCTTCCAATCCATCTGCTGATTCAACAACTCCAAACCAGGTTCCATAATCATTCTTTGTTGAATACCCGCTGTCAATTGGCAGAAAATTTAGCACATTTTCAATTCTTTCAATGCACTCATCAGTAACCTGTCTTTCGTTAACTTCCTTTATTACTATTACAAAGCTGTCGTCCAATATTCTGCCGTCAATTACCTGCACTGCTCCGCTTATTTCAAGATTGTATCTTCCACAGCCCCTCATTGCTTTTTCAAGGAAAATCTGCTTGAATCCAAACCCGCTTGATGACACGCTTCCAATATCTGTCCTGCCAGTCTGCACTGCATAGCCTGTTATTGACTTGTCTCCAACCTCGTCAATCTCGTGCAACAGCGTTTCTCCAGTCATGTGGTCAAGCTGTTGGTAAGCATAGAATCTAGAACTCGGCACTTCCAGTTCCCAGAACTCGCAATAGTTGTTGTTTCTGCACAGCCCCCCTGCCTCGCTGTTCAGGAAGCCAATTTTTGCCTTTACCTGCTTTGCTTTCTCTGAAATCTTTTCTGCAAGGAATCTAGCCATGTTTTTTGCATCACAGTATCCCTTTGAACAGTCTTTTTCACTGATTATTGGAATCTTTAATTCAATGCTTCCTGCCTCGTCACAATAGTCCAAAGTAACTGATTCTGTTGCCGGGCCAGGCTCTGAGTCTTCTCCCAGCCTGATTGATACGCGCTCTTGATTGCTTTCAGTTGATTTCTGAGTTCTAACAAGCCAGCCTCTTAGCTTGACTGTCACATCTTCCCTTCTCATGCTCTCGCGCTTGACAAGCTTTAACTGCATTTTTTGCTCTCCTCTTGGAGGAATAACTGCTCCTGCCCCGTCAAGCCTAAAAGTGTTCTCTCCAATGTCTGAGGAAACAATCACACTGTTTACCCTGACTTCTTCAGCACACTCGTTCCTTACAACAATTGACTTGCTGTCAATTCCGTATGAAGCATTCTTGCTCACGAAAGAAAGCTCTTCTTCCGGCACAAGCTTTAGGCAGCTTGTTCCGCTTACGTGAATCCAGACATTTATCGAGCGCAAAGTTCTCTTTTGCCCGTTTACTATTCCATCAATGAAAATTTTTCCAAGAAGCGGGGTGTCAAGGCTCTTGTCCTGGCTTGTCTCTGCAATGATGACGCGCACTGGCTTCATTGTAGCTTTTGGTGCAAGCACTTCGTTCCTGATTGTGCCAGGCAATACATTCACGCTAATTCCGTTCTTTGTCCAAAGATCATCATCAAGTGAGAAGGAAACATTTGTGACTTCAAGCATGCTCTCATTTCTGATGTAAATCTGGACAGCTGCTCTTGCCTCTGCCTCGTTTGGATTCTTCGCAAGCCATATAACAATATTCTGGTTTGCACTTAGCACAGCGTATTCATCAATAAGAATTACGTCAAGTGGAATATCCTTGGACATTTCTGATGACTTGAATTCTATGTCAAACTTCACAATCTCTTGGTTCTTGAAGCTTCTTTCAATTCTGTTTCTTACCCTGATTGTGATTGTCTTTGATTCTCCCTTGTCCATGTCTATTTCTCGTGGCATGTCAATTTCGATTCCCTCGTTTCCTCCGCTTCCGTGATAAAGTGTTTCAAGACTTAATGGGATTTCGCATTCATTAATTATTTCAAGCTCTATTGCTTCTTCCCCGTCATATCTTCTTGTTGTTTGCCCAATCCCAAATCTTGGGTCATCGCGAAGCATTTCAATCGTGCTCTGGTATTCATTTGAGCCATAGTCTGTCATGTTTCCTGAAAGCTCGTTTGTGTAATCTTCAAACGAGCCAGTGAATGCCTGTCCTGCAAGATAGGCAACAAGCTTTTCTTTGTCAAACTTCAGGCATTCGTTTGGAATCTCTTTGTTGTAAAAAACCTGTATTTTTGAATTAACACTCACAGGCACTTCTCCTTCCACTAACCCTGAAATCTCAAGCTCTGCAACGCCCATTAAAGAAGCTTCTTCTGGCCCGTCAAATTCTGCAGTAATTGAAACAAGCCCTGTTCTGTTTCCAAGCAGGCTCTCTGGTGGCTCAATCACAAGACTGAATTCTTCAAAAAGTCTTTCCTTGTCTGTTAATTTGAAACCAATGTTTTCAACTGCAAACTCACTGCTGTTCAAAAGCTCTTTTTGCACAAAAGCCTTTTTTGTTTTCTTGTCAATGTTTATTACAATCAGTTCAGGAAATTCAAGCAGTCCCTCTTTCTCAATTCTAAAGCCTGCTTCTGCTTCAGCATAACCTGGAGCCTTTACTTTTACAGCATATTCTCCTGGCCCATAAGTGTTTTTCACAGAATATTTTCCGTCTTTTCCTCTTGTAAGAGTATCAACATGTTTTCCCTGAGCATCATAGATTTCCACTGAACCATTTGAAACAGGTTTTCCTGAAACCGCGTCCTGCAAGCTAACCTCAAAATCTGTTCCAGGAGTTATCTTGTCAGGAATAATCTTAATGCTTAATTCCTTGTCTGCATAAATATTGAAGTAATGACTATCAGCAATCACTCCCCTGTTTGCAAATATTTCTGTTTTAATAAAAGAGCTTCCTTCCTGTTTTGCCTTGAAATAAATCCTGAGCTTTTTTTCGCTTCCCTTGATGACTGAAAAACTCGGAATATTAAGAGAGACATCAGTACTCTCGTTGTCAAATGGAATTCCAAATCCTCCAATTTCATATCCTGTCAAAGAAATTTTTTGGTCAGAGCGCGTTCCCGCTTTCACTGTCAGGTTTTCTGAGTTGTCAGAATTAAGAGTTAACTCCAGAGCATAAACTTCTCCTTTCTTTGCATTAAATTCTTTTACATCAATTTCCCTGCCTTCGCTGTCAAAGAACTTGTAGCTGGCGCAAACTCCGCCTTTGCAATTTGGCTGTGAATCAAAAATTTTAACTGTTTCAACAAATGTTTTTGCATACAGCCCTGTTTTGTTTTGATTAAAACTCCTTGTTCCAAGATCCATATCTTCAGGCGATCTATAGTACTCGCCTCCAAAGCTTCCCCAAGCCCGGTAGTGAACTTCAAAACTTGTGTTTTCTGCAAGCTCTCTTGCTCTGACCTTGACTTTTATAATCTGGGTATCTGATGGGTTTTTCTTGCTTAACTCCAGCCACTTGTTTAACTGTCCTGCTCTGCCCCTGTTTTGTCTGTCAACACTTTCGTTGCCGGGTGAGGGTGTTGGATGATACGATGTTCCATAAACAAAAGAATCTGCTTCTGCATCAAAACCTGTTATTCCTGCTTCCTGCGAATCCACAAAGCTATCAGAGTCATTTCCAATCCTTATATGCACTCCACCCAAGTACTGTGAGTCTGTCCAGTTAACTTCAAACTTTAGCCAGTAGTCCTTGTCTGGTGTTATGCCCTGAACTTCCACTCCTCCTGAATCAAGCACGCCTACAAGATCTATTTCTGGAGCAAGACTGCTTGGTTTATTTTTCTTAACCTCTACAACAGTTGGATCCTCACCCCCCAATTTCACTTGCTCTGAGAAAGTATTTCCGTCCACCCCGGTTGCTGTCAGGTTAACTCGCTCATTTTCTTTTGCATCAAAAATAATTGAGCCATCAACTTCCGTGTTTCCGTCAAACAAAGTTCTGCCTGTGTTGTCAGTAATCTTTACGTCCCCCGCAAACGGGTTTCCAAATTCATCCAATAAAACTAGTTCTTTAACTGAATCAATTCTTTCCAAAACAATTTGCATCTCGTTTCGGATTCCTCTTTCAATAAATTTTTCTCCCTCGCCTTGCTCCACTCCTTTTGAAGCCTTTATTAACAGTGTCTTGTCAACCGGCGCAGTTATTGAAGCATATCCTCCAAAGCTTGTTTTAATCATTGGAATTCCAAGAGGCATTATCAGGTCTCCGAATTTTTCATAAAATTCAAGCCTTGCGTCACTCACTGCTCTGTACAAAGAATCATAAATCGTGATTGTGAGAATTGCAGAATTTGAAGAAGAAGTTGACTCAAGATTCAGCGTAATTGAGTTCTGTTCAGATGGCTTGACTTTTGCTCTTGCCGGAAGATATCCGTCAAGATAAGCTGTTACAAAATACTCGTTTCCAACTTTTAATCCTGAGAACTGGGTGTAGCCGGAATAGTTTGAAAAATTTTCGTCAACAACAACGCTGTCAAGATTGTACAACTGAACAGCAGCCCCCTCTATTGGAATTCCTGTTCCAGCACTGAACACGTTCACCCTCAACTTTGTTCCGCCTTTTTCAAGATAAACATCCCAGGTTTCCTGCTCTCCCCTTAGTGTCCTGCTTTCCCCTGTGTCGTAAGAATCATAGTTTACATAACCCTCTTTTGACACAATCAGCCTGATGCTGTTTCCCTTTTCCACGTCAGCAACATATCTTCCATCAATGCTTGTGTCGGAAGTAATCAATGAATCATTTTTGCTGTCTCTGATTTCAATTCCTGCTTCCCTAATCAGTTCTTTTGTGTCCTTGTCGTACACTGAAATAAGCAGAGAACTTTTTCCCGCAAGCGCGATTTCTTTTGGATAAATTTCAATTGTCTTGACTTCGTCTTTGCTGAACGATAACTGGGTTTCCAGTTCTTCATAATTGTTTGCGCTTATCTTGAAAAGAATTTCATCGTCTTCCTGAATGCTGGAGAGAATGTAAACTTTTTCTTCAGAGTCATAAATTGCCTGTCTGCTTTCTCCCTTGTACTCTGTTATGACTAGAGCGCTGGTCACAGGGTCTTGGGTTTCAGCATCAACAATTGAGATTCGCGCGTCAGTATGGTTGATAATTCTTTTGAGAACAAGGCTTGCGCTCTCGTGGCTTTCCTTGATTACAATAGTTGTTTCTCCTCCCTCAAATCCTTCCTTTGTTGCAATCACATCAAATTCGCTGTTAAGCGGAACTGCTTCAAGTTCAATGAATTCTCCGCTGTCAATGTTTTGTTCTTTGACAAATTCTCCTTCACTGTTTCTTATGACCACGCGCACTCCGGACAATGTCTTGCCTGTGTCATCCTCTATTGCAAAAGCAATCTTTGTGTCTACTCCTCCGCCAATAAAAACAAGCCAGAGAAACAGCAAAATAACAAACAGGATAATGCCGAGCGTGAATGGAAAAGCTGGAATTCCTTTTTCTTCAAGAAACGAGTTATAGCTGTCTGCGGGAATTCCCTTGTCAGACAATGCATCGCAAAGCCCGTAGTATTTTTCTTCAATCGAAGTGTAAATCTCAGCAAGTTTTTCAGCAATCAACAAGTACACCTGTTTTTCATTAACATCTTCTTAGTCTTCTTATATTTTCTTTCTTTTATTTATATTTTCTTTTTTTTATTCTAATTTTCTATATTCTTGTATGGATATTTTATATTCCCTTAATCCTTAAAGAAAAGGAAATATATAAAGTTTTCCAAAATTGCTTGGCCTTGGAACAATTTAATCCTGAATCAAAACAATTAATTACTTGAAAAAACAATTCAATTAATTAATTTAGGAAAACTTAAAATTAATCAATGTGATTGGATATGGCTGAAAAAATGCACGTGATTTTTTTTGTGGTTGCCCTTGCTCTGTTCACAGCCTCTGCTTTTTCTGCTTGTGATTCAGAATTAAACCTTAGCTTTGAATCAGAATCAACTACTTTCTTTCTCCACAGCGTTAATCTCTCAGATGATTGCGTGGGAAAACAAGTTTATGTATGGCAGTCTTCTTCTTTAGAACAGTGTTTTAACAGCGATTCAAAGCCACTGGAATTTGAAGAGGGAACTGTTTTTCACGTTAAGAAAACAGGTTTTTCTCTTGAAGAAGGCTCTGTGGAAGCAATACGAGAACGTGATTCCTTTAAGATTTCCTTTGAAGGTTCGATTGATGAGGTCTGGGAACAGGCAAACAAGACAAGCAATGGCAGAATAAACATGTGCGTCTGGATTGACTCTGATGGAGACAGTTTTTTTTCTGGAGAAGAAGCTTTCGGAAGCCAAACTCTTTCCTCTGGAGACTATTCCAAAGCAACAGAGGAAAAGAAAGAAGAATCTGAAATTAAGAAAGAAGAGCCTCCAAAAGAAGAGCCAAAAGAAGAAAAATCAGCCCAGTCAGTTCCTGAAAACCAGGAGCCTGAACAACCAGTTCCCGAGAAAAAAACCAGCACAGCAGAACCAGAAAAATATCCTGCTGAGCAGATAACTCCTGTTAACTGTGAATCTATTTTTTATTCTGAATGCAGAACACTTGAATGTGTTCTTGCCAGACTTGATTTGAAATCAATTTGCTATCTTTTTGGAAAAGAAAATCTAAAAATAAAAGTTGCAAAGACTCCTGAGGGTTATGAAGAAGTGGGTTTTGAGAAAATAAAAATAACAAAATACAGTGTTGAGACAGAAGACCAAAAAGCAAAGATTGGCTGGGAGACGAATCGCGAAGCGCACTGCGAATTATGGGTTATGTATAAGGACTATTATGTCAAGGAACTCGAAGAAAAAAATTCTCTCTCTGAACATTCCTTCACTCTTTCCAATCTCTCACCGCGCACTTTTCTCTATCGCATTGAGTGCTTTGATGGAGAAGAGCGCGATGTCGAAGCAGGACACTTTCTAATAAAGGAAAAAGAAAAACCAGCTTCTTCAGGAATAATCACTAGTTCTGGTACGCCCGACAGTCCAGGTGCAACTCAGGAACAAGCTGGACAAGAACCGCAGCCAACTCAACCATCTCAGCCAACCACTCCAGCTCAACCAGAACAACCAAGCAAACCTGAAACACCAGAGCCACCAAGCCCTTCGTCTCCTGAAACTCATCCAGCTTCCTCTTCAAGCACTGCTAATTTCAAGCTTGTTATAGTCAGACTATGGCAGGAGGGCGAGCAAAAAACAGATTCAAAACTTCAAGCCCTTAATTCTTCAATAAAAGGCAATCTTGAAGGTCTTTATCTCTATACTCCGTTTGGACAGTGCAGGAATGATTTAGATGTTGTTGAAGCAATTGATTGTGTTGGAAAAAACACGGGAAATCTTGGAGCCATGACACAGCAAGAACCAGCAATAATAGATTGCATTGATTCAAAACTCAAGGGCTTCCTAAGCTCGAATTCTCAGAGTTATGGTTCCATTATTGTATTTCTTTCACCTTCTTTTGGGATAACTGATACTGCTATTGCGTCTCAGTCTTTTTCAATTTCTCAGGCAGGTGTTTCTCAAAAATCAGGCTTGATTTTTGTTGGTCACTGCACAGTCAAGTTTTTTGCAGACAGGCCGTTTTGGGCTCTTTCTCATGAACTAGGGCATATGATTGCAGATTTTTGTGATTATGATTCAAGACAGTCTTATGACCGGGGCAGGGACATAAGAGAATGTACAAACTACTGGCCACAAGATGGTTTGGAAAAAAATGTTTTTGACGAAGTAATGGGCCCATACTCTGGCGGAGGGTCTTGTGTGTCAAGCAAGGTAAATCCAAAAGCATGTGCTCAAGGTTGCTGTGGTCCTGTGCTTGGTAAAAGAGGTGGAGTAAAGCTTACTTCCATAATGGGTTATGGTGGTGCAAACATTTTTCCTTATGAATTCACTCCAAACGAATGGAACGTGTTTGTTGATCGCCTGCAGAAGATGGGTATTTGTATGGAGGCGAAAAAAAGATGAGAAAAATAGCTTTGATTATCTTTCTGTTGATGATTCCTGCTCTGGCTGGAGCTGAAAATATTATTGCAATGCATTTAGAGGTTGGACAAGAAGGCAATGCAAGACTGCTGTCTGCAGAGGTAAAGGATGATTTTGTTTTCCTTCCAGCTGATTCTGGAAATTACAAGATATCTCTTTTGGGAAAAGACAAAGAGCTTTTGTTTGCTTCACGTTTTGAACCAAACTTTTATTGGAGCACAATTGGCGAGGTTGAATATGATACTCTTTTCATCAAAATTCCTTGGAATCCATTATTCCACTATGTCAAAGTCTATAAGGGAGATGAAGAAATTGGTTTTGAAAGCCTCTCACCGCTTATCTGTAATTCAAACATGAAGTGTGAACAGGAACAAGGAGAGAGTGAGTATCTCTGTGGACTTGAATGCTCTTCTAGCAGTGGTCAAGAGCTTGAACAGTCAGGAACAAAATCCAGTGAAGGAAGTGAAAACCCAGTCTTTTACTATGCTCTTCTATTGATTCTTGCAGTGCTAACCCTGCTGTTGTTTCGTTCAATTCGCTCCGAACAATAACCCGCCCCATTCAACAACAGTGAATCCCTGCCGTTCAGGAACTTCTTCAAACTGGGGTGGTTTTAATTCACTGTATTCTTCCAATCCTTCAAACACAAATCTAACCCTAATAACTGTGTCCGGTTCCGGCACAATCTTCATTTTTTCTATTCTGTCAATTTCTTTCCTCTTCAATAGCCTGATGTCGTAATAGTCTGATTCATTTAATTTGCCAGTCCACCATTCAATGAATTCTTCTGCTTCCTCTCCTTCAATCCCAACCTGTGGCAGAATCCATTCAAAGAATTCATCCAGCTTCTCTTTTCTCACAATAAAACCTTCTTCTGGAATATTGACTTGGCTCTTGTAAAACTCTGTTTCATAAAACAGGTAATCAAATTGATTATCAATCAGCCCGGACGGCTCTGCAGTAACCTTCCACCCGTCTTCAGGATAGTCCGGAATTGATTCAATCATTCTTCCAATTGTTTCAATCTTCACGCTGACTTCTTCTGTTCTTTCAGGGTAAAGATAGATAACAGGTTTTGTGTCAACTCCAAGGTCTGTTGCAGAAATAGTTGATTCATTAAAGTGTGACTTTTCAGGCACCCATAATTCAAAACTACCGTCTTCATTTTCAACATATTTGAACTTATAAAATTCGCATCCATCAAAGCACATGCATATTCCTCTGCCGTCCTCTGTTTTTACATCAAGTCGTGTGTAAGTCGAGGGATTGAGTACTGTAATCATTTTTGTGAGCAGTTCAGTGTCATACTCTACTTTTCTGTACTTGATTTTTCCTGTTGTAAGCCCTTCTGTTCTTTCATTACACTGCAATGAAACAGGCATGAACTGTTGCTGGTTTCCAAGACAGCTGTACACCGGAGTTCCGCCCCCGGTTGGATACTGTACAATTGGAGTGGAAGCTTGAACTGTTCCAAGCACATAGCATTCTCCCTCAGCAGTTGAACCGCTTAGAGTTGAAAGCTCTGCTGAAGTATAACCACAGGCTGGAACATACAAATGCCCTGTTAAAGTATTCACCAAGCTCCCGCCCCCTGTTGGGGGGGCAAAAATCTGCCCTGTTGGAATCTGAACATCAAGACCCTGTTCTGACTTATTCAATATCCATATTTTTCCATCCTGCAAACTAAACAAAATTTTTTCATTTTCAACAAGGTCTCTTATCAATCCCCAGCCAACACTTTTTCCAGCATCCTTGTCTCTTTTCTTTTCATCCATTCCATCTCCATCAATATGCTCAACAGAGCTACATCCGCTTGGAACAGTTTCCTGAATCTCTTTAATCGGAACACAGGTTTCTGGCAAAAAGTTTCCAGTTGGCACTCCTCCTCCTGGCTGTTCTGGAGTTGCAGGCGGAGCAGTAACCTGTTCAAATTTCTCATTCGGGGCAATAATCTCAATGCCTGGTTCTCCAACACAATAACTCTTGCTTACCTCAATCCAAACCCTGTTGTTTCCCTGAACCTCTCCATTCTCTTCTTTTATTTCCATTCCCTCAAAAGCTCCAAGTCCTATTGATTCAAGGCCTGATTTCACAGTTTCTGAAAGGCATTCAAAACCCCAAGTGCATTTCTGGCAGGTGCAGTCAAGAGTGCATTTTCCAAGAATGAATCTTGGTGGCTCGCACTGCATTGGAGTGCATTCGTTTACTTCAAGCACTTTAACATCTATTTTTTTTTCGTAGTATCCTGCGTGTTCTCCTTCTATTCTGATTGTTGTTTTGTAGTTTCCTGTTTTTGGTGCTGTTATTTTTTGTTGTTGTTTGGTTGTTTGTCCTGGTTTTATTTCTCCGAATTGGTTTGTTTGTTTTTCTTGTTC
>JAFCCW010000014.1 GCA_017609985.1 Candidatus Iainarchaeum sp.
TGTTTGAAATTCTGAATTTAGTGGACGCGGGCGGATTCGAACCGCCGATTCCCGCAATTAATTTGTTTTGAATGGCAGTGATAGTTTGGAGTATTTTTGATAATACTTAAGGACATCTTTTTTATTTAATAAGTTGCCTTTTAAATATTCCTTATATCTGATAATATGTCTTAAGTTTGAGCTTCCAACACAATCAAAATATTTTTTAATCTTTTCAAAACTTCGGGTGCCAGTTTCAGTTTTGCTACTCTTAATTGTAAAAATATCATTCAAAAAAGAATTTTCTTTTAATTGATTTAACAAAGAAGGATTATGTGAACTAAATCTTATTGATAGGATTCCCCCATCTTTTGAAACACTCCCATCTGTGTCAATAAGTCCTCTCAAACAAGGGAAAAAATTTTCTTTGGACTCTTTAATTATTGGTGGCATTTTTGTTTTATTTTTAATTTTATTTCCAATTTTAAACTCAAGTTCTTTCTGAAAATAGCCACAGATATTTTTTGATCTTATTTCTAAATATAACTGGTTTGCAAATGGTTCTATTCTAATATCTGGACTAATATTAAACTTTTTTTGAACTAAACCAGTAAGATATTGAAAATAAGGCAAATCAAATCTTTTGTCTCCGCTTATTCTAATGAAATATCGTGTTAGTGTGCCATCTCCTAAAATTGTTCCAAAAAGTTCTGCTATTTCCCCATCAACTGTTTCTGGAATTGAAACTTTTTTTATGTTTCCTCCCGCAATGTTTGATTTTTTGAAACCCTGAGTTCGCCAATTATTTATAGTTTTAATATCATATTTCTTGAGCATGCATTTAATTCCTTTTTTTCCTGCAGAACTTTGCCACCAATTTGCAGGAATAATTTTATAATTGTATTTGGAGGTATCTATGTTGCTGTATTCACAAAGAAGTTGAAAAACAGTCATTGGCAAAGTTTTTCTTTCTTGAAAATAATCTTTGAAAGAGGAATAATTCAAATTTATTGTCTGCCCATAAGTTTCACAAAATTTTTTTAAACTAAGGTTGTTGGTAGCAGTAGAGATGAAAATTTTTTGTTCTCCTTTCTCAAATTTAACTCTCTTAATAACCACGAGATTATTTTGTTTTATGAAGTTTATAATCACTTTGAGACAGCAGACTTCCGTTGAATTATGGTTGGGAGAGGGCGGATTCGAACCGCCGATTCCCGCCATGTGAAGGCGATGTCATAGCCACTAGACCACTCTCCCGGAATGAGCATCCGCTAAAAGATTATTTAGTGCGTGCCTTCTTTAAAGCTTTATTTTTAGAAAAAGAAATTTCTTAAATCAGTTTTTGCTGTTCTTTTTATTGAAAACAGCTCTCTTGCTTGGCCTGAGTTTTTCAGCACCTTTTCCCTTGTTTCTTAATCCTCTTCCTTTCTTTCCAGCCGAGGTTCTTCCTCTCTCTGCCCTTCCCTTGTGCTTTTCTGTTGAAAGCCATTTAGTTTTTTTGTCGTTTTTGACTGAAGGATGTGCTGTGTCAATCAGAATTACTTCATAGTACTTGCTTTTTCCATCTTGTCCTACAAGATAGCTGTTTAACACTTCACAATTTGGATACTTTTTTGAGGCTTTTTGTTCTGCCATGCTTTTAATTGAAATATTTCTTGTAAGCTTTTTTATTCCCATTCTTCTTGGTTTTCTTCCCTTTTTTGGTCTTGTGTGCATTCCACTTCCTTTTCTGACGCGAACTCTTACAACAACATATCCCTGTTTTGCTTTGTAGCCAAGCTCTTTTGCTCTTGGAATATTCAATGGTTTTTCAACTCTTGCCACTGCCAGTGGCTCGCGCCTGAACTCTATCAGTCTTTGCCTGTAAAGGCTTTTGTAGTCGTAGTCTTCTGTTTTTTCGCCAGAAATCTCTTTTTGGAATGTTTTCTTTATCGCATTTCCCGCATTCATTTCAATCATCTCAAAATCTCAAAAATTCAAAAAACAAGCGTTAAAAGCATCAAAATTCTTGTTTTAAATTTTTAAAAGCTCCATCTTTAAAGCTTTAATTATTACAAATTTAGTGAAAGAATGGTTTAAAAGGTTTTGGTTGTGCTCTCAAAAAAGTGTGAAAGATGCGAAAAGCCCGCGATTGTATTTCTTCCCTATGGTTCGCATAGTTTCTGCGCTGAACACTTTGTTTACTTTTTTGAAAAGCGGGTTAAGAAAAATATTAGGGTGAATTCTCTTTTAAAACATGCTGAACACATTGCAGTAGCTTATTCTGGGGGAAAGGATTCAACAGCAACTCTTTTCATGCTTAATCAGATTTTTTCAAAGTCAAATAAGCTTTCAGCAATAATAATTGATGAGGGAATTCCTGGCTACAGAGACAAGGCAGTTAAAATAGCAGTAAAGAATTGCGAGTCCTGGAATATTCCCTTCAATCTTGTTTCGCTTGAAGAAGAACTAGGCTTTAGAATGATTGATGTAATGAAGAAACTTAAATCCTCTGATGAAACACTGGGGAGCAGTTGTTCTTATTGCGGGGTACTGCGTCGTCAGCTCTTGAACAAAAAAGCTCTTGAGATAAAAGCAGACAAGCTTGCAACAGGCCACAATCTTGACGATGAATGCCAGAGCATTGCAATGAACTTTTTTGACAACAAACTTGATCAGTTTGTAAGGCTTGGCTCTGAAGTAAGGAATGATTCAATCAATTTTGTTCCAAGAATAAAACCATTGTATAACACTCCAGAATCTGAAATAAAGCAGTATGTAAAAATTAAGAACATTCCTCACTTTTCCAAAAAAGCTTGTCCTCTTCGTCATGAAGCAAAGCGTTCTTTTTACAGAAAAATGATTGATAGTGCAGAAGAAGAGTTTCCCGGAACAAAGTATTCTATTCTCCGGTTCTTTCAGCAGTCAAAGCCATTGCTTGAAAAAGCATTCAAGCAAAAGAAATTAAGAGCTTGTGAAAAGTGTGGATTTCCTTCTTCTCAGAAAATATGCGGTTCTTGTCGTCAAATTTCCAAATTGCAATCCCTTTAAAAAATTTAACCTGAACAAATTTATTCAAGGGCCCGTGGTCTAGCGTTGTTAGATCTCGGGAAAAATGTATTTGGGCCTGTGGTCTAATGGTTATGATGTATCGTTGACATCGATACGAAGAGAGTTCAATTCTCTCCAGGCCCATTATATTCTCTTCTTCAAAAAAACAGTTTCTATTTTTTCTTTCCCTTTTTCTTCTTTAATTCAATCTTTTCAATCGCTATTCCCATTTCTTCTGCAAATGCTTTTTCAAATGCATCAAGTTCTTCAATCTTTTTGTCAATCTTTGCAATCCTTGAATTAACCTGCCCATCCACTTGTTTTGCTTGCTCGTTTACTTTTGAGATTGCTTCGTTGTACTTGCTTACGTTTTGTTCAATTACTTTAATGAACTGTTCCTTGAATGCGTCAAGTTCCTCTGTTGCTGTTGAAAGTTTTTCAATATCAATTCCTTTTTCTATCCTTGTTTTTACTGCTTCAAGTCCTGCTTCTGATTTCTTTATTTCTTTGTCGGTTTTTTTCCTGTAAAGAGTGAATAGTTCTGCTGCGTCTTTTTTTGTTTCTTCCATTTTTTTGCTGATGCTTTGTTCAATATACTCTGAAATTCCTGTTTTCATTTCCTCTATTTTGTGAGCATATCTGTTGTCAAGACTTTTTTCAAGCTGTTCCAGTCTTGAAACCAGTTTCCTGATTTTTTCTGGTTCTACTTGGTCTTCTATTCCCTTCAATTCAGCTATTGCTGCTCCGACTTTTACTGAAAGCTCTTCGCTTTTTTCAAGAGAAATTTCATCTATCTTGTCCTGTGCATCTTTTATCAGGCCCTCTGCTATCTTGCTTTCCAGTTCCAGGGTTCTTGAAACACGTGAGTCAATCTCTCCCATTTTCTTTTCTGCATTGTCTAAAAATTCCTGTGCCTGACTCTTGCTCTTTATTAGCTCGCTGTTCATGTCAGTTACAAGCTCTTGCTTGACAGTGCGAAGCTCTTCAAGTTTTGATTCAAATTCTGCAACAACTTTTTTTTGCTCTTCTCTTTTTAGTTCCATTTCTGCAATGTTTTCTTTAATTTCTTTGTTTAACTCTTTTAACTCGCTTACCTTGCTGTCAACTACACTCTCTATTTCTTTTGCCTTGTCTTCTAGCTCGGTTTCAACCTTGCTTGTCAGAAGAGTTTTTTGTGACTCAAACAAAATCCTTACTTTGTCGGTCTCCAGCGTTATTGCTTCAGAAATTTTTTCTTCAAGCTGGTTGTCAACTTCTTTCTTTATTTTTTTCATTTCTTCAAGTTTCTGGTCAACAGTTGTAAGAATTCCTTTTTCCCACAGTTTTGAAAGATTTGCGTGAACATGCACGTCCTCTTTTGATTGTGCTGATGAAATAAGGGGTGTGAGTGAAGGAATTTTTTTTTCCTCTTTGTTTGCTTCAATCAAATCTGTTTTGCTCTGGTCTTTGTTTATCTCAGTTAATTGGTCTTTGGGAACAGCAGTTGTTGCAAGTGTCTCAGCCACGTCCCTCATAACCTTTCCGCTGTCTGCTTTTTGTTTTATTTCTTTTTCTGCAATAGGCTTCTTTTTTGCCTCTGCAAGAAGTTGTTTTGCTTCCTCTGATTCAATTCCCACGTCTCGCAGGTTTAGGATTATTTCTCTGTCGGAAACATTGAGGGCAATCAGTTTCTTGATTGACTCCAGTATTATTTCTTTTTTTCTGGACATCAAGAATAAAGTAGTTCTTTTAGTATAAAAAATTAGTGTTTGCGTTTTACTTCAAACTTTTCAGGAATGGCACAACACGGTCTTGTGCATTGCAGTTGAAAGCTCGTCTTTTCAAATAGCCAACGTCTAGCGGAGTGTTTTTGCAGATTGAAAGAATGTCGTCAATATCGTGCTTTCCGTCTTCTTGTCCGCGTTGGGTAATTGACTTCAGTATCACGATGTCTTCCGGGCTCAAAACCTTTATCTTGGTTGAATCAATTTCTCTGTCCTTTACTCTCTTGAATAACTGGAATGAAGGATGGAATGAATATGTTCTGCCGTTGATATCAAAGATTGCGTTTGAAATAAATTCTACGGTTACGCCTTCAATCTTAAAATAGATGTTCCAGACACTGCCATATTTTTTTTCTTCCTTTGCAGGCCCTCTTTTTAGTTGCTCTTTGAAGGCTTCAACAATTCGGTCAGAATCTCTTTTAACAAAAAAGATGTCAATATCGTGTACTTCTCGGTCACTGCCATAAGCCTTTGCTGCTAGCCCGCCTGTAACCCCATAGTCTACTCCAATCTCTTTCAACTTTGAGGAAATAGTCTCAAGTGCTTTCTGCATGTTTCCCTGTTCTTCTTTGGTTTCAGCGACTTCTTCACTCATATTAATGATTCCCGAGAAAAAGGTTATAAAGCTAATAGATTTGCTTGTTTTTTTCTATCTGCTTTTTTTCGCTAGTTAAAACTGTTTGGACTCGGGGGGAATCGAACCCCCAGTCTCATCCATGCCAAGGATGTGTGTTACCACTCCACCACGAGCCCATTAACTATCTTTTTCTAAAGAATGCTTTTAAAAGTAGGGTTCTGAATTAAAGTGAAATATACAGCACATTGTCGCCACGAATCATGAGTTTTCCATATTTTTTCTTCATTGTACCGTTTTCCAGCTCTTCTGCATTTTCAAGGGCAAGATTCATGTGAACATCAAATGCTTTCAATGTTCCCCTTATGTTTACGTTGTCTTTTAGTACAACAAGTACTTCCTGGCCTATTGCGCTGTTCAAAAAATCAAATGGTCTGCTTGTCATTCTATTCCTCCTTTTTTCTACTGAAAATTGATGTAATTCTCTGAAAGATTCCTTTCACTGCTGATTTTTTTTTGACAGTTAAAGGAACCTTTTTTCCCGTAATCTTCATTGCAACTCTTTTGAATTCTACTACTGAGATTGCGTTTGGTGTTCTAAGAATTGTTGGCTGAACTTTTTCCTGCATAAAAGAGCGTCTTACTTCTGGGTCGTATGGGACTTTTCCATAAACCGGGAGTTCAAGCATTTTCATTATGTCTTCTGAATCAATTTCTCCTTTTTCTCCTCTGACACAATTTATTATTGTTCCGATTGGATTGCTGTTTAGTCTCTCAGACACAATCTTTGTCTTGAGCACGTCTGCAACACTTGGTGAATCAGGAGTTGTTATTAAGATTGTTTCATCTGATGCAGTAAATGCTGCTTTAACATTTTTTTCAATTCCTGCTGCTGCATCAATCAGTACATAGTCATAGTTTGGGGCAATTTCTTTTACAATGGATTCAAGTCTTTCGCTGTCAACTCTTTTGTAGGACTCAAGTGAGAGGCCGCTCGGAATAAAGTTTATTCCCTCTGGTCCGTCGTATATTGCGTCCTGAGCATTTGCTTCTCCCAACAACACGTCATGAAGTGTTATTGGAGAGCTTTGCATTCCAAGAAGAAGGGAGAGGTTTGCCATTGCGACATCTCCGTCTATAAGTAGAATTTTCTGCCCCTGTTGGGCGAGAGCAATCCCTAAGTTTGCAGTGATTGTGGTTTTTCCAACCCCGCCTTTTCCCGATGCAAGTGTAATAATTCTTGTCATCTTTTTTTCCACCATCTAAGTATAAAGTGTAAGTATGTTTCGTTTAAAAGAGTATTGCATTAGTCTGCCTTTTTTAAGTGCTGCTCTATCTCCTTTGCAAGAGCTCGTAATTCAAGATGTTCAAGATTTGAAGTTGCTTTTACAATGTAAATCTTTTTTTCGTGCGGGATAATCATCATCCAGCCGTCTTTTCCTTTTACCAGAATACTTTTTGATTCTGGTAATTCACTTTTCACATAGTTCAACATTGCAGCTCCAGTTATTGCTTCGTGAAATCCATTTCCTTCACTTGACACAATCATTGAACCATCTTCTCTAGTAATCGTAACTGATTCAATTAAGTGTTTTCTTTTCATGAATGTAAGCAAGTCTCCCAGATCCTGGCTTTCTTTGAATGAAATCTTGTGCTTTGTCATTAAGTCATTCAAGGTATTTATTTGGTCTACTGGAACAGCAGTATCATCAAATGCCAGAAGCTTTGAAGCAATACTTTTTGCTGCTTGAGAAATTTGCGAAAAAACCATACAATCAATCCAACACTATTTGTGCATCAAAAGCTTTTAATAGCTTTTATCAAAACCAGTTAGCCCTGCTCGCTTAAAAACACTGTGCATTGACTCTTGTTTTTCAAGAGTTTTTCCAAGAGTCTGCTTTGCATAAGCTTCTGTATACTTTTTTGGTATCAGTCTTCGCAGGTCTTTTTCGCTTATTTCTCTTTCAAGAATTGCTTTTTCATTAAAAGTTGTTATAAGCTCAAGCTGTTGCTTGCTTAACTCGCAGACATCTCCCACAGCATATTTTGCAGAGAGTGCATTGAAGAATTGTTTTGCTGCTGAGTCTCCAAAAACACTTGTTCCAAATTTGGAGTATTCAAAGCTTGCTCCCACAAGCTGGCCATTGCTCAAGAATAGCACTCCCTCTTCTATTCCGCTGTATCCCTCAATGGTTAACACAACATATCCTGTAAAACTGGTTTTCATTAACTCTGCTATTGTTTCAACAAAGTCTTCTTTTCCTTTGTCAATTTTTCTTGTTGTTTTTCCAGCAGGTAGGTTCATTCAAATCACTTCTTCAGGTATACTACTGCGTCAGCAGTGTTCTTGAGTGCAGCTGCAGCAGCTTCTTCTATTAGCACCGCAATTGCTTCTTTTCCATGATGTTTTGCTTTCACTAACGCAGGCAAAAAATCTGAGTCTCTTGTCACAAAAGCAATTCCTTGCACTGATGGATTGAACACAGCTTCTGTTGCTTCAACAGCCATTGCCACATCCACATCACCGACAGTAATTACTGCTTCGAATCCTTCGTTGACTACTGCTTCCACTAGCTTGTTGGATGCAAACTGGTTAAGGAAAACTTTTGCAATCTTTATTTCTCCAAAGTCTGTTAGCGCATCCTTTATCTCGCTGAGGTCAATGTCAAATTCTTTTCTGAGAATATTCGGACCGTCAACAAAAACAGCAAGCTTGTTTTTTTTTCCAGCAGGCTTTTTGCTTACTGCTTTTTGCAGTTTTGTTTTCACATCTTCAAACATAGATATACCCTGTTCACTATAATCTTTGCAAAAGCTATTTAAAAAGTATTCCTCTCTAATCTTTTTAGAGGTTTTTGTTTATGGCTGATATGGAGAAAAAATTTACCAAAATTGGAGCCCTAAAAAAGGGCGGATTTGTCTTAATTGATGAGGAACCCTGTCAAATCAGGGGAATTGAAAAATCAAAGCCTGGAAAGCATGGTTCTACTAAAGCAAGGATTTCTGCATTCAATATTTTTACTGAACAGAAAAAAGGTCTTTTGAAGCCAACATCTGCTGAAGCAGAGGTTCCAATCATTGAAAAGGGTTCAGCGCAGGTTGTTGCAATACTTGGGGATGTTGTTCAAATCATGGATTTGGAAAGCTATGAAATGCTTGACACAAAAAAACCAAAAGATGTTGCTGGAATTGAGGGCGGAAAAGGAATTGAAGTTGAATACATTCGCTATGGAAAGGATGTAAAAATAATGAGAAAAAAGGGAAGCTAGCGTTTTCCTATTTTAATCTTTTTCTAATACTATTTTTTCTATGATTTTAGTAAAAGTTCCAAGCGAGCAGGGTTCTCTGGAAAAAAACATTGGCTGTGCAAAAGCACCCGAGTCATTGCTTTCGTCTCTCTCCATTAATCCAGAGCAGGTTGATGAAGTCAGGGTTGAAAAGTCGGACATTGAGGAAACCGACAAAGCAATTTTTGAAAAAACAAGCAAGCTTCTCAAATCAGAGAGCAGACTCTTTCTTTTGGGAGGGGACCATTCAATTACTTATTCTTCTTTCTCTGCTTTTTCTTCTCATTTTTCTCCAGAGCAATCCTCTCTCTTGATTTTTGATGCTCACGCTGACTCTTACCAGTCTTTCAAGCCTGTGTCTCACGAGGACATGAACCGAGTTCTTGTCGAAGAAAAAAGCCTATTGCCTTCCAATCTCATGATTGTTGGTGTCAGAAGCATTTATCCTCCTGAGCAGGAATTTATCGAAAAGCATTCAATTCAGACAATTTCTTCCGAGCAAGTTTCGCTTGAACCTTTTCATTCTCTTCAGCAAGTTGAAGGATTTGTTGCAAAAGCAAAAAACCTCTATGTAAGCATTGACATTGATGCTTTTGATCCAAGCATTGCTCCTGCCACTGGATATGTTGAAGAGAATGGCTTGCTTTGGAAACAGTTCTCGGCATTGCTTTCTCCTGCTCTTAAATCTGGAAAGCTTTGGGCTGGTGACTTGGTTGAATTCAATCCATTGATGAGAGGAGCAGAAAAAACCCAGATTCTTTGCGAGAATATCATTAAAAAGTTTTTATGAACTAATATTGATGGGAAGTTGCATGTCAATTGTAATGAAGTTTGGAGGCTCGTCTGTTGGGAGTCCTGAGCGAATAAAGGCTGTTGGAGAAATTGTCAGGTCTCGCCTTGAAAAAAAACCAATTGTTGTTGTCAGCGCAATGAAGGGAGTAACTGATCTTCTTCTTGAATCTGGCAAAAAAAACAATTTTGAAGAAATCAAGAAAAAGCATTTGGATGTGATGGAAGAATTTGGAATTCCTGAAGAAAGCCTTGCTCCTGTTTTCAAAGAGCTTGAAAAAGTTCTTTCTTCAGTTTCTCAGGAACTGTCTTCTAAGGAAAAAGACCTTGTTTCAAGTTTTGGAGAGCGTCTTTCAGCAAGACAGTTTGCTGCCTATTTGCAAACCCAAAAAATGGATTCAACTGCTTTTGATGCTTTTGATATTGGCTTGACAACTGATTCAAATTTTCTTTCTGCGAATGTTGTTGAAGAAAGTTTTGAAAAAATAAATGCTGCTCTCAGACCTGTTGAAGATATTCCTGTGGTAACAGGTTTTATTGCAAAGGATTCTGCTGGAAACATTACTACTTTGGGCAGGGGTGGAAGTGACTACACTGCTGCTTTGTTGGGCAAGGCAGTCAAAGCTGAAGCAATTGAAATATGGACTGATGTTAATGGAATAATGAGCACTGATCCGCGCATTGTTTCAGAGGCAAAGACTCTTCCGATTGTTTCATTCAATGAGGCGGCAGAACTTGCTTTTTTTGGAGCAAAAGTTCTTCACCCTAAAACAATAGAACCTGCTGTTGAGCTAAATATTCCTGTCAAAGTTCTTAATTCTTTTGAACCTGAGAATCGGGGAACAACTATCTTGAAAGAAAGCGAGCAGTCTGAAAATACTATTAAGGCAATTGCGCTTAAACAGGGAGTGACTCACTTAACTATTCATTCAACCAGAATGCTTGATGCTCCGGGTTTTATGGCTCGCGTTTTTAATGTCTTTGAAAAATACTGTCTGGACATTGACATGATTGCAACAAGCGAGGTTAGTCTTTCTCTGACACTTAACAATCCTGACAAGAGTCTGGTTGGAAAGGCAGTAAAAGAACTTAATAGTTTTTCAAGCACAACTGTGTCTGATGGAAAAAGCATGGTGTGCGCTGTTGGAGAGGGTTTACGGGAGACACCAGGTCTTGCAGGCAGAATGTTTTCTGCTCTTGGCTCTGCCGGGATAAATGTCACAATGATTTCTTCTGGTGGTTCAGCAATCAATAGTGCCTGTGTTGTTGACGAAAAAGACTCTGAACAGGCAGTAAAGGTTTTGCACAAGGAATTTGTCTGCTGAAGAACCAGCTTTTTAAACTCTTTTTAACGCATTTTTTATGTTCCATTTGTTTTGCCGGTGTGGGAGAGTGGTTTAATCCGCCTGTCTCGAAAACAGGTGTCCTCTGGACTCGCAGGTTCGAATCCTGTCGCCGGCGTTTAAGGGATTTAGCCCAGCGAATAGTTCAAATATTAAATTGTTTCATTCTTATTATTTGTGGTGATTTAATGTCTGAAAACGCTTCTGAAAAAGTTTCTGAAAATAATGGCTGTATTTTTTGCAAAATTGTTGCAGGGGAAATCCCAGCAGCTGTTCTGTTTGATGGAGAAAATGTTCTTTCTTTTCTTGACATAATGCCTGCTGCGTCAGGCCATGCTTTGGTTGTTTCCAAAGAACATTTTGCAACTCTTCTTGACGTGCCTCATGATGTGCTAAAAGACCTTGCTTTAACAATTCAGAAAGTTTCAGCCGCGGTTGTAAAGCATACTGGTGCTTCTGGCTTCAATGTTTTGCAGTCAAATCATGAGTCTGCGGGGCAGGTTATTCCTCATGTTCACTTTCATATAATCCCAAGATTTGAAAATGATGACTTGAACTTTAACTGGGTGCAAAAGACACAGGATACTGCTGAACTAAATGCTTATGCAAATGAAATAAAGGAAAGTCTCAAGTAGTGTGCACTAGCATTTTTTCTTCAAATCCATTTTCTCTTATGTGTGACAGTAATGCAAGGAGACTCCATGCCTGATAGTTTGTTTTGCTTTTGAGCGTCACTGTTGTTGTCTGGTTTTTTGGGTCGTAACTCTTTTCAATAACTTCAATGTCGAGAAATTTTTGTTTAATAAATTTTGAATCATCAACTTCTTGGAACCAGTGCACTTTGAATCTTTTCACAAGGGGCACGACTTCTTTTTTCATTGCATAGAGATATGTCTCAGGTTTTAGTTTTTGCACCAACCTGTTTTGAAGTTCAATTGGTCTGAATGATTTGTCTGCATCAATTATCGCGTAAGCTAGCCAGCCCTCTCTTTCAAATTCTTTTACTGTTCCAAATTCCTCTATTGTTTTCAAAACTTCTTTGCTTTCTGAATTGTCTGGAATTCCGTAAATGAATATTCCCTGGTTCTGCCCCTCAATGTTCAATCCATAAGAAAAGTCCATCAAAAGTCCAAAGGAAAGATTTGCAGTGAAAATTAAAATTATTGCAAGACCTGCGTTTCCCCAGTTAATCTCTAACTTTTTTTGCTGAAATATTCTCACAAAATAGTATGCTAGGGACAAAAACATTGCCAGTGAAAGAGGATATGTTCCGCTGTATGATCTAAAGCCTGTGGAAATCATTAACATTGCAAAAAATCCTGTGCCAAGGCAGGGAATTAAATAATCTATTTTTGTTTTATTGGTTTTTTTTTCAACCCACCAGACAAGAAAGAAAAATGCAACAAATGGAATTCCATTCTCAAGCACCCCTCCGTCAATAATTCTTATAAATATTCCAAGTAGTCCTGCAGAGAACGCAACAAATCCTAGTGTGCTTGTGTTTTCAATTTCTTTTGTAAGAAGTAATATTCCTGAAATCAGCAATAACGCAAGAACAACTATGAATGCCAGAGACCATGCTTCGGGAAACTGAACCAGCTCGTAGAAGGGTCCGCCGTCATCAAATTTTCCTCCAAAATCAAGTCCGGATGTTTTTTCAATAAACTTGAGTGTTATTTTTGGAAAATGATTGTGGCTGTATCCGGAGGCTTCCCAGTTCTTGTAGTTTTCTGAATCAATCATTGCTCCATGGGATTCAATAAATGAATCAAACTGGTTTGTGAATATTAATAATTGAATAAATCCGAGAGCAAAGCCTGCTATTACAATCGCTGAAAAAATCTTTTCCAAATTCTGTGCATTTATTTTTTCTTGAATTCTGGTTTTTCTTACTCCAATGACAAGAAATGGAATCAATGCAAACCAAGCGCTTGCAAATAAAAGTTTTCCAAAAGAGTTTCCTCCGAAAAATGCTTGCATTGCACCTCTTAACAGAAATGCAAATTCAGGAATAAGCAGGTATAATGCTGTCAGGACTGCTGTTCCAGCTCCTAAAATCACAAGTTTTTTGTTTTCCATATTAGTAGAAACCCGCAATTTCTTTTTAAATACCTTTATGGACTATGTTATCATTGTGGTCAAAGTGAAGAATTTCCTGAAAATCTTTGCATTGTTGTTTGTTCTTTTTTCTTCTGTTTTTCTTGTTTCTTCAGTTTGGCATATTTTTGCTCCGCCAGAACAGAATTCTTTTTATTTAAATTCTTTTGACACGGTTTCATATTCTGATGCTTGTTTTGAACTAGGCTGTCTCGGACCCTGCGATTCTCAAAGCAATGTTCTTGCAACAGTGTCCGGAAGAGAAGTTGTCTCTGATTCAATCTCAGGCAATGCTGTGAAAGAGTTTTGTTTTCCAATTTCCTCTATTTCTGCAGGTCAGAACAAGTTGCTGGTTTCTGCTGGAGACCAAACCCTGTTTTATCATTTTTTGGTTTCTGAAAAAGATATTTCCAGCAAAAAAATTCCTTCTGCTTATTTCGATGTTATTGGAAACAATCTTGTCAAGTTCTATGTTTCTGGTTTTCCTGAAGGCAGACATTCTCCTGTTTCAATTGTTGTCAACGGAAATCTTGACCATTCAGTTTATCCCCCGTCCGGGGATAGCTTTTTTTCTGAACGCGTGTTTTTTGGCCAGGGAGAGAATTCTGTTTCATTGTTTTTTGAGGGAAAAGAAATTGCAAGCTCTTCAAAGCAGTTGTCTGTCACAATTCCTAAATCAATTCCTCTTGTCGGATTATTGTTTTTGACTTTTTCAGTTTCTATTCTTTTTGTTGCCTTTTCTGACCGCGGACTGCTTTTTGCATCTGCTTTCTCTTTTGTTTCCTATTTTCTGATTACAGTAATTCTTTCATTTGTGCTTTCTCTTTTCTCCGTGTTCACAGAAGTTGTTTTTGTTATTCTCTTTCTCGCAGTAATTGTTTCAATTGCTTTTGCAAAGAGGTCAAACTTTTCAAAAATTCCTGATTTTGATTTCAAAAAATATGGTTTCTTTCTTGCTGCTCTTGCAATTGTTGTTCTCTTTATTCTTTTTGTTCCGCACTTGTTTACTCAGTCCCATCATACTTTTTTCAATACTTTTTATGAACGTGGCTCTGCTATGTTTGTTGATTCAAGTTCTCTTCCTTTGAGGGATTCTTTCAGTTATCTTGGGCGTGATTTTTCTTTTGTTCCTGGCTACTTCTTTATTGAAAGCGCAACATCTTACTTGACTGGTTTTTCCGGAAAGCCATTGTTTGCAACAATGCTTTTGTTGTCCATGCTTTCCCTTGTTTCCTGTTCTTCTTTATTTTTCAGGTCTCTGCTGTCGAGAAAAAACTTTTTGATTGCTCCCCTTCTTCTTCTTTCAAGCAGTTTTATTTTTACTGCTGTTACTGTTACTCCGCGTCATGGCATTGCAATCGCATTGCTTTTCGCAGGACTTTACTCTGTTTTCAGACTCAGAATTTTTTCTTCAGCTTTGATTCTTGGAATTGCTTCTTTTGTTCAACTTCCTATTCTTGCAGGCTTTGCTTTTGTTTATCCTTTCCTGCAAAAAAAGCCAGACTATAAAAAACTCTTGAAAGTTTTTGCTCTTGCATTCTCTTTCTTTGTTGTATTGTTTTCTCCGATTCTTCTAGCAATTGGTATTCCCTATCAGACAACTCCTTTTGACTGGGGCTATCTGATAAAACTTCCCTTGGAGTATCTTCTTGTTGATCAGGGAATCTTGTTTATGGTTTCCTTGTTTGCTCTTGGCCTCTCTTTGTTTTCAAGAAGGCCTGGTTTGCCTGTTTTTTCAGGCTATTCAAAAAAGCTTTTTGCAGGAATCTTAATCGCATTTTTGTTGAATGTTTTTGTGAGCTCTAGAATGAATCTCTTTGTTTCAATTATTCTGGTTGGCTTTGTTGCTTCGCTTTTTGAAGCACTTCCAAAAATTCAGCAAAAACAATTTAAGACAGTTTTTGCTTTTGTTCTTTTGTTTTCTCTTTTTTCTTCCCCTGCGATTGTTTCAGTTACAACTCTTGATTCTGAAACAATTGCTGGTTTGAAGTATGTTCAACACAATGCTTCGACTAATGCAAATATTCTTGCTGACCCAGTGTATGGTCATGCTGTTGCTTTTATTTCCGAGCGCAAGGTTCTTGCTGATTTGATGGTGGAATATGCAAGTGAGTTCAAGCTAAATGATGCTTACAAGTTTTTGCTTGAAGAAGATTATTCTATTCTTTCCAAGTACTCTATTTCTTTTGTCTTGAACAAGCCCGACAAGATTAACAGGAATGCCTGGCAACTTTATGAAATCGATGGAAGAAAAAAAATAGAGTTTGAAGAACTGAACAAGGTTTTTTCAAACAACTCGCTTTTTGTTCACTTTGTTCCGAAGTGAATTCTGTTATCCATTACCTCAAAAATGCGCTTGCAGTAACACCAGCATCCCATGAAAGCCTTGGCCTGATTTTTATCATCCAAATTTTTTCTGTGTTGTCATCTATTACTAGCGCGAATCCTTTTGCTCTTGGCATCTGCGCATAGTACTTGTCAAAATCTTGGTTCATGTAGCTTGGGCGTAGTGCAGCAACAGCTTCAATATCTGGCTTTGAAGTCATCCTGTGGCTAATGAATAAATCGCATTGGGATATTGCATCTGGGTGAAGCTTGTTTGGTCTCTGGGTTGCGAGAAGAAGGCTTAATCCTGGTTGTCTTCCAACTCTAACCCATTCCAAGAGAACCTGTAGTGCAATGCTTGGTCTGTCGTTTGGCATGAACATGTGTGCTTCGTCTATTAGCATCCAGATTATTGGCATAGAACTTTCTTTCTTTTGTCCTTTGACAAGTTTCATTTCCTCTTCTTTTCTGTAAAGCATTCTTTCTTCAAAAAGCCTTTTGCCCAACATTGCGACAATTATGTCTCTTGTTCCTTCCATTCCAATTGACTGTCTGTACGAGCTTACATCAATGACAGTTATTTTTCCTGGCTTTGCAATATCCATTATTTTTGTTCCTTTTTTTTCAATAAGCCCCCAGGTCTTTGCCATTTTCATTCTGCTGACCAAAGCCTGTCTGGTCAACTTTTCTGATTCAGTGTCCTGATTTATTACTGAGATGATGTCGTCTATTCCATAGTATGTTCCCATTTTTTCTCTGACTGTTTCAATTACTCTTGAAATCAGAACTCCTTCTGCATCTTTCCAAGTGAGTGTAAATAGAGTCATCCATTCAACTGCGTCAAGCTCGCTTGCTTTGAGAGTGAATGAGCCATCTATTGGAACTTCTTTTTCTCTGTAAAATTCTTCTTTTCCTTTTGGAACAAGAACTCGTATGTCGGTAGCCTCTGGGTGCAGGCCCCATTCGGAGAGAATTTCTTCATTTTCCTTGTTTGGGATTTTGAGACTCCAAAAAATTCCAACAGTGTCAATTGTGATAACTGAAATTCTCTGCCTTACTTCTACTGGCAGACGGGCAAACTCTTCGAGAAAGACAGACATTGTGTAACTGTTGTGGATTATGATGTCGTTAGCAACAAAATTGTGTCCTTCCGGAACAGAAATATCAAATACTTTTGTTTTTTTGTTTATTTCTTCAATGCTTTTGATTTCATCCCAATAAATATCTGACTCAGCAAGCAATTGGACAAGCTCGTTTTCATCAGCAATAGCTATTTGCAATAGCTTGTTTCTGCTTGGAGAATATTTTGTGCTTTCCCTTAATGCTTTTGGGTGTTTGTAGCCTATTTTTCTTCCAATTTTTGCCCAGTTTTCAGGAGTATATTGGTTCCAAAGTTCTTTTGGTATTGTATCGTAGTTCGGGTTAAATTTTCTTTCTGCAAAATCTCTTTGTGCGATTTTTTGAATTTTTTCTTTTTCTCCAAAGAATCCGATTTTGTCTAAAAATTCTTTACAGAAAAATCCTTCAATTGTGATTTCAAATGATTCAAATTTCTTGCCTTCTAAAAAGATTGTTTTTTTTCTTAGTGTAGATATGATTCCAAATTTTAGGAGAAGATGCTGGACTTGTTTTATCAATTTTTCAGAGCTTGAACAATATCCTATTCTGGTTCTATTTCCTTCCCTCCGGATTGTTCCATCGCAAGAAAACAAGCGGTTTAAGAACAATGCAGTTTTTTGTTCAGTTAGGGAAAAAACTTTTACGGGAATTGTTTTTTCGATTGCTTTAAAACCGTATGCTCCAACTGAAATAAGCCATTCTCTTAAATAGTTCTTTTTTTCCATCTGAATTCCTTTTGCGAATTTTCCATTGCCTCTGGATTCCGCAATTATTTTTGTTTTTTTATTTGGATTGATTACTCTGAATTGTCCTTCTTGATTTTTCATTTTCTTAACTTCAAGTCTCTTGTCAAAATCTTCTACTGATTTGCGAAAATCTTTTTGGATTTTTTCATCAAAATTTGTGAACAAAACTGCTCTGGAAATAGTGTGTCCTTCAGCAATGAGAAATGCTAGAAGTTTTACTTGGCTCTCACTCATAAATTCATTTCCAAAAAAACCAATCTTTCTTGGCGTTGCAATTCTCGAGCCGGTTTGTAGTTCACTTGCTGGTTTCCATCCTTCAATTGTGAGCAAAGGGTGTTCAGGAGTAAGTTTTATTTCTTTTCCAGTTCTTGTAGTTAGTTTTAGTATCTTGTTAACTTCTCGTGTAAAGAATTCTTGTTTTTTTGTAGAACTTAATTTGAAGTCTTCGCCGAGGGAAATTATCTTTTTTGAATTGTTTTAAAGCCGGTTCCCTTGTCTCCGTGCTTTTCTATATCGTGCAATGATCTTCCAATTATTGCTTTCTTTTCACTAAAATCCATGTCTGGCATGCGTATCCATAATGCTGTTTTTGTTTTTATATCTTTTCTTGAAAAATAGTTTTCTGATTGGGGGTGGTGGTTATGGTTTGTTGTAGTTTGATTGCAAGGCAAAGGAGGGGGGAGGGTTTATGGCAGGAAACTGAAACGGCAAAGGAGGTGGGGGTTGGGAGCAAAAGGAGGTAATCCTTTTAGTTCTTTGCCAAGTATACAACTTTCCTGCCTGCCCTGATTTTTTTCAGGTGCCCTCCCTCGTAAAGTCTATTTAAGCGCTGTGATGCTGCATTCTTGTTCTTGTATCCCAGCAATTGTTTTATGTCTTTTGCTTCAACCTGCCCTTGTTCTTTAACCTGGTGCATTATCATCTGGTCTGCTTCTGACAAAACCTGGTTTTGTGGTTTGTCACCAGCTATGTTTTTCAGGATTTTTTCATATTTTGAGTTTATTTCTTTCAAGAGCTTGTTGGTTTCTTCTCTCTCTTTGACAAGCTTGTACAGCAATGCTGAAACAAATCCCGGGTTTTTGCTCATTTTAAAGATTTCTTGAATATCAAGAGTTAATTCACTGAATTCTGGTGAAATCTTTGAAATAATTTCTTCCTCGCTTACAGCGCCTGTCTTGTCAGTAGAGTCATGAGATATCATGTTGTATCATGATAGTGTCATGATATATATAAACTTTTCGCTTTAGTTTTTTTCCACTGAACTAGAATCAGCTATTTATTTTTCCTTTAAACAAAAAAGTAAATAAAAAGGGGGTTTAGCCCCTATTTTGAGAGTTTTATTTCAATCGAGGACACTTTTAATGGTGTTCCCTCTGCAGAAGTTACTTCTTCTGTTGAAATATTTATGTCTGCTAGTTTTAGGTCCTGCACGAACTTATTTCTGACTATTTCAGCAACATCTACTGCTTTGCTGATTGTTTTTCCTCTTGCTTTGATGTTTACTTCTTTTGCGCCTTGATTTACTTGTGTTACTACTGCAAGAACATAGCTCATTGTTCCTTTTTTTCCTATGAATACTGAGTTTTCCTCTGCCATTGTTGCACCTCCAAACTAAATAGCTGTATGGTTATAATTGAATTTGTAAAAATATTTAAATATTGCTTATTTGAATAGAATCAGCTAGTTTCCAGTGCTGAGATAGTTCAGAGTGTTTCTGAGGATTTTCGGAGTTTTGTGTGGTTCGTAGTTGAAGTATATTACTTTTCCAATTATTCCGCCGAATACTCCTTTCTTTTCAACTATTCCTGTGATATAGTCTCCGGTTGTTGTTTCAATGTAGGCTATTTCATTTCCAACAGGGGTTACGTCAAAGACCTCTAGATTGTATGGTGGAACTTCATGGGTTGCTGGAGCGAATTCTATTCCCTTCATTATTTCATTGTCCCAGTCTTGTCTGAAGATAACTCCTCTAACATTTCTTGGGGTTACGCAACTCTGAATATTTGTTGCTTCTGGAGTGCATTGAACAGGAACAACATCTCCAAAGATTGCTTCCCATCCAACTGCGTCTGGGGCAAGACCCTGATTTGTTTTAATGTAAATTCCACTATTTTTAATAATCACAAATTTTCCACCGCTTTTAACATAGTTTTGCATTTCTTCTGCAAACTCTTGCGGTACGCTCTTGTCATTGTCCATGGTTTGGTCCAGCCAGACTGCATCATATTGCGCTAGAATTTCTGCAGGATTTCTCTGCATAGTGCTTGGCTTTACAATCCTGTATCTTACAATATCTGAGTATTCTTCAAGATATGCAACAAGCTCTCCTCTTGGGGAACCAACAATCAATAATTTCATTGGGTCGTCTCCGCCGAGAATATCGCTTAGAACAGGAATATACCAGAAATCAAATCTGGCTCCGATTGCAATAATTATAATGACAACGAGAACAAGTGGAATCAAACCCTCTAGTCTAATGTTCATCTTGTTTCCAAATCCTCCGCCCATTGGTTCTGGGGGTAATGCGGCTCCTGGGTCATCTGGGTACAAAACAAAACACCTTTTCCTTTTCTTAATCCATTCCGATTAATTTGTTAAATCCAATAATATTTTGGTTTCATTCTTTAAATAACTATCGTCAATTCAACTTATTCTAATATGTTCCCATTCTTTAAAAACCTTTCTCCTTTCTTAACCGTAAACCATGCCAGTGTACATTTTTCCAATCAGTGTCAGGTACTTGTTTTCCTGTTCCAGCTTCGGGTTTGCATAGTACTCTGGTGGCAAAGCATAGTATGCTACGCGTTCTCCAAAACCTGATTGCACTATCAATGGAGAGCCTGAGCCATATTCGTTTCCCGCGTCATCAAACAGGTTTGCCTGATAGTCTATGTCAAGCACTGCTGTTGACACTCCTCCTGAAACACGTTCCACGATTGCAAAGTCTTCTTCTTCAAAAACATTTAACACGAGGTTTGTTGACAGTCCCCTTATAAGAGGATTTTTTCTTGTTGTCTCTGGCACGAGAAGACCTGCTCTTGTTTCAAGTGAATTCGAACAGGGTTTCACATCACAAAAGTTTGCAATGTATCTGACTGAAATAAGCTGGTCAAAGTTTATTATTTCGTTTCCTGACTTTCTTGTCCAAGCATTTATTGGAATGTGTTCTCCGCCATCCTTTGTTTCATCTTCGTACAATAACTCGTCTTCGTGCAATGGCTCTACTCCAGCATCTCCTGTCCAGACAAGATAGCCGCCTCCGTTGACGTATTCAATAAACATCTTGAGTTGTTCTGAACTCATCTGCCTTGCTTTCTCCACAACAACCATGTTGTATTCTTTCAGGTTTCCGCTGTTAACATGGCTTATGTGAACAAGCCTTGGTCTAATGCTTGTAACATTTGGGTCTGACAAAATTTCTTCAAGAAGTTCTGGATTACCCAGCCCGGAGTTGCCATAGACAATCAGCACATCCGGCTTTCCTCCGTCTGCAAGATTTGTTATGCCATAGTAGATTCCGCACCAGCCAGGTACTGCTCTGCATTTGAGAAATCCTGTCCAAGTAAGTGCAAACAATAGCGCAAAAATCAGTGCTAGAAGTAGAGCAATCCTTGCTCCATCTGATGCTAGTTGTCGTGAATCCATTTCAGCGCCTTAGTTAAGCTTTTTATTGCTTTCTTTATCCTATTTATTTAGTTCTGGATGTATATATTTGTTTAGGTGAGATGAAATGGTAAAACTAAAAAAAGGAGCCCCGTCAGCAGGACCAAGTTCTTCAATTGGAATAATGCGTTTTTTTGATGCAGACACTTCAGGGCCAAAGATTGCTCCGGAAGCAATTATTGTGGTTTCAGGAATTTTCATTGCAGCAGTTTTAGTAATAAAACTTCTTGGATAGAAAAGCCGGATAGCAAGTCAAGCAATTTCAAAATCAAATTTTTCTTGTGCCCATGCAGTTAGGATACATTATGCAGCCCCAGAAACTTCCAAATTTTCCTTTTCTAATACTCATTGATTTTCCGCAGACTGGGCAGTTCTGCATTTTCACATCTTTTGGATTGCATCTGGAGCACAGAGTTGTTCCGTTTTCAAGTTCTTTGGTGGCTTGGCCCCCACAAACAGCGCATTTCATTTAATCAGGAACAGAGAAAGAGCATAATGCTTTTTAACCTGTCTATGATTTTTTTGATTTTTTGATGTTGATGAAAAATTCTCTTTCAAGCAGTCGCTCCATTTCAGTGCTTTCCTTTCCTGCCACAATCTTTGAATTAGTTTCCTGTTCAATTGTCTTGCTGTATGCTTTTAAAAATTCAGTATCACTGCATGCAATTTCCAGAACTGCTTTTTCATCTGGTTTCAACCCAGCTTTTTTTCTTGCGTCCTGCACGCGCCTTACAAGTTCTCTTAGTTCCCATTCCTGTTTTAATTTTTCATCAGCTTCTGTGCAGAGGAATATTTCAATTTCTGGCAGCTCTGATTTTTTCTCTGCATAGCCTCCTTTTGGTTTTTGCTTTGTTTCAGAAACCTTTTTTACATTTGCTGATTTTGCAACAATTTTCTTAACTTTTGAAATTTCCTTTCCTGACTTGCTTTTAACAACAAGTTCTTTAAGCGGCCATCTCAATCTCAGCTTTTCTTGTTCTCTTAAAGCAAGGGACTCCTGCACAATCTTCATTCCCTTTTCCATTTCTTGTTCAAGCTTTTCGTCAACAAGTTTTTTGTCTGATTTCTCAATTTCAAGAAGATGGATGGATTCTGGCGCTTTCCCTGTTCTCATGTCTTGATAAAAATGCTCTGCAAGATGCGGAGTTATTGGTGAAACAAGTTTTAACAGGTTCAGGAAACAATACTCTAAAACTTTCTTTACTTTTTTTCCCTCTTCTCCTGTTCGTCCCCTGACAAGTTTTATATATGTTCTGCTCAAATCCTCTATTACAAATTCTTCTATTGTTCCTGCAATCTTGTAAAACTCGTAACTATTGTAGTGGTTCACAATCTTTTCTGAAACCTGATTTAATCTGCTGACAATCCATTTGTCTTCCGGTTCAAGTTTGGATGGCAGACTTGCTTTTCCATTTGTTTCCAATCCAAGATACATTTTTGTGAATCTGTAAGAATTCCAAAGAATATTAAAGAATCTGTTAATGTCAGTAAAGTAATCCCAGCTAAAACTAAAGTCTTCTCCTCTTGACTCTTTTACTAAAAACCAGCGGAGATAGTCTCTGTTGTATTTTTCAATTACTTCTTCTGGCTGAACAACGTTGCCCAGGCTTTTTGACATTTTTTTCTTTTCGACATCAAGAACCATGCCGTGAACTGCAATGGATTCAAATGGTTTTTTGTCAAAACAAATAATGCTTGTTATAAGCTGTGAATTCCACCAGCCCCTGACCTGGTCTGTTCCCTCTATGTTCAGGTTAGCTGGCCAGTATTTTTTGAACTTGCTTTTGTCTGACGGATGGCCCAGTGCAGCCCAACTGCTTACTCCTGAATCAAACCACACATCAAGTACATCTTTAACTCTCTTGAACTTGCCTCCACACCTGCAATCCCATTCAACACTGTCAATGAATGGCTTGTGCAAGTCAAGCTCTTTTGGCAGGCTTGCTTTTTTTGACAGCTCTTTGACTGAACCAATTACTTCTTTTTCTCCGCAGTCGTCGCAAATCCATATTGGAAGCGGTGTTCCCCAGTATCTTTTTCTTGAAACAGGCCAGTCTCCAAGACTTTCAATCCAGTTTCCCATTCTGTCCTTCATCCACTTAGGAGTCCATTCAACTTTCTTGTTTTCTGAAGCAAGTTTTTTTTGAATTTTGCTGATTCTAAAAAACCATTGGGGTGTAGCAATCATTAACAAAGGGGATTTGCATCTCCAACAAACAGGGTAATCGTGAGTGTAAGGGTGTTTGAACACAAGCTTGTTTTCTGAGTCAAGGTCTTGTACGATTTCTTCATCCACTACTCTTGCCTTGCCGCCAGAATATTTTCCTGCTTTTTTTGTAAGCTGTCCATTTATTGCAACAGGGCTCAGGATTGGCAAGCCTGCTTTGCTTCCTACTTCAAAGTCTTCTTTACCGTGTCCTGGTGCAGTGTGAACAAGACCTGTTCCCTCGTCAAGATTTACATATCTGTCGTTTGTAATTATTCTGTAACCGTTTTCAATATCTTTCTTTTCAAAAGCAAGATTTTTTTCCAATGGATTCTTGTAAGCAATTCCTTCGAGTTCTTTTCCGCTTACTTCTTTTTCAATAGTGTAACCTGCTTCAATTGCATCCATTAATTTTTGCACAAGTTCTGATGCAATAATCCATGTTTCTCCATTGCCCATTGTTACAAAAGAATACTTGTATTTTGGATGCACCATTATTCCTGAGTTTGCTGGAAGAGTCCAGGGAGTAGTTGTCCAGATTATGAAAAAATGTTTTTTCATATTCTTGTCTGCAAAAGGAAACTTGACATAAACTGCATTGTCTGTTTGCTTTACGTATTCTATTTCATTGTAGGCAACAGCTGTTTCACATCTTGGGCAGACATGCACTGAATATTTTCCCTTGTAAAGAAGTTCTTTTTCATCTGCTTTTTTGAAAGTCCACCAGATTGCTTCAATGTATTCGTTTGAAAGCGTCAAGTAAGGGTTTTCAAAACCCATCCAGACTCCGAGATTTTCAAATTCATTGTTCATTGAATCAATGTGTTGTGTTGCAAACTCTCTGCATTTTTTTGTGAACTTTTTCACACCATATTCTTCAATGTCGTTCTTTTTTTCAAAACCGAGTTCTTTTTCAACAGCATTTTCAATTGGCAGTCCATGAGTATCATAGCCTGCTCTGTCAAACACTTCAAAGCCCTGCATTCTCTTTGATCTGATTGCCACGTCTTTGAGAATTTTGTTCAAAGCAGTGCCCATGTGAATACTGCCTGTTGCGTATGGTGGACCGTCCATTAAATAGAATCTTTCTTTTTCCTTCTTTCCTCTAACTTTTTCAGGGATTTTTTTGGAGATCCAAAACTTCCTGATTTCTTCTTCTGTTTTTTTTGAAAACTGTTCCATCCTGCTCACTTTAGCCTAAATTCATTAATAAAATTTATGTTGCCTTTTTTGTAAAACCCTGCTCGAGCTTTGCTCGAATAGGCATATCCTGTTTGCGGAATATTGAGGCAATGGGCACGGGCGGATTTGAACCGCCGACCCTTGGTGTATAAGACCAATGCTCCGCCAGACTAAGCTACGCGCCCAAAAAAATCATGAAAGTTCTTTTTCACTCATGTTGTTTTCTGTATTTACTTCTTCAATCTCTTCTTTGGATTCTTCAAATTTTCCAAAGCGACCTATGCTGAGGCGCAGTGAATTTTTGAAGAATTGAGTGTAGCCATTTTCAATCTTGTAAACTTTTCCAATTTCCGCCTTATCAATTGCTTCGTCCCAGAGAGTCAGAAGGATTGCTCCTGTTTCGTCTCCGACCAATGCTTCGGTTACTCTGTGTCTGCTGTCATCAAGTTTTGAAACAACTTCTCTTACTTCATTCTTTTCAACTGTTTTTACAATCACGTCAATTTTTTTCTGGTATGGCTTCAATTCTTCAATCTTCATCTTGTTTCCTCCTTTTAGATATTTCACTTAAAAAGGATATTTAAAGTTATTCTATTTCTTTTTTTTCCTGCCTAATGGCTGTTGTGTGTTAAAAAAATAAAAAAAAGAGAAAAAAATGAAGCTTTGTTTAGCTTCATTTCAGCCCTTTTTTCAGAGTTTGCCCGATTCCGAGCAATTCCTTTTTGTAGGCCAATCCTATGCCAACTCCAATTACGATTGCCAAAACCCATGCGAACGCAGTAATGAATGGTCCAACGAAGATTTTGATTAGCTCTATTAGAGTCTCAACATTGTATTGGTCTACTACAAACGACAGGCCCATTATTCCAAAGAAGACAACTATTATTATTTCTAGTCCAATTCCGACTGTCTTCTTTAGCTTGTGCTGTGTTGCTTCGATTATGTTTCTTACCCATCTTCCTGCAAGCAGGCCCGCAACAATCACAATGATTGCTTTAAGCGCACTTGGGATAAGCCACACAATTGTTCCAAGCAATTGGTCCAGCACCTCTAATTCTATTAGGTTTGCCGCTTGTTGCAGGAATACGAAAATGATCCACCATTTTACTAAACTTCCTGCAATAGCTGATATTTCCTGGCCTCCAATAGCTGCTGACAAATTCTGCTCATCAACCCATTGGTCGACGGGAGTGCTTTGAAGAATCTTTATTATGAGTTTCTTCAAGAGTACGCCCACCCAATAACCAATGGCTGCGAGAATTATAACCAGAGCCAATGACGGCAGGATGTTGACTAGGGCATTGACCAGACTTTCGCCTGCTGCAACAATACCTAGTACTTCCAAAATTTTAATTGCCGTATCTATCATAGTGAAATCACCACTATCAACAACATCAACCTGCTTTATAAAACTTATCCATGACTTCGTCAATCTGATTCTCTAAATCGCGTATTGTCGAATTATTTGTGATAGTGTGTTCTGCGAGACTGGTTGCCTTTTCCAATCCTTTTTTCTTTAAATCAAGTCTGTCTCTGCCAAAGAATTCATCTCGCTTCTCAGGGTCTTGTTCGTCTCGCCTTTCAAATCTTTTGTCCTTTCCTGCTACTACTTCAATAACAAGCACTTTGCCAGCCTTCTCTTTTAGGAACTCAATTTCTTCTGGAGACCTTGCTGCTGAGGCAACAATCTTGTCGTGCTTTCTTGCCTCTTCCCAGAGCAGTTCTGCTGGGGCGTGCATCCCGATTTCCTTTCTTAAGATGTCGCCCATCTTTGCAAGATTCATCTTGCTTGGCTCAAGCCCTCTCTTCACTGCTTCCCTTGCGATGAAATCGGAAAACACTAGTTTCCTGAAGCCGTACTTTTCTGCAATATAGTCTGCAACAGTGTCTTTGCCAGACCTTGCTCTGCCGGTTAAGATGATTAGCTGCATGATAGTATTATTCTCTTTATTTATTATATAAATTCCGCTCTCTGGATTAACCTATCTGGGACATTTGTCCCAAACTACTGTCTCGCAAAACCAAGACTATTTAGAAAAAAATCAAAAAAAGAAATCAAAAAAGAAATAGAAAAAGGAAGATGCGGTTAACCACATCTTTCCTCTAATTGGTTTACATCATTCCTGGCTGCCGTTACGCCCGGCAGGTGCGGAGCCCATACTCCTTTCAGTCGTATGGGCTGTGTTTGTCTTTGGGACTCGCACTACATCATTCCCGGCATTCCGCCGCCCATGCCTTCCATTCCGCCTGGCGGCATTGGGGGTCCCTTGTCCTTTGAGCTTCCTGCGATGATGTCGTCTATTCTCAGAATCATTTCTGAAACCTCTGTTCCTGAAGTGATTGCCTGTGTCTTGACTGACAATGGCTCTATTACGTTTGCTTTTGCCATGTCAACAAGCTCTGACTTGTGCACGTCAATTCCAATGTTTTTTCCCTCTTTTTCTTGGTGCTTGCTTTTGAGGCTGACCAGTGTGTCCAAGGGATCCATTCCTGCTGTTTCTGCAAGAGTTCTTGGAATTTCTTCAAGGGTTTCCGCAAATGCTTCGATTGCTATCTGCTCTCTGCCCCCGATTGTTTTTGCATAGTCTCTCAAGCCGAGTGACATTTCTATTTCAATGCTTCCTCCGCCTGATACGATTTTGCCGTCCTTGAGTGCGGTTGCTGTTGCCATTAGTGCATCGTGGATTGCTCTTTCTGCTTCATCCACTACATGCTCGCTTCCGCCTCTTACAAGAATTGAGATGCTTTTTGGGTTCTCGCAGCCTTCTACAAACACCATGTCGTCTCCGGAGATTTTTTTCTCTGCTACTGTTTTGGCGCTTCCAAGGTCTGCTTCGCTGATGTCTTCGAGCCTTGTGACAATCTTTCCTCCTGTTGCCCTTGCCAGTGCTTTCATGTCACTTTCCTTGGCTCTCCTGACTGCTGAGATCCCTTCTTTTGCAAGGAAATGTTGTGCAAGGTCGTCTATTCCCTTCTGGCACACTACAAAGTTTGCGCCTGAATCAACTATTTTTTGAACCATGTCTTTCAGCATTTTTTCTTCCTGGTCAAGGAATGCCTGCAGCTGGTCTGGAGAAGTAATTTCAATTTTTGCATCTGTTTCTGTTTCCTTCATTTCAAGCGCTGAGTCAATCAGTGCAATTTTTGCGTTCTCAACCTTTTTTGGCATTCCAGAGTGCACGATTTCCTTGTCCAGCACTATTCCTTCAACAAGCTCTGTGTTGTCAAGGCTTCCTCCTTCTTTTTTTTCAACTTTTACGTTGTCAATGTCAATAATGGTTTTTCCGTTTTCTTCCTCTGAAACTGCAGTGACTGCTTTCACTACAAGGTCAGAAAGTTCCTTGCTTGCTTCTGCGCTCTTTCCAGTCATTGAAGTCATTGCAATATTTCTCAATGTTTCCTTGTCGTCTTTTTTTATTTCGATTGCTTCTGCTTTTGCAACTTCTTTTGCTTTTTTTGCAGCCATTCTGTATCCTTTGATTATGATGCTTGGGTGAATTTCGTCGTCAAGCATATTCTCTGCTCTCTTCAAGAGTCCGCCTGCTAGAACAACTGCGGTTGTTGTTCCGTCCCCCACTTCATCATCCTGTGTTTTTGCAACTTCCACAAGCATTTTTCCGACTGGGTGGTCAATGCTCATTTCGTCAAGGATTGTTGCTCCGTCGTTTGAAATTGTTACGTCTCCAAGATCGTCGACAATCATCTTGTCCATTCCTCTTGGTCCAAGAGTGCTCTTAACTGCGTTTGCTACTGCCTTTGCTATAAGGATGTTTATTCTCTGGGCATCCCTTCCTCTTGTTCTTTTAGTGCCTTCTGTCATAAAGACAACAGGCTGCTGATTTGGTTCAGCCATTTATATCAACCTCCGTTAAAAAATATATATACTTTCATATCCATCAAAAATAGATTATAAACATTGCTGGATATAAATGTTTAAAAAGCTTGGCTTTGATTATCTCAGTCTCTTTCTAATTGTTGTCTTTGGACATTTTCTCTGATGAACTGATAGGCGGGCAAGTGCTGAGCCAAGTCTTCTTTGAGGTCTGTCAGGGAAAAAAGTTGGAAAAATTCTTGATATTGTTGGTCTCTTAAAATCAGGTGCTTCTTTAGGCCATTGGGCTCTAAGAGAATTTTCAAATTTTTCTTGTTCGTGTTTATCTTGATGTGTATAACCCAGGTGCATAAAGAATGCAAGAGAACGTGCAATTCCCTTAGTTATTTTCACTTCTTTAAAACCCATGTCTGCGAGCTTTTTTTCAATTAGTTTAATCATATTTATTGGTGTTTGGGGATGGGCATATTCTCCTTTAAATTGATGAAATCCAATTTCCCCAATATTTGGGTTTTCTTTTGATCTCCATACATCTATCCTATTCGGCTTTTTTGCGTCCTGGTGCTTGAAGAAAAACCTTATTACTTGCCTTGGAGTTTTTCCATCTCCTGCTCTGGACGTTGTTTCAAATGGTTTTCCAATAGCAATTTCTTTTCCTGCCACTCGCATAATGCTTTCTGTTTCAATTTCTTTTCCACTATGCATTATCTTAAGCTGGTCTTTTGTTGGACTCATAATAGAATTGAATACGTTAGGGAAATATAAATTTATTGCAGTAGAAGATTATTGCTAATTTCAGGGAGCTGTTTTTTTATTACTAAGAAATCCGATATTATCCGACTTGAGCATGTTTCCAAAGTCTACGATTTGGGTGAGATAAAGATAAAAGCGCTTGATGATGTCAGTCTTTCAGTCTGCAGGGGAGACTTTATTTCAATCATGGGCCCGTCTGGTTCTGGAAAAACTACTCTTCTTGATGTTGCAATTTTAACTCCTGAGCTTGCATTGTTTGCCCTTGCTTTCTCAATGTTTGTTGGCATGGCTTCAGGCTATTATCCTGCAAGGCGTGCTGCGTCTCTTGACCCAATAGTTGCTTTGAGGTATGAGTGATTGTGTGTCTTAAAAAATTTATTTCAAAGCATGGCTTGAAAAAAGGCAAGCGAATTGCAAAAGGCTGGTCTTCTTTCATTTACGAGTGCACTGATTCAAAGGGAAAAAAGTTTGCTTTGAAAGTTGAACATGGCAAATGTCCCAGAAAGGGCATGGCAAAGCGCGAAGCAGAATTTCTTAAACTTGCAAACTCTTTCTCCATCGGTCCAAAACTAGTTGACTTTGATAGCGAAGCAGAAGCAATTCTAATGGAGTTCATTGACGGCGTTCCTTTTTCTGAGTGGCTTTTTGAACACAATCCTTCAAGGAAACAGCTTGAGAAATTTATTGACTTGTTGTTCAAGCAAGCTCGTGCTCTGGACAAAGCTGGTCTTGATCATGGTCAGCTTGCTGGCAGGGGAACAAATATTCTTGTTCGCAATCGTGGCAACAAGCCGGTAATCATTGACTTTGAAAAAGCCTCAACTAATCGCAAATGTCACAATGAAAAAGTGATTGAATCTTTTCTTTTCAAGAGCCCTTACTCTGCTTTTGTAAAAAAAATAAGGGAAACAGTAAAGGAGTAACTACTCCTTTTCTGCTTTTTTTGCTGCTTCTAGGAAGCCGTAAGCTGTTCCTTTTCTCAGGACAAACTGTCTGTCAACTTCTGTTATCAATACATCACATTCGCTTTTGATGCTTTCCAGCTGTTTGACAATTCTTTCTTTTTCCATTTCTATTTCCTGAACTTTTTCATAGGGTTCGATTGCTTCTCTGAACATGCTTCCGTCAACGTATGTGTATGGGTATGAATCCATTTTTTGTGCAATTCTTTCCACAATTTTTCCAAGCCAGATATTCATTTCTCTTTTTACCTGTCCCTTGATTTGTTTGCCTGGGGACAGATGGTCTCTGACCATGTTAACAATAGTTGCTTTTGGAAAAGGCAGTCCAATTTCCTCTATTTCGTCATCTTTCTCTTCTTCTATTTCTTCTTTTACAAGAGCTTCTGCCTGCTCTTCCTTTTCTTTTTCTTGCTTTTTTACTTCTGCCATATTATCCACCTCTTAAATTTCAAACAATAAGCCTTGTTTTACTACGTTTAAATTTGTGAACATAAGGAATTTTAAACCCTATATTTTGTCTAAACACCTCTTTTATATAATATAACAAATGAATAATAATATGTGTCCTGCCCTCTTCTTCCCTCTAGCTTTTTTTTAAAAAAATAAAAAATAGGAAATATGCTTTTTTTTATTCAGCACATTTCTGCACGCATGCGTCTAGACAATCAAGGTCTGGTGAAAGCATTTCCGGAACACATCCGCTAATGCAGTCTGCCATTACCAGTCCTTCGCATTCTGCCTGTTCTCTTGTGCATCCTTCTTCGCAGGCAAGATTGCTTGCTCCGCTTAATGCACAGCTTTCAAAGCACAGCTCTTCTGTTTCTGCTGAACATGCTTCTGGCACATTCTGTGTGCAGGATTCATTGCATTTTATTTCTGATTCTATTCTGCACTCATCATTGCATGCGTTGACACATTCTTCGTCCAGTTCTATGAATGGTTCTTCTGGAACAATATTGTTCTGTCCGCTTGTTCCTTGTTCCCCTGTTTCTGGTTGATTTTCTTGGTTTCCTGTTTGCTCTTGTGGTGTTGTATCATCATTCTTTGTAACACAGCCTGCAAAAAGCAGTGCAAAAAGCAACAATAAAATTGCAATCTTTCCTTTCATATAATCCCTCCTATTAATTGATACTATATTACCTTATCTTATTTATAAATTTTTTTGATTTGTTTTTTCTGTTCTTTTAATGAAAGATTTTTAAATTATTAAATAGTACTGATTATGATTGTTAATTTGGTGGTAAATGTTTTTAAAAAAAGGGCAAGGAACAACAGAGTATTTAGTGATTCTTGCATTAATTGTTGTAATCGTGCTTATAGTCTTTGGAGTTATGGGTTGGTTCCCTGGTTTGTCTTCATGAAAACCAATTCTAGTTTTTATGCACAATTTTAAGTTTCAGGCTTTCAAGTGCTATTCCATTATACTGTTTTTTGCTTATTTCTTTGTCTTCACTAAGCATCATCACTTTTACCCATTAGCCCACCGCCTGTTTCGTCTGGCGGTACCGGTGTGCCGCCTTCACTTCGTTCAACGACACTGGCTCGCTTTCGTTCGCAGTAAATATAATGCCATCAGTCAATCCGCACGGCGTTCGCTTCGCTCAGCCGAGCATTCTTAAAATAGTAAAGCCATCAGTCCGCCCATCTATCATCATTCCAGAAGGTCAGAGTCATCGTCAGTTCATCATCTGGCACTAGTTTATGGCTTGGAAACAGATTTAAATGATTCTAGTTTTTTTCCACTTGAAAACCCTGTTTTTTGTGCTTTTTCCTGCAAAGCTTTAAATATCTTTATTTCGCTTATTTATCTAATTGCTTTTAACATAGCAAATGGAGGTAGATAATATGGCAAATTTAGTTGTTGGTTCAAAAGTAAAAGATGCAATTAAGGCAGCTGGCTGCAATACAGGCGGAGACGTAATGGATGGTCTTGATTCTGAAGTCAATTCTATGGTTTCCAAAGCAGCAGAAAGAGCAAAAGCAAACGGAAGAAAAACAGTCCGAGCAAGCGATCTTTAATTGTTTTTTGGATGGGGGCCTCTGCTCCCAATATCCAACTTTTTTTTCTCGATTTAATCAGTTTTTTAATTCTTTAAATTTTATGGAGTAATCCTTTCACTTTGGTAATAGTTTATTTCATCTTCTGAATCAACCACTGCTATCAGCAGTTTTGCTCTGATGTTCTGGCTTAACCTGACCATTCTTGAATAAGGAATCATTCCTGTTCTCTCGTCTTGGGTAAACACTTTTACAACCCACTGGGTGTGTGCTTCACCCATTTTCTTTCCGCGCGGATAAACTCTGAAATCGAATCCAAATTTGAATCCTGTTTTGGCACAGTATCCCCTTTCTCTCAAGTTCTTGTAAACAACATACTTTGAATAAAATCTTGCTTCTCTTCCCTGGGCATATTCTAGCAACTTTCTTGGAGAAATCTTTTTTCCTTTTTCATTAACCAGCTCTATTTTTTTGCCTTCAAGCAAATAAAGACCTTCTCTTAGGTCTAGGACGAGCTGTTTTCCTTTTCTTTCTCCGTAGCCCTTGCTTGTCAGCTGGTCAGCTGTTTTTTTTCCTTCAACAATTACTTTGTTTTGCACTAGCAATGATTTAGCCATTTTAATCAATCTCTCTTTTCTGAATTGTTTTTGTCTAATCCTTTTTTCTTATTTTAATCAATTATATTCTTTTGCGGTTATCTTTTAATACATTCCAGTAATTAATGTTTCCGGTGTTTTAATGTCTCTTAATCCTTGGTCTTCAGATGCGGTAACTGATTATGACTATGTTTTCAAGGAATTTGGTCTCTCCAAGTTTTCTGAAAAAATTTCAAAGGAGCTGGATCACCTGCTGTTCAGGCGCGGAATTGTAATTGCTCATCGCGACTTTCAGCGCGTGTTCGATCGCATTGCTCTGAAAAAGCCTTTCATTAATATTACTGGAATTGCTTCTTCTGGTCACTATCATTTTGGTCACAAGGTAGATCTTGACTTGTTTATTTTCTTCAAGAAGTGCGGTGCAAGAAATTATTTTTCAATTTCAGATATTGATGCTTACACTTCCCGTCCTGACGACAAGGTTTCTTCTCTTGACGATTCCAAACAGTTTGCAGTGGACAATGTTGCTGATGCTCTTGCTCTTGGTCTTTCTCCAAAGGATATGTATGTTCAGAGCAACAAGGAAACACGTTTTTACGAATTTGCTTTCGAGCTTTCAAAGAAAATAACTCACAGTACTTTCAAGGCTATCTATGGTCACATTGACCTTGGAAAAGTTTCTGCTAATCTTTTGCAGTATGCTGACATAATGCATGGTCAGCTGAAGGAATACGAGGGATCAATGCCTTCAATAACTGGTATTGGTCTTGACCAGGATCCTCATGCCCGAGCTACTCGGGATGTTGCAAGACGTCTTCCATATAACCTGGAATTGCCTTCTTTTATTTATTTCAGGCACCAGTCTGGTTTGCAGGAGGGAAGCAAGATGTCTGCTTCTCAGCCAAACACTGCAATCTTTTTGTCTGATTCTCCTAAGGCTGCTTCAAAAAAGATAATGGGTTGTTTTACTGGCGGCAGGGAAACTGCTGAAAAGCAAAAGAAGCTTGGGGGCAGGCCTGAAATCTGCAAAAAGTACGAGCTTGACTTGTTCCACCTGGAAGACGATAAGAAGCTTAAGGACATTCACGACAAGTGCAAGGCAGGCGAGAGGTTGTGCGGACAATGCAAGCAGTTAACCTGTGAGTATGTCTGCAAGTTTCTTGAGTCTCATCAAAAGAAGAAAAAGAAAAACATGAAAAAAGCCGAGAAAGTTGTTTTTGGCTAAATTTTTTTGTGAATGTTTTTTCTGTGTCCTACTCTTAAAACAATCAGTGTTTTTGTTGACAGAACTCTTTGAACTATTATTCTGTAATTTCCTATCCTTATTTTGTGGTATTGCTGGTTTTTTATTTTTTCAAGAAACAGATTATCTGATTCTGACGCAGAATAGACTTTGTTGATTATTCTTTCACAAACTACTTTTTCAATATTCTTTAGGTCTTTTTTTGCTCTTTCAGTCCAAATTATTTCAAATCTCATTTCAAGCCCAGCTCTTTTTTCAATTGCTTTGTTGTGTAGAGCCTGCTCTTTTTAATGTCATCTTTAGCTTCTTCAATTCCTTTAAGTGTTTCTTTGTTCAATTCAAGCATTGATTCTTCATTTTGTTTCATGTTTTCTAAAAGTCTTCTTATAACATCTGCATATGTTTCTCTGGAATATTCCTTGAATGATTCAAGCTCTTTTTTAAGATTTGTTGGCATTTGAATTGTTGTTGTATCAACCATTATAATCACTTATATTGTTCTATAGCGAAATATATTAAAGGCTTTTGCCTTGCTCCTGGAAATAAAGGATAAAATAATGGAAAAGAAAAACAGAACTTAAAAAATAGAATTCAAGGAAGCTGAATCAATCAGCTTCCCTTGTTTATTTCTGCTTCAATCATTTCTGGAGTCACTGCTTTGTGGTCTCTGAGCTTTACGAGAACAAAGTTGTATGCCTTTACTGTGTCTTCAAGGCTTAGCTTTCTTTTGAATCCAATTCTTGCAACTTCGCTGAAGTAGGTGTTCACGATGTTGTGAGCCAGCTGTTCTCTTGGCAATCCCTCGCCTGCAGGCATTTCTTCAATCTTTTCGTTGAGGCTCCTGATTTCTCTCTTGAGCTGTTCCAACTCGCTGATTGTTTCCTGCTCTGCTTCTTCAACTTCTTTCTCAAGCTCTTCTGTTTTCATTTTTTCAAGATCTGAATCGCCTGATTCAATCTCCACTGAAGTGATGCTATTTCTGATTGCATCCATTTCTTTGGAGAAGTCTTCCTTGATTTTTTGAACTTCTTTGGCCAGCTCTTCTCTGTATTCTGTTGGGCTTGCAGTTTTTGCTATTTCAATTTCTGCACCCATCTTGAGCATTTTTTCGTTAAGGTTTCCCTTTAGGTCTTCAACAAGTCCTTTTATTTCGTTCATTCTTTTGTCAAGTTTCTCGTCCACAAGCTCTTCAATGTTTTCTGGTCTTGCAACCTGGTTAACTATGTTGCCAAGTTCTGCTGTCTCAGTTCTTGTCTGTTTAACTATTTCGCTGAGCTTGTTCATTTCTCCAAGAGCTTTTGTGGTTTTTTCAGTGCTTGTTTTTATTACATTCATGCTGTTTCCAATCGCGCCGATTTTGCTTGAAATTTCATTCAGTCTCTTTCCATATTCCTGCTCTGTCTGTTTCTGCATTTTGTCGTGGTCTTCAAGTTTTTTTACAGCAGTTGTAACTGCTTTGTCAAAGCTTGAGAGTTGTTTTTCAAGCAGTTCTGATTTTTTGACTCCTGTTTCTACTCCTGTCTTCATGCTGTTCACACTTCTCTGGATTGTGGAGAGCTTTGAGGAAACAGAGTTTACTTTGCCTGTATTGTTGTTAATCATTTTTCTAAGAGCGTCTGCTCTTCCTGTTTCTCCTTTCAAGCTTTTCTCCATTGCATTAACTGTTTTCTCAAGTGAAGAAACAGACTTGTCAATTCCGCTGATTTTTGTTACCTGTGTTCTAAGCGGGGTTGCAAGATTTATGTAAGCAACTTTTTTGCTTTCAACTTTTTTCTTAACTGCTTTTTTAGCAGGGTTTTTCTTCTTAACTGCTTTTGCAACAGTTTTCTTTTTGATTGGGCTTGCCTTTTTCACAGCTGATTTTTTCTTTGCTGGTTTTTTTGCAACAGCCTTTTTCACTGCTTTTTTTGCAGTTCCTGCTCCGCTCACGTTCACATTAACTTCAACCTTGCTAACGCCTGCTTTCTTCACTGCTGGCGTTTTATTAACTGCGGCTTTTTTGGCAGTTGTTTTCTTTTTCCCAGCTGGTTTTTTTGCAACAGCCTTCTTTTTAATTGGGGCTTTTTTAGAAACAGTTTTCTTCACAACAGTTTTCTTTACTGCTGGCTTTTTCTTAACAGCCTTTTTCACAGCAGACTTTTTGCCTGATTCCTTTTTTGATTTATCATTGATCGTAACATTTACTTTCTTTCCGCCCTTTACAGTGATTGTTTCATTCCCACTTTTAACAGTAACAACATCTTTTGCTTTTGCCATAAAAAACCCCCTAACTGCGCATTGCACTTTATATACTTGCACTCAAACTAATATTTAAACCTTTTCACTGTGTTTAGTTAATTAGTTTTCTGGGGTTTTTGCCTCAATTTCCTCTATTTCTTTCTCTTTTCCAAGGTCTTTTCTGAGTTCTTTTACTAGTTCCTTGTAGTACTGATTTTCCTGCTTTTTTAGTACTATCTTATCTACTTCCCCTAGCACTGCATGTGCTTTTATCTTGTCTGCTGTTCTACCCCATTCCAAAATTTCCTTGCAGGCTTTTCTCTTTTGTCCACAGTACTGTCTTATTTTTTCCATTGCTTTGTTTTCTGCGCTTATTTCTCCGGCTGCTGCGCCTGTTCCCCCTGCCATTGCCTCGCTGTCAACAACTGCCAGCACAATAGTTTCTTTTGCTCCTTTCAGCGCTTTGTCTAAGAATTCGCTTCTGCTTTCTTTCTTTGTGAGAATCGGCAGTAAAACCTTCATAGTCAATAACATTAGGCTACTAACTTGAATAAATCCTTTTTCTTTTCGATTGCAAGGCCTTCTTCCTTCAAAAACTCGATTACGCACCGTGCAAGCTCTCTGTTTATTCCAAGAAAAGCAGATATGTCCTCTGTTCTTAATTCTCCTGCTTCTTCCAATAGTTTCTCTACTGCTGGCCTGTATTTTTCATAAACCTCTGAAGTAATAATATTGTAGTAACCGTCAAATCCCTTTACTCCCATTACCTTTCCTGATTCAATTTCTTCCTTGATTTCTTGGCAGAGCTTCTTCACTAACAGCTCGTTTTTTAACTGCATAAATCCGTGCTCTTCCAGCCCTGCTGCTGTGCCAGTGAATTTTCTTCCGCTCTCGCCGCCCTCTTCTTTTTCTGCTATTTTGTAAACTGCTTTCTTGTAGCTTGGATTCAGTTTGAATTTGATTACTTGTCCCTGTTCCACCAGCTTTTCAAGAGCTTTTTGCTCTTCTTCTTTTAGCCCTGTTTCAAATCTTCCCTCTACTCTTTCACTCAGTGACTTGTTTGCAATCATTTCAATAACTCGTGCTTCTGCTTCCCCAAGCTCTTCTTTTTCTATTTTCTTTTCCTTTAGCACCCAGGTGCCCTGCCCAGCTTTCTCCAGCTCAAGCTCTTTCGATGAATCAAGCCCTGCCTTGTTGTACTCGTGTTCGCTCAAGACCAGCATCTTTTTTCCGTCAACCTCTTCAATGCGCGCCATCTCTCCCACTGCTCAATTTGACTCTTATTATATACAGAGAATAAATAAAAGAATTATTAAAATGCTCTTTAACTGATTGTGCCTGAGTTTCCGCTTTAAAAACAAGAAAACATTTATATATAACCTCGCAATTATTTATCCTTATGAGGGGAAAGATTGTCATTGCCTTGCTTTTCATTCTAGTCATTTTCTCAGGCTGCGTTGGAGACTCTTCTGAGTCTGCACAAACAAGTCTCTTGGCAGTCTGGACTTCCAATGGAATTGACATTTCTGAAACTTCCCTTGCTGCAATTGACATTGCATTGCTTGACTCTGAAACAATCTCTTCTCTCAAGGCAGGAATTTCTTCAGTTGATGTTTCAGGCACAGACAAGTGCACAAAATCTTTGAAAACACTTTTTATCCAGTACGTTGACTATCTTTCCTATAAGCAGGAGCTTGCCAGCAATTCAGCAGAGCTTGATGCAATCACTCCTGACAACTATTGCTCTGATGGACTAACTATTGGAGAGAACGCAGTTTTCAAGATTGAATCCTTAAAGGCTTCCGCAGAGGTTTTATCTTCTTCCATTGCAAGCTTTTCTTCTTCTTGCCCGGAACAGGCTACTGCCTTAAACATATCTTCTGATGTTCCAGCTGTCGCCTTGTTGGAGGAAAGCCTTTCAACAGCACAGGAAGGACTGCAGGAAATGAAGGACTTGTGCTCCGAGCCAGTCAGCCCAGAGTTTGATATTGAAGAGCCTGAGGAAATCGAACCATTTGAAACAGTTACTGATACTGAAGAACCTGTAGAGGTTGATGAGTGAGGTGTTTTTATGAAAAAAATATTTTTTATTTTTGGTTTGCTTCTAATTTCCCAGATAGCTTTTTCTTTAAGCGATCCAAATACTATTCTTGAAAAATACAATGATGACTCTGATTTCAAGGAATGGGTTCTTCTGGAAAAATTCCCAAAGAAGGAATCAGGAACTGTGTCAATAGTAAAGAAAGATGGTTCAAGGACGTGGAACAGAGAAACCTTCAACTTTAAATTTAATGATCCGGATAATCCTGGCAACTATTATTATTTATGGACAACTTTTTCTGTGTTGGATTATTCTACTAATGATAACTACCAGCAAGTCAAGTTTGGTGTTAAATATGGGGTTAATGAGGCTAAATCTCTTGGTAGAACAGGAGATACTATTGTGCCTTGGACGCCTTCTGCAAAAAACAGGTTTTATGGAATCACTAAAGGACCAGAGACAGTTTCTGGATTCCAGGGCCCATATGTTCTCAAACATAGTTCTTTAGTTGATGACTTTCCCAATTTAATGTTTTACATTTATTTGCTTCCGAAAGAGTTTAGTGTTAACTCAAGCGATGCAGATAATTCTACTCACAAGTTTCCTTTTGAAGCTTGGATTTATGCAGCAAAACTTAAACCCAGAGAAGATTATCGTAAGTTTGATCAGGAAATTTACACTTTGAAACAGGGTCTTCCATACACTATTAACCTTACTAACACATACAAAGGCGGTCACAACACTGTTGATGTTGACGCAAAGCTGGTGTTTTCTGAAATAGTGGCTGACTTAACTCCTAAGATTTCAGCAACCCTGATTAAGGATTCTGTAATAATAACGAGCACAAATTCAGTTCCGATTCCAATGCACACAAGACACTATTATGATTTCAAAGAGCTTAACAAATTTTATCAGCTGTCAATAAAACCTCTTAAAGATACCCTAAGGGAAAGATATGGCTGCACATATCTTGATGTTTCTGTTAGTGGAGCATATCATGGAGGGGGTTTGCTTAAAATAAGTGATGCTATTGGTCAGTCCACTGGACAAGGTCAATCCTACAGTTCTTATCCTGTTTGGTTTGATTTAGCTGGAAAGCCATGCGAGGAGATAACTGGAATCGAACCCTATTATCTGCAGGGATCCACTTGGAAAGCTGGCGGTTATTCAATAACAAAAGAGAGTATTTCCGATGGCTGCAGGCTTACTTCGAGCAAAAATCTCTCAAATGCTAATAATCATAAGTGGAAAATAATTTGTGATGATCGAAACAGAATTTGGGAGTTTAAAATAAGCTCCGATGGGTCAAGCTTTACAAAAGATAAGTGTGACTGGACTTCTGATGGCTTATGTCCCAGGTAACGGGGAGGAATAATCTTTGAATAAAAAACCTTGCGCTCTTAAAGTACTTGCTCTAATTTTTATATTTTATATCTTATTTTTCTCTTTTCCCTCTGCTTTTGCACCAGGCAGTGGTGCTCATGCGGGTCTTGGCAGTGGTGCTCATGCGGGTCTTGGTGGTGGCGCTCCTGCAGGAGGGGGAACTAGCACAACTGTTACTCCTTCTACAACAGCCACTCCTCCAACTACGACTGTTTCTCCATCCAGCGGAGGCGATTGCTATACGTCTACAGCCCCAAGAAAAACAACAGGCGCGCGAAGAACTTCAAGAACTACTTACGGTGGTGCCTGTGCTTACATTCCAAACTTTTCTTTTGACATCTCTCTTTCCTGCGAGCAGGTTTCCGGAAAGCAGGCTGTTTCCGCTAAAGCAACTGTTTCCAACATAAAGGACTCAAGGGCTTTGAACTCTGCAAAAATGTGGCTTTGGGAAGGAACTAAATCTGTTAACACAAAGTATGTTGCAGAGCAGGCTGGAGAAATTGATGGTTTTTCTTATTCAAAAATAAAGTCTTTTGTTGAGTTCAGGGGAGACAATTCTCAAAGACGCCTTGTCTGGATTTCTTATTACAACGCGGATGAGTCTTCTGCAAAGCGTTATCTGATTGACGGTGGAAACCTTGAAGACACTCCTGGCGACTACACACATGATGGTCCGCTTTACTATGTTCTTGACGGCGGTAAGAAACAAATTTCAAACACTTCCTTGAAGACAACTCTTGACGCAGACTATCTTGCAACAAGAAACTCGGAGAAAACAGAGGAAGACATTGCCTGTGTCTGCGTTTCAGGAGACAACTATGATGCTGTGAAGCAAGGCACTGTTTTCTTTGGCGGAACAGTCAAGGACAATTCTTTTGGTTCAACTGCTTCTTTCAATGAATGGAAAGTTTTTGATGTCAAGCCTGCGGCAAATCCTTCAGATATTTTCCTTTCAGAGGGCGAGCACTGCCTGTGCGCTCGATTGTTAAGTTCTAAATCTTCTGCAGTCAAGAAAAACATTGCTTCTGCTATCTGCACTGTTGGAAAAGCAGAGTCTGTTGATTCGCCTCCTGCAAGATGTGTTGATTGCACTCCTGATGACAAGGGCAATGTTCCGGCAGAATGCACTGAAGAAGACAAAAAACCAGATATGACTGGTGACGAAACTGGCACAGAGGCCTGCAAACCAGATGGCTCTGGTTTGGTTCCTGCAACATGCGCCGATCCTGACCTTTTTGGAACTGGAATCTGTGTTAATGTAAGTCCTGTTTCTCTTGCAAGAGAAATCTTGCTTTCAGACCCTTACACTTCAAGCGTTACAATTCCACTGCCTTTTGCAGTCATTGACGTTGGGTCTTATCAAGAAGTTTCTGACAAAACACCAGATGAATACGCTGAACTGATTAAGGAAAAGAATTCTGATTTAGCCAAATTTGTTGATTTCAAGGTTGAGGAAAATCCTGAAACAAATTATTCTCTTGAATTAACAATTTCTCTCAAAGAGGATGTTGACTGGTCTCTGATTTCAAGCGCAGTGAAAAAGTTTGAAGGAGAACTATTAATTGAATACGGTGCTTTCGGCGGAGACCTTTACGTTGAAGAAAACGAAGAAGGAATTCTTTCTCCAAGGGAATCAATTCCAATAAAGATTTACAATGAAAAAGGAGTTCTTGTCGTCTGGAAGGATTCTGCTATTTCCGGGAAAGTAATTGCTCTTGCAGGCAAGTCAGACGGCTGGGATTCACTTGTTGTAAATCACAGTGAAGAAAGAGGCTCTGAAGCTCGCTCTATTGAGCTTTACTCTGCTTTAGCAGAAAAGTGGGATGAAAGTCCGTTTTCTTATGTTGCGCTTGTTTATTCTCCTGAAGAACAGGCGGAAAAATTTCCTTTTTCTCGTTCAAACAACTCTTCTCTTGATGTTTTCCTAAGCCAGGCAAGCAATGGAGAAATAGGAATAGCTGTTTCACGCCTTCCAGTCTCATCTGAAGACGAGCTTGAAAGATTGTTCACAGATCACAATCAGAAAAGAAAAAATAAGGATCTTCTTTTTACTGTGGGAGTTACTAACAAGTTTTCCACAAAATACGAATTTTATAATTCCATCAGTAAAAAGGTTTCAGAGAAAGATTGGAGTGATGCAGAAGAAATATCAGGCTATGAGGAGAAACAGGTTTTGTCAAAAAAGTTTGATGAAATAGTTGCCAATTCTGAGCTTGAAGCAGTTAAGGGCATCAAGTCTCTTGTTGAAGAAGGCAAGTCTCCAGCGGGAATGGATTATGTTCTTGTAAGAGCCGGTACTTATTCAGGAGATTCAAATAATTATCTGACTTATTATTCTGTTGAAGATTATTCCAATGCAAGCTTTGAGCAGTCTGAGCGATATCTTCTTTCAGGAGAAAAGATTACAAAGCAGTTGGCTGACTTCGAGGGTTTAATAAAAAGAGATGCTGTGTCCACAGCACAGTATTCTAAAAATGAGAAGTTTAAGAACATGTTTAACATTAGTTTGCTTTATCCTGATTCAACCGGAGTAATGGCTGACTTTGCTTCACAAGGAATAAAGCTTTCAGACGGAGATTACTACACAAAAGATGATATTCCTGATAATAATGTGGATGAAGATATTGAAGCAATTTCTTTAGAATTCAAATTTGGTCTTCCAGCCAGACCAATCATTGTCCTTGACGCCTGCCCGCAGGACAATGCTCTTCCGCAAGCATTTGTGGAAAGAGGCGCAAGTGCTGTAATAGCCTATTACAATTCTGATGAATTTGTTCCAAGAGAAGATAATTTTCTTGACGTTGATGAAGTCTCTGTTGGTTACTCAGTCATTGAATACAACAGAAATGCTGGTGACTCTGAAGACAAGCTTGTTATCTATGGCTTTCCTGATGTTCTCTGGGAAGGTGGCAGAGATACGGGTTATGTTTCGGAAAGTGGTTCTGAAACATCATCTGGAGATATGAGTTCGAAGGCTGACGAGCCAGAGAAAGCTCCTGAAGACTATGAAACACAGTTTGATTTGGTTGATGCAGGTCCTGGCTATGTGACTCTTGGAAGCGCAGAGCTTGATAATAAAAAAGATTGGGTTGAAGCTAGCGGTTCTGTTTCGCTGCCGAAAACTGGTGAAGACCCTGGAAAGATTACTCCTGATTTGTTTGCTGCTTATCTTCTTGATGAAGCTGGAACTAGACAGCCGGTGGATGCAAAAATTGTTGTTGAAAAAGATGAGGGGAATGAAAATGAGTTTAAGTTTACTTTAAGTGTTCCAAGTTTCAGTGGATTGTCTGAATCTATTTCTGCTGCACTAAAGCGCTTGAGAGCCGGCGACAAAGCAGCTACTCCTGAGCTTGTTGTTGAAGTTGAAACAGAGCAGGGAACTCTTTCAGCAAAGAGAGTCATTGTTGCAAACACTCAGGAAGTTTTTAAGGGAATAAAAAGTCTTACCAATAATTTCAGTGAAATCCTTGCGGGAATTGTTTTCAAGCCAGAGGCAGAGCAGTTCCTCAACCCTGATGAACTGATTCAGCAGGTTGGAACCTCTTATCAGGTTTTGAAGAATCCAAAAGCTGGCGACAAATTCAATGCTTTTGAAACAGTTATTAAGGGCAGGAAAATCACTGCAATGGTTCAGTCTGTTACTGGAAACGGAACAATCACTCTTGCACTCCAGCTTGGTAATGACCAAAAGCTTGCTGTTCTTGCTCCTTCAAACAATCGCACAAGAGTTGATTTTGGAATGCAGGGAAACAATGCTGTGAGAGCAAGTCCAAAATGTTATGGTGGTGTATCCTTCAGGCTTGAGGGAAACGATCTCAAAGCAATATATATAAAGCCTTTAACCAGCTGGACAAAGAAGTGTGCTACTTTTGAAGCAATGCAGGAATAGCTTTTTTGAAAACCTGTTGGCTTCATCGGCAATCTGCTGTCTGAAAGCGTTTTTTAATTCTGAATCCTTTTTTATGTAATGCGTTTTTATGTTGATTCTTGTGTCTGGCTCGATTTTGCTTTTGAAAGAGGCAACAAACTAAATCCTTTGCACGAGTTTGCGTTTCAGTTTTTTAGAAAAGTAATTGTGGAAAAACACAAAATTGTTTTTTCAAAACTTCTTGTTTCTGAGCTCAAACAATTTCTTTCAGAACACAAAATAAACAATCTTCTTCTAAGCCAGTTTAATAATCTTGGTTTGGCAGAGTACGTCAAAATTTCAAGCAATCAGTTAAAAGAAGCGCGTGCTCTTGCTTTTTCCAGAAAAATTCCAAAAGGAGATGCATTGCATGCAATTTTAGCCCGAGACAATAAAACGTTATTGGTTTCCAATGATAAACATTTTGACTGCTTGCAGGATATTGTTGAAGTAAGGACTCCACAAGAAATTATTTAATGCTTGCTTCAATTTCTTTGAATGCTTTTTCTCTTGTGGTTTCCCATTCTTTTTTGGAAATATTTTTTCCTTTTGCAAATCCTTTTATTTTTGCAAGTTTTCTGACTGCGAGCTTTGTTTCGTATTCTTCAACAAGTTCTCTTATGGCTTGTCTTATGAATTCTGTTCTGCTTTCAAAAGAAAACTGGTTTACGATTCCATCAACTCGCCTAATGTTTGTTTTATCCATTTTGAAAGTAACAAGTTTCATAAAACTATGTATATACAACGTATATATTAATTTATCTTCTTGTTCACCGGAATCCCGCTCTCTTAACTCTTTTTAACTAATTCCTTCTTTTTCTCTTCAATGACAAAGAAAGATATTCTTTTTCGTTTTGACAAGCCCCGTGACCAGCAAAAACAGCTTTTGGAGGATGTTTTTGAATGTGTTTCAACTGGCAAGAATCTAATAGCTCATGCTCCAACTGGTCTTGGAAAAAGCGATGCTTCAATTAGCCCTGCTCTTTCTCATACTCTTTCAACTGACAAAAAGATTTTTTTTCTTACTCCAAAGATTTCCCAGCACGAGATTGCAGTAGAGGTTGTTCATGGTCTTAACGAAAAGCATTCTCTTTCCATCAAAGCTGCTGACTTGGTTGGCAGGAAGTATATGTGCGTTGACCCAATCCTTTCTGATGCTGACTTCTCTGGTTTTTATGAAATTTGTGCAAGGAGAAGGAAGAGGGAAGAATGCCATTACTACAACAATGCGCGCGGAAACACAAAGCAGGAGAAAGAGCGTGCAAAAATTCACTCGGAACAAATTCTTTCTTCCCTGCCTGATTCCTGTTCTCACCACGAGCTCCGTGACGCCTGCCTTTCCTATGAGTCTGGTGGAAAGGAGCGCATTCCCTGTGCTTACGAGCTCTCTCTTGAACTTGCAAAGGAAGCTGACATTATTATTGCTGACTATTTTCACTTAATGAATCCTCATATTCGCAAGATAATGCTTTCAAGGCTGAAGCTCAAGCCAGAAGACCTTGTCTTAATTGTGGACGAGGCTCACAATGTTCCAGAGCGTGTTCGCTCCATGCTTGGTTCTACTCTATCCCTTTACTCTATTGAGCAATCAATCAACGAGCTTGAAAAGATTGCAAGACCTGACTTAATCAAGAAGCTCAGGCTTGTCAGAAAACAGCTTGCTTCTCTTGCAAAGAAAAAACTTTCTTTGAAGCTTCGTGAGTCTCTTGTTGCTCCGTCAGAATTTTTAGTTGATGAAATTGACGAGCTTGCTGAAGAACTTTATGAGTCTGCAGTCAACTATATTGAGTCTTCCGGCAAGGGGCGGAGCTTTCAAATGCAGGTTTCTAACTTCTTGAAAAAATGGATTAATCCTGAAAAGGATTCTGTTCGCATTATTCATTCAAAGCATTCTAAAAATATTTCTTTAATGGTCAAGGCTCTTGACCCAGGAATTGCAACAAAACCATTGTTTGGAGAAGCTTATTCTTCTATTCTGATGTCTGGCACTCTCTTGCCGACAAAGATGTATGCTGACTTGCTTGGATTTGATGATTCAAGAACTGTTCACAGAGAATTCTCTTCCCCGTTTCCCAGCGACAGAAGACTGAATCTTGTTGCTACAAATGCTACAACAAAGTATGGTGAGCGTTCCGAACAAGAGTATGAAACAATTGCTTCCACTATTCAGTCAATTGTTTCCGGCGTTCCGGGAAACACTGCTGTTTTTTTTCCAAGCTTTGCCTTGCTTAACTCTGTTCAGGCTTTTCTTGACGAAAATCTGTCTCGCCCAATTCTTGCTCAGACTGGAAACATGAATTCAAGGCAAACCTCTGCCTTGCTCAAGAAATTCAGGGCTGCTGGCAATGGCTTTGGTTCTGTTCTTCTTGCTGTTTCTCAGGGAAGTTTTGCAGAGGGAATTGATTACGTGGGAGAACAGCTTTTGTGCTCCATCATTGTTGGCATTCCATTGCAGGAAATGAATCTTGAACTCAAGTGCCTTATTGACCATTATCAGGAAAAGTTTGCGCGTGGCTGGCATTATGCTTACCTCTACCCGGCTATTTCTCGCGCTATTCAGGCTTCTGGCAGAGTAATTAGAAAAGAGTCTGATGAGGGTGTTGCTGTGTTTCTTGACAAGCGATACACCTGGAGCAATTACCGCAACTGCTTTCCAAAGGATTTTAGAGCTGTTACAACTGACGAGCCTGGTCGCTATACTAAGCTTTTTTTTGACCAGTCCTAATATAGTCGTATGCTGAGAGTGCTGCAACGCAACCACTTCCAGCTGCTACTACAACCTGTGCTGTTCCCCCATTCAAATCTCCAGCTGCAAACAATCCAGGAACACTGGACATCATTCCACTATCAACTTTCATGTATCCTTTTTCATCAAGCTCTGCTCCAGTCTGCTGTGCCAGTTCTGCACGCGGAGTCAATCCAATGTAAACAAATACTCCGTCTGCTTTAATTTCTTGTTCTTTCCCTGTTTTTCTTTCCTTTATCTTAACGGCTTCAAGCTTTCCTTCGCCAACAATCTCTGTAACCTCTGAGTTCAAGTGCATTGGAATTCCTGCTTCCTTTACTCTGCTCATTATTACTTCGTCTGCTTTTGATTTTTCTAAGAATTCAACTATTTCCACGCTCTCCGCAATCTCTTGGATGTAGAGTGCTGCGTTTGCTCCAGAGTTTCCTGCTCCCACTACAACAACTTTTTTTCCCTTGAAGAACAAAGCGTCGCAAGTTGCACAATAGCTTACTCCCATTCCATTGAATTCTTCTTCTCCCTTTACTCCAAGCTTTTTTTTCTCTGAGCCTGTTGCAAGCACAACAGCTTTTGCTTTTACTTCTCCTGACTTCTTTGTTTTCAGAACAAACTCGTTTCCCTCTTTTCTGATTTCCTCTACTCTGTTTCCCTGTTCCACGCTAATCCCATAGTCTTTCAGGTGTTCTCTCATTCTTTCGGTGAGTTCTTCTCCCTTTATCTTCTTGTCTCCTGGCCAGTTCTCTACCCAGATAGCTTCTGCTGCCTGTCCCCCTATTCCCTCACTTTCAAAAACACGCACTTTCAGGTTCTTTCTTGCAGCATAAATTCCAGCAGTTATTCCTGCTGGACCACTGCCAACAATCGCAAGCTCTGTTTTCTCCATTAAACCACCTTTACCTAATAGCACTAAAAAGGTTTTAAATCAAACCAATTCTGAGGAAGCAAACGATTATAAATAATGAAATAATAAGTCTTAATGAAATTAGTTAAACAATTAAACAAGGTTAAAAGGTGATAAAATGCCCCCTGCAAGAAAGCCAGGACAACCCAAAAAAAGAAAATCTCTTCCACAGTATTCAATTCCCGCAACTTATCGTGCTCCTGGTGTGGAAAAACTCGCACAGGAAGAAACAGCAAGAATGAATGATTATCTTAAAAAAGTAAAACAAAGTAATCGAAAGAGTGAACTTAGAAAGCTTTGGTCTCAGCCATGGTTTCATCAACTTCCTGTAACTCATGAAAGAAGGGATTTTTGGGCAAAAGAGGTTTCAGCAGGAAGGGCAAAAGTTGTCAAAAGGTCTGATGGGCATTTTACTATTGTAAGAACAGCTACTGCGGGGAAGGAATTGCACAAAAGCCCTGAATCAGGCTCAACAAAGAAAAAAACTTCTGCAAAAAAAACAACCAAAAAATCAAGTTCTTCGACTTCAAAAAATACTAATTCAAGAACTTCACCAGCCAGCAGAAGTTCCACAAAAAACTCTGTTGCCGAACCAGTTTCTCCAAGCTCAGCAGTTGTTGATATGTCTGGAGCAAGAATAGGCTCTGCTACTTCAACAGGAGTAAATGTTGACCAAGGCCATATTGGAACAGGAAACATATCCAACAGGGCTGAGGGCGGTGTTGGCGGAACCGCAAATGTTTACATGAGTGATCGTGCTTTTGAACAGAGAAGGGAAGAGCAAGCAAGAGATGCGCGAGCTCGTGAAGAACCTGAAGAACGCGATTGGGAAGAGGAACCTGAAGTCCAGGAACAGCCAGAGCAGAGAAGGGACACTGGCAGACGATGGTATAATCCGTTAACTTGGTTCAGAAGGCGAAGATAGTAAGGTGATTAAATGCCGGCACCCAAGAGACCAACTCGCAGGGCTGCTTCGACTGCAAGAAGAACTGCCCGTAGTAATGCTTCTGGAAACACAAATCCAACACATTCTGGCGCAAGCGTTAACATGTCCAACGCCGAGATTGGCAGGGCAAGTGCTACTGGTGTCAATGTTAGAAACGGTCATATTGGAACAGGCGACATAAGCAATGTTGCTCACGGTGGCGCAGGTGGAAATGCAAATGTTCACATAAGCGGAATACAAGGAACTGCTGGTCGAGACGGAAGAGATGGTTCTCCTGGCAGGGAAGGTCCTGCTGGTAGAGATGGCACTCCTGGAGAACGTGGTGTTCCTGGCGAGAAGGGAGATCCTGGTGAGAGAGGAGAACCTGGCACTCCTGGTGAGAGAGGCGAGCCTGGCACTCCTGGTGAGAGAGGAGAACCTGGCGAGCGCGGTGAAACAGGTCCTGCTGGAGCTGTCACACGAGTTGAACCGGAAATGTCTGACTGGTATAATACCCAGTCTTCTTCTTTGAGAATGGCTAGGGACAGATCTAGACAGCGCGTTAGATACTTTGAATCCAGAGCTGCAACTGGTTCAAACAGGCTTGGTCGCTGGTGGGCGAACAGAAAGGCTGTTCAAGAGAGAAGAAGATATGATTCGATTAACTTTCGTTTAAGAGAATTAAGAACTGCTCAGTCTGGTGGAATGCCACGCGATTACATGAGACGTGAAAGAAGCAGATGGTGGAATCTCTGGCGCGGAGACTATGGAACTTTCAGGCAGAGGCAGATTTCCAGGCGACTTTATGGTTCGTCTTCACGAGACTTTTCAACTGGGGCAAGAAGATACAGGCGTCCTGAAGCTTCAGGTTTTTCTTCAACTGCTTCAAGACAGCGGGAACCAGCTGAGCAGGAAGCATAACTATCTTTATATATTAGAAAGTTAATTATTTATTAAACATAGGTTGGTTATATGAAAATTGGCATGGATTCTGTTCTCAAATATGCAACTGCCTTGTTTTTTATAGGAGTTATTCTTGTTGCTCTTGGAGTAATAAAACTTCCTGGTGAAGACAAGTTTCAGGGAGTTCCAGTTCCTCCTCCGGAACAAGCTGCTCAGGATTTTCAACAGTCTTCTGAAAACATTGCAAACATTGTAAATTTGTGCAAGGGTTATTCTCCCTCTGAATTCCAACAGCTTGTTTCTGAACGCCTTCTTAATATTGCAAAAAAGCAGTTTGATGAAACAGGCCAAATCCCTTATTTTTCAATTGAGGACATTGATCAGATTGTAATTGAATTGTGCGGTGTTCCATTAACTGATAAGCAGAAAGAAGAGCTAAAGTTTAACCTTGAAAAGCTCAATCTTGATATCAGAAACCTGATTCTTTCCAATGCTGTGGAGTGCACTAGTGACGAAGACTGTAAAGAAGGAGAAGTTTGTAAAGAATTCAAATGTGTTTCCAGCGAGCAAGAAATTCAGCCGCCAGTAGTAATTCCTGAAATTGAAACAACTTTAATCAAGCCATTGGTTTTCTCCGATCCAAAAAAATCTTTTGCAGAGCTTACTCTCCCATGGGCTGTTATTCCAGTTGACAAATCAAAACTTGAAGAGCCTGAAAAATATTCTGTTGAAAACTTTAGTTTTTCTTTGATAAATAATTCAGGTTATGAAATAGGTTTTGATAATTTTTTCATTGCTGAAATTCCTGAAAGCGAAAAAGTCATTGAAGATGGAAAGCTTGTTGAAAGACCAAAGCTGAGGCTGAAGCTGAACATTGAAGACAAGTCAATGTGGCGAACTTTTGCTTCTGGCGGACCTAGAATTGATGCAGAGATTGTTGTTAAATACAATCCAGAGCTTTTTTCTGAAGCCCAGCCATATCTTGACAAACTTGTTAAAGACTTTTCAATCCCTGTTACAATTTACAACGAGTACGGTGTCATTGTCTTTGCAAAAAAGTTAAGAGAAACCAAGACAGGAACTGTTTCAGAGATTGAAACAATAACTGAACGCTCTGAAGCTTGGGATTATCTTGAAGTGGAAGACCCTGCTGATATTCAGACTCTCAAATATTATCTTGATCAAATTTACACTATTGACAACACAAGTCTTGAAAATATTCCGACAAGCAGAGAATCCGGCCATATGTTTTCTTACCTTGTTCTTGTCTATAACGAGTCTGTTCCCGACACAGTTTTTCCAACTAAGCTAAGCAACTGGGAGCCAGAACAGGCTTCTGGTTATATGCTTGCTAACTTCAAGGGAACTGATGATGTGCTTAGCAGGATAGGTTCTTCAAGCAATGATGTTTCAACAAATGTTGCTGTTTCCCGTCTGCCGGTAAAGAAGTTGAACGATGTTGCAGAAGCGTTCTATGGGAAGACACAAGACAGTGATGGCAAGACAGCTATTTTTTCTTCACAGGTTTACGAGTCAATGGGTGGAGTAGAAAAGCTTGCTGATGTTTACGGCTTGCTTTCTCCTGAAGCTGTTTCCTATGACACTGCGAGGATGACTGAAGCTGCAGTGGAAGAGTATGCTCCTTTCAAAGCGTTTATGATTGCAGGAAATTGTGATTCAAAAGGAATTGCTTTTGAAGACTCAAAGGGCACTCTTAATTATTATTCTGCAGAAGATGTTCCTGACCTGTCTGAAAAACAGTCTTCAAAATCGGAAGAGATTGATGTTACTGAATGTTTTAATTCTGGAGATGAATTGTTTTTAAGAATTTCAAATCCTGTGATTAGTGGCTGGTCAAAAGAATCTGACGGCACAAAAAGCATGCCTGGCGGAGAACTTCCTTCAGTTATTTTTGCTCCTGACAGAAAGGTTTTCTTTGAACAGGGTTCTGCTGTACTATGGTGTGGTAAAGGCCCTGTTAAGATTTTGCCAAAAATTCGTGCTCTGAATTTTTACAAGCTTGTTCCAGAAAAGCTTGTTAGTTCTGGAGACGAATTGATTTACAAGTTCAGCAAGCCAGAGACTCTTGAAGCTGAAAAAATTGTTGTTAATGCAGAGCATATTGCAGATTCTTTTTCTCCGATTGTTTTGCTTGACGCCTGCCCGCAATCAGCGGGTATCGCGAAACAGTTTTCTATCAACGGTGCTGCTTCAGTTATTCAGTTTTCTGACAAAAACAAGTTTGCTCCAAGAACATCTGGTTATCTTTCTTCAAAGGAATTAAGCGTTGGTCACTCTGTAATTGAATTCAATGCAAGAAACACAACCGAGTTTTTGACGCTCTATGGCTTTCCAGATACTTGGTGGAGTGCTCTTGGCAGTTCAGACAAGCCTGCTGAAGCAAGTGTTTATGTAAACTATGAACAACAGCAGGCTGAAAACCCATATTATGCTGTCCTGAGTGTTGTTCCAGTTAAGGATGGAGAAGAGCTTGATTATGATGACTATCTTCCTGTCTCAGAACTTGATGAGAGTGTTGGTGTTATCTCTCAAAAAGCTTATGATAGTGCTCTTTCTTTGAGAATGAGTGCAAGAATCATGAAAAAGATTGAAGGCGGGGAAGATGTTGATGTCACTGGTAAAGTAAAAGACATAAAGTGGAGATGGTATTTTGCTTCATGGAAGTCAGAGAATGCAGAGCCAGAAGTATTGATTCAAAAACTTTCAGAATACGGTGCCTCAGTAGGAAGGGAATGGCATCTGTCAGTAACCGCGGACTTCAAGGATGAAAAAGGAGTTGCTTCTGCTCAGGACACTGAATCTTATTGCCTGCTTTCATGCGGCCCAGATCCAACAGTTTATCTGCGGATTTTTCAGAAGCCAGCTGGGAATCCAGTGCTGATTGAAGACAAGGATGTTACTCTGTCAATGTGGGTAAAACTCTTTGACAGAAAAGATGGAAACTCAAACATGGCTTGGGAAAACAATTCCTCACTGCACTATAGATGTAAAAACTCTTGAAGAGTATTATCTCATGGATGAAGATGTTGCCTGGACAATCTATTCTTATCTTGCCTACGAGGGCACAAGCAAGGTTGCCTACAAAAGGCTCTGTAATGAGTCCTGCGGAGAATACGGCGACTATTTTTACACTTATGACTTAAAGGTCAACGAAACAGATTATCCTGAAGAAGAAGCAATAGTTCTCTCTAACGAAGGCAAGCTTGAAATAGAACCGGAGATTTTGGGAATGACTGATTCTGAAACAGACGGAGAAGACATCAAAGAGTTTGAGCTTGAAAAACTGCCAACTCCAATTAGGTGGTATTTCTATATTGATGGATTGCCTTACTTTGAGAAAGCTGTTGTGCAGGGAAGAAAAATTCCTTCTGGTTGCACTGCTGAGGTTGACAAAAAAGGAAACTTCACTGGCAATGGTGTTCCAATCTGTTCCTTTGAAGTCAGCGACCTGATTAACAAGCATAAGATGAAGGAAGGCAAGAAGTACAGGTTAAGGTCTTACGCAATCTTTGAGACAGTTGGACTCTCTTATCAGACAACGCTCTGCCTTGACCACTGTCCTGGTGAAAACACGGAAGAATAACACCGCTACTTTTTTATATAAGAAACACTTATATTAATCCACTTTAAAGTGATGTGCATGAACTGGAAAGCAATACTTGGCATTATCATTATTCTTGCTTTAGCTGTTTCCGCAGTCTTGTTTTTTTCTTCTGAAGAAAAGCCTTTTTCTGACGGAGTTGTTGACTTGGAAATGGCGGTTTCTTCTGCTGGAATAAATCTTTCAGCTGAAAATGCGTTTGATTCAATTGATTATGCTTCTGTTAACACTGATTTGCTTGAATCAAACCTTGTTTCTTTCAAGGCTTCTGTCGGAGGCTATGAAAACTCGCCTGTTCTTTCTGCTGCAACTGATGTGTATCTTGCATTTGCAGAGCTTGTTTCTTACAATAAGCAGATTTCTGAAGATTTTGCACAATCTCCTGCTGAATCTGTTGATAACTGTGGAGAAGAGGTTTTAGCCTATATGAAGGGGCTTGAAACAGCTTCAAATCAGCAGTTCCAAAAATATTCTTTGCTAGCTCAAAAGATTGATTCATTCAATGAATCTCACTCTGAAAATAGTTCATCATTCAATTTTAACAATATTTATCCAGACCTGCAGTTCTTGCAGGAAAAAAATTCAGAAGTTTCCGATTCAGTTGCGTTATGGGAAAGTTTTTGCGCTCTTACTCCAGAGAGTGTTGGAGAGTAAACTTAAATACAAGTTAACCCAATAATTTTAACAAGGTGTTTTATTGATTTCAAGAAAAGCTTTTTTTGTTCTTTTTCTGATTTTTATAGCAGGAATTGGTTTTGCAGCAGATGCTCCTGCTTCAACAGTCGGCTCTGATAGAATGGAATTTTCCCAGACTGCTCAATATGAAATTGACAATCTGAGATTTTGCTCTGGTTCAACAGCTCTCTGTGACTGTTCTGCAGTTTACTGCAATGGATATCAAGCAACAGCATATTTGATGGCTCAGCTGATTGACAGAAGCTATAACAACATAAAGCAGGGAAGCGACACAATGCTTGTTTATGGCTCTTGGCCTGCAATTGTAAAACTTCCAGATTATTCTTCGTATTATCGCGTTGTAAACCCTTATTCCATCAAGCCATTTAATTCAGAAGAATTTAAGAATTCTGCAAGTGTTCCCTATTCTTACTGGTTTGGAAGAAAGCCATTATCTGGAAAAGAAAACGACAGAACCTATATTGACATGCTTCAAAAGATTGATACAAAAGAATCACTTATTGCTGGAAGCAAGAGAAGAACACAGTTTGTTTTTGTTCCAATCAAGCAAAAAACAATTGGCAGGGATACTGTCTGGGAAAATTTCAATGCAATGCAGGGAATTTATGAATTAAAGGGAGACTGGGCTTTTGCTGACAAAGGACAGTCAAGGCTTGCGAAAGCTGTTTACTGGCTTGACAGTGGTGACAAGGCAGATTCTCTTCTCGCGAACTCTTCTGCTGTTACCAAGTTTTACAGAGCGTGCCTTGATTCTTTGAATGGTTATGTGGGCAATTCATCTGATAAAAGCAATTACTGTAAAAATGCAATTGGTTCTCCTGTTGGGGATGCTGATTCATTAATGCAGGCTGCATTAAGACCTCCTGTTGCTCAGCCAGCTCAGCCGTCTACTGGAACAGGTTCTTCTTCTGGCACAGGTTCTTCTGGTTCTAGCACGGGAGCAGGTTCTCCAGTCTCGCCTTCGACCGGAACACCAACTGGTTCTTTTGAAACAGCTGATGTTACAATTCTTGCTTATAATTTCAATGGCCAGCTTCCAACAGTTGAAGCCTTTTACGGCGGAAACATGGATGGCTCTGGCTCATGGACTAACAAGTCTGGCTATACTCCACAGTATCAGAACAAGGCAGATGGCAGTTACTATGTGTTTTCAACAAAAATGACTATTGGCGTGCCATACTATGTCAAGGTAACTTATTCTGACGGAACCTTTGTTTACTGGATTGTAAAGCCCACAAGCAAGACCTCTGCAGAGGAATGGAAGGATGCCGGCAC
>JAFCCW010000026.1 GCA_017609985.1 Candidatus Iainarchaeum sp.
CGATTCCAAAAACAATACAACGACATGCCACACTCAAGCTTAAAATATCTTACACCCAATCAAGTGTACAGTGACAAACGAAAAAACGGAGTCATATGCGCTGTCACCTAACAATTAGGTTTTACAATATCAAAAGGATATACTAAACCTATTAACGATGCATCAATTTTTGGAAACGTAATCTTTCCTGTTGTCCTTGTAAAATAATTGAGTTTTTGAGCATCTCTTTGTCGGATTTGCTTTATCATTTGCTTTGAAACAATTTCCCATCTCTTGTTAGTTATAAGCTTATTTGCTAGATTAAGGCCTTGAGCGCAAGCTGCCAAGGAATAAGTATGGTTCTCATCCAAATCAGGGTAACAGCGATAGTATTCCCACAAACCCTGGGTCTTTTTTGTAAAATGAGTCTTGTCCCATATATTGCATAATCCATTTGCGAGTTTTTTTATAAGAGTGACATATTTTTTTGGAATCTTTTTTTCCTCAAAGAACTTACAAATTGCCCAAAGCATTGTGCCATTTTGGTCTGGTTGAAAACTCAACCAAAATTTTGTTCCATTTGTTGAATAGTTTTGGTAAAGAAGATTGGTCTCCTTGAAACCTTCAGGTCTTTCTAGTAACCAATCGAAAAATGGCTTTTGTATGGTGTCAATGCCTGCTTCTTGTGCAGCTACGCAGATATAGCCTGCATCTCTAGGCCAAACATATCTATAATTACGAGCATCTTTTGGGTAATAAGGCTTATCAGAGTTAGCAGCAATAATTGCGCCATTTTCAAGTGAGCAGTCCAAAATAACTTTTTTACTCGTTTCCCAAAGTGATTTTATTCTTTCTTTTGAAACCATATGTTCTAACAGAGTAAATGCCTTAATAAAAGTTGCTATTTTAATGCATCCATCTTTTTTGTTAATTCTATAGAATCGTCTTGGGCAGTTAGGTAACCATTAACATCATTCCGTATGACTTCATGTACTCCTCCACTGGAACATCCTATTACTAGGATCCTAGAATCCATTGATACAACTTTGAATACTTTTGAGCCATACTTATTACAGAGAAATTATCCTGAACGTGTTTCCGACATACACAAGGATCGATACTATCAATATGTTTTACTGCTTCAATCATACCACCCATGGAGTCTACGACAAATCCTGTTTTCCCTTCTACCACAATCTCTGGGACAGAGCCTTTTCTGAATGCCAAAATTGGTGTACCGCACGCCATTGACTCAATCATTACAAGTCCAAATGGTTCACCCCATTGAATGGGGAATAAAGTAGCCCGGGCATGCAGATACCATAATTTATTTTGCTCTCTACTGATTTCTCCGATGTAGATAATCTGTTTGTCGCAGTCCAATAACGGTTTCATTACCTTCTCGTAATAATCATTATCAGCAGGGTATTTGCCTGCGTCAACACATAGGTCAATAGACTTTTTTAATTTTTCAAAAAACTTTCTATCTTTCGCTTTGTTCTGAACATTACCCGCTATAATAAGTTTAGAACCTGTTTTTCTTGCAACTTTTATGGCTATATCCTGTCCTTTGACTTTAGTTATTCTGCCGATAGTAAACAGATAGCTTTCTTTGTCCATCTCACTTTTAAACGGGTAGTTTTCCACATCAATTCCATGATGGATAACGTTCATGGTATTTACTAAGCCATGGTGCTGCCTTTTTTGATATTTGCTTATCGGGACAAAATATACTCCGGAAGAAGATGTCAATGATTTAGACCACTGCTTGAAAGATCCCCTGTCTTGGGCGGGGACATGTAGGGTCATCACGATTGGCACCGGGCTTTTGAATATCCCCTTATAAATACACTCTACCATTGCTGCATCATGTAAGTGGATTATGTCGATGTCACCCTTACCTGCCCTTTCCAATGCCTTAAAAAGGTGCAAACGTATGCTTTTACGCTTCTCTGGACTATCCTCGCTGCAGTACTCACCAAAGCTTCGCTTGACAGTCACGAATTGTTCACCGGTAACTTTGGAATCACCTGAACAGGCAACAATCGAACGATGACCTAAATTATGAAGTCCTTTATCAATATTATAAATGACCGTTTCTATAGGGGCATAACCAAGATCTGACCTGACCGGCCGATTAAGGGTTGCCACCAGCAAAACGTTTATCATTTTATCTTGTTTCATACCTTTATCTTTTCCCATTTTAGTTGACATCCTTTTCATTCTTCTTCACATCCATACTTATGAAACTCTTTATGATGTTAAAAAAAAGGCGGGCTAAATGCTTTACCCTTAAAGTATGTTTAGTTCTCTTTCCTTCTCATCTTCCTTAGTTGTTATGTGATAGCGCATATGACTCCGTTTTTTTGCTTGTCACTATATAGTTAGTTGAATGAAAGATGTTTTAATCTTGAGTGTGACGTGTTGTTGTACTGTTTTTGGAACCGTTTGAGTAGCTGGTTTGCGTGTTCAATGTTTTGGCTCAACTTGTTTAGAAAGTGTTTGATTTTTTGACTACTGCTTCTGCTTTTCTGTTGCATTTTTGGGTTGGGAAGCCCCGCACTTTAGTGCGGCGAGGTTCAGCAATCGCTGAGAATGCACCGTTTAAAAGCTCGTCTATTTATGCCTTATTCGCCTTAGGAGGTATTTAGGGGACTTAAATTAGTGTCATTGCCTAAGCTTTTTCCGAGGATAACCTCATCATTGCCTAGTGATACCTTGCCCTTTCCTCTACCTTCTTCATTTGCACCAAAACTTCTTTCTTCCCCCCTTTGCCCAAATAGCCTTCCAGAATCATTTCCCAGCCGCGTGGCATTAGTTCAACATGTGTTGCCTCAAATGTCTTCTTGAACACAAGCAAGTCCACTGCCTTGTCCTCCAGCTTTTTGCTTTGCTTTCCCAATCCAAAGTCAATAAAGAAAAGTTCCTTGCCTTTAACCATCACATTGCTTGTAGTCAAATCGCCGTGAATCAATCCATTCTCGTGCATTAGCGCAATTGCCTCTCCCACCTGCTTGCACAACCCCAAATTTTTCCCAGTCAAAACGTCCTTCAGCCTTTTTCCTTCAACAAACTCCATCAAAATCTCTTTTCCTGCCTTGTCAACAGAGTACACTTGTGGAGTATTCACGCCAAGGCTGCGGGCTTTTCTCAACAGGGTTGCCTCCCCTGTTGTCCTTGTTGAGCGAAGCCTGTCATCAAGCTCTTTGTTCCTGTAAGCCTTTGGAACACGTTTCTTCAGCAAAGCCTTCTTCCCCTCAAACCTTGCCCTGAAGAGCTTTGCCTCTGCCCCCTGCCTTAAAAGTTCCATTCTTTTCACCTCTTTCCCCAAAAAGCCCTTTTTTCAGCTTTTTTTGTAGCCGAATTTTCTGTCATAGTTTTTGTGGTCAAGCCATTCAAGAACAATGCTAATCACAATTAATTCTTGTTTTCCAACAGAGTAAAGAAGTCGCCAAGCGTTTGGAAGGTTGTATTTCCAAAGATTATCTATTTCATATTTTTTCTTGTATTCCTTTGGAATAAGTTTTTTGGGAATTCTTATCCCACAAAAAGCGTTTTCTTCAATATCCTCAAATGCTCTTACAAGAAACTCATAAAGTTTGGTGTCTTCTGTCCTTCCTTGTTCAAGTTTTTCAAATGCCTTCTTTACTTTATCGTCTGCAAACTTGATTTTTGAAGGCAGTTTCATTTTTCTTTCCTCCAGCTAAGGTCTGGCCTCTTCATGTACTTTTCCACAAGTTTTGGGTTCCAAATCCAAACAATGGCGCCGTCCTTGTCTATATAGATCTTGCCAGAATATTCAAGATAGTTGATTATAGTGTTAAATGTCTGGTACATCATTTTCTTTGGAAGGCTGCGCAAAAGTTCTGCTTTAGTTGGGTATTCCTCCGCTTTTTGTATTGCTTCCTCAACCATCAAAACAGTGTCCAGCCTTGGATAACGAAGAATGTTCTCGCGTTTGAAAACAGCAACAGTTTTAGACATTTACGTCACTATATCAATTGATATAATATGTTTATTTAAGCTTTTCCATTAAAAAGGAACCTTATTAAAAATTGCCTTTCCCTAAAATTGCAATTCCACAACCAATTCCTTTCCTTCCCTTGCCTCTATTTCCTGAACTGCCATTGTTCTCTTAATCGCATCTTCCGCTAACTTAAACTTTCCCACGTCCGCAACCGTTACAACCGCCTTTTTTATTGGGGTATTCAATGGCTTTTTGTGGGTGGTTTTCTGCTTTCTCATTTCTGCAATCACACTGTTAATGAGCTCCCCAACTTCCTCTGCTTTCTCGTCAATCTTTTTTTCGTCAGCCTTTGGCCATTCCTCTAAGTGAATGCTTTTTCCCTTAAGCCTTTTCTTGAAATGCCCTTGTGCAATTTCCTCTGTTGTGTGTGGAATGAATGGGGACAGCAAAAGCAGGCATTTCCAGATTACCTCTTGCAGTACACCCGCTGCCACTTTTCCATTTTCATTCTTCTTATCGTAAACCCTTGTCTTAACCTCTTCAATGTAGAAGTCTGCGAATTCAAGCCAGAAGAAATTCTTCACAGGGGCAATTGCCTTGCTTACCTCAAACCTTTCAAAGGCATCAGTGCTTTCCTTCACCAATCTATTAAGCCTGCTCAAAATCGCCTTGTCCTCCGGCAAGAGCTTTTTCTTGTCAATCTTTCCAATCTTAACACCCTTCGTCACCATTTTCACAAACCTTGAGGCATTCACAAGTTTTGTAATGAACTTTTTGCCTGCAACAAGCTCTTTTTCCATGAATGGAACATCTTCCCCCAGAACAGGAAGGCTTGCCCAGTACCTCAAGGCATCTGCCGAATACTTTTCAACCATTTCCTCTGGCCTTACTACATTGCCCAGGCTCTTTGACATCTTTTTGCCTTTTGGGTCAAGAATCCAGCCGTTTATTGTAATTGTTTTCCAGGGCAGCTTCCTTTGGTGGAACAATGCCTTTACCATTGTGTTAAAAGCCCAGAGTGCAATTATGTCGTGTCCCTGTGGCCTTAAATCCATTGGAAACATTTTTTCAAAGAATTTCTTGTCTGAAACCCACCTACAGTTTATCTGTGGTGTAAGGCTGCTTGTAAACCAGGTGTCGAAGGTGTCCTTTTCCCCAACAAACTCGCTGCTGCCGCACTTGCACTTCTTTTTTGGCTTGTTCTTCAGCGGGTCCACCGGCAGGCTCTTTTCTTCCGCAATAATCACTTCCCCGCATTTCCTGCAGTACCATACCGGGAGTGGAATTCCGTAGTGCCTTTGCCTTGAAATATTCCAGTCCCATTTCAGGCCCTGAACCCAGTTGTCAAGCCTTTTCTTCATGTAGGGCGGGACCCATTGCAGTTGTTCTGCCTTGGCAAGGTAGTCGTCCTTTAAGTCAAGGTATTTGACAAACCACTGCTTTGCAGTAAGAATCTCAATTGGTGTCTTGCACCTTTCGTGAACGTTTACAACGTGCTTTATTGGCTCCTGCTTGACTAGGTGGCCTGCCTTTTCAAGCTCCTCTATTATTTTCTTCCTGGCTTCCTTTGTCCTAAGCCCT
>JAFCCW010000015.1 GCA_017609985.1 Candidatus Iainarchaeum sp.
GTTGTCAAGGTCTCAGACCTTGTGAAGACAGATGCAGACGCCGGAACCATGTTTGGTAAGAACCACATCATTGTTGGTGGATATCTTGTCAACGACTTGGCTAAGGATGTCGTGCTGAACGACGGAACCACTCTGGACGAAGCTTTGTCAAGCAAAGCAAGCGCTCCAGTACTACAGCTCCTGACCAGCGGTGACCATAAAGGCGATATAATCGTTGCAGGTTACACAGCCGCAGGAACAGAATCAGCTGCAGGCGACCTTGTCGACGCACTCGACGCCCTGATAGGCTAGAATTAGGCATATTGCCTAATTCCTTTTTTTTCTTTTTTTTTCTTTTTTAATGCTTTAGCCTCAGCACAACAATCTTTTATTAAACTTTTCATGCTCAATAGATTAATGAACAAAAACCAAAGAATGCTTGCAGTAATAATGCTTTTCCTAATAGTCTTGTTTGCAGGAGCAGGTCTTTTTCTGCTTTCTTCAAAAAATGTTTTTGAGTATTCTTTTGAAGGAGTAATTCTTGCCTCTGATTCAGCTGAACCACTTCCTGTTCTTAAGTCTTTTGCTGAAGAACAGTCCTTTGTTGTTTCTCCAGAGTTTAGGGAATCTGGAAACATTAACCAGTATATGGGAAATTCAATGCAGCTCTTTGTAGTTGTTTTATCCGGAAACAAAAAAGACATAACTCAATTAATACGAGTAATTGACTCTTCAGGAAACCTGGTTGAATGCGGAACAAATCATGGCAATGTAAAGCAGAGTGAAACAATTTCTGCAGAAGAATGCACTGTGCTTATTGAATCCTTGAAACAGGAAAATGTTTTTGTTGATATAAAGCTTCCTTCTCCTGAGAAGGGGGCTCCAAGAGCTCTTGTTGAAGGAAAAACATTAACTATTACAACAGCCTCATATGAGTATGTTGGAAACACTGTATTCTCAATAATCAAGCTTGCGTTTCCAAATGCGGAAGAAATTCTGTCCAGCACAAACAACAGTGTTTCCGGTTTAAGTGACTCAATATGAGAAAGCAGGTAAAACAAGGTATTTCTTTTCTGGTTGCTGTTTTTGCAGTTCTCTTAGTTATGACTATTGCAACTGATGCTCACAATGCAATAGTCACTGCAAATCCTTTATTTCTCAGTTTCTCTGTTGTATTTTTTTCACTTTCAATTACTGTCTGGATTTTGTCTTGGGCTTTGCTTATAAAAAAACCAGGTCTTTCCCTTTCAAAAAAGTTTATTGTGGGTTGGAGCTCGGTATACGGTGCTTTGACTCCGATTCAAATAGGTGCTGAAGCTCTTCGTTCTCTTCACTTAAAAGATCTTTTTAAAGTTCCTTTTACTGAGAGTGTTTCAGCTTCAATGTTGATAAAGGGAATAAAGTTTCTTGTTCTCACAATTCTTGCAGCAATTCTTCTTTATGCACTTTTAATTTCTGCAAACCATGATATTCTTTCTCTTGTTGGGCTTGGTTCAGGATTCATTGTAATGGTTGTTGCTGTTTTGCTTTTTCTTCTTCCCTTAAATCAGTCTTTTGGGTTTGCTATTTCAAGATTGTTTGAACAGTTGTCGAGAAAATTTTCTTTCCTTAAACCGTTTGAAGAATATTTTAAAAAATACTCTGGTTTTCTTCAAGCTACTTCAAAAAAAATGTTTTTGTTTACTTTTGTGCTGGCAATTGCTTCATTGTTTTTGGAACTTGTGTCGCTTCAGTTTGCTTTTTTTTCAATGAATGTGGTTATTCCCTTTGCAAATGTTGTGATTCTTTTTGTTCTTGTTTCAGTTCTTGAAAGAACTCCTGTTCTGCCAAGGGGAATCGGCCTTGTAGAGCTTGCAAGTTTTACTTATCTTTCTCTTCAAGCATCTGCTTCTTTTCCGCTTACTTCTGGAGAGATTGCAAGCGTTATAATAATTTTTGATATTGCCCGTCTTGTTTTTCCAACTCTTTTAAGCATTTTAGTCTATCTTTTTTTCTTGAAAGATATTGATTCAGGCAATCAAATAACTCCACAAGATGCAATTAACTGAAACAATAAGCCAGATTAGTGAAACAATCTGCCATTCTTTTTTTTCTCCGAACAATTTGATAACAAGCTTTGCAAAGTCAAGCTTTCCTTTTTCCTGTAATCCAAGTTTTCCGTCTTCGAGAAGCCTGTAAGGTTTTTGTTTTTGTTGAGTAACATCCCCTGGATTAGTTAAAAGCTTTAGCACAAAAAAGTCAAAAGCGTGTGGAAGATAAAAAAGACCAACAAGCAGTATCTTGCTTAATTGTCCAGAGGCAACTGCAATTCCTGCAGTCACGGCTCCAATAAACAGTGTTCCGCTGTCCCCTGGAAACACTTTTGCCGGAAACATATTTAGAGCAAGCAATCCAAGAATGCTTCCTGAAAAAATCCAAGCATAAACAGCAAGCCATCCGCTTCCCAGAGAAATTGCCAAGAAAATAGAGATAATGAATCCAGAGCCAATTTCCCACCCGTTCAACCCTGCAAAAGTGTTCTGAAGAGAAGCTATTCCTGCTATAAACAATGCTCCTGCAATAATCCACGCAATGTCTTGAAAGAAAAAGCCTGCGAATCCAAGAGACACGATGGCGACTGCTACTGCTCTGAGTTTCCAGGACATGCTTTTTTTTAGAAACTTGTTCCTGCTGTCATCAATAAATCCGAGCACTGCAAAGCAGAGTCCTAATGCAAGCACTGCGACAATGTTTAGGTCAAGACTATTTGTTGCCATACTTACAGAAAATCCTATTGCAGTTGCTATTGCAAGTCCGACTCCAGCACTCTCGGGAATGACTCTCTGGTCCTGCTTGTTTATGTCAATTCCAACAATTCCAAGTTTTTTCGTAATCTTTGTTACTAAAAAAATAGAAATTAAGGAAATAACAACTGATGCCAAAAAAACAAAAATCATAATCATATTTGGCTTTAATTGTTTTTTAATGTTGCCCTGATTTCATCATTTCCCTTAAAACAGTGGTTGCATAGCTTCCCTTGTCAAGATAAAATGAAATTTTTGCATATTTCTTGTTTTCAAAAAATTCGTCTTCTCCGGTTTCAATAAGTTTCATGTCTTTTGGAAACAGGGCTAGTTTTTTTCTGGCTCCTTTTGAGGAAACTTCGGGAAAGGACTTTATCTTGAAGTCAGCCAGTTTCATGTTTTCTTCTTCCATTATTTTTCTTTCAATTTCGCCTGCTTTTCCGTCTGCAAGTTTTGATTCGAAACCTGGAAGAACAGCAGTTGGAATTCCATCTTCAAGCACGTCTCCTTCAATCTCTTTAAGCCCATAGCCTTCTTGAATTCTTCTTTCAATTATTTTGTTGAATATCCAGCTTTGGTAAGCATGTGTAAACAGGAACTGGAGTTTTCTTGGAAGTTTTTTGAATGCTCCAACAAAGTCTTTCGGATATTTGCAGAGATGATGAATTATTGCCCGCTCGTATCTGAGTTCGGAAGGAAACTCTTTAGATGCTTTTGAAAAGTCCATTGTTTTTTTCAGAGCAAGTCTTGCCTGTTTCATATCATCTTGTTCTGCAGGAAAAGTTGCTGTCAGATAAAGCATGACTGCTTCTTCAGGGTTTTCTTTCAAAAATTCTTTTCCAACAAGATGGGTTATTTTTCTTGCTCCCCCAAATCTCTGCTCTCCAAAAAAGTTTGCAATTCCGTTTTCCATTTGTTTAAAGCATTCGTTCACTCGTTTTTTAATTTCTTCTTCTTCGAGTTCAATGTCTCTTATAACAATTTCAAACTGGTTTCCTTTCAGGTCACCTAAATCAATTTTTTTGTCCGACCATCTTGCGTTTTTAATAAATATTCCTGGACAGCTATATTTTTTGAGTTTTTCCAGATCGGGCTGAAACAAAGAAATTCTTTGGCAGGTAATTCCTCGCTTATCCTTCATTCCTCCATAACCAATTCTCTTTTTGCTTATTCCCAGATATCTTGTCAGATCACGAATTGCATAATTTAAATCCTTGTTTATTTTTTCAAGCTCCAAATGAAGCTGTTCTTTTTCTTCCTTGTTCTCTGGAATTTCAAGCAGTTCTTTTTTTTCAGACTCTTCTTTTAGGAATCGTTCAACCTTGCACACGCTTCCGTCTTCAATAACTTCTTCAACAACAAAATCAGAGTATCTTCTTTTGTATTGCCCTCCTATTCCTGGGCAGGTTGTAGAAAAATTGTCTTCCATAACATCACTATCTATAACGAAGCATTGCACCTATTCCGCCAAAGCCTTTGAAGAACTGTTCTCCCTCAGGGGTCTCAGTGCTAATAATTTTAGTTTTAGCTCCTGTGTTGTTTGCTTTTTCAATAATCCAGTCAATGTAATCGTCTTCTTCTAAGAGTTCAACTGATGAATCGCATTTTTTGCATTTGAGGGAATTCTCTTCAAACAAGTCGGGTTCTTTTACTACAATTTCTTCTTCTGTATTGCAGTTGTTGCAAATGAATTTGTAAACCACCCATTCAATGTCTTCGCTCAAAAGCAATTTTTCCACTTTTCCAAGTTCAATAGCTTCTTCTACTTCTTTTTGCCCATAGGTTGCAAGACTGTTATGTTTTACAACTTCTCCCATAAAAGTTTCAATAACTTTTTTTTCCTTCATTATCTCTGTGTCTTTCAGCAAGGAATCACTTTTTTGAACTGTTTCCCTGACTCCTGATTCGTCAGTGTAAGAAGTGTCAATTGTTCCGATTACTTTTTTTTGAAGCCGGTGATCAAGCATTTCTTCATTCAGAAAATAGTTTTTTGTGATTCCTGGCCCACCAACAATTATTCCTGTCAGCTTGTCGTCGTATTCTACAAAAATTTGATTCATCTTTTCTGAAATTCGCTTATAAAACGCATGAGTTGCTTCTGCTCTTAGTCTTTCAAATCGCTGAGCACTTTGTCCTCCTGCTCTTGTTTTTCCTGCAACCCCGCTTGTGAAGTGTCCAATGATTTCGTATTTTTTTCCGCTCAGCAATGCAATTGTTGACTCATTCTTGTCAATTGTCAGTATAGCAAATACTTCGCTTGGCTGCATCATTTCTTGAAGCGGGTCAAGGTGAAATTCTGAGTCGCACCAGTAACGCTTTGTTTTAAGCAATTTAACAGGTTTGATTGTGAACAGTCTTAAATCTGTTTTTCCCTCTGTTTCACTAATGTTTCCTGCGAAAACAACCAGTCCTCTTGATGGAAGCTTGAAATCAATTCGCTTGAGGAAGTTGTCAATCTTTTTCAGAGCACCCTGTACATTTTTTCTTGTGCTTGGATCCTTTATGTTTGAACTCTGGCTTCGCTCTTCAGTGAGCTGTCCCATGACGCTTGAGCGGTCGCTGTCGGGGGGCAGGTAAAGAGAGATTAACTCTGTTCCCTTGCCCTTGAACATGCCAAGCCTTTTCAGTTTTTTCTTAAACAATGAAGTCTCAGCTTCATCTGCTTCTAGAATTTCTTGTTTCATTTTTTCACCATGTGAAAATTAGTCAACAGCATTAATAATTTTAAATGACAAAGAATATAAGTTTAAACATGCCTCGTTCTTGTTGTGCTTTTGGACAGAATTTTTCAGAAGTGTTTTAACAAGTGATTTAAGCCATAAACTTAAATAAAACTTCTTCAGTTATACAGTAGGATTCTCAAAAAAGTGATGTTATGTTTTCTGACATGTTTGAAATGTTCAATGAAAAAGACGAGGGAGAAGCAGTTTCTGAAGCAATGTCTTCTCAGAGCACTGAAGAACAAGCAACAGGCTATTCATCTTCCCCCTCTTCTGACCAGTCTCCTTTTTCACAATATTCTGCGCCTGCAAAGGAAATTTTTGTAGTTTCTGTGGGCGGGAGTGTTTTCATTAACGAAAAACCAAATGCTGCACTGATTGCAAAGTTTGGGGAAACAATTAGCTCGCTTCATCGTGAGGGTTATAGATTTGCTCTTGTTATTGGGGGAGGAAAAATTGGGCGTTCTTATATTGCTGCTGCGAAGGGAATAGGGGCAACAAACTATGCAATGGATGAAATAGGCATAGCTCTCACCCGGGTGAATGCTCGTCTCTTAATTGAATCAATTGAGTCCTCGCACAAAGAAGTTCTTACTAAAGTATCTGACGCAAAAGCAATAATTGACTCTGGAAAAATTCCTGTTTACGGCGGTCTTCTTCCAGGCATTACAACTGATGCAGTTTCTGCTCTTCTTGCAGAATCTCTGTCTGCGACTTTTGTAAACCTGAGTAATGTTGATGGAATCTATTCTTCCGATCCAAAGGATAATCCTAGAGCAAAGTTTTATCCTTCTCTGTCGCATTCCCGTCTTCTTTCCTTGCTTCAGGTTGCCGAGTCAAAGCCTGGTCAGAACATTGTTCTTGATATTCCTGCCGGTCTTGTTCTAAAACGGTCTTCAATTCACTCAATATTTTTGGATGGAAACAATCTTTCAAATTTTGAGTCTGCTATCAGAGGCGGAGAATTTAATGGAACAGTTGTTTCCATTGAATCAGAGTTAACTGATGAAGCCTAGTCTAGTATGAATAAGTCTTCTATTTTCTTTTTTTCAATTACAACTTCGCATTCTTCAATGCTTAGCACTGGTGCATTAAACTTGCTTTCGTCATCCAGTGCGATTCTTGGACAAGCAGTGTTCACAAAAACATCTATCCCTAACCCAATGTAATGTTCTGGCAGAATGTTTTCAGAGATGAAAATAATTGATTTCTTTTCTTTTTTTTCAAGTTCTTCTTTAATCTCCAGTGCTTTCTTTAGGTTTTGCTGGCCAGGCTTTGTGCTAACCAGTAACCCAAACTTTTTTGCATCTTTTGCGTGTTCTATGAACGAGATTCTTTTTCTAACAAGCTTTTCTTTTTCAAGCCCAAGCGTGTTCACTGTTCCGCTTGACGGGTTAATAATAAAGACTTTTTTGTTGAATTCCAGCCCCATTCCTATTGCGTGGAATCTTCCGTCTCCAACAAAAACAAGAGCTTGTGCTTTATCTGCCTGTTTTTCCATTCCCGAATAATTGCAGCCAAGCACCTGGTAGCTTGCAAGCATTTCTCCTTTTCCGCTTAAAACTCCAAAACCTTTTTTTTCAAGTTCTTCCGAAACAATTTTTGTGTGCTCTAGATACTGCACGGTTGCTCCAATTGCCACTCTTTGAATTCTTTCTTTTTTTAGAATTTCTTCAAGTTTTTTTATTGCTTTTTTGATTTTTTCCTTGTTTACTCTGTATTTTGCTTCAATGTAAATAGTTGGAAGTTTTTCGTTTCCAATTAGTGCAGAGTGTCCAAAGTGAAGAAGCAAGTCTGCTCCAAGCTCTTTTGCTTCTCTGTCTTTGAGATCGCATGCTCCAAAACAGGGTTCTGCAAACACAATTGTTTTTGCTCCTGTTTCTTTTTCAATCTGGTCTGCAATCTCCTCTGCTTTTGTTTTAAGTCCGTCTGGAAACTGCATTGCAACAAGTTTTGCTTTTCTCTTTTTTATTTCTTCAGCAAGCTTGCTAATGTTTATCTCAATCATTCTAAAATTCGGGTCGGAGATATTTAAATTTGTTGTGTTTTACTTTTTCTGTCTTGTTTTTAGAATCTGCTCTTTTTCTTCTTCAAGCACAACAAGTTTGATGTTTTCAACTGCGTCAATGTTTGCGCTGATGGAATCGATTCCGTATTCTACAAGATGTTTTACCATTTCTGGATTGCTTGCTGCTTGTCCGCAGATAGATGTTTTTACCCCGGCTTTTTTGCACTTTTTTATCACATGCTTTATTTCCCTCAGCACTGCCGGGTGCAACTCGCTGAAAATGCTTTGTATTTTTTCATTGTTTCTGTCAACTCCAAGTGTTAATTGTGTCAAGTCGTTTGTTCCAAAGCTCACAAAGTCGATTCCTTCTTCAATTAACTCGTCAATTATCCAAATACTTGCTGGTGTTTCAATCATTACTCCAAACTCAAACTCTTTTCCGTTTGGATTTAATCCAACTTCTTTTGCGATTTCTTTTGCTTTTTTTAGCTCTTTAACTTGTGTAAGGAACGGAAGCATTATTCCAATATTGTGGAATCCCTCTGCAATAAGTTCTTTGACTGCCTGAAACTGTGCTTTTAGCATTTCTTCCTGGTCAAGGTCTCGTCTTATTCCATGCCAGCCCAGCATTGGATTATCTTCAATTGGCTCTTTGTCTCCTCCTTCCAGTTCTCTGAACTCATCACTTCGTGCATCGAATGTTCTGAACCAAACAGGTTTTCCCCTGAAGTTTGTGACAACTGTTCTGATTCCGTTCTTGACTGTTTCAACAAGTTCTTTTATCTGTCCTTGCCTCACAAACTCTGCAGGGTGTTTTCCTGAAGAAGTAATCATGTGCTCTGCTCTCAATAATCCGACTCCGTCAGCTCCTGTTTTTGCTGCTTTTTCTGCAACTTCCGGAAGAGCCACATTTACCTTAACTACTGGGGCAATCTTTTTCAAAAATTTTGTCAAGTCTTCTTTTTCTTTTTCAATCATTTCACTGTTCATTTCGCTCTCATCTTCTTTCTTGAATTCTTCAACTATTGCTTCTGCTTTTCTTGCCTGATCTTCTTCCATTCCGCCGGTCTCAAGCTTTTTATCAAGTGCTCTTTCTATTTCGTCAAGCTCTCCTTCTTCAAACAATTCTTTGTTCTCTTCTTCCTTTTTTTGCACTTTAACAATTCCGTCGTAAACTACTCCGTCAAATCCATTGACTGTAATTTCCTGTTCGTCTTTCAGTTTCTCTGTCCCGTTTTCTGTTCCAACAACGCATGGAATACCGAGTTCTCTGCTCACTATTGCTGCATGACATGTTCTTCCGCCTTCGTTTGTTATAATTCCTGCGCTCTTTTTCATGATTGGAACCCAATCTGGATTAGTCATTGTTGTTACCAGAATGTCTCCTTCCATTACTTTGTTGACTTGTTCAGCAGAGGGAACAACTTTTACTTTTCCGGACGCAACTCCTGGTGATGCTGCAAGTCCTTCAATAATTATGTTTCCTTCAATCTTTCCCCTGTCTCTTACTTTTTTTGAAAGTTCTAGAGTAGTGATTGGTCTGCTTTGCACTATGTATATTTCGTTTGCTTCTATTGCAAATTCTATGTCCTGCGGTTTCTTGTAATGGTTTTCAATTTGCTTTCCGATTTTTGCAATTTTAATAATCATTGGGTCTTCTATTTTTTGCTTGCTTCCCTCTTTTTCGCTTAGTTTAACTCTCTTGTTTTCTCCTGCTGACTTAACCAGCTTCCATTCCTGATAATGCACTTTTTTTTCAGTTAAGTGCAGTGAGCCCTTGTCCACAGTGTAAGTGTCTGGAGTAATCTTTCCTCCGACGATTGTTTCTCCTAAGCCATATCCTGCTTCAATTAATATTGTGGTTTCGTCTCCTGTCGGGTCTGCAGTAAACATTATTCCGCTAACATTTGAATTAACCATTTTCTGAACAACTACTGCTATTCCTACTTTTTCTGTTGGAAATCCTTTTTGTTTTCGGTAATAGGTTGCTCTTGCAGTAAACAGTGAAGCCCAGCATTTTTTGACTGCTTCGAGCAGTGCCTGTTTTCCATGAATGTTTAGGTAAGTGTCCTGTTGCCCTGCAAAGCTGGCTCCTGGAAGATCTTCAGCAGTTGCGCTTGACCTGACAGCAACATATTCTTCTTCAGATGACGTAAGCCAAGCGATTTTTTTCTCACTCATCTTTTTGTAAGCCATTATTATTTCTGTTTCAAGTTCTTCACTCATTTTTCCTGCAAGAATAAGTCCTCTTGCTTCTTCTGTTGTTTTTCCAAGCTTTTCTGTGTTTTCAACGTCAAGAACATTCATTACTTTGCAAATCTTGTTCTGCAAGTCATTATCTTCCATATACTTAAAATAAGCCTGTGCAGTTACAACAAATCCTGGTGGCACTGGAAAATTTTGCCTAGCCATCTTTCCAAGGTTAAGTCCTTTGCCTCCAACCTGTTCAAGAGATTCGTCACCGATATTTTGAAACCATTTAATATAAGCCATCGAATAAAAAAAGCCTTTATTCTTTAAAAGACTTTTCCAAAAATAGAGAATCAGTTTAATCAATTTATTATTTCTTTTTTTGCTTTTTTTCTTCTTTGCTGTCTTCCTTTTCTTCTTTGCCTTCTTTTTGTTTCTCGTCTTCAGCTTCACCTTCAGTTTTCTCTTCTGTTTCCTCGCCCTTGGTTTCTTCTTCCTTCTTCTCTGGTTCTTCAATTATTGCTTCTTCAATCATTGCCTTTGGTCTTGTTCCAAGGCTTTTAACATCTTCGTGAACATTAACATGAATATTGCAGGGAAATCTGCTTTTTGATTTCAGTATTGATTCTTTTGCTGCTTTTACATTTTGCTTGTTCACAAGAACACTGATTATTGCCTGTCCTGCTCTTACTCTTGCACTTCTTCCGATTGGTTTTCCAAACGGGTGGCTCATTCCCTGCTGTATCCTGTCAGCATGTGCTCCCTGTGCCTGTTTGTTTTCTCGCAGAATGTTGTGAGGATAAATTCTTATTCTCATGAAGAATCCGTCTTTTCCAAGCCTTTTAACAAGCTGTCTGTTAATTGCAATTCTTGCACTTTCAAGCGCATTATCTCTAACCTGTACGCTTTCTTCAACAACAAGGTCTAGGATGTGAGTGTATGATTTGCCTCCAGCACCCATATTAAACTGTCTTATCTTGATTCCAGGAGTTGCCCCAATATAGTTTCTTTTGTGAACAGTAACTGCTGTCCTTGTATAAGGGCGCTTGTCAATACTCCTGTAGCATTTTCCTGGTCTTATTCCCATAAAATCACTTGAGAAACAGTAAATTCTCAGTTATAATTGCGCTTAAAAGGGTTTTTAAATCTTAGCGATTGGTTGTTAGCTTGGGATAAAACCTGTCTGAGGATAATCGGAAACTTTGTTTATTTATAATTTAAGTGAAAATTGCTATCTACACTCTTCTGCGAAAAGTTTCTCAAATTCTTCAGCAACTGTATGGTATTCTGCTTTTTTGACGTTGTCTTCTTCAAGAGCAGCAGTGTTTGCAGAACCCTGTTCTGAAACAGAAATATAATTGCAGATATCTTCTACGGTTCCGCAAAAGTTTGTGTTTTCACAGCCTCCAAATTCCCAGCTTTCGCCGGATGGGTGAACCCATGCAATCGTGCATCCGTCTGTCAGATAACAGCTGTCCAAATTAGAGCAATACGAACAGCAACCTGGCCCGCATTCTGTGCATCCTTCTGCATCAAAAACCATTGCATCGCATAATTTTTCTGAGCAAAATTGGCTTGAGCAGTAATCAACGCAGGCTTTTGAGTTTTCTGCTTTGCCACAGTATTCCGGGGTAAAATCAACTGAATCTGTTCCGATGTCTGAAATATCATATGCATTAAGTCCCAAGTGATTAGTGATAATCTCGTTTATTTTGTTTTCCACTGCGTCAAATTCATCAGCGGAATAATTATTCATTCTCACAGACTTTGTTGTTCCATTTGCAGTAATTGAGATTTTGTTCCAGCCTCCGTCCATAATGGATGGGTCAGTATAATCATTGTTCAATGAAAAGAATCCTGAATTATTTGCAGTGTTGTAAACTTCCAAAAGTTCTTCCTTGGTTGCTGTGAATTTTAGTGTTTCTTCATCATTGCCTCTGGTTTTTACAAATTCTGCATTTCCTTGAGTGTCAATGGAAAGATAGTATGCTCCCCAGTCAAGATGCATTGCTCCTGTTCCATACTCTATTGAGAAATCACTTGGAAGTTCTGTCGCAAGAGGTTGGGGGCGGGGTTATGCATCCAAAGAACAGCAAAAAAACTATTGCCAAAATATAATCTAGTTTATTCAATCAAATCAAAAAATAGACTTTTTTTCACATATTTAATTGTTTTCCTGGTTCTGTTTGCTTCTATCTTGGGTCAATGTGCACAAAGCAGTCTGCTATTCCTTCAATTTCCTGAACTGCTCTCTCAACCTGTTTTCCAATCGTGTGCGCGTTTTTCAAGCTGAGTTTTTTGTCAACATCAATATGTACTTCAACGTGAAGATAGTTTCCAACATAGTGGGCTTTTACGTCGTGAATAGAGATTACTCCAGTAACTGATTTTGCTGATAGCCTGATTTTTGACAAGAATTCTTTGTCAGGGCTTCTGCCCATTAAATAGTCTATGTTTTCCAGAGCAATTTTGACACCAGAACATATTATGTATAAGCCAATTGCTATTCCTACTGCTGAGTCAATGCTTGTTCCAAAATATGGTTTGAGCATTATTCCAATAATTGCTGAAAGCGACATAAAAATATCATTTCTTGCATCTACAAATGCTGCTGACAGCACAGGATGTTTTCCTTCTTTGTAAATTTTTTTCAGGTACAGCCAGATAAATCCTTTTCCGGCAATAGACACAAACAATGCAAATATTGCAAGTTCAATGAATGCAATTTCTTCCGGAAAAAAAATACGAACTATTGAATTTTTGATTATTTCAAATCCAATCAAGCCCATTACTATTGCCACAAAAAGTGCGCCTATTGGTTGTGCCCTGTAGTGACCGAATGGGTGTGATTCGTCTGCTTTTTTTCCAGATATTCTAACTGTTGCCTTTATTATGATTGAGGTCATTATGTCCCCCAGGGAATTTGCAGCATCTGAAAGCAGGCCTATGCTGTTTGAAAGAATTCCAGTAGCAATCTTTATCAAAAACAGAAATATGTTTGATACTAGAAGCATATCAGAGGCTTTTTCTTCTTCACTTTTTGCCATTTTTTCACTTCCAAAAAAAGGAAAAGCGGGGTATGGGAATCGAACCCATCTCTGTGGCTCTGCAGGCCACCGCATAGCCGATCTGCCAACCCCGCGGAGTTTCGCCCGCCGTGTGCGGGCACACTATTTCGCTGTTGCTCAATAGTGGGGGTGCTAGCCGTCTTTCAGGCTTGCTTTTTAGAATTTTTGCCAGCAACCTATTTTAAGCTTTAACCCTGCTTTTTCACAAACCAATTTAATGATTTTCAAGCAGTATTTCTCTATGAATAAACCAAATTGTTTGATTGTGAAGACTTCCAGTGAAATCTTTCTGAAATCTGCCCAGGTTCAGAAATTCTTTCTGAGAAAGCTTCGCGAGCATATTTCTTTTGCTCTTAAACAGAACAAGATTGAGGTTAATTCAATAACACATGCAAGAGGCAGATTTTTTATTTATCTTGACAGTCCGGAAAAAGCCCAGGTTATTCTTTCAAAAATGTTCGGAGTTCACGCAACAGCTCTTGCTTTTTCTTCTCAGGAAAATTCTATTGAAGCTCTCCAACGCCTTGTTCTTAATGTGTCTCCTGCAAGTCTTGCCGGAAAAAAATCTTTTGCAGTGCGCGTTACCCGGGTTTCAAAAAAATGGATAACTTCCCGTGACGTTGAAATGAAGATTGGCTCAGCAGTTCTCTCAAGCTTTCCCGCGCTTTCAGTTAATCTTGAAGAACCTGACGCAACAATTTTCATAGAGCTTCATGAAAAAAATTTCTTTGTTTATTTTTCTGAAGAAAAGAGTTTGGGCGGGTTGCCTCTTGGGGTTGAGGGAAGCATTGCTTTTTTGTTTGAAGGACGGGAAGATGAACTTGCGGCAGCTTATCTTTTGATGAAGCGCGGATGCAATCTTTTTCCAGTTGTAAAAAAAGAATCAAAAATTTTGACTTCTTCTATCGCTCGCCTTGTTCCATTCAATGCATTCAGAGAGTTTTCAATTTCAGATTTTTCAGACATTCCCCTTCTTGTCAGCGAGCGCAAAATTAAGGCAATTGGTTTTTCTCACAAAGAAATTTCTGAAATCAGTTCTGAGAAAACAGGCTTGCTTGAGTTATATCCTCTTTTATTTTTTCCAGAGAATTTGCTCTCTGAAATTCGAGAGGTGGTTTTGTGAAACTCAAAGCAGTTGTTTTTGACTTGGATGATACTCTGCTTGAAACTTTCAAGGCTTCTTACAACAGGCATGAAAAAGTAGCTCTTGCCCTTGGCCTGAAAATGCCTTCAAAAAAAGATTTTTATTCTAACTGGGGGCTTCCGTGGAATCCATTCATCAGCAGGACTTTTTCTGAAACAACTCCGGAAATTTTCAGAAAAAAATATTATGAAGTCAATCCTAACAATTTTGTTCCATTGATTGACGGAGCAAAGCAGTGCCTTGACTTTTTTATTGAACAGGATTTTTTTATTGGAATTCTTACTTCCAGAGAAAGGTCAAGTGTTGAAAACAGGCTTAGGGAAACAGGTCTTTTCAAAGAAGCTTTTGAAAAAATTTATGCTGTTGACGAAACAAATGTGCATAAACCAGATCCAAGAGTTTTTGACGGAATAAAAAACGATTTTAAATCTCACGGAATTTCTCCAAGCGAAGCACTTTATGTCGGGGACAATGTTGTGGACTTTAAGGCTGCTTCAGGAGCTGGTTTGGAGTTTGCAGGAGTTCTTACTGGTGTCTCGAAAAAAGAATTGTTTGTTTCAGCAGGTCTTCATCAGTCCTTAATTGTTTCTTCAGTTAAACAGGTTCCAAAACTTGCACTTGAAAAGGAATGGGTTGAATGAAGATAGCAATAATTTCTGACCTGCATCTTGGCTATGGTGAGGGGGAACGCTTTGAAGAAGCTTTTGAAAACACTGAAAAATGTTTTTCTCTTGCAATTGAAAAAGGAGCTGAACTTATTCTGCTTCCCGGGGACATTTATGATTCAAACACACCTTCCACTGAAACAGTGTTTCGCTCTTTTAAGTCTTTTTCCAAAGCAAAGCAGGGCACTGGGACAATCTTGAAGAGAACAAAGAATGAGGCAGAGGAATTAATTCAAACAAGTCATATTCCCCTTATTGCAATCCACGGGACTCATGAGTTCAGGGGAAAAGACTTCACTAACATTCTTCAGCTTCTTGAAGCAGCTTCTTTTTTAACCTATTTTCATGCGGAGACAATTGAGCCAGAGAACTCTGGAGTTGTCTTTCACGGTCTTGGAGGAGTGCCTGAAAAAAAAGCAAAGGATGTCTTGAAGGCTTGGAATCCAAAACCTGTTTCTGGCAAAAAAAACATTATTATTTTTCATCAGTCTTTCAAGGAATTTCTTCCTTTTGAGGATGAAATGGTTGCAACTCTCTCGCTCTCTGATATTCCTGAAGGTTTTGATCTTGCAGTCTGTGGTCATATGCACTGGAATTCTATTACTGACTCGGATGGAAAAAAGCTTCTTGTTCCTGGCTCCACAATAATTACTCAGATGAAAAAGCTTGAAGCAGAGAAGCCCAAGGGATTTTATCTTCTTGAAACCGAGTCTATGAAACCTGAGTTTGTTGAAATTCCTGATCAAAGAAAGCTTGTGTACAGAACAGTTTCGCTTGAAAATACTTCCAGAGAAGAAGCTGAGAATCTTTTGAAAGAAGAGCTTTCCTCTATTTTTTCTGAAAATTTTGCAAAAAAGCCTCTTGTCAGAATTGTGTTAAAGGGTTCTCTTGCAAAAGGAGTGCTGGTTAGTGATATTAATACTTCTCGAATCTTGGAGGCTTTTTCCGATAAAGCTTTTTTTTCTGTTTCTTTAAAACTTGGGTCTGCTTCGTTCGAAAAAAAAATTGGAGAATTAAGAGAGCTTCAAAAATCAAAAAAAAGTGTTGTTGATCTTGGTCTTGACTTGCTCGAAAAAAATATTTCTCAAACTTCTTTCAACAAAGCATTTGACCATGAACAACTTTTTGCTTTTCTTGAAGAAGGGGACATAGAGAAGGCTTTTTCTTTTTTGTATGAATCTTCCAGGAAACCATTAAATAATAGTAAATCATAATAATTCAAATGCTGGAATATGTTTTTGTTGCATCTGCTATAGCAATTATTTTTGCATTGATTAAGTTTTTCCTGCTCAAAAAACAACCTGCTGGAAACAAGAAAATGAATGAGATTTCTTCTCTAATTAAGCGCGGAGCAATGACTTTTCTTGGAAGACAGTATGTCTTTCTTGTATTGTTTGTTTTTTTGGCTTCAGCTGTTCTCTATTTTGTTCTTTCTCCAATCTCGTCTTTTGCTTTTGCTTTTGGAGCATTTCTTTCAACTGTTTCTGGAAACATTGGGATGCGGGTTGCAACAACTGCTAATGTTCGGACAGCAAATGCTTGTAGAAAAAATATTTCCTCTGGTTTCAGGATTGCTTTTTCCAGTGGAATGGTTGCTGGAATGAGTGTTGTTGGTCTTGGATTGTTTGGAGTATCAATTCTTTATTATCTTTTTAATGACCCTATTTTGATTTACGGTTTTGCTTTTGGTGCTTCTGCAATTGCTCTTTTTGCCAGAGTTGGCGGAGGCATTTTTACAAAAGCAGCTGATGTTGGCGCAGACCTTGTTGGAAAAGTTGAAGCAGGAATTCCAGAGGACGATCCTCGCAATCCCGCTGTGATTGCGGACAATGTTGGAGACAATGTCGGTGATGTGGCTGGAATGGGAGCTGACTTGTTTGAAAGCTATGTTGAAAGCATTGTTGCGGCAATGGTTATCGGAATTGCTTTCGGAGAATTTGGGATAATGCTGCCTCTCCTTATTTCTGCTTCTGGAATAATTGCTTCTCTTCTTGGAACAATTTTTGTCAGAGTCTCGGGGGACAATGTATTCAAGGCAATTGACAAAGGAATTCTCGCAAGCGCGTTTCTTGTAGCTGTGTTTTCTTATTTTCTTGCAGCTCAATTTTTTGGAGATATTTCTATTTTTTACACAATCCTTGTAGGAATTATTTCAGCAGTAATCATTGGTTTTTCAACTGAGTACATCACATCGCCTCATCAAAAGCCAACAAGATTAATTGCAGAAGCTTCAACAACTGGTGCTGGAACAAACATTATCACTGGATTGTCTGTCGGAATGCTTTCAACTGTTATTCCAATTACGACGATTTCTCTTGCTATTCTGATTTCTTTTCATTTCGCAGGCTTGTACGGTGTTGCATTGTCTGCTGTTGGCATGCTGAGTCTTCTTGGAATCACTCTGAGCGCTGACACTTATGGCAGTGTTGCAGACAATGCTGCGGGAATTGCTGAAATGGCTGGCTTGGGGGAAGATGTTAGAAAGAGAGCAGAGGAGCTTGATGCTGTTGGAAACTCAACTGCTGCGATTGGAAAGGGATTTGCAATTTCTTCTGCTGCTGCAACTTCGATTGCGCTTTTTGTTTCTTATATTGCTCTTGCCGGACTCTCAGTGATTGATGTAAGCAATCCTGTTGTAATGGTTGGCTTGTTTTTTGGAGCAATGATGCCTTTTGTTTTCTCTGCTTTAACAATGCGGGCTGTTGGAGTGGCTGCTCAGAAAATGGTTGTTGAAGTAAGGAGACAGTTTCATGAAATAGCTGGTTTGTTAGAGGGCAAGGCAAAGCCTGATTATGACAAATGCATTGAAATAAGCACTTCTGCTTCTCTTAAGGAAATGGTTGTGCCTGGTTTTCTCGCAATTTCAATGCCTGTGATAATTCTTGCATTGTTTGGAGCAGAGTCTCTTGGCGGATTTCTTGCCGGAGCAATAGCCACGGGCTTTCTTTTAGCTGTTTTCATGGCTAATGCTGGTGCAAGCTGGGACAATGCAAAAAAATACATTGAAGCAGGCCATCTTGGAGGCAAGGGAAGTGAGGCTCATAAGGCAGCGGTTGTTGGAGACACTGTTGGTGACCCTTTCAAGGACACTTCTGGTCCTGCTCTTAACATCTTAATCAAGCTTATGACTATTGTGTCGCTTGTTGTCGTGCCGTTATTTATTTAAAACTAACCAGATTAAATTCTATTAAACTAAATGTTAAAACTCTTTTTATGAGCAGAAAACATGTTTTGAGGTGATTTTTTTGAAAGGAGTCAAATGGGTTGTAAAGGACGAGAAAAAAGAAAACGTTTTCTGGCCTAGTGAGGAAATGAAGAAGCGAGCATATTTTGATAAGTCTGTTTATGAAGATGCTTCAAAGGACAGAGTAAAGTTCTGGGAAGGCATTGCAAAAGATAACATTGATTGGTTTAAGGGATGGGAAAAGGCTTATGAAGAAGACCTGCCTAGTTTCAAATGGTTTGTTGGTGCAAAGGTTAACGCTTGCTATAATGCTCTTGACAGGCATGTTAAGGCTGGCAAGGGAGACAAGATTGCTCTGGTTTGGGAACCTGAACCAACTGACGAAGAAGTAAAAAAATTTACTTATTCAGAGCTTCAAGAAGAAGTTTCCAAATTTGCAAATGTTTTAAAGAGTCTTGGAGTTAAAAAAGGCGACAGAGTTGGTATTTATTTGCCAATGGTTCCGGAAGTTGTTGTTTCTCTTCTTGCTTGTGCAAGAATAGGGGCAATTCACTCCGTGGTTTTCTCTGCTTTTTCAGGACAATCTCTTAACGAGAGAATGGATGATGCTGCTGCAAAGGTTTTGATTACTGCAGACGGATATTACAGAAGAGGAAAGCCTCTTAACCTGAAATCTCAGGCTGACGAGGGAGCAAAGGGCACCAAGATAGAGCATGTTGTTGTCGTCAAGAGAACTGGCGGAGAAATTGAAATGACTGAAGGCAGGGACCACTGGTTTGACGAGTTAATGGAGAAAGCTGAAACAGACTGCGAACCAGAGCACATGGATTCTGAAGATCCTCTTTTTATTCTCTATACTTCGGGGACAACTGGAAAGCCAAAAGGAGTAATTCATGAAACAGGCGGTTACATTACACACGCTATGTTCACAACAAAGCATGATTTTAATCTCACAGACGACGATGTCTTCTGGTGCACTGCTGATGTTGGCTGGATTACTGGACACACTTATGGCTGCTATGGCCCTCTNNTTGAACAATGCAACAATGGTAATGTTTGAGGGTGCTCCTGACTATCCTGACGCAGGCAGATGGTGGAAAACAATTGAAGAGCAAGGAGTAACAGTTTTTTACACTGCTCCGACTGCAATCAGAATGTTCATCAAGTTCGGAGACGACTTTCCAAAAAAGTATGATCTCTCTTCTCTAAGAGTTCTTGGAACTGTTGGAGAGCCGATTGATGAAGAAGCCTGGATGTGGTACTTTAATTTGATTGGGGGTGGAAGATGTCCAATTGTTGACACATGGTGGCAGACTGAAACAGGCGCAACAGTAATCAATGCGCTTGCAGGAGTTGGGCCATTTATTCCAACTGTTGCCGGCCCATCAATTCCGGGAACAGAATTCAAAATCCTTGACGAAGAGGGAAACAAAGTAGAGGATGGTGAAACAGGTTATCTTGTTCAGGTTCCTCCTCTAGTGCCTGGAATGCTTCGCGGTGTCTGGGGTGATGAGGAAAGATATCTCAGCACTTACTGGGCGGAGTATGACAACAAGTTTTATGTCACTAGCGACGGAGCTTTCAAAGACAAACTTGGAAACTTTAGAATAACCGGCAGAGTTGACGATGTGCTCAAAGTTGCTGGGCACAGAATGTCAACTGCAGAGGTTGAGAATGCATTGAATTCGCACAAGTTCGTGCGAGAGTCAGCTGTTGTTTCTCGCCCTGACAAAATAAAGGGTGAAGTGCCAATAGCATTTGTCATGCTTTCCGGGGGGGAAGCAGGTGACGAGCTCAAAAAAGAGCTTGTAAAGCATGTTGACAAGGAAATTGGGCCGACAGCAAGGCCTGCGGAAATATACTTTGTTGAAGATGTTCCAAAGACCCGTTCCGGCAAGATAATGAGAAGAATTCTCAAAAAGCTTGCAAGAGGCGAGGAGGATCTGGGAAACACAATGACTCTGCAGAACCCAGAGTGCGTTGACCATCTCAAAGAAACAGTACTTCCAAAAGAAGAGTGAAACCCTAGCTGGTTTCCTTTTTTTCTATTTTTTTTATTTTATTTTTCTAAACAGTGCTACGGCAAAAACTGTTTTTTCTTAATCTTCTTCGGCAGGTACTCGGTTGCCACAAACTCTAATGACTTGTTTGCAAGAGCCTGTTGTTCTATCCTGATTTTTTGGGTTAAGGCTTTTTTCAGCTGTTCCTGCCATTCCTTGTTTTGGAACCAGGGATAAGCCATCATTTCTTTTGCTCGTTTGATATCTCCGTCCTTCATTCTTTCTGTCACGTTTTCAAGACCGTATTCTTTGACATCGTCAAGAGTCATTCCAACATACTTTGCTTCAGGGCAGGCTAAGTAATCAGAGTGCGCTGCCAAAGCCATTGAACCCTGTTTTATTACGCTGTAGATGTACCAGCCGTAAGGGTCTCCGTCTGTGAACACTATTACCGGCAGTTTTGCTTCAGTGTGCAGCCTGTGAACAAGTCTCCTTGTTCCCCGTGCTGCCTGCCCACCGGTTCCGACAAGAATTGCTTTTTGTTTTTTTGCAAATCCTTCCTCTATTAGCCTTTCGTACATTGCAGCTGTTTCAATCACTAGAACATATTTTGCATTGACTTTTTTTATCTCAATCTCGTCCGGCTCTATTCTGCTCATTATGCTCCATCCGCCTCTTCCAAGCTTCAGTGCATTGAATATGTCGTTGTTGTGAACTTTGTCTCTTAGGGTTACGTCTCCGTACAGGGTTCCCTTTGGGTTTGCATGAAGATTTAGTTTTTCCCTGATTGTGTCAACAGAGTGCTCTAAGTCAACTATGCAGCCGTCGCTTTCTCCCTGGTCTTCAAAAGTGTTTTCTTTGCTGGTTCCAAGAGTGTGTTTTAATTCGTAATAAATTTCACGAATGCTTGCTGTCTTGTTTTCTTTCAAATAGTCTCTTGTTTTTGATGAAACAAGCATTGTCTGCATAAATTTTCTAGCATGTCCAATGTTTAGAAAGTTTCTCTCTGTTTCTTTATCTCCCAATCTAAGAAGGCCTTTTTTTTCATCAAATTCTACATTTGATTTTCCTCTTTGCTGTGTAACAAAAGTTGGGTCTTTTTTTGTTTCGATTTCTTTGACAATTGAGCCTGCACTTTGCTCAATTCTTTTTGCAATCTCTTTTGGTGTCTCAGTTGTTTTGTCTCTTTTCCTTGATTTTTTTTCTGCTGCAGCCATTATTCTTCAGCTCCCTTCTTTTTCTTGCTCTTTTTTTTGTTTTCTTTTGTTTCTTCTTTTTCTTGTTCATCCAAGCTTCCGTTTTTTACTTCTTCTGCTTCCATTTCCGCAGCATCTTTTGCTTCTTCAAGTTTTAGCTTTTCAAGAACAAGTTTTTCTAGCTGGTTTTTCAGCTTTTCTTCGTTCTTTTTTGTAATTCTTGAAAGAGCGCCTGCAACCTCTGGAATATATTTGTAAAACATTTCTCGCTTCATTTGCTTTTCTTTTTCTTTTCTCTTTCTGGAAATGTACATTCCTGTTTTTCTTCCAGACTGCATTAACGCAAGCCTTACTTCTTCCATTACTTCGTCTTCGTCAGCAATAGCCTGCTTTCCTGCTCCAGTGTATGGGATGTGAACAGAAATAAAATTTACTAGAATTGTCAATGGAGCTGTTTCCAAATCCCTTAGCCCGTATCTTTTCCAGTCAACGCTGTGAACTGCTTTTGTGATTGCACAGTTTCCTTGGTCAAACAACAGGGGAGCACGGTTTGCAAACCGCATTATTTCCATTCTCATTTCTCCTGAAGAAATTTGTCTTCCTGCGTTCCCGCCGTAAGCAATTGCTATTTCTATCTGGAATGGAAATCCGCCTGCATAGACCTGTGGTTTTCTTGTGTTAACTGTTAAGAATTCTGGGTGAACAATGCTTTCCAAAGAACCCTTTATTTGTGCTTCTCCAATCGGGCTTAGTGCGTCAAGAGTTGGAGCAATAAAGTCAATTTCTCTGAATGCCTTGACGATTTCTTCTGATTCGTGCCAGGACATTTGTTTTGGGTCTTTTTTGAGGTCAAAGCTTGTTCTCTTTGCAACCTCTTCCAGTCCCTTGTTTCCCATTCTGTCAAAATCCTTTTTTAGGAAAGAATTCACATTTCTTGACTTAGTGTATTTTGAAAGAGTAATCAGTTCATCAACAGTGATTCCTTTGGGATGAGGCTTTACTTCTTTTGGTGGTTTTGGAATCTTGTTAAGTGTTCTCTTAAAGTTGTAACTTTTTCCTTCAGGGTCTCTGAATTTTATTTGAGCGTGAGGATTTGCAATAGCAGTTCTTCTCAGATATTCAAGTGGCCCTTGTTCACTGTCTCTGTACAGAACGTCTTTGAATTTTGCCTGAATTGCCAGTCCCCTGAATTCTTTGTCAATCTTTTTTAAGTCAGTTATTTTTGGGCTGTTGTGTTTTGGGTCAATTGAAATTTTTAGTGAAATCGGTTTGCTTTTTCCTGTGCCGGTAATCACTTTTGTTGGGTTTCCAGTTGTTGTCTGGCTTAGCATAGTGCATCCTGCTGAGCCTATTCCTTGCTGTCCCCTCATTTGCATCATTCTGTGAAACTTTGTTCCTGCAAGAAGCTGGCCCAGTGCTTTTCCAACTGTTGCCTCTGTCAGTCCAGGGCCGTTGTCTTTGACTGTTACTTCATAGTATTCGCTTCCTAATTCATCAATCTTTACTTCAATGTCTGGGAGAATATTCGATTCTTCACAAGCATCAAGTGAGTTGCTCACGTATTCGTGGATAACTGTTGTAAGTGTTCTAACCTTTCCATACAATCCAAGCATTTGCTTGTTTTTTTTAAAAAATTCTGCTACTGAGTGCTCTTTGAATTCTTTTGCAAGCTCTTCTGCACCAACTGGTTTTATTTTTTCTTCTGTCATCTTTTCACCTTCATTAAATTTCAAACTTTTTCACTTGTTTTCTATCCATTAAACTAAATGCTGTTCCATGTTTTGCTCCTCCAAGAAGCATTTCGATTGCAGTTTTTGCTTTTTCAATACTGTTTCCTTTTCCAATTATTGCAATTGTTTTTCCTTGCACTGAAATTTTTGTTCTAGTCTTGTTTTCAAGTTTTTCCCTTGATCTTCCCTCGGTTCCAATAATTCTTCCTCTTTTTGCCTTCAGCAAGGAGTCATTGTCTCCAATATAGTCTGAAATTTTCATTATCTCAAGCAGTATTTCGTCTTCTAAAAGCAAAAAAGCATTTTCTGGCGAAAATCCCCGCGCGATTGCTTTGATGATGTTAATTGCATTATAAAAACTTATTGCGTTTTTTTCCTTGCCTTCAACTAAAACCTCGCCTTCTTCACTGTCAATCTCGATTCTGGTTTTTGTCTTGGACTCGATTTCTCGCTTGGTTTTGCCGGATTTTCCAATCAAAACAGCAATTCTTGACTCTGGAATCAGTATACTTTCCTGCAAAAAGAGCACCTTATATTATATATTATAAGTATATATTAAATAACTTCTGCCTTCTCAGACTTTTCCTTTTCTCTGCTTTATTTCTTCGTAAAGCTCTTCAAACCCTGTTTTTTCCCCTATTTTATTGAGAAAAGAAGCAATATTTCTCACGTCTCTTTCAAAGAATTCTTTTGCCATTGGATGGCTTGTGAGAACTGCCTGCCCAACATCTATAACTACAAATCCATCGCCAGTATTCAAGATATTGTATTCTGACAGGTCGGCATGTATTATTTCGCCTTTGAAAAGCGTTTTTGCCATAAAAGCAACTATTTCTTTGTGGAATTTTGCAGAGTCTTCTGGTGGTTTTTCTTTAAGAAGAGGGTATTTTTTTCCGTTTTCTCCTAAAAATTCCATTGCAAGAACATTGTTTTTGAAAGCTATTGGAACAGGAACTCTAACCCCTATTCTGTTCATCAGGGACAGGTTTCTGAATTCCTTTCTTGTCCAAGCGTAAACTAGGTCGCGCTTGTTTTTTCTGACGTTTTTGAATCTTATGTCTCCCTCGATGTATTTTGACATTGTGTTGAAGTCGCTTGCTTCTATTTTGTAGATTTTGACTGCAACATTGTTTCCTGCTTTGTCTATCCCTCTGAAGACATGTGCTTCTTTTCCTGTGGATACAACATGTTCTATTCCGTCAATAAATCCCTTTGTTGCAAGCTCGTGCACACTCTCTATTGCTGTTGAATCAAAAACTTCTTCAAAAACTCTCTTGCTTTCGCTGTCCTTTACATAATTTCTAATTGTTAATTCTTCCTTTTTCATTACAAAAATAGGTGTTCGACTTTATTTAAAGGCTTTCTTACTTGTCGTAATGAAGGCCTTCCAAGAGTCCTTTTCTTTTTAGATAGTTTGCCTGGTTTGGCAGGTATCTCCATGCAAGATCTCCCTTGCTTGGCTGAAAATCCCAAAGCTTTACAATAACCAGGTCGCCTTCTCTGACCCAAACTCTTTTTCTCATTTTTCCTGGGATTCGAATAATACGTAATTCTCCGTCCTGGCACTGAACCCGTAACTGTAGTCCGCCGAGTCTCTCATTAACTATGCCCCATTGTTCTCCGTCTTCTTTTCTAATCATTCTTACTCTGCCAATGTCTTCCTGTTCTTCTACCAATAAAACACCTCTTTTTTAAAGCCTATAAATCTGAACATGGGGAATTCCAGCAATCATTTTTGCTCTTCCCTCTTCAATAATTCCTTCTTCTACTGCGATTCTCACAACCTTTTCTCCAACAAGGTTTATGTTTGCATGCTCTTTTAGTGCTTTTGCAAGCTCTTTTCTTTCCGCTGTCTTGCCTGCATAAAAACTCTCAGTTACTTCAAAACAGATTTTTTCGTCTTCCAATGTTTTTCCGAGTATTTCTTTGTCGCAGGCTGCAAGAACTTCCCTGCTTTCAGAACCGTGAATTTTTAAAAGAATCAGCATTCCCCCTTAAAGTCCCTTCACAGCACTTAAAGCACCGCACGCCTCGCATTTCAGCATCTTGACTCCGCTTTTTTCAACAGCCTTTGTATCTGGCTTGCCGCATTCGGGACAGAGAATAAATTGCTTAATATAATCTTCAAAAATTTTTTGAACCTGGTGACTTCCCATTTTTCTGTTCAAATAAAGCCTTTCCTCTTTTACTCCTGCAGAGGTTCCGGTTTCCTTTGTAATAAACTTGAGCAAGTGCCTTTCGTTTGCATTAACCTGCTTGACTATTTGCAAATAGTTTTTGACAATAGTCTTGCTTCCCTGAACAAGGGATTCTGCAGTCGGCATCTCAAATCTTTCCCCAGACTTGCTTTTATCCGGCAAACCCATGTAAAGCCTGTCAACCATTTTGTCGTAATCCATTTCAGCCATACTATTAATTGGGCGAGTAAAACTATTTAAAGCTGTTCAATTCTTTATATTGCGTTCAATATGATTGTGGAATCCTTGCTTGCTTTTATTAATAACCTTGTTGTTCAGTTTGGATTGCTTGGCTTGTTCGTTGCAGCAATCATCGCAAACGCGTCTCTCTTTCTTCCGGTTCCGATTGACATAACCGTGCTTGGCTTTGGAGCAGTTGACTTCACCGGCTTTGGCATCTTTCACCCGTTAATTCTTGGAATAGTTGTCGGCGGGGGAGCTGCAATCGGCGAAATGTCTGGCTACATCCTTGGATTGTTTGGAATGAAGGGGCTGGAGCGTTTTTCAAAGGGCGAGATTGAGCGAGTTTCAAGCCTGCGAGGCAGGATAAAGAGAAGGGGAATGGTTTTTATTTTTCTTGGAGCAATCACTCCGTTTCCGTTTGACTTAATTGGCATAGCGGCTGGTTTGATAAAATATGATTGGAGAAAGTTTTTTCTTGCCGCGCTTGCAGGAAAGGTGTTGAGATATCTTGCAATTTCTTATGCTGGGTATTTTGGAATCGGGCTTGTGAGAGTATTGTTTGGTTTTTAGTTTTTAAGCACTAATTCCTGTTCCAATTACCCACACCATTGCCATCAGCACAGTCTGCAGTGGCAGAGCAGGCAGAGCTTTTCCAACATTCCTTGAACAATATTCTATTGTAAGAAGCAATCCCACAAGCGAGGCAATAAGCACAAGAACAGGGAGAAGAAAAGAGCTTGTTGCATTCAGGACAGCTGTTGCAAACACAAGCGGAATCACAAGGTCGCCTGTTCCAAGCTGAAAAGTATGGTTTTTTGTTGGCAGTGCAACAGTGAATGCAAGATTTCTCTTTGTGATGCTTTTAGCCATGGTAACCATGTGCTTTGTTTTGAAGACTGCAATAAAGTCGTAGATTGCGAGAAGCACAATAAATGTCAGAGCTGGCAGAACACCAATTGAAACTCCAATTACTGCTCCTGCCCCCGCAATCGCAATCACTGCTGATAAATTTCTTGCGAGCAGGTTGTCTGCAACCGAGTTTCTCAGTGCGACCAAGAGCACTGACAACATGAAAGCTATTTCTGGAATAAATGCAGAGAACACAATCACTGAAGTTGAAAAAATTGCAAGAGTTTCTAATAGCTTGAACAAGGCTCCTCCCTTGAAGAACTTAATTATTACAAGAATTATTCCTGTGAACACAAGAATGTAAGCAATCAAAGCAAATGCGTTTACTATGTCTTCTGGATTGTCTGAAACAATTGTTGTCTTGATTCCTTCTTCTAAAAGAAATCCAGCTACTGCAAGTCCAAGAATCTGTGTTATCAAAAATATTGCAGTAAGTTGCAGAAAAAGGCTTTTGTTCATGTGAAAACAATGTCTCCGAACAAATAAAAAACTACTTTTTTCCAACTGGTTTTACAAAATGGTTTCTTGGAGAATAAATTTCTCCTTTTTTCTTTAACTGTGACAAAAAGTCTCTTGCTTTTTCTTCTTCAATGCCTTGTTCTTTTGCGTTTTCAATAACCTGTTCAATCGGCACCATGTCCTGTTCGTCTGCCAGAGCTTTTATAATTCTAAGCACTTTTTTTAGTCCTTCAACTTTTGAATGGCTTTGACCGCTTGTAATAATGTCAATGTCGATTCTGTTTGTTTCCGGGTCAGTTGCCATTCCTTCAAGCGAGGATCTCACAAGGCGTATTGCTCTTTCTGCATCTCTTGGTTCCACAATATCGCTTAACCTTATTCTCGCGCTTGCTTCGCTAAGTCTCACAAGCCCCTCTAGCTGTCTGTGGGTTGCAGAATAGCTTCCTTCTTTTCTTCCCTCATCTCTTAAGCTGACGTAAAAATCTCCTATTGCTTTTGTTGCTTCTCGCGAGAGAACTGGAAAAATATTTTGTCTTGCAAAGGAAATATATTTTTTCAACAGGTCTGAAGAAATTTTTGGAACAGAGTGTTCTTCAAGTTCCTCCAAGTCTTCTTTTTCAAGCTTTTTGTTTGCCCGTTTTTTTAGAGAAATTAGTTCTCCAAGTCTGTGAGTTTTCAGGATATGGGCTGCAATTCTTTCATCCTTTGTTCTGTCAAGCACATCGCGAATCATAAAAAACAAGTCAAATCTTGAAATCAGTGTTGGCGGCAAATCAATTTGTTCAATAAATGGTTCGTATGGGTCAAATCTTGAAAACTTTGGATTTGCTGCTGCTAACACGCTGGTTTCTGTTTTGAATCTTGTCACGATTCCTGCCTTCGCGATGCTTATAGATTGCTGTTCTAATGCCTCATGCATTGCACTTCTGTCATCTGGATCCATTTTGTCAAACTCGTCAACCATTGCCATTCCACCGGATGCGAGAACAAGAGCTCCTGCCTTGATTGTCCAGCCACCCTCTCCAAAATCGTCTTTGACTGCTGTTGCGGAAATTCCTGCCCCAGTAGTTGTTTTTCCTGCAACATAAATGCTTTTTGGAGCAATGTTGTCGGTTGCCTTCAGCAACATACTTTTTGCCGCTCCCGGATCTCCAACCAAGAGCACGTGAATATTTCCTCGTATCTTGCTTCCATCTGGCATGTGCTTTCTGACTCCTCCAAACATTTGCATTATTATCGCTTCTTTTGTTACTTCGTGTCCGAATATTCCTGGAGCCAGACTTTGTGTTAACTGTTCATAAACATCATCTTGTTTTGAAAGATTTCTTATTTCCTCTTCTTCTTCCGGTGTTATCTCAACTTCTTCAAATTCTCGCTCGGTTTCCTCTAAGTGGTTTACTTCCAGAAATCTTCCATAAACACTTTTTTTGTCTTTTGGAGGATTAAGGCGAAGCACTCCAGTGAACTCTGTCATGTCCCCTGCACTAATCATGTTAACCTGGTCGTCTGAAACATATACTGCGAGGTTTGCTGCTTGCTCGTTTCCCCTCAGCTTCTCCAGAGGTTCCTGTATTTTTATTCTTTGATAGTCAATGAATTCGCTTTGGTCTGGAACAAGGGAGAAGTCTCTGTGCTTGCATTCGCAGAAAGCAGGTTTTTTTATTTCAGGAGAATCCTGTGGTGTTTTGTAAGTGTTTCCGCATCTCCTGCACTGCCATACTGCAATCTTGAGTTTTGGCATTACTTCTGTTATTTCGCTTATTACTCCTTCTACTGCAATAAGTTTGTTTAAGTGTGAACTGCTCACATCTCTGATTAACGGCTTTCTGTCCTTTGGAAGATTAAAGAATCTGATGTGCGGAGCAAACTCGTCTATTTCAAGAGCCGGCACGTCAATTTTTTGAATTGCAAGATTTGCTGCTTCAAGAAGATAGTCAGGATTTTCAATCAAGTCATCTGCTAGTTCAAAGTCAAATTCTTCCAAGTGCTTGAAATCAATTACTATTGATTTTTTTTCAGGATATTTTTCCACCAGTCTCTCAATTTCTTTCTTGTATCTTGTTTCAAGAAAGTTTTCAAATCTTGTGATAAACGGGTTTTCTTCTCCCTTCTCAAAAGTTGACTCATCTATTTGTTGTTCTTCCATGCCAATCCCTTAGTATTATTTCATTCAGATGCTTAAAAGCGCTTTTACACGCTGGATTTCCGGTGAATGTCCGGAAGCCAACAGCATTGGGAGAAATCGTTGGGAATTACTTTTCTTTGTTTTTTTTTCTTCTTAATCTATTATGCTTCCAGTTTTAATAATCCTTCTTGATTCAGAATTCAAACCTTTTTCTTTCGCCTGCTGAGATTAATTAACTTTTAAACATTTTCACTGC
>JAFCCW010000027.1 GCA_017609985.1 Candidatus Iainarchaeum sp.
ACAATGTTCAGGTTGTAGAAGATGTAATGTAAAAGTGAAGATGCACGATACTGCGGGCTTGAAAAGCCCGCAGAGTAAATTCACGGGGTCATAGGGGCGGAGCCCCTATTTCATACATAATTCATTCTTTAATATCTCTTTTTCTTTATCCACTACACCCACCCACACACTTTTCAACAAACAACAAGGTAGATCGTTCGCTCCGTTTCCATTTCTGCTCCGCCTAACTCAATAGTATTGTTGTCGGAAGAGTAAACGCAGTTATGCATTGTTTTTGGTGCTTCATGAAAAAATATAACCTCGCCCTTAATCCCTTGCTCGACAAGATTCATTTTCTCACCTTTCTTTCCCTTCACTTCAAGCACGACAAATATGTTTCCTTTCTTGAGCTGGTAGGGCATTTTATCAATCACTTTCACTTGTACCACTCTCCAGACATTACCCACACACCTATTGTAGGAATTTCTGCCCTTACGTCCCCCAAACTCCTTAATATACTTTTACTTTGGAAGGAAGAAATACAAACTAATCACTATAATTATAAATAGTTACTATAGTTTAGTTCTTTATAAAGAGGTTTTGAAATGCCAGGCAGACCAGATGTAACCACAATTCAGTTAGAACCAAAAACCAAGGACAGGTTAATGGATCTTGGAAAGAAGGGAGAAACATACGACGACATTGTTAACAAGCTAGTTGACTTTTGGTTGAAGAGAAAAAAATAAAACATTGTGCACCTATTGTTTTGGTGGGTAGTAGAGGCCAAATATTTTATCTGGTTTTGTTAGCCTAAATAATTGTTACATTAGAACGTAACATTTATATATGCTTTGTTACACTATAATGTAACATGAATGTTGCTAAATTGGTTGAATGGAACCCCTGGTGGGAAAGCAAGGAAGTGTCTGAAGAGCTGAAAGCTAAACCCAGGCCACAATACAAGCAATTGCTTGACTCTGTTGAAATAAAAGAGATAACAATAATTACCGGCGTGAGGAGAAGTGGAAAAAGCACTCTAATGTACCAAATAATTGACAATCTTTTGAAAGAAGGAACAGACCCAAAGCAAATACTGTTCGTAAACCTTGAAGACAAAAAGCTGATAAAAGATTCTCTGCAGGACATTTACGAAAGCTACAGGCAAAACATAAACCCGGACAAAAAATCATTTGTTTTCTTAGATGAAATACACAGGAAAAAAGACTGGGAAGCATGGATAAGAAAAAAATATGACTTAAAAACAAAGGACAAATTCGTGATTTCAGGGTCGTGCTCTTACCTGCTAAAAAAAGAATACTCAACACTCTTAACCGGAAGAAACCTAACGTTTGAAGTAATGCCCTTAAGCTTTGAAGAGTTCCTGCTATTCAACAACATAACCATAGACAAAAACAACCTAAAGAAAGGAGTGCTGCTTGAAAAAACAAAACATCAAGTTCTGAAAAAATTCGATGAATACCTTGCACTCGGCGGCTTTCCCGAAATAGTGCTCAAGCAAAAAAACTTCAAAACAAAACTATTAGAACAATACTTTGACGACATACTATACAAGGATATAATTGACAGGTACGATCTGAACAGCCAAAAAACAAAAGATCTGGCGCTCTATCTGATAACAAACTTCACAAGCCTCATTTCCCTGAGAAACCTGAGAAACAGCCTGAAAATATCATACGACACAACCAAGGATTATCTTGCATATTACAAAGAAGCATTCATTTTCTTCACAATAGACCACTTTTCCTATTCCTTCAAAGAACAAAAAACGCTTGCATCAAAAATTTACTGCATAGACAACGGCCTGAGAAACGCGGTCAGCTTCAAATTCAGCAAAGACGAAGGAAAACTTGCAGAGAACTGCGTGTTTGTCCAGCTAAAGCGCCAGGACAAACAACCATACTACTGGAAAAACCAGAATGAAGTGGACTTTGTAATAAAAAAACCAGATAACTCGCTTGAAGCCATAAACGTCTCCTATACAGACGAAATAAACGAAAGAGAAACAAAAGGCCTGCAGTCATTCAAAAAAGAATTCAAAAAAACAAAAAAACTCACACTAATAACCAAAAGCACAGAAAAAAAAGAAAACGGAATAAATTTTATTCCCTTATGGAAATGGCTGTTGATAGAGAAATGATACTATGAAAAAACTCTTTCCATCATTTGCTGACCCCAACACTTGGAGAAACAATATTCAAGAAAGAATAACAAGAGAGCAATGGAGAAAAATAAGGCAGAAAATTCTTGAAAGAGACAACTTCACTTGCCAATACTGTGGGTTCAAAGCAGAAAAATGGCAAATAGTGCACCACATTGACGGCAACCCGAACAACAACAGAGAAGATAATCTGAGAGTTATTTCCCAAATGTGCAATCTGATAGAACACGCAGGAATGAGTTGCATTATTCAAGGCATAGTTGATTTATACAGAAAATCAAATTACAGTCAAAATGAGATAATTGCAAAAACCAGACAAAAGAGGGCTAAAGGAAAAAGCGATGCAGAAATAATCAAGGCGCTTGGCTTAGAAGAAAACGTTGAATTCAAGTAGGACTGGGATTACTTAAAGCCATTGTTTGGATTTGTTACCTCAAGAAAAGCCTCAGACCACAAAACCAACATAGCACTTGAATATGAATACGAAATAGAAAGAAAGCAAGCGGATGAAGAAAAGGGCAAAATCAGGCCCTTAAGCGATTTTGAATAAAGCAACTCCCAAAAAACGTTAATTTTAAGCAATCATTACCATACAATGTGTAAGGCAATGATGAGGTTAACACCTGCTTTTGCAACAGGTTTTGATAAAAAATAAGGCATGGTTAATAAGCATTGAATGTGCATTATTTATATACTTTATTGTTCATTTATTGTGTATGGTGATTTTATGAATGCAGACCTTGGCGTGCCCTATGAGGCAATCTTGAAGAAGGCAATTGAAAGAGGCTATGCTGGAAACCAAACAGAGGTGATAAGGCAAGCACTGCTAACATACGAAAGAATGATTGACGAAGAGGAAGTAAGGCTTGTGAACAAAGGCATTGAGATGGAAATGCAAGAAATAAAAGAGGGAAAAATAAAGACAAAAAGCATTGCCGCAATAAGGAAAAAGTACAAGTTGTGAACTGAATGAAATTAGAGTTTTCCGAAAAAGCTGAGGAAGAATTGGATGCAATTGACAAAAGCCTGAGAAAACTCTTCATAAACCATGCGGAAAAAATTGCTGCAATGCCACCAAGAAGGCATATGCGTTTTGGCCTTCCTTTTAACGTTGAAGAAGTTACAAGACAGGCAAGAATAACCTACAAGATAGAAAAAGAAACCTGTTACATCCTGCACTGTTTCAAAAACCACAAGGAATACGAAAGATGGTACAAGTCATTTAAGTAAAAGAAAGCCGAAACCTACGGCGACATAATAAACAAGCTGATTGACTTGTGGTTGAAAAAGAAAAAGAGGTAGCAATACCTTTATAATTGATGTTTGACCATAGAGACTGTTATTACTCATTTTTTGTTATTACTCATGGCTTTTTAAACATTTCTGAGTAATAACTATTCATGGCGTACTTGGCAAAGCAAAAGAAAGGAAACAACAATTACTATTATTTGGTTGAGAACATCCCTGTAGCCAGTGGCAAGCGAAAACAGCTAAGAAAATACATTGGAACACAAAAACCATCAGAAACAAAACTGCAAGTTTTAATGGCAGAATTCGAGAAAGAAGTGGAAAAAGAAAGAACAAAGCTGCATGGCCGCCACTACCTAACAAAAGACGAAATAAAAAAAATTGATGAAATAAACCAAGGATTCTGGAAAAGATACAAAAGTCAGAACAAGACAGTGCAAGAACAATTTGACCAGAACTTTGTCATGGCCTTTGTATATAACACCAATTCAATTGAAGGGAGCACTCTAAGCCCAAAGGAAGTAGAGCTTCTTTTAAGCGAAGACATCGCTCCAAACAAGCCACTTGACGATGTCCTAGAAGCAAAGGCTGCACAAAAAACGCTCTCTTTTATAAAACAAATCAAAGAAGAGCTTTCCGAAAAACTGTTGCACAAAATACACGAAATGTACTTCAAAGACACAAAGCCAAAAATCGCAGGCAAATACAAGACACACCAAAACAGAGTAAGAGGCTCAAACTTTGAAACCACCCCGCCCCAATACGTAACAACCGACATGAAAAACTACTTCAAAGAATACGCCAAACTAAAAAAAGAACTAAGACCTCTAGAATTAGCAGCCTGGGTACACTGGAAACTAGTAAGAATCCACCCATTCCAAGACGGAAACGGAAGAACAGCAAGAATTCTAATGAACTATATTCTTCACAAGAACAATTATGCAATGATTGACATAAAAACAAAAGAAAAACAACAATACTTCAAGGCATTGGAAAAATGCCACTACAACAACAACGCAAGAGCCCTGGCAACAAGATTAGTAAGAAGATTCAAAAAACAATACAAAAACGCGCTAGCTTAACCCAAAAAACCATCAATTTTAAGCATTATCTCCTATACATGTCTGTAGGCAATGATGAGGTCATTAATTCTTTAATCTTTATTTTCTAAAATTACTTCCCCCTTTATCTCCATTTACAGTAATGGTTTGGCTAAGCTTTGCATAAACAGAGAAAAAAGAAAATAAAAAAGAAAAAGAGTTTTACTTTACTTCAATTTGTTTTGGCTTGTATT
>JAFCCW010000016.1 GCA_017609985.1 Candidatus Iainarchaeum sp.
CAAGCACTGCAATGCCGAAAACAGCGGCAATTATTTTTCGCATAACAGTTGAATTTGAATCAAATAGTTTTTAAAAGGCCAGCATACAATGAATAATTACGGTTGAATAATCATGATTGTTTGCGTTGTCGGTCTTGGCTATGTCGGGCTCCCCCTTACTGTTGAATTCGGCAAAAAGATGAAATGCATTGGCTTTGATGAGTGTAAAGAACGCATTAAAGAGCTTGCAGATGGAAGGGACAAAAATGAAGAAGTGAGCCTTGAAGAGCTTGAAAAAAGCAGGGTTGAGTTCAGTTCAGAAGCAGAAAGGATTGGAGAAGCAGACTTTGTGATTGTTGCCGTGCCAACACCAATTGATGAAGAAAAAAAACCAGATTTGAAAGCTCTTGAACAAGCTTCGGTGACTGTGGCAAAAAACATGAAATCAGGTTGCATTGTGATTTATGAAAGCACGGTCTGGCCTGGTGTAACTGAGGAAATATGCGTGCCGATTCTTGAAAAGGAATCAGGCAGGACTGCTGGAAAAGAATTCAAAGTTGCCTATTCTCCTGAAAGAGTTAATCCAGGAGAAAGAGAGCATTCTCTTGCAAATGTTGTCAAGATTGTGTCAGGAATGGACAAAGAAACAACTGAAAAAGTAAGAGAACTTTATGAAACAATAATTGAAGCGGGAATATATATCGCGCCGGACATCAAAACAGCCGAGGCGGCAAAAGCAATTGAGAATGTTCAGAGAGACCTGAACATTGCGCTGGTGAATGAACTTTCAAAAATATTTAACAGGAACGGACTTGACACCGAACAGGTTCTTAAGGCAGCTGGAACCAAGTGGAATTTCCATTCATACCAGCCGGGTCTTGTCGGGGGACACTGCATTCCAGTAGATCCTTATTATCTGGTTGAAAAAGCAAAGAAATTAGGTTATGAGCCAAAAGTAATTCTTGCAGGCAGGGAAATAAACAATTCAATGGCTGAATTTGTTGCAGAGCTTGCTGAAAAGGGGATTAAAGAAACAGGGAAAAATATTAATGGTGCAAGAATTGCAGTGCTTGGTTTAACATTCAAGGAAAATGTCGGAGACGATAGAAATTCAGGCGCAAAAAAGCTTTCAGAAATTTTAGGAAAAAAAGGAGCAGAGGTTTTTGAAATTGACCCGTTTCTCAAAATTGGAAATATTAAAAAGCTTGAAAGCATTGACTGCTTTGTTTTGGCTGTACCCCACAAAAAGTTTGGAAAAAAAGAAAAGCTTCTTGAAACCATGGCTGAAAAAGCACGAAAGAACCCTGTTCTAATTGATGTCAAATGGTTTTTGTCAAGGGAAGAAGCAGAAAAAGCAGGATTCAATTACAAGCGACTTTGAAAGTAATCAAGAGTTTTTGACAATCCATTCTCTAGCTCAATTTTTGGTTCCCAGCCGAGCTCCTTTCTTGCTGTGGAAATATCCGGCTTTCTTCGCACAGGATCGTCAGGCATTGCATTGGAAAAAGAAATTTCAGACTCGCTTTTAGTCAGTTTTTTGACTAGTTCAGCCACTTCAAGGATTGTTTTTTCGTTTGGATTACCAAGATTGACAGGGTTTTGATATCCTGAAGCCATTAGCTTGTGAAAACCATTGACCAAATCACTTACATGACAGAAAGAGCGAGTCTGCTTTCCGTCTCCAAAAATTGTGAGAGGTTTGCCTTTAAGCGCACTTGAAATAAATGCGGGAACCACTCGCCCATCATCAGGCCTCATTCTTGCCCCATAGGTATTGAAGATTCTTGCAATCCTTAGGTCAAGACCGTGCTTTTCCTTGTAGGCATAGCAGAGTGCTTCGGAAAAACGCTTTCCTTCATCATAGCAGGCTCTCGGACCAAAACAGTTTACGTTTCCTAAATATGATTCTTTTTGAGGATGCTCAAGCGGATTGCCATAGACTTCACTTGAAGATGCTTGAAGAAAGGAAGCATTTTTGTCAACTGCAAGATCTAGCGCGTTCTTGACTCCTACTGAGTTTACTCCAAGAATTTCCACGGGAATTTCTAAAAAATCAAGGGGTGATGCGGGAGACGCAAGATTGAAAATCTGTTTCACGGAACAATCAATTTCAAATGGATCGACAAGGTCTTGTTTGATAAATTCAAAGTCTTTGTTTTCTTTAAGATGAGCAATGTTTTCTTTGTTTCCAGTAACAAGACTGTCAATTGCAATAACCTGTTCTCCTTTTGAAAGAAGGAGTTCACAAAGATGGCTTCCGAGAAATCCGGAACCACCAGTTACAACAATTTTTTTCATTCAATCACTTCTTAAAATCGCGTTCTATTTTCCAAAATCACACCTTAAAGATTCAAGTGTTTTTGATAACCCTTCCTTAAGACTTGTTTGTGGTTGCCAGCTTAAAAGCTTTTCTGAAAGGGAGATGTCTGCAATTGCATTGTCAACATCTCCTGTTCTTTTTTCAAAGTACTCGGGTTTGCCCTTTGTTCCAAAAAGTTCTTGCACTAAATTAAAAAGTGCGGTTACTGAAGTTGAATTTCCTGAACCAATGTTAATTGCAACACCGTTAAGGTTTGCCTTAGACTGCATTGCAGCAAAATTTGCTTCAGCAACATCACCGGCAAAAACAAAGTCTCTTGTCTGCTCTCCGTTGCCGTGAATAACTGCTTTCTTTCCGGCAAGTGCAGACAAGACAAATGCAGGGATTACAGAACCGTATCCTCCTGAGCAATCCTGCCTTGGACCATAGACATTAAAGTATCTGAGCGAGACACAGTCAAGACCTTGTTTAGAAAATTCTGTGCAAATCTGTTCTCCAGCAAGCTTTGTTTCAGCATAGGGAGAGGCGGGAATAAGAGGAGAAGACTCACAAAGCGGCTGTTTTTTTTGTTCCCCATAAACAGAACATGAAGAAGCAAAAACAAATTTTTTTATGTTTTTTTCAGCACAGGCTTCAAGAAGAGTTCTTGTTCCCTCTAAATTCACTTTTAGATACTTGTTTTTCATTTCAAAAGACTCGGGAACAGACCTGAGAGCTGCGAGATGAAAAACAGTTGTCTGGTTATCAAGAAGTTTGATGAAAGAATCTTTTTCAAGAATGCTTGCTTCACAAAAATCAATGCTGTTAATTATTTTAGAAATGTTTTCAATTCTGCCAGTGGACAGATTATCTACAACAGAAACTTTTATTCTCTTTGAAACAAGTTTTTCACACAAATGGCTTCCGATAAAACCTGCGCCACCGGTGACAAGTGCCTTGTTCATTTATCCACCCAGCTCTTTTCTTGCCTGTTCAAGCATTTCAAGACTTCCAATGTCAAACCAAGGTTTCTTGAAACTGTAGCCAAAAACAGCTTCTCTCTTATAAAGCCATTCAAGAAAGTAACCCGGAGCATCAGGATTGTTTCCCTCTTCCAAGTATTCATTGAAGAGTCGAACTACTCGTGCAGGATAAAAATAGATTCCAATTGAAGCAAGTGTGCTCTTGGGAGTCTGGGGTTTTTCCTGAAAGCCAAGAACCTTTTTTGAAGCAGGATCAAGTTCCACTATTCCAAATCGCTTTGCGTCTTCAATGCTTTGAACATTGTATGCTCCGATTATTGCTGACTTTTTTTGAAGAAAGTAATTGTGCATTCCTTGAAGAGAAAAGTTGAATAAATTGTCTCCACTAATGTCGAGCAGGGCGTCGTCAATCTTTTTTTCCCTGATTGCAAATGCTTTGTCGCCAATTGCTCCTAAACGGTCCTCATTTGAAGTTGTTTTGTCATTGATTACTTCAAGAGCAGGATTGCAATCGTAGGCAGAACACCATTCTTCAAAATGAGTGTGAAATTTTTCATTGGTAACGATGTATATTTTTGAAACAGTTTCAAGCTCTTCAATTCTGTCAATTATGTGACCAAGAATTGCCTTGCCTCCAACTTCGAGCAATGGCTTTGGCTTGTCTTTTGTAAGTGGATAGAGACGGGTTGCATAACCTGCTGCCATTATGATTGCGTCCATAAAAAACACCTTAAGCAGTCAGTGCAGAAGCACTTAAAAACTGCATAAAAATTATATTCCCATTCCAATATAATTGAATCGCCTGTTCCGTCAGGCACTCTGCTGAGCACAAGCGGCACTGTTTCCCCATCTGCGAGGGGGATTTATTCAGATTCCCATTCCAATATAATTGAATCCCTTTGAAATCATTTCATTTCTTGAAAACAGGTTTCTTCCGTCAATCACAAGAGGCTGCTTGAGTAGTTTTTTGACTTTTTCAAAGTCAAGATTTTTGAATTCATCCCACTCGGTCACGATAACAAGAGCGTCAGCATTCTTCATTGTGTCGTATGGTGTTTTGCAGTATTCAATGTCAGGAAAAATTTTCTTGACATTTTCTGCTGCCTCTGGATCATATGCAGATATTTTTGCACCATCTTCAAGAAGCGAACCAATAATGTCCACTGCAGGAGCTTCCCTTATGTCGTCAGTGTTTGGCTTGAATGCTAATCCAAGAATCGCAATCTTTTTATCGCGCACTACCCACAGAGCATCCTGAATTTTTCTAGTGAAAATTTTTCTCTGCTCCTTGTTTAAGCTTTGAACATCGTTGAGCAGTGAAAAATTGCATTTGTGTTTTTCTCCGATTTTTACAAAAGCCTCTACATCTTTTGGAAAACAGCTCCCGCCATAACCAATTCCTGCGTTAAGGAAGCTTTTTCCAACACGCTTGTCGAGACCCATTCCCAATGCAACCTCGTTTATGTCTGCGTTAACAGCGTCACACAAGTTTGCAACCATGTTTATGAAAGAAATTTTTGTCGCAAGGAAAGAATTGCTTGCATGCTTTATTATTTCCGCGCTCTCAATTGTTGTTTCAATAATTGGAGCATTAAGCGGTTTGTAAAGTTCATTCATTTTTTCTAGAGCTTCTTTGCTGCTTGAACCAATTACGATTCTGTCCGGCTTCATAAAGTCTTCAAGCGCAGAACCCTCTCGCAAAAATTCAGGATTGCTTACAACATCAAACTCTATATTGTGAGGATTGTTCTGTCGCAGAGTTTCCCTTACTTTTTCCCCTGTTTCAACTGGAACTGTGCTTTTGTCAACTATGATTTTTTTTTCTTTTGCAGCAGCAGCAATCTGTCTGGCAACATTTTCAACATAAAAAAGATCGCAATCTCCACATTTGTTCGGCGGGGTTCCAACGCATATGAAAATTAGTTCAGAGCTGTTCACTGCAGCATCAAGATTTGTTGTAAAAGAAAGCCTTTCTTCTTTCATGTTCTTTTTGATGAGCTCCTCCAAACCAGGTTCGTAAATTGGGACTTTTCCCTCATTAAGCATCTTAATCTTTTTTTCATCAATATCAACGCACACAACATTGTTTCCAAGGTCAGCAAAACAGCCTCCGGAAACCAAACCTACATAGCCTGAACCTATTACCGCAATATTCATTTCAAAACCTCCATATCCTATTTTCATATTTTCATATTTTTAAAGTTTTAAACATTGCTGTGCGAGCGAATAAATTTTTCAATCAAGATTTTTTCTCTGATAATTTCTTCAGCGGAAACGTCAAGACCGTGCTCGAGGACAAGCGGAATTCTGTTAAGATAATCAATTTTTGAAAGCGTTTTTAGTGGAAAATCATTAGGAATTGGAGCGTGCTGATCTATTTTTTTGTCTGCTCCCTCCTTTTCTGAAAAGTGCAGGTGCATTTGCCTTACCTGTTGATGGAGTGAGAGAAGTTCGACAAGATTGTCTTCAAACAAGGCGTGTCCAAGGTCCAAAAGCAGACCAACTGATGGAAATTCAGTAAAAACTTCTCTGAAATCTTCAACTGAACCAACCAATGGCAGAACAGTGGATTTGCAAAGATTTTCTATTGAAAAATTTGTGCCAATATCTTCTGCTTTTTTGACACATTCTTCAAGAACAATGAAAAGATTCTGCATTGCCTTCTGCCTTGGAATCAGGCCCTGTTTTTTTGGAAAAGACATTCCCTTCTTGCCTGTTGAAAAAGAAACCTTGTTTAGGAAACCAGGGTGAATGCTCACCATCTCTGCTTCTGCGATTTCAGCAGCTGCAAATAATCCTTCAACAACCTTTTTGTTCTGGCTGGTTAAACCCTCTGAAGGATTGAACCAGAATTTTTCCTTCAACGGAGGAAACAGCCCGTGAACAGTAAACTTCATTTCAGGAAAATCATTCTTGACTTTTTTAACAGTGTCAAGTGCATCCTTTTCAAAGTCGTGGGCTGCTCCAAGTTCACAGAGTTCAAAACCAAGCTGCCTTACTGACTCGACCGATGAATAGATTGAACGCTTTTGAAAAGCATAATAACTAGAGCTTAAACCCAGTAGAGCCATAAATGAAACACATTGCAAAAGTAGTTAAAGGCTTTCAATTCCACGAACGTACTAAGAAGCTATTTAAAGGATAAAGCACTACAAATTAAAGTTATGAAAAATTATGAAGAATTGCCTAATGAGTCTGAAAGCGAGTGCGAGTCCTGCAGGATAGAATTTCCCCCAGAGCTCAAAGCAAGAGCAGAAGCTGCGTTAAGGAAGGAGCGAGTGACAGTTAATCTTGATGGTCAACTCCTTTTCGAGCTTGATGCGCTGGTTTCCGCAAACGAATTCAGGAACAGGTCGCATGCAATGGAGTCCCTGATTAAGAAAGGAATAGGTGAGAGTGAGCTTGAAACAGCATTTATCCTTGCAGGCGGAAAGGGAAGCAAGCTGAGACCATTGACTTATGAAGTGCCAAAGGCAATGATTCCAGTCAAGGGCAAGCCAGTGCTTGAATACCTTGTTCAGCTTTTGGAAAAGCACAAAGTCAAAAACATAGTAATTGGAACAGGCTATCTTCATGAAAAGATTGAAAATCATTTCGGAAACGGTGAGAAATTTGGAGTGAACATTGCTTACAGCAGAGAAAACAAAAAGCTTGGAACCGGAGGCGCATTAAGAAAAGCGCGCGGTTTGCTGGGTGGAGAGCACGTGCTTGTAAGCAACGGAGACGAATTGAAGGATGTGAACATCACTGAAATGCACAACGCACATGTCGAGTCAGGAGCAACAGCAACAATGGCATTGACTACGGCAGAAAACTCAGAGGATTTTGGAAATGTGCGAATGGAAGGAAGCAGAGTTGTAGAATTTGTTGAAAAGCCAAAAAAAACAGAGCCAGGAATGCTGGTAAGCGCTGGCTTATACATAATGAATCGTTCTGTGCTTCAAAACATTCCCAAAAGCAAAGCAAGTCTTGAAAAGGACCTTTTTCCAAAGCTTGCTGAAACAGGAGAACTTTCAGGATTTGTTTTTGGAGGCCAGTTTTTGACAGCAGACACGCCTGAAAGATATGAAAAAGCAATTAAGCACTGGGGGGGAATTAAGTGAGCAGGATAATGGTTTTAGGGGGAGCAGGATTTATTGGAAGCCACTGCACTGAAGAGCTTGTAAAGCAAGGGCACGAAGTTGTTGTTGTAGACAACCTGTTTCTTGGAAGAAAAGAAAATCTTGAAAGTGTAAAAGACAAAATAGAATTTTGCAAAGAAGATTATTGCAATAAAGAATTTCTTGAAAAAAAAATCAGAGAACAGGGAACAGAGTATGTTTTCCATTTTGCTGGATTTTCTTCCGCGCCGATGTTTGACGGAAAAGAAGCAGAGGGAATTGAAAAAAACATTACTGGGTTTGCTCAGCTCAGTAGGCTGTGTGCTGACCATGGAGTAAAGCGGGTGCTTTATGCAAGCAGTTCAAGCATTTATGGTGATTTAAAAAAGCAGGTTGAAGATGCAAAGGTTTTCCCTCCGAATTTTTATGCAATGACAAAGTATGCAATGGAGCACACTGCAAGGCTTTTCTGGCAGGAGCAGGGTCTTGAAAGCATTGGTTTCAGGTTTTTTTCTGTTTATGGCAAGAATGAAAAGCACAAGGGCAGGTTTGCAAATCTCGTCTCCCAGTTTCTCTGGGCTTTGCAGGAAGGAAATGAAATGATTATTTACGGAGACGGAGAGCAAACACGCGACTTCACTTATGTTCTTGACATTGTTAAGGCAATGATTTTGGGAATGAAAGCAGAGGAAGAAAAAGCAAAGGCAAACATCTACAATGTTGGAACAGAAAAAAGTTATTCCCTCAATGAGCTGTGCAACGTGCTTGAGAGAGAAACCGGATTGAAGGGAAGAAGAAAGTACATTGAAAATCCGCTTAAAAATTACGTTGAACACACAAAAGCAGACACTTCAAAGATTAAAAGAGAATTAGGTTTTGAAGCAGAATATGATTTGAGCAACGGGGTTAGTGAGATACTTTCAGACAGCAAGAAAAAAACTAGGAGGTTTTAGGAAAATGCCTGAAGAAAAAACAACAACAATTTCTGTGATAAAGGCTGACGTGGGCAGTTTGCCAGGGCACGTAATTGTGCCAGACTGCATGCTGGAAATACTGGAAGAGCATTTGAGAAAAGAAATGAAGGAAAGCAAGTTGTTGAACGACTACTATGTTTTCAACTGTGGAGATGATATCGAGCTTGTGCTGAGCCACAACCGGGGAGAGGATGATGAAAAAATCCACGAGCTTGCCTGGAACGGTTTTATGGATGCAGCAGAGCACGCGCGCAAGAACAAGTTTTATGGAGCAGGACAGGACCTGCTTGCAGACAGCTTTTCAGGAAATGTAAAGGGACAAGGGCCCGGAGTTGCAGAAATGGAGTTTGTTGAAAGAAAGTCAGACCCCTTGCTTGTGTTTGCATGCGACAAGACAGACCCGGCAGCATTCAACCTGCCGTTGTTCAAGGCTTTTGCAGACCCGTTCAATACCGCCGGGCTAGTGATTGACCCAAGCACTACTGCTGGCTTTGAATTTGAGATAGTGGATGTTTACGACAGCAAAAAGGTTAGAATGAGCTGTCCAGAGGAAATGTATTCAATGCTTGCTCTGCTTGGAACAACCTCTAGATACGCAGTGAAAAGAATCTGGAAAAAAGGAGAGGAAAGCGAGAAAGAGAGAGTTGCCTGTTCTGTTTGCACTGAAAAGCTGAATGTTTCAGCAGGAAAGTATGTGGGAAAGGACGACCCAGTGGCAATCTGCAGAGCCCAGTCTGGAATGCCTGCTGTTGGAGAAATCCTTGAAGGGTTTACTACTGCGCATCTTGTAAGCGGGTGGATGAGGGGAAGCCACAAAGGTCCTTTGATGCCTGTTGCAAGAGCAGATGCTTCGCCAACCAGATTTGATGGGCCTCCGCGCGTGGTTGGAAAAGGTTTTCAGGTAAGTCATGGAAAACTGCACGGTCCAAGGGACTTGTTTGCTGACGTAAGTTTTGACCACACAAGAAAACAGTGCATGGAAATAGCACACTATATGCGCCAGCACGGGCCATTTGAACCGCACCGTGTGAGCGAAAAAGAGCTAGAGTATACTACGATGCCGCAGGTAATGGATGCATTAAAGGAAAGATTTGAGGATATATAGGCACAGGTGAATGAATTGATTGCTATTGTGATGGCTGGGGGTTTTGCAAAAAGGCTCTGGCCACTCACAAAAAACAAGGCAAAACCGCTGTTAGATGTTAATGGGGAAAAAATAATTGAGTTTGTGCTGGAAAAAATTGAAGAAGTTGAAGAGATTGACAGAGTAATAATAACCACTAATGAAAAATTCGGAAAGCAGTTTGAAGAATTTCTTTCAGGCTACAAAGGAAAAAAGAAAGCAGAACTTTTTGTTGAGCCTGGGTTGAAGAATGAGCAAAAACTGGGTGCTTTGGGCGGGCTTGCTTATTTGATTGAAGAAAAAGAAATTAATGAAGACTTTCTTGTGATTGGAGGCGACAATATCTTTGAATTTGATTTGAATGAATTGATTGAATTGTTCAATGAAAAGGAAAAGAAAAGATTTTGTTTTGCTGTTTATGATATTAAAAGTCTTGAAGAAGCAAAAAAATTTGGGGTTGTGGAAGTTGATGAAGAAGGAAAAGTCACAAGCTTTGTTGAAAAACCTGAAAATCCAGAAAGCACGCTGATTAGCACCTGCTGTTATTTGTTTCCAAAAAAGTCAATTAGAATGCTGAAAGAGTATTTGAAGGGCAACAATCCAGACGCTCTTGGATTCTTTGTCGGATGGCTTCGGGCAAGGGAAGAAATCTATGCAATGCCGTTCTCAGAAAAATGGTTTGACATCGGAAGCTTTGAACAGCTGGAATCTGCGAGAAAGTATTTTGGGAAAAGTTAATTAACTGGTTAAGCTTCTTTCTTTCATGGCTTCAAAGGAAATTGAAGAAAAGCTTTTTTCAGCTGAAGAAATTGGGAAGCGGGTGAAAGAGCTTGGAAAAGAAATTGCAGAAGCTTACTCTGGCGTGAAAAAAATTACTCTTCTCGTAGTGCTCAAGGGAGCCTTCATGTTTTCAGCTGATTTGGTGAGGGCAGTGCATTCCGCGGGCGGGCCAGAGGCAGAAGTAGAGTTTGTAAAGGCATCCTCTTACGGAAATGAAACCAGTTCTTCCGGGAATGTGAATGTAGAGTTAAAACCTGACTTGAAAGGAAAGCACGTGCTGATAGTGGAGGACATCGTGGATTCAGGAAGGACTCTTAAAAAAATGAAGGAAATTGTTGCAGAAGAAGCAGAGAGTGTAAAGATTGTTGCCTTGCTGGACAAAAAAGAGAGAAGAGAAGTTGAAATTGACGCTGATTTTGTTGGATTTGAAATTCCAAACAAGTTTGTGGTGGGCTATGGAATAGACTATGCTCAAAAATTCAGAGACCTGCCGTATATTGCCGTAGTGAAAGAATAGAACTTTTCCAAAAATATTTTCAAGCTTGAAAACTGTTTCCAATCTTTAAGTTTGAAAAATGTCTTCAACTGCTTTATTGAATTTTTCAATTGTTTTTTCTTCGCCCTCGACTTTCCTGTCTTCCATCAGCAGTTCTCCGTTGACAATTGAGTGCGTGACAACAGAGCCGTTAGCAGAATAGACAATGTTTGAGTCAAGAGAATGCAGGGGAATTTTTGAAAGCTCTTTCAGGTCAACAAGGATTAAGTCTGCAAGCTTGCCCTCTTCCACCCTGCCAGCATTGAAGCCCAGGGATTCTGCTCCAGCACTGGTAGCCATTTGGATTGCTTCCCTCGCAGGCAGGACAGTTGGATTATTGGAAGAAAACTTCTGAAGAAGTGAGGCAAACTTCATTTCTTCAAACATGTCAAGATTGTTGTTGGAGGAACAGCCGTCAGTTCCAAGAGAACAGGTTATTTCCTTGGAGCGAAGCATAGAGTAAGGAAACGTGCCTCCTACTGCAAGCTTCATGTTGCTTGTCGGACAGTGAACTGCTTTGCAGCCAGATTTGCCAAGCAATCCTGCTTCTTTTTTGTTCAGGTGCACACAGTGGGCAAAAACCTTGTTGTCAGAAAGAAAACCAATGTTTTGCAGGTATTCAGCCGGGCGGGAGCCATGGTCTTTAACGCAGTCCTTGACTTCTTGGTCTGTTTCAGACAAGTGCATGTGTACCAAAAGATTTTGTTCTTCTGAAAAAGAGTTTATCCATTCAAGCTGTTCTTTGGTTACAGTATAGATTGCATGTGGCCCAAGAGATGGCTTAAGAGTTTCACACTCGTATTCGCGGAGTGCAGAGAGATTCTTTTTTGTTTCGCGCCTGCAATCTTCAACAGACTTGTTTGTGCCGATTATTACTGCGTTTAGAACAGACCTCAGACCTGACTTGGAAGTAGCTTTTGCGTTTGCTTCCGGATGCCAGTACATGTCAAGAAAGCAGGTTGTGCCAGACTTAATCATTTCAAGGCAGGCAAAGGCTGTTCCAGATTCAATATGCTTTGGCTTCAGCTTTGCTTCTGTTGGCCAGATTTTTTCTTCAAGCCATTGATTAAGAGGCAGGTCGTCAGCGTAACCGCGAAGCAGAGACATTGCAGCATGGGTGTGCATGTTCACCAGACCGGGAAGAACTGCTTTTCCCCGCGCATCAATCACTTTGTCTGCTTTGTTGCCTGCTTTTTCACTGATTTCTGCTATATTATTATCATTAATATATATATTGGTGGATTTTCCGTCAAAATAGACATCTTTGATGAGAATGCTCATTGCATTTCCTCTCACTGCATTTCCTCCAATGATGCGAGAACAAGCTTTTTGACTTTTTCAGCGTTTGCATTTTTTGCCTTTACTATTGCCTTGTTTGAAAGCTCTTCTTCAGCAAGACCGTGAGCGTAATTGTCAATTGAGCAGACACAGCTATAATCAAGCCCTGCTTCAGAGCAGAGTGTGGCTTCACTTGAAGCAGTCATTCCCACAATGTCGGCAAACTGGGACAACAGTCTGACCTCTGCCTTTGTTTCCAGGCGAGGGCCGGGAGTCTGAACATAAACTCCTTTTTTGATTGGAATGCCAAGCGATGAAGCTGTTTTCAGGATTGCATTGCCTGTTTTCGCTCCCATCAAAGGAACATCGTGAACTATCTTTTTGTCAAAAAAGGTTATTGGGGAAAACAAGCCAATAAAGTCTGTCACAAGAGCTAAATCACCTGGTTTGATTGCCTTATTGAGACTGCCTGTGGAGCAGACTCCAATGACGTGAGAACAGCCAGCTTTTTTTAGAGCAGAAATGTTTGCCTTGTGGTTAATCTTGTGTGGGGGAATTGCCGGGGGAGAGCCGTGCCTTGCGATGAAGCAGATGTTTCCATCAGAAAAAATTTCTGCGTCTCCAAACTCTGTTTTAACAGTTTCTTTCTTCAATGATTTGAAGAGAGGAACTTCAAAGAAAAGGCTTCCACAAATTACTCCAATCATAAAATAAGTTAGGGTTGAAGGCAATAAAAGGTTTTCTGAAAAGGAAATATATAACTTAGAAATAAAAAAAGAAAAAGATAGGAAAAGCAATAAAAACTTTTTGTTCAATAAATTATGCAAATGTCTAAATAGTTTAGTCGCAATGTGTTTGGTTATGCCTGAAAAAAAACAACCCAACAAAGAGGAAAAAAACTCCTTAAAACCTGAAAAAGAAGAATCTGAAGAACTGAATAACTTAAAGGACAGCATGCAACGTTTGCAGGCAGAGTTTGAAAACAGCAGAAAAAGACTGGAAAGGGAAAAACAGGAATTTGCCTTATTCGCAAACACAGAACTCATAAAAAAGCTGTTGCCATTGCTTGACAGCATTGAAGCAGCAAAAGAACATTTTGAAAAACAGGAAAATTTTTCGGGAAAAGATTGCGCAAACGGGCTTGAACTAATTAAGAAACAATTGTTGGAAATTTTAATTTCAGAGGGATTAAAAAGAACAAAAGCAGTCGGAAAAAAATTTGACCCGCTTCTGCACGATGCAGTCACAGAAGACTGTGAAGAAGAAAAAGAGAATGAAATCGTGCTTGAAGAATTTCAAAAAGGTTATACTCTAAAAGAAAAACTCTTGAGACCTGCAAAAGTGAAGATAAACAAATCAAAGAAAAGTTTATGAAAAAAAGTTTACGAAAATTTGAAAAAAATAGGAGGAATTCAGAATGAGTAAAGTTATCGGAATTGATTTGGGAACATCAAATTCAGCTGCTTCTTTTCTTGAAGCAGGAAAACCAAGAATTGTTTCAAGCGCAGAAGGTGCAAGCATTTATGGCAAAGCTTTTCCAAGCTATGTAGCGTTTACAAAAGACAACCAGGTTCTTGTGGGCGAACCTGCTAAAAGGCAGGCTGTGAGCAACGCTGAAAACACATTCACTGCATTCAAGAGAAAAATGGGAACTGATTTCAAGTATACTGCAAACGGAAAAGAATATACTCCACAGCAGTTAAGTGCGTTTATCTTGCAAAAAATAAAAAAGGACGCAGAAGAATTTTTAGGAGAAAAAGTAGAAAAAGCAGTTATAACCGTGCCTGCTTACTTTGACGACAACCAAAGACAGGCAACAAAGGATGCTGGAAAAATAGCTGGATTGGAAGTAATTAGAATAATCAACGAACCCACTGCTGCTTCTCTTGCATACGGGCTTGACAAAAAAGAAAAAGAGCAAAAAATACTCGTGTTTGATTTTGGCGGCGGAACTCTTGATGTGACAATAATGGAGTTTGGAGACGGAGTCTTTGAAGTTAAGTCAACAAGCGGAGATACCCAGCTTGGCGGAACAGACATGGACAACGTGCTTGTTGACTTTGTTGTGTCAGAATTCAAGAAAGAGCAGGCAGTGGACCTGACAAAGGATAACAGGGCAATGCAAAGAATAAAAGAAGCTGTGGAAAAAGCAAAAATAGAGCTCTCAACAGTCTTGGAAACAGACATTAATCTGCCTTATGTGACAGCAGACGAATCAGGACCAAAGCATCTTGCAATGAAGATAAAAAGAGCAAAGCTTGAACAACTAGTTGAACCCACAATAAAGAGATGCGAAAAACCAGTGCAACAGGCTTTGGCAGATGCAAACTTACAGCCATCTGACATAAAAAGAATAATAATGGTTGGTGGCCCTACAAGGATGCCAGTACTGCAAAAATTTGTTGAAGATTTAATCGGTTCAAAGCTTGAAAGAGGTGTTGACCCGATGGAGTGTGTTGCAATGGGTGCAGCAATACAGGGCGGAGTATTAAGTGGAGAAGTAAACGATGTGCTGCTTCTTGATGTTACACCACTTACTCTTGGAATTGAAACACTTGGCGGAATCAGAACACCATTAATTGCAAGAAACACGACTATTCCAACAAAGAAAAGCCAGGTTTTTTCAACTGCATCAGACAATCAGCCAGCGGTTGACATTCATGTATTGCAGGGAGAGAGAGAAATGGCTAAAGACAACAAGACACTGGGCAGATTCCAGCTTGTTGGAATTCCACCGTCTCCAAGAGGAGTACCACAGATAGAAGTAAGCTTTGACATTGATGCAAACGGAATAGTGAACGTAAAAGCAAAGGATTTGGGAACAGGGAAAGAACAAGGAATAGAGATTGTTGCCTCACAAAAACTGAACGAGGAAGAAATTGAAAAAATGAAGCTGGAAGCAGAACAGCACGCAGCAGATGACAAGAAAAGAAAAGAAGAAATTGAAATAGTAAATCAGGCAGACGCTCTGACTTACAGCGCTGAAAAAATAGCTGAAGAAATGAAAGGCAAGGTTGATGATGCAAAAATTGAGTCTGTAAAAAACAAAAACAATGAACTAAAAGCGCTTCTTGAAAAAGAACCAAAAGATACAGGCGCAATAAAAGCAAAATTTGACGAGCTGAACAAGGAAATGCAGGAGATTGGCACAGAAATTTATCAAAAAGCACAACAGACAAAGAAACAGGAAACAACAAATAAAGAACAGAAACAAACAGAAGATGAAAAAAAAGAAGACAAGGTTGTTGACGCAGACTATGAAGTAAAAGATGAGAAAAAGAAAGAAGAGTAACTCTTCTTTTCCTTAACTTCTTTTTTATTTTTTTTGTCTCTTTAAAGATTGGCAGAGATTTGTATATTTGACTGATTTGCATGACTAAAACACAAGATTATTATAAGATTCTTGGCTTGAGGAAAGAAGCTTCTTTAGACGAAGTTAAATCTGCTTACAAAAAACTCGCAAAAAAATATCACCCTGATTTAAATAAGGAACAGGGAAGTGAAGAAAAATTCAAGGAAGTGCTTGAAGCATACCAAATTTTATCAGACCCTCAAAAGAAATCAAACTATGACCAGTTTGGACATGCATCTGAAGGATTTAGTGGATTTCAGGGATTTGAAGGACAACAAGACTTTGATTTTTCAGATATTTTTGGGGGCTTCGGAGGTTTTAGCGAATTTGGGAGCATGGCTGATACTTTAAGGCAGGCATTCAGCAGCAGAAACAGAACAAGAAACACATCATTAAGAGGAACAGACCTTGCAGTGGATTTATCGCTCAGTTTTGAAGAAGCAGCATTTGGAGTGGAAAAAAACATTTCAGTCACGAGAATTGAAGAATGTTCTGCTTGCAAAGGAAAGGGTGGCAAAGGCGAAGAAACTTGTGTCAAGTGCAATGGTTCAGGAGTGCTGACTGAAAACAGAAGAACCCCGTTTGGAATATTCAGAACACAAACAACTTGCCCAAAATGTGGAGGAAACGGCAAGACAATAAAAAACATTTGCAAAAAATGCAGTGGCGCAGGAAGACTTAAAGCAAAAAAGAATATTAAGATAAAAATTCCTGCAGGAATTGACTCTGGAAATCATTTAAGAATGGAAGGAGAAGGAAATGCAGGAAGCAATGGCGGACAGTCTGGAGACTTGTTTATTGTAATATTTGTAGAACCGCACAAGTTATTCAAGAGAGACGGAGCAGATATTTTCACAGAAGTTCCAATTTCGTTCGCAGAATCTGCACTTGGAACAAAACTTGAGGTTCCAATTCTGAAAGGAGAAGCAACAGTCAAGATTCCTGCTGGAACCCAGACAGACACTATTTTTAGATTAAGCGAAAAAGGAATCAAAAAAATTAGTGAAAAAGGATACGGAGACGAATATGTAAAAGTAATTATTCAAACGCCAAAGAAACTGAACAAAAAACAGAAGAAATTGTTTAAAGAGCTTGAGAAAGAAGAAAAGCTCGCAAAGAAAAGAAAAAACTTCTTCAGTAAATTCAGGCACTCTGATTAAATTGCAGTTACATAAAACAGCAAAAAACAATTAAACCGGCAAAAAACCATTCAGAAAAGAGAACGCTCCGATTGACAAGCCAGTCCAGAGCATACCGTTAAAGAACATGCCCACCGCATTTGCAATGAAGAGCTTGCGGTAACCGAACTTTAGAAGGAATGCAGCAAGAGTTCCAGAGTAAGTGCCCGATCCAGGGAGAGGAATAAAGATGAAGAGCGAGAGACCAAGAACGCCGTACTTTTCTACATAAGGAGTTGCTTTTCTCTGCACTTTCATTACCTCGTTGTTGTAAAAGCGATTGAAGAAGTTTACTTTCAAAACAAGGTCGAGAAATTTTTCAAGGCAGAAATAAATTACTGGAGCAAGAGCAATGTGAATCAAAACGCTTGCGATAAAGACAGGAAACCAGGGAAGACCCCAGACAAGAATTGCCGCGGGAATTGTTGCACGAAGCTCGCTCAAGGGAATCAGATTCATTAAAAAAAGCCAGAGCCAGGGATTCGAGGTTAAGAGTGCAATATCAAGCATTCAAGAAGAAAAGAAGTTACATCTCTTTAAAAAGATTTTTGTGAAGAGATTAATATAGCTAAAAAAATTGCAGAATTGCCTTTAAACGGCCTAGAAGAAAACGGGGGAAGGGAGCAC
>JAFCCW010000003.1 GCA_017609985.1 Candidatus Iainarchaeum sp.
TTATTGCCGGAGCAGGGCTTGCAGCAGCACTGCCTGGAGCGATTGCAGCGTTGACAATAAAGCCGGTTATTGGAATTCCAGTCAAGGGAAACTACAATGGATTAGATGCTTTTCTTAGCATTGCCCAGATGCCACCGGGCATTCCCGTGCTTGCGACAGGACCGGAGAAAGTGCGAGTAGCAGCAGACTATGCAGAAGCTTTCATTAAAGGTTTTGAAAAAGTCTGCGTTGTCAAGCCAGAGGGAAGCGAGGCAAGGAAGAGACTGGAAAAATGCCTTGGAGTTCTTGAAGGTCTTGGAGCAGACTATGCTGTGGAAAAAGAGGGAAGCAAGTGTGACGAGAAAAGCATTTTCATTGAATTTGTAGAGCTTGACGGAACTAAATTTTCACCGAAGAAAAACACTATTTATGTGCCTGTGAAAAAGGATGTGCAGGCAGAATATGCTGAAAAAGCAATGAAATTAGCTGAGCAAGGCGGGCTCTGGCTGGGAGTCGGCAGGGCAGAGAATGCAGCAATTGCAGCAGTTCAGGTGCTGAACATTACGAGTAATTTTTCAAGCAAACTTCAGAAAGACAGAATTCAGGGAAGAAAAAAGACGCTTGAAGCAGATGAAAAAGAAAAAAACAAAAATTAGAAAAAAAAGGAAAAAAATTGCTGAAAGGCAGTGTGTGAAAGCCTTAAAAAAAGAAAAGACATGGTAATTTGAGGTGGTTTAATGGGAAGCGTAAAAGACTTGATTGTGAAAAAGCCAGCAACTGAAACAGAAATGGGGTTAGGAATATTCAAGTTTACAGACGATTACAGTGTTTTTGATTATGGAAAAATGCCGGACAAAATTCCCGGCAAAGGAGAAGCACTTTGCTCAATGGCTTCGTTCAACTTCAAGCAGTTAGCAGAAATTGGAATAAAAAACCATTTTATTTCACAGCCTGCACTGAATGAAATGGAAGTTTCCCTTGTTCGCGTCCTGTATCCCCAGAAGAACGAGATTGAAGACGAGAGCAAAAACTATCTTGTTCCCCTTGAAATAATGTTCAGAAATTCTCTTCCAGATGGAAGCAGCGTATTCAAAAGATTGAAATCAGGGCAGATTACTCCAGCAGACCTTGGGCTTGACGAAATGCCAAAACCAGGAATAAAACTAGAAAAACCAGTTTTTGATGTTTCAACAAAACTGGAAGAATTAACAGACAGGTATCTTTCCTGGGAAGAAGCAAGAGAGATGTCAAAGATTTCAGAAGAACAGATGGAAGAGCTGAAAGAGAAGGCACTCAAGATTAACTCGTTTCTTTCCAAACGAGCAGAAGAAATCGGGCTAGAGCACGCTGACGGAAAAGTAGAGTTTGGATTGAATCCTGAAAACGAGCTAGTGCTTGTTGACGTTGCAGGAACGCTTGACGAAAACAGGTTTTTGTGGAATAAAGTGCACATAAGCAAGCAGGTAATCCGCGACTACTATAAGACGATTCCCTGGGCAGAAGAAGTCACTAAAGCAAAGAACCAGGAGCTGAGCAAAGACACGTGGCCTGTTCCGCCAAAACTTCCAAGCGAACTGGTTGAGATTGTGAGCAACATGTACAAGAGTGTTGCAGAAGCATGGATTGGAGAGAAGCACTGGGGTGCGCCAAGCATTGAAGAGACAATGAATTCTTACAAGAGCTTTCTTGAGAATTTAGAAAAGTGATTTCATGCCGCCAAGGCGCCCTGCTGAAGTGCATCTCGGAATCAAAAGAAGCGATGTTGATAGAAAAAAAGGACTCAAAGAAAGAGCAAAAAAATTTCCTGACACTGATTTTCACGGAATTGGACTTGAGGCAAAACCCCTCAACAAGAGAGACAGAAAAAAAACACCCAAACCTGTTTCTTCACAGAAAAGACGCAATTGAGCATTTGAAAGCACTGGGTGATAAAATCGTTGACCACATAAACATACAGTTTCTTTTATGCAATCTAGGGTCAAATTCTGCAAGAGACGAACTAATGCGTGAACTTTCAAGAGTTCTTTCCGATAATGGAACAATGGAAATAATGAGCTATCAGACTTTTGCTGATTTGACTCAGAAATTGATTGAAAGCCATGGGTTCATAGGTGCTGGTTCTGTTCCAACTGAAGAGGCTCTAAAGTGAGGAAGAGCAAGCGACTATACCAGACGAGCAAATTTTGTTTCAGGAAAAGGAATGCGTGGAAAAAAACCATTTCTATTTCTTTGCAGAAAAGGGTATGTTAAACAAAAAGGGAAAAAGCTAGAATTATGGGCTGGCGGAAAATTAAGAGCCGCAATAGATGGAAAAAGTTCACCAATTTCTCCTGAAAAAGACCAGAGAAGAATTGACGAAGAACTCAGAGCCGAGATTTTTAAAGTATTGGATGAACTTGGAAGAGATATAGCTAAAAGAAACATTTAATAAAAAGAATTTCATTCAATATGTTCGTGAGCACTGTGAAAAAAGACTACTTTGACTGCATCTCCCCGCTTGACTACAGATATTATGGCAGGGGAAAAGACTTTGAAAAAATGAAGAAATTTCTTTCAGAAAATGCACGCATTAAATACCAAGCAAGGGTTGAAGCAGCTCTTGTGAAAGCTCTCTCAAAACAGGGAATTTGTTCAAAGGAAACAGCAAAAGAAATCGGAAAAGCCTCTGGACAGGTTAGTGCAGAAGAAGTTTATGCAGAAGAGGACAGAATAAAGCACGATGTCAGGGCGCTTGCAAACTGCATCAGAAAAAATGTTTCAGACAAGGCAAAGCCATTTGTGCACTTTGGAGCAACATCCTATGACATCGTGGATACATCAAGCGCGCTCAGGTACAAGGAGGCAACAGAGCAGATTGTTCTGCCAGCATTGATTGACTTTGAAAAAACACTTATAAAAATTGCTTTGAGGGAAAAGGCAACGCTTCAGATTGGAAGAACCCATGGCCAGCACGCAGAGCCAATAACCTTCGGCTTTGCAATAGCAGGATATGTAAGCAGGCTTGGAAGCAGGATAAAAGAAATAGAGCGAGCAAAAAACAATCTCTCAGGAAAGTTTTCAGGAGCAGTCGGAGCATACAACGCAAGCTCCCTGATTGTGAAAGACCCGATTAAACTTGAAAAAGATATAATGGAAGAACTGGGATTGAAGATTAGCAAGTCTTCAACACAGATTGTGGAACCGGAAACACTGGTTGACCTTGTTCACTCAATGAACTCTGCTTTCGGTGTTCTAGCAAACTTTGCAGACGACATGAGACAGTTGCAGAGAAGCGAAATAAATGAGATAGCAGAAGCTTTTGAAAGCCAGCAGGTTGGCAGCAGCACAATGCCGCACAAGAGAAACCCGATAAATTTTGAAAATGTGAAAAGCTTTTACAAACAGTTCCTTCCAAGGTCAATGACTGTTTACCTTGACCAGATTTCAGAGCATCAGAGAGACTTGACAAACTCTGCTTCTCAAAGGTTTGTGCCAGAGATTCTCGCAGGTCTTGCTCTATCAGCAAAGAGACTAAACAGGGTCTGTGGAAATCTTGTTGTTGACAAGGAAGCAATGCAAAAAAACTTTGATTTGAATGCTGGGATGGTTTCAGCAGAAGCAATTGACTCTTAAATCGCAGAAGATGGGAAAAGAACTGCTGGAGCTTGCACAGGAAGACAAGAAGGTCGGAAAGTTTTTGCAAAAGTTTTCCAAGCAAGAGCTTGACATCGTAAGCAACCCAGAGCACTACACTGGACTAGCTGAAAAGAAGACAGAAATGCTGTGCAAGGAATGGAAGAAAGAGCTTGGATTGTGAACTTTTTGATTAACTAAAAAGTAGCAGAGCAGTAAATACAGTATGTGCTAAATATGCAGGAAACAAATTTCTCTCACACTTTAGATATAGTAAGCCATAGAACAGACCGCCAATAAAAACTAGTGCAGTTAAGCCCAAAATTTCCTATGATGCAAACTTGCAAACACCAGCGATTGAATTATCAAACTGGTCACAATCCATTTCTTTCCTAAAATTATATTTTGATTTTTTTCAATTATTTTCGGCAGTTTATTTAACAAAACAAAATCCAACAGCACAAATCTAAAAATAATTTCTTCTAGGAGTGAAAAAACTAAAATCCCAATTATAAAAAAAGGAATCAGCGAAGGGATAAACTCAGATTGTTTGAAAAAAAACATCATGAATCCCATAAAGGAAAAATGCTACTGTCAAAGCCAGCCCAAACACTCTCAACGAAAAAGAAATATTCAAATTCGAGTCAGATACTTTGAATTTCATTGATTAAACACAATAAGCATACTCAGAATTATCATTAAAAATAGTTCACTGGAACTGCGGAGTCTCGGCACGTTTTTAAATGACGAGAACGTACTTGTATTGAGCAGGTTAGAAGAGCCAAAGGAGTTGGTTAAGAAATGAATAATTTAAATAGTGTTGGAACACAATGTCTTATTACTAACCAGAACAGAAATTATACAGAGGCGATTTTAATCGTTAAAGCAACACCGTTTGTTAAATGGGCTGGAGGAAAAAGACAATTACTTAGTGAATTAGACTATTCTTTGCCGAAAACATTTAACAACTATTTTGAACCGTTTGTCGGAGGAGGCGCATTGTTTTTTCATTTAAAATCAAAAAGAATAGTTAATAAGGCTATTCTGAACGATTATAATCCTGATTTAGTGGGCGTTTACAAAATTGTAAAAAATGACGTGAATGCATTGATTAAGGAACTTGCTTCTCTAAAATACAAAAACAATGAAGAAACATTTTATCAAATCCGAAAAGAACAACCAAGCCAACCAGTTAAGAAAGCTGCTCAATTTTTATATTTGAATAAAACTGCTTTCAATGGATTATATAGAGTTAATTCGAAAGGTAAATTTAATGTTCCTTTTGGAAAATATAAAAATCCAAAGATTTTAGATGAAAAAAACCTGCTTGCAGTCAGCAAAGCTTTGCAGATTGGTGAAATAACTTGTTTAGATTTTGAACAAGCCATTGAAAAAGCAAAGAAAGAAGATTTTGTTTATTTTGACCCCCCTTATCAACCAATTTCCAAGACCTCAAATTTTACAAGTTATACTACAAAAGATTTTACTGAAAAAGACCAAGAACGTTTATCACAATGTTTTAAGAAACTCGATAAAAAAGGTTGTTTTGTCATGCTAAGCAATTCTTATGTGCCTTTAATTAAAGAGCTTTATAAAGAATTTAATCAAAAGATTGTTATGGCTGGCAGAACAATAAATTGTAATGGTAACGGCAGAGGAAAAATTAAAGAATTATTGATAACAAATTATTAGAGATTTAAATGGTAAATTATGAAAGTAATCGAACAGTTAATCAAAAGCACACGGTAAAATTTGAAAGAACTAAGCGATTAGAACAGGCTGAGAACTCCGGCTTCCCAAACTGCAAAGGATTATATCCTGATTGCCCTGAAGTTCCAAGCAAAAACAACCCTATGTGTAGAACTTGCCCCATATTAGAGGAATTAAAAGAATCATCAAAGCCATAAAATTATCTTCCAATTTGAGTTGCTTTGCTGACAATCACAAAAATCTCTTTTTCTTCAATCATCGCATCCATTAACTCTCTGAAAACTCTTGCTGGCTTTTCAGGAGGCGTATTTTTTTCCATTTTAATCATAAGCTCTATAAGATGTCCGATAAAATCAACCTTATATTCTCCATATTGATTTAATTTCCCAAAACGCTTTAGTTTTGTGTCAGTAGTTTCTTTAAGCTCGCAATTTTTTCTGTCATCCTTGCTCTTAAAAGCATCAACCCTCTCATACATATCTCGTAAGTAGTTCATAAATTCCAAAGTAAGCACTCGATTATGCTCTTTTTTAATAAGTAAATCAATAACCCAATGAATGTGTTTTGGGGTTCTTAAACGCTTGCCTATCTCTTGATATTTTATGAGAATATCATGATCTGGATTTGCCCCCCTATTACCCTCAAAAACTCCAATAACGGTGCCATCCTGCAATTTGATTTCCTTTATTGATTGATGCTCTTTGCCATCTTTATTAAATTTCATACAAAAACTAATGTACAAAAACATTAATTAAGATACAGGATACAATTAATATCCAAAGGTTTTCAATGAACTAGTGCAAACACACAACAAATCCAATAGCATTATGTTCATATTAAAACAGGCATTCAACAGTCAGTAGCTAACTATTTTAATTAATTCCCCTCTTGATTCATATTATGTTAAAAGTCCATAACACTCTGTCACGGTCAAAGGAAGAATTCAAGCCGTTAAAAGGCAAGGCTGTGGGAATGTATATCTGCGGTCCGACTGTTCAGGGGCCTCCGCACATTGGTCACGCGCGAACATATGTTGCATTCGATTTCATCAGAAGATATCTTGAATGGAAGGGTTTCAAGGTAAAGTATGTCATGAACATTACTGATGTTCACGACGACATCATCTCCAAGTCAAACGAATTAGGAATTGACTGGAAAGAATTAGCAGAGAAGAACACAAAGCTTTTCTTCAAAGAGCTTGATGGACTGCACGTTAAAAAAGCAGACAGCTATCCCTCTGTTTCAGGGCACATTAAAGAGATAATCGAGCTAGTGAAAAAGCTTGAAGAAAAAGGAATTGCTTACGAGACAGATGACGGAGTCTATTATAACATTAGCAAGTTTCCAGAATATGGAAAACTCTCAGGAATAAAGATTGACAAAAGCAAGACTGGAACAAGAGTGGAGACAGACAAGTACGACAAAGAAAATGCACAGGACTTTGCTTTATGGAAAAAAGCTAGAGAAGGAGAACCAAGCTGGGACAGCCCATGGGGCAAGGGAAGACCAGGCTGGCACATTGAATGCAGTGCAATGGGGGGAAAGCATCTTGGTGAACAGTTTGATGTTCACGGCGGAGCAGTAGATTTAGTGTTTCCGCACCATGAAAACGAGATAGCTCAGAGCGAGGGGGCAAGCGGGAAGAAACCGTTTGTAAAGTACTGGCTGCACTCTGGTTTCCTGAACGTGGAAGGAGAAAAGATGAGCAAGAGCTTGGGCAACTATATTGAGGTGCCTGAATTGCTGGAAAAATATAATCCAAAGGTTTTCAGATTCTTTGTTGCAGGCCTGCATTACAGGAGCAGAATTGATTTTTCAGAAAAAGCAATGGAGGAAGCAAAGGCTGGGCTGGAGAGATTCAACAGATTAATTGAAGCATTGCAAGAAGCAAATGGCAAGGATTCAGGAGAGATGAAGAAGCTTGTGGAAAAGGCAAAGACTGGATTTGAAAAAGCAATGGACAACGACTTTGACCTGCCGAGTGCATGGGCAAAGCTTTACGATTTTGTGAGGGATGTGAACAAACTAATTGCAGAAAACAAAGTGGGAAACAAGGATAGTGAAATTGCTTTGAAATTCATGAAAGAGCTTGACAAAATTTTTGAAGTTTTTTCCTTTGAACAGAAAAGCGGAACATTGACTGAGGAAGAGGAAAACCTGCTGGAAGAAAGAGAAAAAGCGAGGCAAGAAAAAGACTGGGCAAAGGCAGATGAGCTACGAGACAAGCTTGCTGAGAAAGGAATAGAGCTGACTGATTCTGCTGAAGGAACCAAGTGGAAGAAGACAGAGTAATGCTTAAATACTCAAATACACTAATTATCAGATTATGTCTCTGGAAACAGCGCTTCTGATAGATTTAGCCAAGATTGTTGTAGCAGCAACAGTAATGAACTACATAGTCAGGATATTCAAACAGCCGTCCCTGCTTGGATACATTCTTGCAGGAATCATCATGGGCCCTATTGTACTAGGTTCAATGGTTTTTCCTTTCGGAGACGGAGTGATTACCCTTGGAATTCCAAATATTGAAGAAATAATTATTCTCTCAGAACTTGGAATTGCTTTCCTGCTTTTCTCGATTGGAATTGAAACAGATTTTTCAAGGCTAATCAGCATGGGAAAAACCGTGGTCATCGGAGGAACACTGCAGGTATTAGTTATCATTGCATCAGTCATTGGACTTTCAGAAGTCTTTGGAATTCTTTCATTTGAGCAATCTGTTTTCATCGGAGTAATTCTCGCATTCTCATCCACAATGGTTGTAGTCAAGCAGTTGTCAGACTCGTTTCAGATAAACACGCTTCACGGAAGGCTAATGGTTGGCTTTTTGATTCTTCAGGATATTCTAGTGGTTTTTGCAATTCCTCTCCTTCAGAATCTTGGAGCAGACGGAAGCTCGAATTTTTTCGGCATAATTTTGAACAGCGCAATTCTCATAATTTCTGCAGTCTTGCTGAATAAATATATTTTTCCGAGACTTTACAGGTTTTCACTCAAGTACAGTGAGCTTTTTTATCTGACAGCTGTTTCAAATTGTTTTGTTTTTATTCAGCTCTCTCTTTTCCTTGGAATTCCAATTGCGATTGGGGCATTTTTCTCAGGACTTGCACTTTCAACTCTACCTTACAATATTGAAATATTCAGCAAGATAAGGGGGCTGAGAGATTTCTTTGTCACAATATTTTTTGTGACTCTGGGAATGCAGTTAACCTTCAATTTTGGAGCATTTCCCATTGGCCTGCTGTTAATGATTGTGGGAATAGTGTTTATCCTAAAACCGCTTGCATTCTATCTTGTTTCTCTTGGAAGCGGTTTTGGAAGCAGGGTTTCATTCCTTGTTGCTGCCGGGCTTGCGCAGGTTAGTGAATTTTCTTTTATTCTTGCAGGCCAGGGAAGAAATGCAGGAATTTTATCAGCAGACCTTTTTTCATTGCTTGTTTTTGTGATAGCTGTTTCAATGGTTATAACTCCGTACATGTTCAATTATTCAAACAGAGCATATTCTTTGTTTTCCCGAATTTCAGAAAAAATTCCAAGAAAACTAAAGCACAAAAGATTTTCAAGCAGAATCAAAAAGCTTGAGAAAGTACCTGTTGAACTTAAAGACCACGTGATAATCATTGGAGGCGGAACCACCGGGTATGGTATTGCAGCTTCCCTAAAGGGAAATGTACCGCTTGTGATTGTGGACCATGATTCAGAGGTTATCACATCGTGCATAAACAAGGGATTCAACGCAGTTTACGGAGCAGCAGACTCGGAAGAAATCATGGAAAAAATAAATCTAAAAGATGCAAAACTTTTAGTGATTGCAATTCCAGATATCAAGAGTGCGATATTTTTAGCAGACCTTGCAAACAAGACAAATCCCAAGCTTGTTGTATTTGCAAGAGCTCACTATTATAGAAATGCTCTCAGACTCTATCAAAACAATGTAGACTTTGTTGTTTTGCCTCACGTCATCGGAGCAAACGTTTTCTTGGAAAAGGTTGCCGAATTCCTAGAAACAGGAAAACTGTATCATGTTAGCAACTTGAAAAGTGAGTTTATAAAATTCCTTGAAGAAAAGAGTGCAGAAGAGCAGGAACATTTTGGACTTTAAGTTTAATTAGCCAACCGCTTCTGAACAGCCTCGCTCTTCAATTCCCGCAATGCATCTCCAGCAATCCATTTGGCTGATGGGGTGCCCTGTTTTTTTATTCTCTTGGCAGAAGCAATTGCTTTTTTGTTGAGTGCAGGGTTTCTCTTTCCAATCTGTCTCAAAGCCCAGTTGACTGACTTCTTCACCATTAACCGTTCATCGCAAGCATGCTGTTCAAGCAATGGAATAAATTCTTCCAGCTTGCTGTTTTTTGCCTGCTTGTCTTTCCAGGCGAGAACAGCCAGCAGAGCAAAGCCAGCTCGCTTTTCAAACTCTTCTTTTCTTGAAGTCCACTCTCTTGCTTTCTCGTAAGCAAAGGGAAGCTTCCAGAAAAGATTCAGGCAACATTGATCACACAGTGCCCAGTTATCAAAATTCTTAATCCAAGAATCCGCATCTTTCTCCGTAAATTTTTCAGGATTCGCAATAATTGAGGCAACAAGTCTTGACTCTATTGAATCAATAGCCCATAACTGGAGAGCAAGCTCGTGATCTTCTCCGATTTCTTTTGCAAGCTTTCTCAAATCAGGCATGCTTACGCCATAAATTTTGCTCTTAGAGGTTATTCCAAACCTAGCCATTCCCTCTGCATTTTTTTGGTCAGAAAGAGACTTGATTTTGTCAACTACTTGAGCTAAATTCATTTTTTTTCACAACCTTGTTTTTATGATAATTTGCTAAGAAATTTAACACAGCAAAACAAGCACATCAAATAAAAAAGTAAAGCAAACGCTTAAAAACACAAGAATGATTAATTATAATATGACTAAAAGAAGGTGTTGGCAAATCCTGCAAAGGATGCAGTGCCAGCAGGCGCTTGAAGAGTGCCAGCAGGTGCTTGAAGAGTGCCAGCAGGTGCTTGAAGAGTGCCAGCAGGTGCAAATCCAGGCATAAGCTGGACTTTGACAGCTTTAAGACTTTTTTAACTAATTTTAGGTGGTGTGCTTGAAAAAGCAAAAAATAGAGCTTGTAGATGTTACTCTAAGGGATGGAGAGCAGACAAAAGGAGTTAGCTTTAACACAAAGGAAAAGCTAAGCATTGCAAAAACTCTGCTTTTGGAAGTCAAAGTTGACAGAATAGAGATAGCAAGCGCTCTTGTTTCAGAAAAAGAAAAAAAATCTGTTCAAAAAATAATGCAATGGGCTAAAAAGCAGGGCTTCGAAAACAAGGTAGAGGTTCTTGGATTTACTGATGGGGAAAAAAGCTCTGACTGGATTTATGAAACCGGGTGCAGAAGAATAAACCTGTTGGTAAAAGGCTCAAAAAAGCACTGCGAAAAACAGCTTGGAAAAAAACCAGAAGAGCATTTCAAGGATGCAGAAAAAACAATCAAGTATGCATTAGGCAAGAAAATGAAAGTGAATGCTTATCTGGAAGACTGGAGCAATGGAATAAAGGAAAGCAAGGATTATGTTTACAAATTTACTGAAAGACTTTTCAATGCAGGAGTAGAGCGTGTTCTGCTTCCTGATACCCTGGGATTGCTTTCACCAGAAAAAACAAAGTATTATGTAGAAGAAATTGTTTCTGCGTTTCCAGGAAAACTGTTTGAATTTCATGCTCACAATGATTATGGCCTTGCTACTGCCAACAGCCTTGCAGCTGCTAAAGCAGGAGCAAAAGCTCTCCACGTAACAATCAACGGGCTGGGCGAGCGGGCAGGCAATGCATCTCTTGACGAAGTAGTTGCATCAATAGCTGACCACACCAGTCTTTCAACCAGAGTGAATGAGAAAATGTTGCTCAAGTCAAGCGAACTTGTTGAAAAATTTTCCGGAAGAAGGCTGGGAGAGAACAAGCCGATTTCCGGAAGAAGCTTTTTTACCCATGCAGCAGGAATTCATGCAGACGGTTCAAAAAAAGGAATGCTTTACGAAAACAAGCTTTTGCCGGAGCGATTTGGGCAGACAAGAGAGTATGCTCTTGGCAAACTGAGCGGAAAGGCTTCGCTTGAAATGAATCTGAAGAAGATGGATATAAGCCTTGACGCAGAACAGAAAAAAAAGGTGCTTAACAGGATTGTTGAGCTTGGAGAAAAGAAAAAAAAAGTTACTCCTGAGGACCTGCCATTTATAATTTCAGACATTCTTGAAACTCCTGAAGACAAGAAGCTGGTTATTGAAAGCTTTGACTGTGTTTCAGCAATGGAAAAAGAGCCAAGGTCAACGATTTTGGTGAGATTCAATGGAAAGAAAGCAGAGGAAAGCGAGACTGGAGACGGAGGATACGACGCATTCATGAACGCGCTAAGGAAAGCTTCCGCAAAGCTCGGATTCAAAATTCTGAAACTCTTAGACTATGAAGTGCAGATTCCCCCCGGCGGAGAAACAGATGCAATAGTTGAGACAACAATAACCTGGAAAAAGAATGGTTCACAATTCAAGACAACTGGTGTTGACTCAGACCAGCTTGTAGCAGCAATCAAGGCAACGGAAAAAATGCTTAATATTGCTAATGCAGATCTTGAAAATAAAGAAATTTGACAAAAGCCTTAAAAGGAATTACTTCTTTTGTTATTAACGGGTTTTCTTGGACCGGCAAAAAAGAAAAAAAGCAAAATTGGTTCTGGAAGACGGTACTGTTTTTCAAGGCACATCATTTGGTGCAGAAGTTAATTCTGGTGGAGAAGTAGTCTTTAGCACAGGCATGGTTGGCTATGAGTATTCTTTAACTGACCCAAGCTATGATGGACAGGTCTTGTGCATGACCTACCCTCTTGCAGGAAACTATGGCGTGCCAAAGAAGATTCTTGAAAACGAAATCCTGAAATATTTTGAAAGCGACAAGATATGGATTAAGGGGCTTGTTGTTGTTGAATACTCTGAAAAACACAATCATTGGAATTCAGAGAAAAGCCTTGGAGACTGGTTAAAGGAAGAGAATGTTCCTGCAATAACAGGAATTGACGTAAGAGCCTTGACTAAAAAGTTGAGAGAGCACGGCACAATGCTTGGAAGAATAGAAATTGAAGGAAACGAAGAGGGAAAAGAATTTTACAATCCAGACGAAGAAAATCTCGTGGAAAATGTTTCAACAAGAAGGCTTACAGAGTACGGCAAGGGAAGTAAAAAGATTGCACTGCTTGACTGCGGAGTAAAAAACAACATAGTCAGATCTCTTGTCACAAGAGGAACAAAAGTAATCAAGGTTCCATGGGATTATGATGTTTTTGAAAAAAAGATTGATTTTGACGGAATAGTTATTTCAAACGGCCCAGGAGATCCAAAAAAAGCAGTTGCAACAATTGAGACAGTAGCAAAAGCAATTGAAAAAGAAGTTCCTGTTTTCGGAGTTTGCCTTGGAAACCAGATTCTTGCACTTGCTGCAAGAGGAGACACTTACAAATTAAAGTACGGGCACAGGTCAGCAAACCAACCCTGCCGAATTTCAGGAAGCGAGAGATGTTATATTACTTCACAAAACCATGGCTTTGCAGTGAACCTAAAAAGCCTTGACAAGGAATGGGAGGCCTGGTTTGAAAACGTTAATGACGGAACAAACGAGGGAATAAAACACAAAAACAAGCCATTCATGAGCGTGCAATTTCATCCTGAAGCAAACCCTGGCCCAACAGACACAGGATTCTTGTTTGACGAATTTATCAAGGAGCTGAAATAGTGAAAAAAGAAAAAACAGGCAAGCCAAAAAAGGTTCTTGTGCTCGGCTCCGGAGCACTTAAGATTGGAGAAGCTGGAGAGTTTGACTACAGTGGAAGTCAGGCGCTCAAAGCACTAAAGGAAGAGGGAATAAAAACTGTTTTAGTTAACCCAAATATTGCTACTGTTCAGACAAGCCAAGAGTTTGCTGACGCACTCTACCTGCTTCCGGTTAATGCTTATTTTGTTGAAAAAGTCATTGAAAAAGAAAAACCAGACGGCATTCTTCTTGGATTTGGAGGGCAGACTGCACTGAACTGCGGAATCGAACTTCACCGAAAAGGAATTATTAAAAAGCACAACATAAAAGTTTTGGGAACTCAAATAGACGCGATTGAAACAACTGAGGACCGGGAACTCTTTGTAAATGCTCTTGCAGAAATTAATGTTAAGGTTCCAAACAGTTTCGCAGTCAGCTCAAAAGAGCAGGCAATGGAGGCCGTGAAAAAAATTGGTTTTCCAACAATTGTCCGAGTTGCATATGCTCTTGGAGGCAGGGGAAGCGGAATAGCAAACAATAATGAAGAGTTCACTGAAATTGTTGAAAAGGCTTTTTCTCATTCAAAGCAAATTCTTGTAGAAGAATATCTTGAAGGATGGAAAGAAATTGAATATGAGGTTGTTCGAGACAAAGAAGACAACTGTGTTACTGTCTGCAATATGGAGAACTTTGACCCGATGGGAATTCACACAGGAGAAAGCATTGTTGTTGCCCCAAGCCAGACTCTTACAAACACAGAATACCACAAACTGAGAGAAATTTCAATAAAGGTTATAAGACATCTTGGGATTGTTGGAGAATGCAATATCCAGTTTGCGCTTGACCCGAAAAGCGAGGACTATCGTGTTATTGAAGTAAATGCAAGGCTTAGCCGGAGTTCGGCCCTAGCATCCAAAGCAACTGGTTATCCTCTTGCATTTGTTGCAACAAAGCTTGCTTTGAATTATCCGCTTACAAAAGTAGAAAACAAGATTACAAAAAAAACAATGGCTTGTTTTGAACCAGCGCTTGACTACCTGGTAATGAAAATGCCAAGATGGGACTTGCAAAAATTTAAGAAAGTCAAGAAAGAAATTGGCACAGAAATGAAAAGTGTCGGAGAAGTAATGGCTATTGGAAGAAACTTTGAAGAAGTAATACAAAAAGCAATCAGAATGTTAAACATTGGAATGTACGGTCTTGTGTTAAACAAGGTTTCATTTAAGGGTCTGGAAAAAGAGCTTTCAAGACCAACAGACAAAAGATTGTTTGCAATAGTTGAAGCAATCAAATCAGGATACAGTATTGACAAAATACACGAGCTTACAAGAATAGACAAATGGTTTCTTTACAAGATAGAAAATATTGTAAACATAGAGAAAAATATTTCTAAACAATCCCTTGAAGAAATTTCAAAAGAGCAAATGCTTAAAGCAAAGCAGGCTGGATTTTCAGATAAGCAGATTTCAATGCTTGACGGAAAAAAAGATGAATTATATGTCAGAAAAATAAGAAAAAAACTTGGAGTAAATCCTTCGATAAAACAAATTGACACGCTTGCAGCAGAATATCCTGCAGAAAGCAATTATCTTTATGTGACATATCATGGAACAGAAAATGACATTCCGCAAGACAAAGAAAATAAGATTATTGTTCTCGGAAGTGGACCATACTCGATTGGAAGCAGTGTTGAATTTGACTGGTGCTGTGTTAGTGCAATAAACACACTCAAAAAAGAGGGCGTGGGAACAATAATGATTAACTCTAATCCGGAAACTGTTTCAACAGACTATGATGTAAGTGACAAGCTTTACTTTGAAGAGCTTTCACTTGAAAGAGTTCTGGATGTTTATGAATATGAAAAAGCAAAAGGAATAATTATTTCTACAGGCGGGCAGATTCCGAATAATCTTGCAATAAAACTTCACAAGGCAAATGCAAAAATTCTTGGAACAAGACCTGAAGACATTGACAGAGCAGAAAATAGAAACAAGTTTTCTGGATTGTGTGACAAACTGGAAATTGACCAGCCAGCCTGGAGAGAACTTTCAACTGAGAAGAGTGCGTTAGAGTTTTCAGAAAAAGTTGGCTATCCTGTGCTTGTAAGACCAAGCTATGTTCTAAGCGGAGCAGCAATGAATGTAGCTTTCAAGGAAGAAGAACTCCGCTCTTTTTTGAAAACAGCTTCTGATGTTTCAAAAGAACACCCTGTTACAATTACAAAGTTTATCACAAACGCCAAAGAAATTGACCTTGACGCAGTAGCAAACAATGGAGAAATAGTTGCCTGGGCAATAAACGAGCATGTGGAAAATGCAGGAGTTCATTCCGGAGACGCAACAATGGTTTTGCCACCGCAGAAGACTTACATTGAAACAATGAGAAGAATTAGACAGATCGCAAGCCAGCTTGCAAAAGAGTTATCCATTACTGGCCCATTCAATGTCCAGTTCATTGCAAAAGACAACGAAGTGAAAGTGATTGAATGCAATCTTCGTGCTTCACGTTCTTTCCCGTTTGTATCAAAAGTTACTGGAAAAAACTTTATTGAAATTGCAGTAAAGTCAGCTCTTGGAAAAAAAGTAGAGCTTGTTGCAAATCCTTCGCTTGAACTTGATTATGTTGGAGTAAAGGCACCGCAGTTTTCTTTCTCCAGACTTAAAGGAGCAGACCCGATTCTAAGTGTTGAAATGGCTTCAACTGGAGAAGTTGCTTGTCTTGGAAATGACTTAGAAGATGCTTTCCTTAAATCAATTATTTCGACTGGAATGAAAATGCCAAAGAAAAATGTGCTTGTAGCAATAAGTGGAGAAGAAAACAAATGGGAACTTCTTGAAGAAATAAAGATGCTTAAAAAAGCAGGCTTTAATCTTTATGCAACACACCACACACACTATTTCCTTAAAGGAAATCTTCTCGAAAGTGAAATGCTACACAAGGTTTACGAAAAGAAAAAGCCGAATGTGTTGGAACATCTGACAAAGGGAGACATTGATTTTGTAATAAATATTCCCACATCTCACCTGAGAAAAGAATACGAAGATGAATATGTGCTGAGACGAGCTGCAGTGGACTTTGGAATCCCACTTCTTACAAATGTACAGGTTACAAAAATGTTTGTCAAATCAGTTCTTGAAAAAAAGCTTGAGAATCTTGAAATCAAGAGCTGGCAGGAATATGTTGAAGGCAAATAATTAGTCAAGTAAAATACTTGTCCTGTTTTCTAAAACACTTATTCCATATTCTCTTTTCTAACAGACTGTGCCTGCAATGCATCAGCCAGAACAAGAGCAACCATTGATTCAGCGACTGGGACAATGCGTGGACAGATGCATGGATCATGTCTTCCCTCTGTTTTTATTTTACTGGGTCTTCCAGACTCATCAACTGTTTTTTGTTCAATAGAAATTGAAGCAGTTGGCTTAACTGCAATCCTTAGAACAATGTCTTGCCCTGTTGAAATTCCGCCAAGGACCCCGCCTGAGTTGTTTGAAGCAAATTTTGCCTTGCCTGACTTCATTGAAATAATTTCATCATCCATCTGTTTTCCATTCAATTTCGCAGAAGAAAAACCAGAACCGATTTCAACCCCCTTGACTGCTCCAATCCCCATCAAAGCCTTTGCGAGCTCAGCATCAAGTTTTCCAAAAACAGGTTCTCCAAGACCAGGGGGAGTTCCAGAAACAACTATTTCCACTATTCCTCCAAGAGAATTTCCCTCAGACTTTGCTTTAAGAATTGCTTTCTCAATCTTTTTTGCAATGCTACTGTCGGGACAGCGAACAGGATTCTTTTCAATCTCGCTGAAATCTATTTTAGTGCACTCTGTTCCTGCAACACTCTTGACATAAGCAGTTATTTTTATTTTTTCTTTTTTCAAAATCTTTTTCGCAACTGCTCCTGCTGCAACCCGCCCAATTGTTTCACGACCTGAAGAACGGCCTCCTCCACGATAGTCTCTTAACCCAAACTTTTTCCAGTAAGTGAAGTCAGCATGGCCTGGTCTAAACAAGTTCTTTATTTTTTCATAGTCAGAAGGGTGAGCAGAAGTATTGCGAATCAAAACGCATATTGGAGTTCCAGTTGTTTTCCCTTCAAACACGCCTGAAAGAATTTCTGCAACATCTCCTTCTTTTCGGGAAGTGGAAATATTTGACTGCCCTGGTTTTCTCTTATCCAATTCTTTTTGAATATCTTTTTCAGAAATTTTTAATCCAGATTTCACGCCGTCAATTACCACTCCAATAGCAGAACCATGGCTTTCTCCAAAAGTTGTTATTTTGAACGACTCTCCAAAAATATTTCCACTCATTCAGAAAACCTCTCTTTCAGAACAGCCTGTCTCATTTCTTCTTCAGGTGCCTGTAACCCGGTGAAAATTTCAAACATTTCAAAAGCTTGTCCCAAAAACATTTCAACACCTGAAACCGTGATGCATGCTTTTTCCTTAGCCTCTGCAAGAAGACGTGTGTGCATTGGAGTATGAACTGCGTCAAAGACCACCTTGCTCCTGCTTAAAGACTCTGCAGGAAATGGTGTGTTAGCTGAGTCTTGCCCCATTCCAACAGAGGTTGCGTTCACAAGAATATCATATTCTGTGAAAAGCCTTTCAGCCCAATTAACCTGTTTCGCTCCAAGCTCTTTGGCAAAATATTTTGCTTTTTCATTCGTTCTGTTGGAAACAATAATTCTTGCAGACTCCTGCTTTAAGCCAAAAGCAATAGCTCTTGCAGCACCGCCTGAACCAAGGAGAAGCGCTTTTTTTCCGGAAACAGGTGTTGCGTTTTTTAGAGCACGCATTGCTCCGCCAACATCAGTATTGTGACCAGAAAGCAAGCCATCAGAATTAACAATGCAATTGACTGCACCAACCTGTTCAGCAACAGAGTCAAGAGAATCAAGAAAAGGAATTACTTTCTCCTTGAGAGGCATTGTAACAGAGTAGCCAGAGATGGAAAGAGCCTTCATTGCATTTATTGCTCTGCCAGCTTCCTCTGTTTCAAATGCAAGAAAAACTGAGTTCAGCTTTTTGGCAGCAAATCCTGCGTTCTGAGCAAGCGGAGAAAGAGAATGCTCTACTGGAGAACCAATTATTGCGTAAAGACTTGTTTTTGCATTAATCTTGTTTGTGTTACCCTGATTTTCAGCAATCCTGTTTTCTGCAGTCATTTCTTCACCAAACCAAACTTTTTCAAGTCCTCAACAGTAATCTGTCCAGGAGCAGAATTCTTTTTTTCAGACAAAGAACCAAAAAAAGCAAAGCCCCCGTAAGCAGGCGCTAGAATTCTGCTTGCTTTTCCCAAATCACCCATGCAAAAAGAAATAAGATTTAATTTTTTTGCAGCCGCCATTTGAGAAAGCATTAGAGTACGGGCATTATCCTCAAAGTCTCTGGCAAAAGTTACAATCTTAAAAGCAAATGCTTTCGGCCTTTGCTGTTGCATTCTGTCAAAAAGATTTGACAAATGAGAAAGCAACGGAGTGTCTTCAAAATCATGGTGTGAAAGAATAACTCTTGCCCCAAGGCCGGCGAGATAGTCACGCAGGTCAGCATGCATTGAAAGTTCCAAATCAACATACTTTGCCCCGGCCTGAATCGCATCCTCAAGCAATGCTGACTTTTCAATTTCAGTTCCCCTGAACTCCCCTCCCTCTCCCTTAAACCTGCAAGTAGCAATAACCGGCTTTTTTGATTTCTTAACCAATGCCTTGATGTTTCCAGAAGAAGGATTGTTAAGACAGTCAAGTCTTAGTTCAATCAAATCAGCCAGCTTGTTTGCTTTTGAAATATCTTTCAAAGCAGAAGCAGGAGTTTTTGCAGTGATGGGAATAATAAGTTTAGATTTTTTCAAAACCATTCGCCTCCATTATCTTGATTACTTTTCCTGCAACCTCTTCAACTGAAAGAGAATCTGTTTCGATTTCGAAATCAGACAATCGTTCATATGATTCTGCACGCGATGAAAGTACGCGCTCAATTTCATTCACAAGACCGTCTCCAGTTAAGCCAGGTCTTTGCTGTTTGTTCTTCTGCAAATCAAGCAAGAGACGCTGCTTTATTGTTTCAGGAGATGCCTTGAGCAATATAACCAGTCCGCTGTTTTTAATCTTTTCTGCATTGGATTGAGAAAGAATTGCTCCGCCTCCAAGAGCAACAAGTTTTCCGTTGCCTGAACAGGATTCTGTTACAGCATTTGATTCAATTTTTCTAAAACCCTGCTCTCCTTGTTCTTTAAAGATTTCAGAAATTGTTTTTTCAGCTTTTTTTTCTACAAGCTCATCAGTGTCAACAAAAATTAGGTTAGTTTGTTCTGCGACAATCCTGCCAACAGATGTTTTTCCACACGTTCGATAACCAGTCAAAAAAATATTCCTTTGTCTGTTCATTTCTCTTCACCCCCAAGCTTGTTGAAAGATTCAAAGAAACCAGGAAAAGACTTTTTAACACAGGAAGGATTAGAAATTCTAGTGCCTGAAACTGCAAGACCCGCAACAGAAAAAGCCATTGCAATGCGATGGTCATTGTATGTTTCAATCAAAGCAGGTTTTGGATTTCCACCCCTGACTTTTATGAAATCTTCTCCGAACTCTGCTTGAATTCCCATTTTTCTAAGTTCAAAAACAGGAGCTTCAAGTCTGTTGGATTCCTTAAACTTTAAGTGAGAAATATTTCTGAAAACAGATGTTCCGGAAGCAAAAGCCGCAACAACAGCAGCAGTCGGAACAATATCAGGGCAGGAAGACAGGTCAACCTCAACAGCTGAAAGTTTTTTTCCTGCTTCAATTTTCACAGCATTGTCTTCAAAAACTGTTTTGCAGCCCATGTCTGAAAGAATTTCAAGAAATATTTTGTCTCCCTGAACAGATTCAGGGTTAAGATTTTTCACAGAAAGTTTTCCCCCAGTGACAGCAGCCGCTGCAAAGAAATAACCAGCACTTGAATAGTCGCCCTCAATAGAATAGTTTCTTGAAGAATAGTTCTGTCCTGCTTGAACAAAGAAATTTTTATAATCCTGATTTTCTGCCTTAACTCCAAAAGACTTCATTGAATCAATGGTTAGGTCAATATAGGGCTTTGACAAGAGACTGGCCGAGCACTCAAGCGAAACATCTTTTTCTGCATAGGGTGCAGAAAGAAGAATCGATGAAAAAAACTGGCTGCTTTCATCACCTGAAAGAAAAGCATGTCCTCCGGAAAAAGAAGGTCCACAAATTGAATAGGGTGGAAAGCCCTGATTCGAGCTTGAAACAACTCCTAACTGCTCAAGTGCTGAAAGAAGCTTTCCAATCGGTCTGGAGTACATTCTTTCGTCGCCTGAAACACTTGTTTTTCCCTGTGCAAGAGCAGCAAAAGAAGCAAGAAAGCGGGCAGTGACTCCAGAGTTTCCAACAAATATTTCTCCAGACGGAGCAGTCAATTTTCCAGAACATCCTGAAACTGAAACAAAATTTTGCTCAGGAGATACAGACACAGGAATATCAAATGCTTTTAGAGCATTGATTGCATGAACCTGGTCTTGAGCAATAAGAGGATTTGCAAGTCTTGATTCATTGTCTGCAAGAGCTGAAATAAACAAGGCACGCAAGGTAAATGCTTTCGATGGCGGAGCTGAAACAACAGCATCAAGCTCTTTGACTGGATTGATTTCAATGAAATTTGACATTAAAACACCTGCAAAGCAGACAATATTTCTTTTTCAGAAACAATTGATGAATTGGAAAGAGATTCAGGAGAGTATTTTCCAATTTTTTCAGGAAAAACAATTTTGATGTTTCCGCCTGTTGATTTCTTGTCTGACTTCATCGATTCCACAAGACTGGTGCGAGAAATCTTTGGAAGCTTTAATGAGAAATCAAGAGATTTTAGAAGAGAATTCTGCAAATTCAAATCCGCTTCTGAAAAAAAACCTTTTTCAACAGCAATTCTTCCCTCCACCGCCATCCCAATAGCAACAGCTTCACCATGCGAGACTTTGGAATAACCAGTAAGAGATTCAATTGCGTGACCAACAGTGTGCCCATAGTTTAGAAGAACTCTGTTGCTATTTTCAAACTCGTCTTTCTCAACTAATGCTGATTTGATTATGCAGTTTTTTTCAACAAGCTCTGAAAAAATATTCGCGTCAAAAAGATTGAATTGAGAAGAATTATTTCTAATCATTGAAAAAAGAGAAGAGTCAAACATTACTGCGTGCTTTACTGATTCTGCAAGCCCGTTTTTGATTTCGCTATAAGGTAATGTTTTTAGATAAGAAACATCTGCAAAAACTGCTTTTGGCTGAAGAAAAGAACCTGCAAGATTTTTTCCCTGCTTGAAATCAACTCCTGTCTTTCCTCCAACGCTTGAATCAACCATTGCAAGAAGGCTTGTTGGAACCTGCACAACAGAAATTCCGCGCATGAAAACAGAGGCAGCAAATCCCGCAAGATCTCCAGTGACCCCTCCTCCAAAAGCCACAACACAGCTTTTTCTATCAAGCTTGTGTGAAAGCATTTGTTCAAGAACAGACTCAAGAGTAGCAAGTGTTTTACTGGATTCGCCGGCAGGAAAAGAAATCAGGCTCGTGTTGATTTCTTCTTTTTCAAATTCATTTGCCAGGGATTCAGCTGAAGAAACAAGATTTGAATCAGTAATTATTGCAAGACTGCTTGGATTAACCTGAGACACAAAAGAAGCTATTTCGCACGAAATACTTTCTCCGATAGATATCGTGTACGAGCTGTCAAGCTCTTGTTTCAGGGAAACCTGTATTTTTGTGTTTTTCATAAGCGTTCAAAGAGTTCTTCCAACTGACTCGGCAACAGCTCGCATTTCCTTCATCAGCTTGGAGAATTCTGGGGGCGTAAGCTGCTGAGGCCCGTCGCACAAAGCCTTTTCTGGACAGTTGTGAACCTCTATTAGCAAGCCGTCTGCTCCAGCAGCAATTGCAGCCTTTGAAATAGGAGCAATAAGACTTTTCTTGCCCATTGAATGGCTTGGGTCAGCAATGACTGGAAGATGAGTCTCTTGTTTGATTAAGGGAATTATTCCAATGTTAAGAGGAAATCTTATCTCTGGTTCAAAGGTTCTGATTCCCCGATTGCAAAGAATTACCTGAGAATTTCCCTCACTCAGGATATACTCTGTAGCCATCAAAAACTCTTTCTTGGTTGAAGAGATTCCGTTTTTCAGAATAATCGGCTTGTTAATTTTTCCAACCTCTTTTAACAAGTTAAAATTCTGCATATTTCTTGCTCCAATGCGAACAATGTCAACGTATTTGGCAACAGTTTCAACATTGCGAATATCCATAACCTCTGTTTCAACAACAAGACCTGTTTCCTCTTTTGCTTTCGCAAGCAATTTCAAACCCTCTTCACCCATTCCCTGAAAATCATAGGGAGAAGTGCGGGGCTTGTAAGCAGAGCCTCTTAGAATTTTGACTCCTGCCTTTTTTACCTCGTGAGCAACAGTCATTAACTGTTCCTCTGATTCAATTGCACAAGGTCCAGCAATAATCTGGATTTCCTTGCCCCCGATTTTTACTCCATCAACATCGATAACAGTGTCAGCCGGATGAAATTCTCGCGAAGCAAGCTTATAAGGTTTTAGAACAGGCATTACTTTGTCAACAAAGGGAAGAGCCTTAAGCTGGTCTTGTGAAAGTTTTCTTTCATCACCAATTGCTCCAACAATTGTTACCTCGGTTCCCTCAGACACATGAGCTTTTAGACCACGCTCTTCAAGATAAGAGGAAAGAGCCTGAAGATCCTGCTTTGTTGAATTCTTTTTTAGAACAATAATCATTTTTGCACATCCTTTTCAGCCAAGGCACTCTTTGCTGCACTGGCAATAGCAGTTGCAGTCAAACCATATTTTTCAAAAAGCTGTTCTGGAGGAGCGCTCTCTCCAAATCTGTCCCTGACTCCAACACGCTTTACTGAAGAAGGTTTTTTTTCTGAGAGAAGTTCGCAGACTGCTCCGCCAAGACCTCCTACAATGCTATGATCTTCAGCAGTTACAATAGCTCCTGTTTCAGAAGCAGCTTTCAAGACAATGTCTTCATCAAGCGGTTTAATTGTAGCCATATTTATTATGCGTGCATTAATTCCCTCTTTTTTCAAAAGAGTGGATGCTTCCATAGCTTTTGAAAGCATAATGCCTGTTGCAATAATGGAAACATCTGCCCCGTCTTCAACAACACTTCCTTTTCCAAACTCAAAAGAATACTTGTCGCCAAAAATAACAGGAGTCTTTAGCCTGCAGAGCCTTATGTAAAGTGGATTTTCAAGTTCAAGTGATTTCAAAACAAGACTTTTTGTTTCTACACCATCAGCCGGGCAGGCAACAATCATTCCTGGAAGAGTTCGCATCAAAGCAATATCCTCCAAAGCCTGATGGCTTGCTCCGTCTTCCCCTGTTGCAAGTCCTGCATGACTTCCAGCAAGCTTTACAGGAAGCATTGAATAAGCAATACTGTTTCTTATCTGGTCAAAAGTTCTTCCAACTGCAAAAACAGCAAAAGTGCTTGCAAAAACCTTCTTCCCAGATGCAGCAAGACCTGCAGCAGTGCCAATCATGTCCTGCTCAGCAATTCCAATATTGAAAAACCTGTCAGGAAATTTTTTCTGAAAACTAACTGACTTAGTTGACTTGCTCAAATCAGCATCCAGAACAACTACATCATTATCTTTTTCTCCAGCTAAAGCAAGTGCTTCACCATAAGCTTCCCTTGTTGCAATCTCTTCAGTCATGCTCTCACCTCTCCTCGCCTGTTTCAATATTACAGACTAAATCAAGCTCTCCAATAGCTTTCTGGAGCTCTTCGCTTGTGAGTGTCTTTCCATGATAGTCACAGACGTTCTCAATGAATGAAACACCCTTGCATTTTGTTGTTTTTGCAACAATTACTGTTGGCTTGTCAGTGCATTCCTTTGCCTTTGCAAAAGCGCTGATGATTTCTTCAAAATCGTGACCGTCAATTTCAATCGAATTCCACCCAAAAGCAGAGAACTTGTCTGCAATCGGTTCAACTCCCATTACATCTTCCACAAAGCCATCAATTTGAAGCCTGTTAAAGTCAACGATTGCTAAAAGATTATCAAGCTTGTAATGAGCTGAAGTCATTGCGGCTTCCCAAACCTGTCCCTCTTGCAGTTCCCCGTCGCCAAGAAGGCAGTAAATCCTTGAATCAGATTTATCAAGCTTTGAAGCAAGAGCCATTCCGTTTGCAACGCTTAAACCCTGTCCAAGAGAACCAGTGCTTATTTCTATGCCAGGAGTCTTTGTTGAAGAAGGATGACCTTGAAGCATTGAGTTAAGTGTCCTAAGCTTTCCAAGTTCCTCTTTTGGAAAATATCCAAGGTCAGCAAGCACTGCGTAAAGAAGCGGACAAGCATGTCCCTTGCTTAACACAAATTTATCCCTGCCGCCCCACAAAGGATTGTCAGGCTTGTGCTTCATCTCACGATAGTATAGGGCAACAACAATGTCTGTTGCAGATAGGCTCCCTCCAGGATGACCTGAACCAGCGCAGGTGGTCATCTTCAAAATTTCTTTTCTCATTTCAGCTGACTTTACACTCAGTTGTTCTGCTCCAAGCTTTTCCATATCAATCACCGTTCAACTCCCTCGGATAGCTTCCAAGTATTTTCAGGAAAGCAGTCCTCTTTTTCAGTTCATCCATCGCCTTCTTTACTTCTTCATCTTCAACATGCCCTGTAAAGTCAATGAAGAAAACATACTCCCATTGCTTTTGCTTTGTAGGACGTGACTCAATTTTTGTCATGTTAAGATTGTTTTTGTTAATTGGTTCAAGGCTGTCAAACAGAGCGCCTGATTTGTGCGGCACGCTGTAAACAATTGAAGTTTTGCTGCGCTTTGCTTTTGGTGGAGCTTTCTTTCCAATAACCAAAAAGCGAGTAGTGTTGTGAGGGCTGTCTTCAATTGCTGGCGCAAGAATATTCAGTTTGAATTTTTCAGCAGCAAGCTCTGAAGCTATTGCAGCAGAGCTATGATAAAGCTGAGCAAGTTCAGCAGCCTTTGCAGTGCTGCTTGCTTCAATAAGCTCTGCTTTTGGAAGATTCTTGCTAAGCCATTCCCTGCACTGAGCAAGCGCCTGCGGATTGCTGTAAACACGTTTTATTTCTGAAAGCTTGTATTTTGAAATCAGGTTGTGGTTGATTTCAAGAGAAATCTCTGCCACAATCTGCAAGTCACTGTAGAGAAACATGTCCACAGTATGAGTCACTGTTCCCTCAGTACTGTTTTCAATTGGAACAACCCCATAATCTGCCTGGTCTTTCTCCACAGCCTTAAATACATCTGAAATAGAATTCATTGCAACCAATTCTGACGAAGACCCAAATTTTTTAAGAGCAGCCATGTTAGTAAAGGTTGCCTCAGGACCAAGAAAAGAAATTTTCAGAGGCTGTTCAAGTTCACGCGAAGCAGACATTATCTCAGTGTAGACAGCCCGCAAGTGCTTTTTTGGAAACTTAACAGATTTTTTTGAAAGCTCTTCGATTATTTCCTGTTCTCTGACAGGATCATAAACAGGGCTGTTGCTTTTTTTCTTTTGCTCTGCGACCTCAAGGATAAGCTCGCTCCTCTCTTCAAGTGCAGAGAGAAGCTTTTCATCCACTTCGTCTATTTTTTTTCTTAAGTCCTTGAGTTCCATTTCATCACTTCCTTTGCCAACAGCCTTTCTCAGACACGGGCTTGGAGTGAGAAAAAGCAAGCTATTTGCTTACCTTCTCCCAGTCCTTCAAAAATTTTTCAATTCCTTCATCAGTCTTTGGGTGCTTAATTAATTTTTCCAGAATTTCAGGAGGAATTGTTGCAACATGAGCTCCAAGCAAAGCAGCATCAGTCACATGACGTGGGTGTCGAATGCTTGCAACGATTATTTCTGTGTCAAACTCGTAATTGTCTATTATGTCAGCCAACTCGCTGATTAATTCCATTCCATCCTGTCCAATGTCATCAAGTCTTCCCACAAACGGGCTAATGTATGATGCGCCAGCTTTTGCGCAAAGCAGTCCCTGGTTTGCAGAAAAGACAAGAGTTGCATTTGTCTTGATTCCCTTCTTCTTCAAAGCACTGATTACCTTCAATCCCTCTGCATCACAGGGAACCTTTATTACAATGTTCTTGTGCATTGCAGAATACTCTTCTGCCTGCTTTATCATTTCCTCTGAATTCGTTGCTGTGACCTCTACACTGATTGGACCATCAACTATTTCGCATATTTTCTTGACAGCATCCAGAAACGAAAGAGATTGCTTGCTCATAAGGCTTGGATTGGTTGTGACTCCGTCAACAACTCCCCAGGAAGCATATTTTTCTATTTCTTTTACGTCAGCTGTATCTATAAAAAACTTCATTGAACCTCACCCCAACATACAGTGTATTTAAGTTTTTTTAAAACCATAACTAAAACCATCACGTTCCAGGCCAGCGCAATCCCAACAAGGAGATGCCTGACCATCAATAGAAGAAAAAGAAATTAAAAAACCAGGCAGCTGCCTCTGAGAAAAAAGAATTGAATAACTCTGTTTTAGGCAAACTGTTTGTTTTCATAAAAAAAAAACATGCTAAAATGTTTAAAAAGCTTGTTATTTCACTTTAGGCTTGTGCCCCCAATCTGAGCAACTTTCTTTCCTTCCAAAGTCTCAAACATTTCATTGACTGCGTGATTAAGTGAATGAAAATCGCTCGCATTGTTTAAGAAACAAGATTCAAGCTTATAATCAGCTGCTCGTTCACTTATTCGTGTTCTCTCAAAAAAAGAAACAACTCCTTTTGGATCAAGATTACTCTCTTTTTCTTTTTTTTGCAATTCAGCTACTCGTTCTTTTATTCTTGTTCTCTGAAAAAAAGAGTCAACCTCTCTTGCATCAATACGAGCGCGAATTCCCTTTGGAACAAATAGTTTAGAAAACCTTCGAGGCATAGAAACAAAACACTATTCAGATATAAAAACAGTTCTACAAACATTAATTTTTTAAAAAGCGTGTGGAAAAAACTTATTCTTTAACAAGAACAAGAGTAGACTTAAAATACCTCTCAATACGAAAGCCTGCCTCCGCGATTTTACTGATTTCTGACTCCAGAATAGGTTCTACTGAATTTGATATAAACAGCCTTCCCCCTCTTTTGAGAACCCTTGCTGCTTCTTTTACAGAATCAAACTCAACCTTAGGATTCAGATATCCTGCAAAAAGAAAATGTTCTGATACAACTGCGTCAAGGGAACCTTCTCTCACCGGAAGAGCTGTGGCAGATGCAACAACAGGGTTTTCAAGGTTTAGCTTCTCTTTCTTACCAACCTGAGCCGCTATCCTCTGATGCCCTCTGTTAATATCAACCCCGATGGCTGTTGCGCCTTTTGTTTGAAGAAATCTTGCAAACAAGCCAGCAGCAGAACCAATATGTGCTATTTTTTTCGCCCTTAAAGAGCCCATTGTTTCAAGCATTGAATGGTAAAGAGAAATATAATGAACTGTTTCCTTACGATCTCTTGTTGTTCCATTGCGTTTAAGAGCAAGGTTAATCTTTGAAATCAAATCAGTATTTCTAAAAGCATGGTCAAGGTCATCGAATCTTCTTAGAGATAACTCATAGGGAATTTGCTCAGGAACTGGAAGAAAAATCCTTCTTTTTGTCCTTGGCATTGGAACCATAAAAAAAGAACTTCTTCCAGCTATAAAAACCTATTCCTATAACTCTTAAGAACTCCATTTGGAAGTTCCTTTAGTTCTGGCTTGAAAGAAGAAAGTCTTTTCTTTAGCTCTGCTTCATCAACCACTAAGTCAATTGTTTTCTTGTCCAAGTCAATGCGGATTCTGTCACCGTTCTCTACTACTCCGATTGCTCCGCCTCTTGCAGCTTCTGGTTCAACATGTCCAATGGAAAGTCCCTTGGTTGCTCCGCTGAACCTGCCGTCTGTGAGCAGGGCTATTTCCTTGTCCATGCCCAGACCGGAAATTGAAGCAGTCGGATAAAGCATTTCCCTCATTCCAGGCCCCCCGATTTTTCCCTCGTAGCGGATTATCAAAACCTGCCCTTTTGAGAGTTCCGGACCCTCAATATGTTCGGTTGCCTGTTCCTCTGAATTGAAGACACGCGCTTCGCCCTCAAAGACTCTTGGAAAATCATCAGAAAGAGCACTTTCCTTGAGAACCGAGCCTTCCATTGCAAGGTTTCCGTAAAGAATTGAAATCCCTCCTGTTTCAGAAAAGGGATTCTTTGCAGGGCGAATAATCTCTTTGTCTTTAAGCTCTGCTTTTTCCAGCCTTGCAAACATTTCCCCGTCAACAGTTGGCAGGTCGTGAATTAAATCCTTCTTCTTAAGCTCCGCCATGACTGCAGGAATGCCGCCTGCATTGTGCAGGTCAATCATAAAATTGCTTGAAGCAGGGTTCAGCTTGACAAGATTTGGTGTCTCAGAACTCCAGTTGTTGATTTTCTTGAGATCAATGTCAACACCAGCTTCCCCTGCAATGTCTGGAATGTGCAAAACAGTGTTAGTGCTTGCGCCGATTGCCATGTCAACCCTGAAAGCATTTTCAAAAGACTCTTTTGTCATCAAGTCTCTTGCCTTCAAACCCTGCTTTACTAAGTCAAGAATCTTCTTTCCGGCGTTGAACGCCTGCTGTTTTTTCTCCTTGTGAACTGCATGGGTTGTAGCGCACATTGCCGTGCTTAACCCAAGAGCCTCTGTAACGCATGCCATAGAGTTTGCAGTGTACAGGCCGGCGCATGAGCCAGCTCCCGGACATGAACTGCAGACAATTTCTTCATATTCTTCGTTAGAAATCTTTCCCTTTTCATGCTGTGCCTTTGCCTCAAAAGAGTCCTTTACTCCAAGCTTTCTTCCCTTGTAGTCGCCTGGCATCATCGGCCCGCCTGTGACAAAAATGCTCGGAAGATTCAAGCGCGCGGCAGCCTTGAGATGACCCGGCAGGTTCTTGTCGCAGGCTGCAATAAAAACAATTCCCTCAAAAACTCCGTGCCCTGCAACCATTTCCTCGATTGAGTCAGCTATGGTCTCACGGCTGGGAAGAGAATACTTCATTCCCTGATGGCCCATTGCAATGCCGTCACAGATAGCGATTGTGTGAAACTCAAAAGGTGTTCCCCCTGCTTTTCTGACACCCTTTTTTGCCTCTTCACCGAGTTCGCGCAGGTGGATGTGCCCTGGAGTGATTTCGTTAAAGGAGTTGACTATGGCAATAGCTGGCTTGTCCAGCTCTTCCCTTTTCAGACCGTCTGCGTAAAGCAGTGAACGGGCTGCAGGCAGCTGCTTTATTTCGCTTGGTTTCATGCAAGAATTAGCAAGCGAAATATTTTAAAGAGCTGAGGAGTGAAAGAAGCAAAGATTTAACTTTGAACAAATGCTTTATTTTACAATGGGACTAAGAAAAAGAATCAGGGACATCCGACTAAGAAGATGGGTGGATCACACAAGAGACTTGAGAAACGCAGACCATTACGAGCTGGAACACAGAACAGGAATTGTCGGAGGAAAACACTTGTTTTTTAAGAGTCCATTGAGAGAAATTGATGAACTGTTCAGAGAATCAGGAAAATTCTCAATGAAAGATTTTATTTCAAAAAAACTCAAGCGCAGAAAAGCCTTTATTGGGGGAAGAGTTAAAATTCCGGTCAGAGTTCTTGACCTTGGGTGCGGAGACGGAACTGCCCTGAAAGGAATCAGAGAAAAGTTTCCAGAAGCTGCTGAAGCAGGCGGGCTTGAACTGCATGGCATTCTTGCAGAGTCAAGAATTCCTGGAAGCGGACTTGAAGGAATTGAAATTAAGAGAGCCTTGTTTAGGGACACAGCAGAACTATTCCCAGCAAAGCATTTTGACCTTGTTTACTCTCATTATGGACTGCTCCACGAACCACAGAATATAGTGCAAAATATTCAGGGAATAAAACAGGTTCTCAAAAAAGATGGAATTCTTGTGTTCAACTGTGATGGCAAGCGTGAAATTCCAAAAAAAGCATTTGAAGGATTTGAAGTCATGAATTCAGGCCAAGTGTATGTGCTGAGAAAAAAATAGAAAGAAAAAATAGAAAACTGGAAATTGAAAGCAAACAAGAAAAGAGAAAAAAGGAATCTGGAAAAGAGCTATTTGCTCTCTTCCTTTTTTTCAAACATCGCCCTTATCTTTGCACCGACAGTTTCAATTGAAGAATTCTTTTCCTCTTCCCTCAAGTTCTTCAGGTTTGGAATGCCGTTCTTGAATTCCTCAATCCAGTCCTTTGCAAACTCGCCTGACTCAACATTTTTGAGAGCTTCCTTCATTGCATCCCTAACAGGTTGTCCGACAATTTTCGGTCCAACAGTCCTCGAACCCCACTCAGCAGTATTAGAAACCCTCGAATGCATGTTCTGGATACCCCCTTCGTAGAACAAGTCAACAATTAGCTTGAGCTCGTTCATGCATTCAAAGTAAGCTATTTCTTCAGGATAACCTGCTTCAACAAGAGTGTCAAAGCCTGCCTTAACAAGCTCTGTTACTCCACCACACAAAACAGCCTGCTCTCCGAACAAGTCACTGTAAGTTTCCTGTTCAAAAGTGCATTCCATAACTCCAGCGCGGGTGAAACCCATTGCCTTAGCCATGCCAAGAGCAACTTCCTTTGCCTTGCCAGAAGAATCCTGCTTTATTGCAATCAAGCCAGGAACTCCGAAGCCTTCAAGAAAGCGTTTTCTTTCCTCGCTCCCAGGTGATTTTGGAGCAACCATGATAACATCAACATTCTCTGGAGGAACAATCTGCTTGAAAACAATTGAAAAGCCGTGCGAACAGCAAAGAATGTTTCCCTCGCTTATCTTGTCCTTGATTTGTTCCTCGTAGACTTTTCCCTGAACCTCATCAGGCAAGAGAATGTGAATGACATCGGCTTTTTCAGCAGCCTCTGCAATTGAATAAACTTCAAACCCGTCTTCTTTTGCCTTGTCTGCTGCAGGCTCTGGCCTGCTTCCGACGATTACATTCAAGCCAGAGTCCTTCATGCACAAAGCCTGTGCTTCACCCTGGTTTCCATAACCAATAACAGCTATAATCTTGTCTTTTACTGCATCAAGTGATGCGTCATTTTCGTGAAAAATTTTTACCATAGAAATTACCTCCAAGCAGTTAAAAGAAAAATTCCTGCGCTAAGTTTTAAAACATTGCCCTTCAAATTTTTTACATCTAAAAAACGCATTACCTGAGAAAGGGATTAAATTGATTGAACTTGTTTTTGTTGCGAGCGTCGTAGCCCTTCTCTTTGCCTTCTGGCTGTCCAGATTTGTGATGAAGCAGAGCGAAGGCTCCAAAGAAATGATAGAAGTAGCAGAAGCAATCAGAGAAGGAGCAAATGCTTTCCTTGGAAGACAGTACAAGACAATCGCTATTTACTTTGCAATAGTTCTTGTGATACTGATTGCACTTGTTGCACTGGGTCACCTGACAATCTTTGTTCCATTTGCTTTCCTCAGTGGAGGATTTTTCTCCGCACTAAGCGGCTATATAGGAATGAAGATAGCAACAAACGCTAATGCAAGAACAACAGAGGGAGCAAAAAAATCTTTGAACCATGGTTTGAAAATTGCTTTTTCTTCAGGAGCAGTAATGGGCTTTATGGTTATCGGTCTTGCATTGCTTGACTTAAGCATCTGGTATGCAATACTTAACTGGTTTTATTCAGGATTAGAAACTGCAGCAAGAATGCAGCACATTACCTCTGCAATGCTGACTTTTGGAATGGGTGCCTCTTCAGTTGCATTGTTTGCAAGAGTTGGCGGAGGAATCTTCACAAAAGCAGCTGATGTTGGCGCAGACCTTGTTGGAAAAGTTGAAGCAGGAATTCCAGAAGATGATGCAAGAAACCCGGCAGTAATTGCAGACAATGTTGGAGACAACGTGGGGGATGTTGCTGGAATGGGAGCAGACCTCTACGAAAGCTATGTTGGAAGTGTTATTGCAACAATGGCTTTGGGAGTTGCAGCAGGACTGAGTGTGGAAGGAGTTACTCTGCCAATGAGCATTGCTGCTCTGGGAGTGATTGTATCAATACTTGGAACCTTCCTTGTCAAAACAAAAGAGGACGCAACACAACACGAGCTATTGAATGCGTTGAGAAGAGGAATGTATGGAGCATCAATCCTTCTTGCAATCGGAGCATACTTTGCAACAACAATGATTCTTGGAGCAGAGCATATTGGAGTTTATTACGCTATTTTGATTGGGCTGATTACAGGAATAATTATTGGCTTTTCAACTGAGTACTTTACTTCAGCAAAATACAAGCCAACACAATTTATTGCAGAGTCAAGCCAGACAGGCCCTGCAACTGTTATAATTGATGGAATGAGCATTGGAATGCTTTCAACAGCTGTGCCAATTCTTGCAATTGGAGTAGCAATTCTTTTGAGCTTTAGCTTTGCAGGCGGATGGGACAACACTAATGCAGGACTTTACGGAATAGGAATTGCTGCAGTTGGAATGCTTTCCACCCTCGGGTTCACTCTTGCAACAGACGCTTACGGGCCTGTAGCAGACAACGCGGGCGGAATAGCTGAAATGACACACCAGAAACCGATTGTTAGAAAGAGAACAGATGCTTTTGATTCACTTGGAAACACTACTGCTGCAACAGGCAAAGGATTTGCAATCGGTTCCGCGGCACTAACAGCACTTGCACTAATTGCAGCTTATCGAGAAGAAGTATTACTGCTTGGAATTAGCATGGATCTTTCAATAATGAATCCAAAAGTAATGGTTGGATTGTTTATTGGAGGAATGCTGCCGTTCCTGTTCAGTTCAATGACTATGAGAGCAGTTGGCAGAGCAGCAGGAGAAATAGTTGAAGAAGTCAGAAGGCAATTTAAGGAAATTCCAGGAATAATGACTGGCAAAGGAAAGCCAGATTATCGCGCATGCGTTACAATCAGCACAAAGTCTGCTCAGAGAGAAATGATACTGCCTGCTCTAACAGCAATCGCTACACCAATTGTTTTCGGACTGTTAATTGGAGTAGAAGGAGTTGTGGGATTGCTCGCAGGAGCACTAGTTAGCGGATTTGTTCTCGCTGTTTTCATGGCAAACACTGGCGGAGCATGGGACAATGCAAAGAAGTTTATTGAAGACGGAAACTTTGGCGGAAAGGGAAGTGAAGGGCACAAAGCAGCAGTAATCGGAGACACTGTTGGAGACCCATTCAAAGACACATCAGGCCCAAGCCTAAATATTTTGATAAAATTAATGAGCATGGTTTCGCTCGTGTTCGCTTCAGTTGTAGTAACTTACGCTATTTTCTAGTTTAAGTTTAAGCTTAAATACTTGTTTTGAATAGAATATAATTAATGAAAAAAAATCTTATTTCAGGCTTTGCTCCATTAGTTATTTTTCTAATTCTTTTAAGTGGGTGCATCTTCTTTCCAAATCCAGAGGATAACTCCCTAATTGTGAACCCTTTTCCGTTTATTGGATCAGACAACAGCAATGAACCTGGACCAGAACCAGTGGAGCCACAGCCAGAAACAGGGCCAGTGCCAATTATTGAACCAGCTTCTAATCCAGACAAACCAGAAAATTCTGGGCCAACAGAACCTGTTAAACAAGAAGAAAAAGAAGAAAATGAAACAGGAGACAAAGAAGAGGAAAATCCAGAAGACCCCGAGCCCCTAAAACCAGCACCCTCAAACTATTGCATTGAAATAAACGAACTGGACGGAAACGGAATTGGATGCAAAGACCTATTGACAGGAGAAACCCATTACTCAGGCTGTGATGAAAGCACTCCATTTAACTGGAGATGTGAAACGCAAGAAGAAGAAAATGCAATAAAATGCACTTATTCAGTTAGTCAAGAATGTGAAGAATGCTTTCACTGTGGTTTATTTTATGAACAAGACAAGATCACAGTAACCTGTGTTCCAAACAGTTCCACAAGAGTAATCAGCGAGGTTCAGATTAGCACAGATAATCCAATGCCAGAAAACGAGGAGCTTGTTGAACCTCTTACGCTTGAAATTTGTGAAGACCTGGAAGAATTTTGCTGGCACAAGCTGACAGAAGAAACTATCAGTATTGTCTGCAAAGAATACTATGAAAACGTTGACTGCGGAAACAGATCCAGCTGGATCAACTGCGAAGACTGTCCTACAGACTGGATACAGGACTGTACAAGGCAAAGCTATTATTCAGAACATGAATTCCTTTGCAATTATTGTGAAGAAAACTGCTAAAGTTTTCCTTCAAAGACAATAGAATAAGCTTGTCTGGCAAAATTTCTTGTCTGAGAATCAGAGTCTGCTTTCAAGCGAGTTAGTCCTGACCTGACACTGTTTCTTGTTGCCTCAGACCAGAAAGGAGCAAAACCAAGTTCTGCAAAAAACTTTGATACATTGCGCCTTATTTTTACATCAGGGTCTTCAGCGAATCTGAGAAAAGCATTTACTGCCTGCTCGCGCTCTGCAGGGTTAGCAGCCGAGTTTGCAATCTGCTCAAGACCCACAAGAATAGAAATTCGTTCAGTATAATCTAACTCAAAAATAGTTCTGCTGGAAATAATTTTGCTGACAGCAACCTGTCGTTCAGAAACTGAGCCCTTAATCAAAACTTCGGCTAATGTTTTTTTCTCAGGAGGCTTTGGAGATGCAGTGTGAAGTTCTCGCATTCTTTTCAAAAAATCAGATCGCCTAGGCATACAAATCAATAAAATAATGATTCAGAGATATAAATTTCTTTGCATGCAAAAGAATTTATTAAATGAAAGAGATTCTATTAACATGGGCAAAAAACCAGGCTGGTTCAAAAAGCAGGTCAGAAGAGCAAAAGAAACAGCAAGAGCAGAGGGAAAACGAGAACTCTTATCCTCTAACTTGCAAAGAACTACTTCTCAGCTGACAGAACTTAAAAAAATGCTCAAAGCAGAAAAAGACCCAAGGCTAAGGCAGAGCCTTATCGCCCAGATTGTCTCAGCTCAAAACAGGATTCACACATCAAACTATCATATTGTTCTGGGGCTTGTGCTGGCAAAGTCAAGACCAAGCGAGATATACAAGAATTCAAGAACAATTGGATTAAATCCACAGGAACTCACAGGAATTCTTGTTGAATATGGCTGGCCAAGGCTTGATATAGTTGAAGAACTTATGCGAGCAGGCTATGAAGAAGAAGAAATAATGGAAACAACAGGACTGGATAATATTTCAAAAAAAGCACTTGAACCAACACCTGACGAAAGAGTTGACAAATGGTGGAGAAAAAATTACACACACAGCATGGACCCTGACCAGGCACAAAGGGGAAGGCTGAGAGTAATGTTTCACGACTTCAATGACTGGCTTGAAAGAACAGGGGAACAGCCAATAGACAAGAAAGGCGAATTTGATGAAGGAAAATTTGGAATGCTCTACGGGCAGTTTCTGGAAGAGCATGGACTTGAACTAAGAGATCCAAAACTAAAAGATTTGAAAGGAAAAGAAAGAAGCAGGGTTGTTTTGAACAAACTGGTCAGACGATTTTGGAAACAGGAAAAATAAAAATTATTCAATCTCTTCAGAGACAGCTTTTCCGATTTCCTTTGTGCCGACTTTCTTTGTGCCCGGCTCTTCAGTGAAAATATCTCCAGTCCTGTAACCCTGTTCAAGCACTTTCACAACAGCTGACTCAATTGCATCAGCCTCTTTCTCCAGACTAAAAGAGTGTCTGAGCATCATTGCGCCTGAAAGAATCTGAGCAAGCGGGTTTGCAATTCCCTGTCCAGCAATGTCTGGAGCAGAGCCGTGAATTGGCTCATACATTCCGAATTTTTTCTCATTAATGCTTGCACTTGCAAGCATGCCAATGCTTCCGGAAATGCAGGAAGCCTCGTCACTGAGAATGTCACCAAACATGTTTCCGGTAACGATTACATCAAACTGCTTTGGGTTGGAAACCAGCTGCATTGCAGCATTGTCAACGTAAAGATGGTTTAATTCAACTTCTGGAAAATCCTTTGCAACTTCCTCAACAGTTGAACGCCAGAGCCTGCTAACGCCGAGAACATTTGCTTTGTCAACAGAAGTGAGTTTCTTGCCTCGCTTCATTGCAGATTCGAAAGCAAGCCTTGCGATTCTCTCAACTTCCTTTTTGGAATACCTCATCTCGTCAGCAGAAGAATCTTTTCCCTCTTCTTTTTTTCCGAAATAAATCCCGCTTGTCAACTCTCTTACAAACAAGATATCCATGCTGTCTCCGACAATCTCCGGCTTAAGCGGAGAAGCAGAAGCAAGAGGCCCGAAAATAACTGCAGGGCGAAGATTAGCAAACAAGTCATAGCGTTTTCTAATGGGAAGAAGTGCTCCGCGCTCAGGAGTAAGCTCTGGCGGAAGACTAGCCCATTTTTCTCCGCCAACTGCTCCGAAGAAAATTGCATCGGAATTGTCGCAGACTTCTTTTGTGTCTTCAGGAAAAGGATGCTTTTTTGCATCGTAAGCAGCTCCGCCAATTAATGCTTCAGTAAACTGGAATTCACAGCCGTGCTTTTCAGAAACCCTGTTAAGAACAGCTGTTCCCTGCTCCATTATCTCAGGGCCAATGCCGTCCCCTGCAAGAACAGCTATTTTGAAGTTTTTTGCCATTTACTTTCCCTCCTTTTTAGCCCAGGCAAGCAGTCCGCCTGCGTCAATTATTCCCTGAATGAATTCAGGCAGTGGCTTTGCCTTGTAAGACTCGTTCTTTGAAATGTTTTTGATTTCCCCAGTGTCAGGATTGACTTCAACCTCGTCGCCTGATTCAATTGCTTTTGAAGCTTCCCTGGACTCGAAAAGAGGCAAGCCCATGTTGATGCTGTTTCGGAAGAAAATTCGTGCAAAGCTTGTCGCAATAACACAGGAGACACCAGCATGCTTTATTGCAATAGGAGCATGCTCTCTGCTGGAACCGCATCCAAAATTTTCCCCGCCCACAATAATGTCTCCCTTAGAAACCTTTTTGATGAATTCAGAATCAGCGTCCTCCATGCAATGAGCAGCAAGCTCAGTATAGTTAGACGTGTTCAGATATCGTGCAGGAATAATTGCATCAGTGTCAATGTTGTCTCCAAACTTGAAAGCTTTTCCTTTGTAAGTCATTTTAAACCTCTGATTTGAATTCATTCAACCACTTCCTCTGGATGAACAATCTTTCCCGCGATTGCGCTCGCAGCAGCAACAGCTGGATTGCTTAGGTAAACCTCGCTCTTTGGGCTCCCCATCCTGCCAACAAAGTTTCTGTTGGTTGTAGAGATTGCTTTTTCTCCTTCAGCAAGAACACCCATATGACCACCAAGGCATGGCCCGCATGTTGGAGTTGAAAAAACAGCTCCAGCTTCTACAAAAATTTGAGCAATTCCTGAATTCATGCATTCTTTGTGAATCTTCTGGGTTCCGGGAAGAATAATGCACCTGACTCCAGAGGCAACCTGCTTTCCCTTCATTATGGAAGCAGCCTCTTTCAAGTCCTCCATTCTGCCATTAGTGCAAGAACCAATAACTGACTGGTCAATTGGAACATATCCAACTTCTGAAACAGGCTTTGTGTTCTCAGGAAGATGAGGAAACGAAACCTGGGGCTCGATTTTGGAAGCATCGTAATCGAATGACTCACAGTATTCTGCATCAGAATCGCTCTTGAAAATCTTAAATAGCTTGTCTGTTGCCTGCTTGACAAACGCCTCTGTTTTTGAGTCAGGCTCAATCAAGCCGGCTTTTCCACCAGCCTCAATCGCCATGTTTGACATTGAAAATCGTGAATCCATTGAAAGCTCACTTATTGTAGGCCCAGTGAACTCCATTGCCTTGTAAAGCGAACCGCTTACCCCAATTTCCCCGATTGTGTAAAGAATCAAGTCTTTTCCTGAAACATGTTCTTGAAGCTTGCCTTCAAAAGAAAACTTCTGGGATTCAGGAACCTTAAACCAGAGCTTGCCAAGAGCCATTGCAGCAGCAAGATCTGTTGAACCAACACCTGTTGCAAAAGCTCCCAAAGCACCGTAAGTACAGGTGTGAGAGTCAGCTCCAACTACAACCATGCCAGGTCTTACAAGCCCTTGTTCTGGAAGAAGCACGTGCTCTATTCCAACGCGACCAACCTCGAAATAGTTTTCAAGTTTTTGCTCTTGAGCAAACTCGCGCATAAACTTGCACTGTCCAGCAGACTTAATATCCTTGTTTGGAGTGAAATGGTCGGGAATAACAGTGACTTTTTCCCTGTCAAAAACCTCTTTGAAACCTGCTTTGCGAAATTCCTCAATTGCAATTGGAGCAGTAATATCGTTTCCAAAAGCAAAATCAACATCTGCAAGAATTATCTCACCAGGGCTAAGATTATCTTTACCAGAATGCTCTGCAAGAATCTTTTCCGAAATTGTTGCACCCATACTGTTCACCAGATTTTATAAACAGGAAATCTTTTATTACTTAATTACTTATTTAGGCTTGCCTTCTTTAAATAAAGCCTTGTTATAACCATTAATTATTGCCTCGACAGACGCCATTATTACATCCTCATTGATTGCTTCAGCTAAAAACTCTTTTCCCCTGCTGTTCTTAACCTTTATTACTACATTCGCAAGAGCATCTGTCCCTCCAGTAATTGCCTTAAGATTGTATTCCTTGAGAGAAACTTTTTCAGAAATAACTGAAGCAATTGCTTTCGCGCTTGCATCAACTGGTCCGACACCTTTTGCTTTTCCAACAACCTGCTTTCCGTCAATCTTCAAAGAAACCTCTGCCTCAGGCTGAACCCTGTTTCCAGTAAAAATTTTTACTTCTTCAAGAACAATTCTCTTGTCTTCTTCCCGCATCTGGTCAGTCACATCATTTGCTATTGCAACAATATCTTCTCTGAAAACCCGCTTTTGCTTGTCAGCAAGAGCCTTGATGCGAGACGTAATTTCTTCAACCTGATTTTCCTTCAAACCATAACCCATTTCCTTGAGAACTGATTTAACAGCATGCTTGCCAGAGTGCTTGCCTAAAACAAGCTCTGATTCCTTTCCAATCATTTTCGGATCCATTATTTCATAAGCTTCTCGCTTGCAAAGCACGCCATGTTGATGAATTCCGGATTCGTGAGCAAAAGCATTTTCTCCAACAACAGCTTTGTTGCGCTGAACCAAAAGACCAGTGAATGAAGAAACCATCTGGCTTACCCGATAGATTTCGCTGAGGTTGAGATTTGTTTCAGCACTATAATAGCTTGAACGAGTTTTGAGAGCCATGGCAAGCTCTTCAAGAGCAGCATTTCCTGCCCGCTCTCCGATTCCATTGACAGCACACTCCACCTGTCCAGCACCATGCCTCACTGCCTCAAGAGAATTTGATACAGCAAGTCCAAGATCGTTATGGCAATGCACGCTAATTGTTGCCTGCTCGATGTTTGGAACATTTTCAATTATTCCAGAGATTAAATTTCCAAATTCAGCTGGCTGGGCATATCCAACAGTATCAGGAATATTGACAGTTGTTGCACCAGCTTCAATTGTTTTCTCCAAAACCTCGTAAAGAAAAGCAGTTTCTGTCCGTGAAGCATCCTCTGGACTGAATTCAATATTCTTGCAAAACTGACTTGCATACTTGACACCAGCCACACCCATCTGTATTATCTCTTTCGGCGACTTCTTGAGCTTGAACTCACGATGGATTGGAGAAGTGGCTAAGACAACATGAATTCTTGGCTTTTTTGCAGGTTCTAATGCTTTTGCAAGCCTGTCAATGTCTTTTTCAACAACTCTTGCAAGACCAGCAACCTCGCTTTTTTTTATTTCTTTGGAAATGTCCCTAACTGCCTTAAAATCGTCCTCGCTCGCAATCGGAAAACCAGCCTCAATTATGTCCACATTCATCTTTTCAAGATGCTTTGCAATGATAATCTTTTCCTGATGGGAAAGCGTGGCTCCGGGAGACTGCTCTCCGTCTCTAAGCGTTGTGTCAAAAATCTTTATTTTTCTTGGTTTTGCCATTTATCCACCCTGAATTTTTTAAACAATAATTTTAAACATTAAACTTCAATCAAAATAAACTTGATTAAACTACTATTAATAGTTTGTTTATGATTCAAAGCCGCTGTTCCTCTGTGCAAGGCGCGGCTATCGAAGTAGAAGCAATAGCTTTTCAAGAACAGTCTTCGGTTTAGCAAAATCTTTTGAAACAGTTTTGTATGCATATTTTGAAGACATTTATAATCACATTTATTAATGGATAATTGGGTTTAAATAGATAGTGGTCAGCCTCTTGCAAGAGACTCAACTGCTGCAATATACTCGCTCCTATTGGTTCCAACAGGCTTTTGGGCAAAAATTTTCACAAGCTCAGCTTCACGTCTTTTTCGTTTGATAAGGTCCAAAAGCTCTGGATTGGTTAGCTTTATTTCTTCAAGAACATTTCTAACCACGCCATATCTGTGTGCATTTTTTCGAACATCTGGGTTTGGAGCTCCGCCAATAGCTAAAATAACATTGCCAGTAATTGAATCGATTGTTCTCTTTCTTTGATAATCTCGAAACCAATTTGAAAATCTTTTCAAAGGCATGCTATTTACCCACAAAGTCCAGCCAGCTCTCGTATTCAAATACCTTGCCATGAATTGCGTCAAAGTATTTTTCCTGAATTAGTTTGGTTATTGACCCAGGCTTGCCTTCTCCAATCTGCTTTCCATCAATCTCTCTGATTGGAGTTACTTCAGCAGCAGTGCCTGTTAAGAAAACCTCTTCTGCTTTGAAAATTTCTTCTTGCGGGATATCTCGCTCAACTACTTCTATTCCATTGTCTTTTGCTATACGAATAACGCTGTCACGGGTTATTCCTTCAAGAATGTGGTCAAGAGGAGGAGTAACAAGCGTTCCGTCAAAAACTGCGAACACGTTTTCGCCTGTTCCCTCTGAAATGTTCTTGTTGTTGTCCAACAGCAATGCTTCATCAAAACCTTCCTTGATTGCCTCTGCTTTTGCAAGAGCAGAGCTGATATAAAAGCCTGAAATTTTTGCCTGATTAAGTTCCTTCTTCATGTTGAAAAGAGAATAGGAAGAAATCTTTGTAGTGATGCCGTTCTTGATTCCTTCTTCTCCAAGATAAGGGCCCCATGGCCAGACAGCAACTGCGACATCAACCTTGCAGTCAATAGGGTTTAAGCCCATCTTGCCGTATCCAAGATAAGCAATCGGACGAATGTAGCATTCCTTAATATTGTTAAGCTTGATTAAGTCAAAACTTGCTTTTCTCAAATCCTCTTTCTGAAAAGGCAGTTCCATTCCAGCAGTGTCTGCAGACTTGAACAGCCTGTCAAGATGTTCTTTGAATCGAAAAACAGCGGGTCCTTTTTCAGTGTCATAGCACCTGATTCCCTCAAAAACGCCAGTCCCATAATGGAGAGCGTGAGTCAGCATATGAATGCTTGCCTTGCTCCAGTCAACTATTTCCCCGTTCAACCAAATTTTTTCAACCTCATCCATCAAAACACCTTTTTCGGATTGAATAATATTGTTTGCTAAAATTTAAATAAATAGGGTTTGTAACTATATCATAAATTAAAAAGGTGATTTAATGCCGTTGATTCCGAGAAGAATTGTTAATCGCTTATTCTTTGGAAAAGAAATTGAAGGAGAACATGCTAAAATAAGGATTGAAACAAAAGGTAAACTAAAGGGATATGTCCGAAGATTTGGCAAAGTTCAAAAAAGAGAATACAGTTTAAGCATGGCTATGGCACATGTTATGTTTCCGGAAAATTTTCCAAAACCTATTGCTTCCGGAGACCCAGCACCCAAACAGAAAAGTATAAACCGGCAAGTAACCTATTCTGAGCCAGTTCTTCTTGATGACCAAAGTCAGAGAGCAATAGAAGATATTTATGAAGGTATGAAAGAGAACAAAATAGCGAATGAAGTTGCTCCAGAACATATGGCAAAACTTGGCAAGCATGGAATTTATGAAGGTGGACAGAGACAAGAAAATTCAATACTTCATTCCTTTGAATCTGCAGGAATTAAAACAAATTCATTACCCACTAATGTTGGATTTAATGTGCATGGAACTCCAATTTTTTTCGAAGTATTGGAGATTAATGTTTCCCTGCTTGAAAAAGCAATTAAGAAAGTTAAAGATCCCCTTAGAAAAAAACAAGCAATAAAAGTATTAGAAGGTCTTAAACAAATGATTCCTGAAAAAGACCACAAATATTTTGTTCAAGTTCACAATTAAAAAATAATTACAATCCAAGAACTTCTTCTAACTCAGGATATTCTCCAAAAAATAATTTTAACTGATTGTTAAAATCAGAGTGTTCCAAAAGTTCTGTGTTTTCAAGAAGCCGAATAAAAGATGCTCTGGCTATTTGGTTTTTTCTCAAAATATTTGCAAGTTGGGGTTTGTCATAGGCAAGAAGAAATTTTATTCTCGCAGGATTAACTCCACGAAAACGTTTTGCAGAATCAACTATTTTTCCAAAACTTTCCAGTGCTTGTTTGTCTCCTTTTTTTGCAGAGGAAAGTAAATTTTTTGCAGCTTCAGCAGCAGTTTCGGAAGTAATTCTATGAGCAGAATAATTCCTAAGCAAATCAATTGTGAAACCATGCCCTGCAGAAACAAGCTTGGAAACTCCTGCTGAAAATTTGCCCCAATTGATTACTCCAATATCAGTAGCCAGCGGAGCCCTATAATCCTGCCTGCCGAAGCTTTCCATAATCAATTTAGCAGCACCCTCTCTCAGTTTGTTTGATTCGATAAGATGTTGCCTTTTTGGATGTTTTTCAGGAAGAAAAGGAAATGGATTTCTCGGACGCTTTGATTTTCTTTTCCTATGCCTGTTTCTTCGTTCAGGAGGCATAAAACATAAACAGAGTTGAATAATTTAATTCTTTCCCTATTCATAGATTCTGTTCTCTTTGATGAAGTCAGCAACTTTTGGAGAAACAAGATGCGAAACATCTTCTCCGATTGCTATCTGAGAACGAACCATTGTGCTTGAAACATCAACCTTTTTTGCATGATTAAGAACAATCGGGCTTCCCTTCAAAACCATCTCGTTTGTTATGGGAACATAATTTGGAAGAGGAACAACAACTAGCTGTATTTCACCCATGATTTTTTCAGGCTCTTGCCAGTTAGGAAACTGATCAATCAGGTCAGAACCAATAATCCAGTAAAATTCATGCTCTGGGAACTTTCTCTTAAGGTCGCGAACAGTATCAATTGTGTATGTGAGATTGTGAATATCCTGCAAATCAGAAACTTTCAGGCGGGGAATTCCTTCAATAGCAAGCTCAATCATTTTGCACCGATCTTCAAAGGAAGCAATCAAGCCAGACTTCATTGGGTTTCTGGGACAGGGCATGAACCAGACCTCGTCTGTATGTGTTAACCTAAGCACTTCAAGAGCAGCACTTATATGCCCTTTGTGCACTGGATCAAAACTTCCGCCAAAAATTCCTATTTTCATTAAACAACACCGCCATAAAATTCCAGTTAATCTTTGTTTGATTTAATCTTTGTTTGATTTAATCTTTGTTCATTCAATCTTTACTTGAATTAATTTTTATTCAATCACAACCTCTACAAGCAATGAAAAATCAATTCCGTTAACTGAATGAGTTAAAGAACCCATTGAAACAATATCTGCTTCAACTCCATTGTATTTGGAAATGTTTTTCATTGTAACCCCTCCGGAAATCTCAATTTTTGCATTGCACTCTTTTTTAATGAGCGGGATTGCTTTTTTGATTTCAGCCAGGGAAAAATTGTCAAGCATTATTATATCAGGTTTTGCTGTTGCTGCTTCAAGAGCTTCTTCAATGGACGAGACTTCAACCTCGATAAATTTTTTCTTCCTGCCAAACTTTTTCCTTGCCTTTTCGATTGCTTGTGCAGGAGAATCAAAAAAAAGCAAGTGGTTTTCCTTAAAGAGCACGCCATCACTCAGATTTTCTCGATGAGGCCAGACTCCAGCAATAACTGCTGCTTTTTTGTCAAAATAGTTAAGGAGCGGAGCTGTCTTTCTGGTCAAGGCAACTCTTGTTTTCTTCCCAAGCTTTGACTGAGCCAGAGAAGCAGAGCTTGCGACTCCGGACATTCTCCCAAGAAAGTTCATTGCAGTGCGCTCAAGCTTGAGAATAGAGTGATTGTTTCCACTCAATGCAATTATTTTTTCTCCCTTCTTCACTTTTGCCCCGTCTTTCTTCAACAGCCTTGCATCAACCTTGAAGTGATTGAAGAGAAAAACTGCTTCCTCTGCCCCAGCAAGCAAACAGTCCTGCTTGGAGTAAACAGAAGCAGTGCATTTTTTTAACGGAGTAACAGAAGAAGTTGAGTCCCCTTTTCCGACATCTTCTCTAACCGCTAAGATAAGTTTTTTCTTTTCTCGTGCAGGAATCATTCAACCAACTCAGCAATGGGTGTGGGAGAGCTCTTGTGCATGTTTTTTCCAACAAGAGCAATTACTTTTTCAACAAGATTAATATCAAACATTGTTTTAAGCTCTGCCTCGCTTTTTCTCTGTTCAATTGCTCGAAGAACCGGGTCAAGCACTGCATAAGAGTAACCAAGCTCCTGTTCATCAGTCTGGCCTTCAAAAAGTCCTGCAGACGGGGGCTTTGAAATCACTTCTTCCGGAACTCCCGCTACTCTGGCAACTTCAAAAACATCTGTCTTGAACAAGTCTCCGATTGGCAGAAAGTCACAGGCTCCGTCACCATGCTTTGTAAAATAGCCAAGCATTAGCTCGCTTTTGTTTCCTGTACCGATAACAAGAGAATTGTTAGAGTTTGCAAAATTGTAAAGGAGAAGCATCCGGACACGTGCTTTGGAATTTGCTTGTGCAAGACTGGGCTGTTTCCAAGGCAGTGAAGAAATTGGTGAAAGAATTTTGTCAATTGGCTGAACAGAATAATTGATTCCCATAGCAGCAGCAATTGAGGACTCATCTTCAAGAGTGCAAGAGGCAATGGAAGCGTCTGGCATGAGAATAGCAGTTACCTTCTTCTTTGGAAGAGCTTTTGCAAGAATATAACCGACAAGAGCAGAGTCAATTCCACAGCTTAATCCAAACACAGCTGTTTCAGCATTGCTTGCGTCAAAATATTCTTTTGTTGCTTTGACTATTTCCTTAAATTTTTCTTCAGGAGTCATTGCATTATTGGGAAAGAAAAAGTTATTAAATGCCTTTCCACTTTTTCAAAGCCTGTGCTAGTTCCTTGTTTGCTTTTGAAAAATCTTCAAGACTAACTCCATGCATTGTAGCAGAAACAGCTTGCCTCATTGCCTTTGCTCCAGCAATGCTTCCATTTGGGTGCCCGTGCACACCACCACCTGCCTGAATTATTATATCATTTCCCATATATTTCATCATTGCGGGAATTTTGCCGGGGTGAACTCCACCAGAAGCAACAGCAAAAACAGGTTTTAAATCAAGCCAGTCTTCTTTGAGCACGTGATCTGCAGGAGAAGCTTCGATTAACTGTTTTTCAACTTCCTGGTCAATAAACTGGACTTCTCTCTTGCCGCCCTCCATCTTGCCCACAATTGCGCCAATGTGAAGCTGGTCAACACCAATTAGCCTGCAAAGCTTTGCAATCAAAAGCATTGAAATACCATGCCTGTGCGAGCGAGTGAAAGCCGCATGCCCAGCACGATGAGCATGAATAATTAAACCAAGATTTTCATTGCGCAATTCCTGCAAAGCACTCCATCCAACTGTGAGAACATCAACCATCATATAGTCTCCGCCGTGTTCTCGCACAAACTTTGCCCGCCTGACCATCTCCTTATAAGGCGCAGTGACGTTAGGCATGTAAATCTTGACCTCTCCTGTTTCCTTCTCACAGGTGTTGCGCATTTTCAGAGTTTGCTTGATTCTTTTTTCAAAATTATTAAACTTCATTGAAGAAAGATTTTCATCATCCTTGACAATATCACAGCCTCCAAGCCAGGCATTGTAAGCAGCTTTTGCATGTTCTTTCTCGTTAAGACCAAGTTTTGGTTTAATAATAGTGCCAACCAATGGCCTGTCTTCAACTCCAGTGAAACTGCGAATACCTGGGATTCCGAAAGCAGGACCCTTAAAGCTTTTTATGTAGAAGTCAGGAAAGTTTATGTCTTCAAGGCGAAGATTGTTAACTATCTTCATGCCAAAAACATTCCCTGCAATTGAACTCATCAACTGAGGAATATTGCCTTCTTCAAACAAGTCTCCTGGATAGGCTATTCGAATTGTCTTTGTCTTTGGATTCGAGTAAACCACTGTTGGAGCAAGAGTCTTGCGAATGCGAGGCACAGAAGTGCAAACATCAGTCCATGTTCCAACAGAACTTTCCCCTGCAATCGCCTCGGCGGATGTCTTGAATGAGACACCGCGAGCTGGCTCTACGCGAAATTCTGCAACAAAGTCTGTTTCCTTTGGCTTGTATTTTTTATTAGTAAACCCAGTGTAAGCTTCTTTCTTTTGCATTGAAATCATAGTTATTATGATTTATCTTTTTAATAACTTTTGCTTCTGGTTAGTGTATGATAATCATTGTTTCAGGTTTTGCGGGGAGCGGAAAAAGCACTCTTGCAAAAAAGCTTGCAAAAAAGCATGGATTAAAGGCAGTTCACGCTTCAGACATCCTGCGCAAGCTTAAGGGGAAAGAAATTCAGGAAATTGATGCAGGAAATACAAGTGCTAGTTCTGGCTGGTGGGAATCAAAAGAAGCAGAAGAATATCTTAAGAAAAGACTAGAAGACGGAAGTATGGACCTGGCTCTTGACAAAAAGCTAGAAGAAATCATTGAAAAAGACGCTGTTGTTCTCGACAGCAAGACAATGGGAAATTTGAGCAATAAAGGATTTAGAATTTGGCTGGACGCATCAGCTGAGAAAAGAGCAGAGAGAATAGCTGAAAGAGACAAGCTGAATGAAAAAGAAGTGCTTAGAAAGATAACTGAACGGGATGAGGCAGACAAGAAAATTTACAAAAAATTATATAAATTCAATCTTGGAGAAGACCTTGAAGGATTTGACTTAGTTATTCACTCAGACAAACTGACTGCGGAAGATGTTTTTGAAAAGGCAGTTAAGGCAATTGAGGAAAAAACAAAGTGAAAAAGATTATCCTCTTTTTTTAAGCACTCTTTTTGCCAATACTGCAGCAGCAATCAAAGCAACCAAAACCACTGCAATCATCAGATAATTTTCATCTATTTCACCTGAATCCTGAGCAGGACTCTCTGAAGAAGGCTGTTCTTCAACAAACCTTGTTTGAATGCACTCGTTGCTCTGGCATACCATTTCTTCACCGCACTCCGAACCATCAGGCAATTCCGTGAAAACACACTCTCCGCCGGCACAGCTGTCAGAAGTGCATGGATTAAAGTCATTGCAGGTCATTCCAACACAGGTTCCCTCTTCAAGCTTTATCAATGCAGATGGTTTTGGCATTTCCTTGAAATCTGTTTCCTCTATCCTGCTGTCCTGCTGAGAACTATAGCTTATCTTTACTGTCGCGTTCATTGGAATCTTCTTGAATGAAAACTTTATTATCGGATCTTCTTCCAGGATTTTGAAATCCTGTTCGCTCCTGATTAATGAAGCACTGCTGATTATGTTCTTTGGAATAGATTCAATCAAGGAAATGTTTTCAAGATCTCTTCCTGAAACATTTGTAAGATTTATTATCAGCTCGTTGTCGTATCCTGAGATTCCTTCATCGCCAAGCAATAGTTTCACTCTCATTGCTCTGCTAAAAAACAAGTCGGCTTTTTCAGCAAGCCTTTTTTCAATTGGAACACCGTCCTGGGTTATCTCCACAATAATCAGGTTTTCTTCAGGAGGAACATAGTCTGAGTCTTTCAGCAATGAAACAAAACCAGTCATGCTGAGAGCAGAAGCTGTGGCAAAAAGCAGCAGCAAAAACAAAATTACCCTGCTGTTTCTCATTTTTTCAACCCCTTAATCGCTTTTTCCAGCGACCTGGGTTTTCTTCCTTTCAGGGAAAGGAATATTGAGACTATAATCACTAACACCATTAATAATGTTATTATAATCATGTCTGGAAAACCTCCTGAAACAGTAAAACCCGCTGGCTTGACTGCTTGTTTTTCAGGAAGCAGGCTTTCTTCACTTACGCAGCTTCCCTGAGAGCAAACCATCCCAGCACCGCACTTTGCGCCCTCGTTCATTTCGGCATAAACACAATCCCCTTCAACACAATAATCGCGGGTGCAGGGGTCATAATCGTTGCAGTAAATCCCCATGCAAACATCCCCCAGCTCCAGCTTGACCAAAGCAGCCGGAGCACTCATTTTTGCGAACATTTCCTCGGTTAACGTGCCCTTTTCTTTTTCCCTGTTGAAATCATAGCTTACAACAGCTTTTTTCCCGGGCAAAATGTCTCCAAGCAAAAACTTAATCACAGGGTCTTCCTCCACTACTACAAAGTTTACATCGCTTACAATCATTAACGCACTTTCTGCAAGCTCTTTGGGAATTCCTTCAATCAAATCCAAGTCACGCAAAGTCTCGCTACCGGTGTTTTCCAGAGAAACAGTTACAGTATTCCTATACTTTGTGATTCCCGTTGCCCCAAACAATGCCTGAACCTTCAGGCTTCTTGAAATCTTTAATTCTTTGCCAGTGACAAGCCTTTTAATCCTTAAACCAACATCTTTTTCAGTCTGGTCAAGGACCGGAAGGTTTTCCTCTTCCAGCGGGCTGTACATTGCTTCAACAAACATTTTTTCCTTTACCTCAACAACCGCAGCTTCTCCACAAACTCCTATACAGCACCTGCTTGTGTCGCTTGCAAAAACCCAGGAACCGGTACAATCTTCATCTTCCTCGCAGATTATTCCGCCTCTGTGCAGTTCGCATAGGATTCTTCCGCTTCCACCGGCTTCTGGGCTGCCAGAGGAAGAAGTAATGGCAATGGAAACGCTTGAGTCAGCACTGTTTGCGTCAGCATTGTTCTCTGCTTTTACATGAAACATATGAGAACCAACTGTTTGGCTTTGGAAGCTGTAGCTTTGGCTCAGGTTGTTGTCAATCCAGGCACCAGTGTCTGCTTTTACCCAGTATCTCTTAATTCCCGATTCTGCATCGTTTCCTGAATAAACAAGGTTCACATCCACAGCGCTTTGAGAAGAACCATCCGCAGGCAAAGAAATAGAAACAACCGGGACATTGTTGTCAACAGCAAAGCTTGCATCGCTTGAATCCACTGCATTAGCATCTGAATCATCAGACACATTTATGTCAATGAAATAGTTTCCGTCTGCCATGTTAAAGTTCAGGTCATAAAAGCACCTGGTTGTGTTGGAGAAGTCTGCATCGTCACAGTTCGCGTCAACAGTCTTAACAGAACCCAAATAATTCAAATCCAGGCTGATTATGCTGTTTTCAAAACCGCCTGCTGTAGAAGAATAATACAGGTTAGCAGTTAGCAGATTATCATTCGGGTCGGACACATCAAACACAATCATGTTGTTCCCGTCAACAAAAGAATACCATTTTCCCCCATTTGGTTCAACCACACCCACAACAGGGTCAGAATTCGCAGCCAACCTGACAGTCAACACCTTGTTCTCATCAACATTCAAAGTCATTCCGTTTGAGTCATAACCTGAAGCAGTAACATTTATGTCGTAAGGAGAGTAAGATTGCTGCCCGCCAGAATCCTGATTGTAGTCAAACACGTATTGCCGGGAAATCACTCCATTCGCATTCGTTGAGCCAGAAAACTTCTGGTCTCCATGCTGGTCGGTTACAGTCACGACCGCACCAGACAAAACAGCAGAAGTGGAATCGTCAACCACGTTCACGTCCAGCCACCAGCCGACGTAAAAAGTGCCTCTTACATCATTAAAACTAACATTCGTAAAAAGAGAATCAATAAAGAAAAGATTTGTATCAGTATCTGCATTTGCTGAAAGATAGACATCAGTTGAATTTTTAGAAATATTGCAATCAAAGAACCAGTTAGAATGAGATTTATAACCTGTGCCAGTCAAAGAACGCACTCCATAAGTTGAATTACCTTTTATTGTGTTATTATAAAAGTTGTTGTCTCTTGTAGTTCCTCCTCCCGAATATTGAGAACCCAAAACCATAACTCCAGAACCAGAATTATTTATTATTTGGTTATTTGACAAGTTACAATCATAAGCCCCATCAAATCTCATACCATCGTTAGCATTATTTGAAATATTATTATCAAAAACAACTGCCCCATAAGAATCAAAATCAATAATAATTCCAAAAGCCGAATTGGAAACAAGTTGGTTTCCAAAAATATTCACATCATTAATTCTTGAACCAGAAATTCCATCCGCATTCCCAGAAATAATATTGTCTTTAACTGACCCAACATTGTTAAAGCCCGAATTTCCAAAATTAATTCCATCTGATGAGTTGTTGAGTATCTTGTTGTTAACAATCGTGAAATAATCAGCATCTCCCATTGCTGAAACCGAAATTCCATAATTATCATTGTCATTGATATTATTGTCAGATATGTTTTGGTCATCACCATAAACATAAACACCGGCACTGATGTTGTTTGAAATGTTATTGTCAAAAACGTTAACAGTATTTGCAACAGTCTGAATTCCATAAGATAAATTGTTTGTTATTGTGTTGCCTAAAATATTCACATCAGACAAACTATTCACATAGATGCCCCCGGAACCGTTTCCTGAAACATTGTTGTTTTCTATTACTGTTCTGTCAGCATCATCTAAATAAATTCCATGGCTAATGCTTTGAGTCACGTTGTTGTCTGAAATATTAGAATCTGTTCCGCCATTGCTTGAGGCAATTCCAAGATAAAACCCGTTTATATCACAATTCTTTATCGTAATCGTGTTATAACTTCCAAAATCAACACCGTTCTCCCCAGAAACAGCAGCTGTTGCATCAGAGTAGATTCCATACCCATCACAATCCAATGTAATCGAGTCTGCTCCGATGATTATCCCGTCGCCTGTGCAGCCGATTAAGTCTGCTGAGAGGGTTGTGTTCTCAGTAATCGTTGAACCGCACTGGAACTCAGGGTCAGAAGTTGAAATGAAAGTGGACGGAGCATTCTGGTTATTATATTCTGTCAAAATCCAGTTGCCGTCGCGGGCTTTGTTGGAGATGCGAATCTCATCTATGTTTCCATCAAAACAGATAAGTCTGCCAGGCCTTAAATCTCCGACCGTGAAGATATTAGCCCAAGTTACCTCCCCGTCATTTGTGAAAGAGAGTTTTTCCACGCCATTAACATATACTTTAGTTGCTCCACCACTAATGGCTGTAGCTGCAATATGAAACCAGTTTCCAGTAGTTAATCCTGCACCTGTTGTTTCTCTGTAACCTCCTGAAGCTGCTATCTCAAAAGCATAAAGTCTTATTTCTGTTCCTTTCGCTAGTAACCATAAAGGATAACCTTCTTTAGAAACAGCCGAAGCCATTATTGTAAATCCGTAAATGTCATAGTCGCCTCCACCTATAAGAGTGTCTGGTTTTATCCATGCTTCCGCTGTATATTGTGTGATTGAACCAAGATCTCCATGTGATATATAATCATTGCTTCCGTCAAAATTCTGCGCATCACCTATTTTGCCGCTTGCCACTACTGCAGGTTCACCAGAACCCTTTTTTGCCCCATCTTTATCATTGGCGGTGCTATCTTTGGTATTAGATGTATCTGGATCATCTTTCATATGGGTTACAAATTCATAGTTTACATCCCAGACGCCAGCATCGTCTGTTTCACTCGCACCAGAGTTGCCCCAGTAGATGAAAAAGTTCGTGTCAGTGCCCCAGTTGACGTTCAGGTCAACCCACGCTTCAAACGTCTCGGAAGCAGTGTTGCAGTCTACTACTTCACGATTCAGCTTGGAAGAGCCGTCTGCAGCAGTGAACACGACATCCGTGCCGGTATCATTCACGTTGTCCCAGAATTTTGTCGGAAGATTTGCCTCAGTCACAAGCACAGGAAACTTCGTATGATTAGCATCAGTATTATTATCCGCTACAAAACCATGGTTAACAGTCAGCTTCGCCCTGTAATCCCAGTCAGTGTTGTACCATCCTGCGTGAAAACAGGGAATCAGGAGTAAGAGAAACAGAAATATTAACCATGTGTTTCTAGGTGGA
>JAFCCW010000028.1 GCA_017609985.1 Candidatus Iainarchaeum sp.
AAGTAGAGGAAACACAAGGAAAAGACCAGGACGCAATCGTAACACTCATGAAACTGCTTGAGTTAACAAACAGCGACCGCTCAAAGCAAAGCAGGCGATAGCAGTGTTGCAGGGGCAAGGTGAGAAACAATGGACATAGCAACATTCATCCAGCAAGTCAAAACAAAAAACGAAACAAAAAACGAAACAAAACTGCTGGAAGAACAAAACAAGCTGCTGAGGGAAATAAAGAGCCTGCTGGAGTTGAGGAGGTAATGTTCACTTAAAAATGATGAATTAGAAAGATATTTAATAATAAGATTGATTAATAGGTGCAGAGGTAACTTTATGAAAACTATTGGAGTGGACACGGTTCTGATAACTCAACAATTTAAAAATAATGCAGGAAAGACTACGTTAAGAAAAGGATTGCTAGGAATTGGAATTGAAGTAGAAGACATAGGCAAATTCAAAAAAAGCTATAAAAAAAGCATGGAAGAAACACTTAGAGAAATTAACTACAAACCCAAGCGTCCAGTATACCGTTCAAATGATCTAAGTAAGATATTTGAATATGAATCTCTTGATGAAGAGTACAAAGTACTGGAAAAATTCAAAGATTTGATTTTGCCAAAAATAGACAAGGTTCATTTTTTCTACACCTATATTTATGGATTATCTGGGTTGGTTTCAATATATGGACAAAGCCCAAATTACACCAAAATACCATTGATTTCAGGACAAGAGGGGGAACAAGATTTCTATGACTTAATATCAAATAGTTACCCAATGATATGTGCTTGGGAACTTGTAACCCAAGGAGTCGAATCAAAGTTATTGCTTGACAATTTTCAGGGAAGAATCAGCCCAGCATGGAACGAGCTTAGCGGTTCAGCAGACTTATCAGTTTATTATAAAGGAGACCAGTGCAATGAGCTTATTGCAACAGCAGATTTGTTTGTTAAACTGGTAAAAACTAGGATGATTCCAAACATTTCTTGTTTCCTTAAAGAAGATATTAAAAAAACAGCTTCAATTTTTGGAAAGAAGTGTGAGAGATATTTTATTGGAAAAAGATGTTTAAAAAAAATAGTTCCACACAGAACAGCACAAATGAAGATTAGTCACTTAATAAAACATCCAATAATTTACATTATTAAAGAAACACCTCAAGAAGAGGGGGAAGAAGAAATGATTGAAAACAGCCCCCTATTCAACAAGATAGTAAAGAAAGTAAACTCCTTAGATGGTTGCTTAAAATATTTTCACCCAAAAAACGACTCAAAGAACATAGAAGAAGGCGATCTAATATCCACTTTTGGAAAAAGAGGTGAAAAAACCTTCAAAAAACTCAATAAATTAGGATATATTATAAAAAAATTCTGATAACAAATAATATTTTACTTCAGCTCCCTACGTGGGCTGCTGAAGTAACTATATTCTACAACTTTGTTCTTTAAAAAGTTATCCTCACAACAAGCCAAATCCAAAGAATTAAAAAACCCTAAAAATACAGCCAGTACATCCAAAACACCCTCATTTAACGTCGTTCAGCTTCACAACAGCATCAATCAACTGCTGTTCCATTCGATTCAGTTTTCCTTCAAGCTCTTCAATCCGCTCGCTCAGCCTCACATAGTTCTTCAAAGGCGACCGCGAAATTCTTTATAAAGATTATCTGGGGAATATTAGTATGGCTCTTTTCAAAATCAAAGACTCAACTGTGGAAAAACTAGCAAGTATTGGAATAGGAAAAGAAAAAGATATTCAAACACTTTTTGAAGAGAACTTAGGAACAATTCTGAATATTGATTTTCTTGCAACAGAATATACCACAAGTTTCGGTGGACGAATTGATACAGTAGGAATTGACAAAAATGGAGCTCCCGTAATAATAGAGTATAAAAGAAACCAAAACGAAAATGTTATCAACCAAGGTTTATCCTATTTGAAATGGTTGCTTGACCACAAAGCAGATTTTGAAAAATTATGCCAAAATAAAAACATACAACTTGAAATTGACTGGAACTCACCAAGAGTAATTTGTGTTGCTGAAAGTTACAACAAATTTGATTTAGACACCGCAGAAATCCTACCACTGAAAATAGAACTACTAAAATACAGGATACATGAAAATGAAATCCTTTATGTTGAACCTGAAACCCAAAAAGCAGTAAAAATCAGCACGACAAAAATCTTTAAAAAAAACAAAAAACAACCCACAAATAACACACTGCAAAAAGAATATTCTATTGAAGAACACTTAAAAGCAACCTCGGAAAACACTAAAGATTTATTTTATGCCCTACGAGAACAAATTAAAAATCTCGATGAGTCAATAACAGAAGAACCAAAAGCAAAATACATCGCATATAAATTAACCACTAATTTTGTAGATTTAACGATTAAAAAAAATACAATTAAAGTGTTTCTAAATATTCCAAGTGGAAAACTAAATGACCCACACAATATTGCACGCGACATGGTTCACCCAAAAACAATAGGCCATTGGGGAAATGGAGATTACGAAGTCAAAATTAGCAAAAAAGAAGAATTAGATAACTTATTCGACCTTATCAAACAATCATACCACTACAACAAATAATGCTATAACCAACCAAACAATATCTTCTCTGTTTTCTCATACTCCATTTAACCTAACAACAGCATCAATCAACTGCTGTTCCATTCGATTCAGTTTTCCTTCAAGCTCTTCAATCCTTTCATTTAGCCTCACATAGTTCTTCAAAGGCGACCGCGAATCAAAACCAGAGCCGACCAAATTCCAAGCAGAAACAGACTATTAGAAAATTCAAAACAAATAGCATCACCCCGCCTATAAAAACCTACCTTAACTATAGGTACGGGGAAGGGGTTAAGACAAAGGAGCTTATTTAATATTTATTTTTACCAGGGTTATATTATGGAAAAAATTGACTGTTCTGAGATGGATGAATTAGCGCCACGTTTTTGGAAAAAAACCAGAATAAACACGCCGTTAGTAAACAGTCATTCACGTTCTATTGTTGTCCAACAGAGAAGAGGAATAATCATATCTGGCGTTGCAAGTTATGTAGAAGATTCTTTCAAGCTACAAGCAAGATATCTTCCTGATTCCAAGCTGTTAAAATTCACTCTTTTCAAAAAAGCGTTTGGTTCTCATAGATGGAGCAAAATTCCTGTTAAACCTGACAACACAATCCTATACAGTTTGCTGCATCATATTAAAGATGTTGAACCCAATAATGTTGATTCTGTAGTAGATGCTTATTTCAGTGAATTCACTCAAAACGTTCAAGAAAATAAAGCATAGTCAAAACCGCAATTTTATGTTTCCTATTTCAATTCCTTCTTTGCTCAAGTAAGATATCAGAAGTGATTTGAACATTTTGTTATGTGTTGGATATTTCAAATGCAATAGCTCGTGAACTACTGCCTCTGCCCTGAAATCTCCTGATTGGTTCAGCAAGGAATAAGAAAAACTTAGCCTTCCTTTGCTTGAACAACTTGCCCATTTTCTTTTCATTTCTCGAACATGAAGCTCTTTGGGTTTCACTCCAATCTCTTCTGCCCAGTTTAAAACCTCTTTCTTGAAGTCTTGCACTGGAATCATTCACTTGCCTCCTTCAACATTAACAATATTTTTGAGACAAGACTAACAGCCCTCTTTGGCTCCATTTTTTCCCTTGTAAAAGTCTTTAAAATTTCTCTCTTAAGTCCTCTCTCATGTTCCTGGCTGGTTTTCCAGTGAGGAAACTTTTCAAAAACATTTTTCATTCCCTTTGCTTTCTCTTTAGCCTCGCTAATATCTTCTTCTTTTAATAACCAGTAAACAGAAAATTCTTCAGAACTCATTCTTCTCTCTTTCTGCTCTTTCTTCGCTTCATTTATTTCTACAAGCAAGTCCTTTAACTCTTCAAGCGTTTCCTTTGTATCTTTCTGCCTTTGCTTGTAAAGCATTGAAATAAGCTCTGCCTTATCTCCAATAGAAACCAGATAAGGATTCAAACCCTTGTTTTTCTCAACATCCAATCCAATGCTCTTAAGCAAGTTAAAAACATGCTCAGTATCAGAAGCATTGCTTTCCTCAATCTTCTTCAAAGTATTTTCATTAATCTCATAAACCTCAAGCACGGACCGGATTTTACCGCTATGAGTATGCTTTTTTACAAGGTCTGCAGTCTTCCTTGCGAACTCACGGTCAACCATTATGCCAGGTTCAAAAGCCTCTCTTAAAATCCTGAACATTCTCGCTAATGTGTCAAAGTCTTCAATATACTGCCTTAAGAAAGCATCCGGGGAGAGAATCTCGTAAATGTTTGAAAGCTCCTTGAAAAAGCCATAAAACTCTTGCCGTTCGTCCTCGTTCTTAAAATGCTCCAAAACCGCTTCGACAGCCTTATCCATTTTCTTACCCTTCAAAAGCACCAGATAATCAGACTTACCCAGCTTCATCAATTCAACAAACCGCTGTTTTAATACTTCAATATCTTTTACTACGCCGCTCACATCACCAGAATCAAACGCCAGCGCTTTCTCAAGCTTGTCAAAAATTCCAACAAAATCAAGCAAACCCAGACGGCTTCTTTCTTCCATCTTCATCCTCGTAAGGCCTGTTAACTCTTGCAATAGCCTGTAGTAAAACATGGTCTCTCATTGGCTTGTCCAGATACATACAGTAAAGAATCGGTGCATCAAAACCAGTTAACAGCTTTTCAGTAACAATCAAAATCTTAGGCAACTTATCAGGCTTTCTGAACGACTTTCTAATCCTCTTTTCTTTCTCAGCAGACAAATGAAACCTGGCAAGTTCTGCTGTATCGTTTTGTCCAGCGCTATAAACAACCTCTGAATACTCTTTCGGCAAAAGCTTGTCTAGTTCCTTCTTGTATAAAGCGCATGCTTCCCTGTCAACACCAACCAAGAACGCTTTGTAACCCATTGGTTCAACAGTCTCAGTAAAATGCTTTGCAACAAACCTTGCAACCTTTTTAACACGCTGCCTGTTCTTCAACATATTCTTGAGAGTAACCGCTTTCTCCAAAATCTTGTTCAATGATTCAATATCTGTGACACCCTCTGCTTCTGCAAGATTCAAAAACTCTTTCTCCAAAAGTTCCTTTTCTGGCCTTATGCTGTTTGGGGCAAGAGTATAATGCAGCTTAACAGTAGTTCCATCTTCAATGGACTCGGCAATTCCATACTTGTCCAAATAGCCCCTTGGAGGGTCATCCTTTCCAAAAACAACAAAAGTGCCCCTGCCATGATGCGTTTTGTCAATCGGGGTCCCAGTAAAACCAAGATAAGTCGCGTTTGGCAAAGCACCCATCAAATAATTGCCCAAATCTCCGCCAGTTGTCCTATGTGCTTCATCAACCAAGACAAAAAAATTCTTTCTCGTGTTAATGCCTGCGGGCATTGCCTCAAACTTATGAATCATTGAAACAATCAATCCGCGCGAATCGCTCTGAAGCATGTTTTTCAAATGCTTTTTTGATTTTGCAACCTCAACACTCTCAAAGCCAACAGAAGCAAGGTTTCCAAACAACTGGGTTTCAAGCTCGTTCCTATCCACAAGCATCAAAACAGTGGGATTCTCAAAAACAGGGTTTTCCAAAATCTTTTTAGCAGCAACAATCATTGTATAGGTTTTTCCAGAGCCCTGCGTGTGCCAAACCAAAGCCCGTTTTTTCCCGCTTGCTGCTCTCTCAACAACCTTGTTAACCGCTCTAATCTGATGCGGTCTCAAAACAACCTTCTGCAATTCATCATCCTGTCTGGTAAACATTATGAATTCAAGCAAGACCTTGACCAGTCGCTCTCGGTCAAAAAACTCTTTAACTAAGGATTCAAAGTTTTTGGCTCCAGACTCAGTTTTCCAGTTAAAAACTCCTTTTGCTGAAAGGTTCCAAGTAACAGCATACAGAAACTGAATAATATTAGTAACAGTGTACAGTTGAAACATAGACATTGCTTCTGGAGTTTCCCTGTGATATCTTCTAATCTGGTCCAAAGCATCTGCAACAATCGACTCCCTGTCAACGTTTTTTCCAATAAATTTTGCAACAGACTTTGTTTCAACAAGCAAAACCGGCACGCCATTGATTAAGAAAACAACATCGTAACGGTTAGTGTTCTTTCCATTAGTATAAGAAAATTCGTCAGTAACCTGAAACACATTCCTTTTAATCTCTTCGTCAACAAGTTTGACATTTCGCTCTCTTTTGACATTTCGCTCTCTTTTCTCTGAAGCAACAAAAACAGTTTTCAATCCCTTCAAATACTCCCAAGCCTGCAAATTTCCTTCAATTCGAGCAGGCAATCTTTCCAACTGCTTGGCCAAGTCCTCAATCAGTTCAGCATTAATGAATTCTGAATTAAGCTTTTGCATTTGTTCAGCAAAAACCTCTTTGAATAGCAAGCCGGTTTTTCCGCCCCGCAACCTTAAAGCATCTTCTGGCTTAACATAGTCCCAACCAATCTCTGAAGCATATTTTAGGAGAGTGTTTTGCACTGCACTTTTTTCTGTTCCAAGCTTAACCATTTAATATCTCCTTTAGAATATCTTTTCAATTAACTCTTTATCAACTGGCTTATCTGCCGAAAGATTAATGTAAAATCTTCTACTGTTGTAGTTCTCATTTACATATCCGACTACCATAGAAATGTTTTTTCCTTTGGGGTGGTTTACAATACTATTGGGGTGTCTTGCTGATTTGGCTTCATGTGTTTTAATATCTATTTGAACACAAGATTGCCCAAGAAATACTTCCTCTAAATCAATGAAATCATTTGTTATGTGCGACAAATTAACAATTACAATGTTTTTGGAATTATTTGGCAATTGGTCGACTTTTGACAATATTTTATTTTTTATTCTTCCAGCACAGTCCAAAAATCTTACTGGTTGATTCATAAATCCAACAAAACCTCTGTTCACTTTTGGGTCTTTATAGAAAGTTATTTTTGCCACAGGCTTATTCTCTTTCCGGAAAACAAAAGTATCTTTGTGAACTATTGTCTTTCGTTCCAATAATTTCTTGACAAACTCGACAAAGCCAGGAATATCTTGAAGAGAAAAATTCTTTTCAGTACTAAATGAAAGAATAAAATTGTTACCTTCAATACTATCTAATTGTTTTCTGATTTCTTCATGTGCAGAATGTATCGATTGACCTTCTTCATCCTCAAATACAGTCAAAATTTCCAAGTTATAGTCGGTTCCATTAATTGTTAATCTCCCATCGATCTTTTTATTTTTCTTTTCCACACGAGGCTCGTAGAATACTTTATAGTTCTCTGTAACTTTGTTGTAGTAATAAGCAAGAACCTCAATTTCACTAATTAATGAATGGAAATTGAATTCATCAGTAGAGCTTTTTAATTTTCTAATTATTCTATTTATCTTGTCAGTCTTGCCACAAATAGTGTCTAAATTTTGAGCTAATTTTTGAGCCCTATTCTGATCAAGTAAGACCCAAAAAATAGGGTGTTTCTTATGTCTCTCTTCAATTGACAAATGAGAATGCAACCATTACTCTCCTAAAAAGTCTTTTAGCTTATCAAATTCTTCAATGTTCTGTTTTACTGTTCTAATTTCTTGCTCAAGTACCAGTCTCATTAATAACCACCAAATCCTTAACTCTAATCTTTGCAGTCATCAAATCCCGCAACATAGAATTAAACAGTTTCTGCAAAGCATTAGCCTTGTCTTGCTCGGCTTCAATATGGGCATCGATAATAGACAATGAAAGTGCTATTTGCTTTTGAGTTGGATATTTTGGAAGAGGAATTGGTAACCGCTTGATAAAGGATAGATTTGCTATTACAAATCCTTTTGTTTTTGTAAATTCTTGGTATTCATTTTGAATAGTGTAGAATAAATATTTCTCATTAAGATGAGTCATATCTAATGGAAATAATCCCGCAACATTTTGATTTGTACATGCTTTAAATGTTAAAAAGCCAGTTTTACCAACAGTCGCACCTACCATCGCAATTAATGTTGTTTTTGGTCGGAGCAGTTTAGCGGAAGAATTCTCTAATCCACTTTTGGTTATATGTTCCTCCGCTTTGAATATTATACAGTCCTGGCATTGCCCAGATTTAATCCAAGGGACATCTCCATTATCCCAATATTTTTTTTCTTTCTTTGATGGAGTTCCACCACTCTTAATCTCGCAAATAGTTCCAAGTCTTACTAAGTCCCATTCCTTTGGCATCTTTCCAATTTCTGTCTCTTTCAACTCAACTTTTTCCGCTTCTTGGATTGGAACAGGCCCGTAAGTAAACAAGTGTTTCATTAAAGATTTTTTAGTTTCTCGCAATGCAAAAACAACCGCATCGGTTTTCTCTTTCGCTTCCTGAATTGTTGAAAGAACAAAAGCAATGTTACGCTGTTCTGAGAGAGGAGGGAGAGGGACTTTTACTTTCTTAACTTCGGATAAATTTAATGTAGGATAGCCATCTGTTTTTTCTTTTGCAAATTTCACATTTCTTAATACATAAAAAAGAAAATCTTGAAGTACCCCATCTTTATCTGAAAGTACTGCACAAAGATGACTAACAATATAAGCATCAATTGGAAGAACAGCCCTTTTCTCTAAATAAACTGAAGCACCACTTTTTGGAAATACTATCGTTCTTTTAGGGTATATTTTTAACTTATAATCCTCAACGGCTTTATCTGTTATAAAATCATATTTTTGTATTATATACTCCCTGTTATCAATATGTTGAACTCTTATGAATGGATTTTTACCATTAAAGTAATTTTTTCCTTGGGGTGCAGAACCACCGGATGATATTTTTGCAACATCTTCCAACTTCACAAGTTTCCATTCTTTCGGCAGTAACCCTAACTCTGTTTCTTTGTATTCTTCAATTAGTCTTTGTTTTTGCATCTTTTGTTACCTCAAAAATCTTTAATATGGTATCAATTCTGCGATATAATTCATCAAAAGTAATAATTTCAACGTCTTTGCATGAATTCCTAAAAAGTTCAAACGCTTTAGACTGTTTTTCTGTTAGCTCACTATGGTTTCCAACAATAACGAAACACTTTGGATTAAATAACTGAAATTCTTTCTCGCTTTCATGTGCAATACGATAGTAGTCTTTGGTAAGATAATCTTTTTGATTCAACACTTGATTGATTGCGCCGTTTAGTTCTTTGTCAATTTGAAAAACATCATCGCCTCTATAGGGGGTCACTTTCATTAACTTTGCCCTATGGGTTTTTATTTCAATGATTGCAACATTTTTGGATAATTCGTTTTGATAAATGAAATCTGCAAATTTTCCGCCTCGTCCATCAATCTTCATACCACTTACATATCCATTTGTTTCGAAGAGTACTGTGGGGTATGA
>JAFCCW010000004.1 GCA_017609985.1 Candidatus Iainarchaeum sp.
CATAATGCTTATCCAAAAGGGTTTGGCATCTCTGGAACAAAGTCTTCCATCTCGTCTCCGAAAGGAGAAAATTCACGTTCAAACTTTTCAATCATTATCAATAATCTTTAAACAAATGTTTTTATTTGTTTCCCAGTCTTTTTTGTTTATGGAGCGAAGGGAATCTTTCAAGATTGTGATTAGGCGGGTTGAAAAGCCTCTTGAAAAAAGTTTTGAGAAAGATTTTGACTGGATATGCAGGTCTCTTGGTTTTTTTGAACAAATTGATAAGGAAAAAACTGCTTCTATTGTGCTCAGGGAAGTTGTCAGAGCTGCCTGCAAGGGAAAACCAATTACTTCTTCTAGTCTTGCGGAAAGAATTGAAATGTCCCGTGGTTCAGTAATAAATCATTTGAATAATCTAATCAAATCAGGCCTTATTGTCAAAGACGGCAGATTTTATTATCCGAGGAGCAGAAGCATTTACCGCACTATCCAAGAAATAGAAGAGGATGTTGACAGAATTTTTAGAAGAATGGAAGAAACAGCAAAGCGAATCGACAAAAAATTCGGAATTGGTGTGGAATAATTGCTTAAAAAATTGTTTAAAAAATTGCTTAAAATAACTTAATAATTCTCTAAAAAATAGCTTAATAATTCAGTAAATTTTTGTAAATCTCTTGACAACCGCTCCGCAAAGATTTTATATTCCTTAACTTATTATTTAAAGCATGATTGAAGAAAACCAAGAGAGCAAAAGCGTAAAAATTCCTTCTGCTCTTTTATTGATTGAATTTTTTCTTATTGCAATGGCTGTTCTTCTCGTTTTCAGTGTAACTGGTTTAAACACCAGCAAGGGAACAATTTCTTTTTTGCCTTCGTCTGATCCAGTGGAATATTTGATGCTGGTTCTTTCAGTTGCTTTGTTTATTGTGATTTATTTTTCTCTTAAAAGAAAAGAGCCTGTTTTTTTTCAAAAACAAAAGGATGTTTCAAAGGACATGAAGGAAATGCTAAAATTTGAGGTTGGAAAAGCAAAGTCTGATCCCCGAGTTTCCGCTTTGATGCTTATTCAGCTTGCATTTATTTTTGCAATTGTGATGGTTATTGCAGCTTATCTTGATCCTGACTGGCAGATTGTTAACTGGGCAGTGTATGGCTTGCAGGAACCATTTATCACAATAGTGAATTCAGTGCTTTTCATTATTGCTGCGGGCTCTTTTTTTGTTTTGTACAAATTTACTTATGATTACAGAAAATAGGTTTTTACATCAGGGGTAATTGTTTATGCGGAAAATACTTGTTTGTAGCGGGAGATAATTGTTTTTTATGAAACCTACTTTGCAGGCAGAGAACCAAAAAAGCATTCTTCCAGCACTCAAAAAAGAAATCGGTCTTTTTGAAGTAATTGTCTACGGCGTAGGAATAATTCTTGGTGCAGGAATTTACACTCTTATTGGAAAAACTGCTGGAATTGCAGGAAATTCTCTTTGGCTTGCTTTTATGGTTGCCGCTATTACTGCTTCATTTACTGCATTAAGCTATGCTGAACTCTCTTCCAGATTTCCAAAGGAAGCAGCAGAAATGGTTTATGCAAAAAATGCGTTTAGGAGTAATTTTCTTGCATTCCTGGTCGGATATTTTGCCTTGTTTTCAATGATTGTTGGAATACCTGTTGTAGCTCTTGGATTTGCAGGTTATCTGATTGCTTTTTTGCAGGGTTTAGGATTTGTTTTTACTTTTTTATCAGGTTCTGCAATTATGGCTTTGTTTGCTATTAGCATAATTGTTTTAATGTCTGCTTTGAATCTGTTCGGCTTGAAGGAGTCAGCAAAATTCAATCTTGTTTCAACTATTATTGAAGCAGGCGGTCTTATTTTAATAGTTATCATAAGCATTCCATTTCTTGGAAGCGTGAACTATTTTGAGGTTCCGCCTGGTTCAACTGATTTTGTTGCTCCGATAGCTGCTGCTGCAGCTCTAATCTTTTTTGCATACATTGGCTTTGAAGATCTTGCAAACATTGCTGAAGAAGTAAAAGATGCTGAAAAAAATATTCCAAAGGCAATGATTATAGCCATGATTTTGACAACACTGCTTTACATTGCAGTATCGTTTGCTGCTGTTAGTGTTGTAAGCTGGCGGGAGCTTGCGGAGAGTGCGTCTCCAATAGAACTTATTGCATCTCATGCTTTTGGCGGTCAAGCAGGTCTTCTTCTTTCAGCTGTTGCCTTGTTTGCAACCGCGAACACGGTTCTTATTCTTTTGATTGTTTCTTCAAGAATGATTTGTGGAATGGCTCGGGAACAGGCTCTTCCTGATTTTCTTGGCAGAATAAACACAAAGACAAGCACTCCATTTTATGCAATAGTTCTCACAATGCTTGTTGCAATTTCTGCTCTTTTCTTTTCAGAAATAGACAATATTGCCAGACTGACAAACGCAGGAATATTCCTTGTTTTTTTTGCAGTGAATGCTTCCCTGATTGCAATACGGGCAAGAGAGTTTAGAGAAAAAGACTGTAAAAACAAGGCAGGTTTCAGAGTTCCAATCAATTTTGCAAATATTCCTTTGCTTTCGGTTGCAGGCGCCTTGTTCTGTGTGATGATGCTTTTCCAGTTTACTGCTCCTATAACAATTTATGGTTTTACTCTGCCCTTGCTTGGATTTGCATTACTTTTTCTTCTGACTGGGATTCCGGTTTATTTGCTGTTTGCAAAAAGAAAAAACTGGTCTGTTGGTCGTTAAATTATTTGGATTGTTTTTATTTGCCTACTTTTTATTTGCTTATTTCACAATTTATTTCGCAAAATCAGCATACTTAACCCATACTGCATCAACATCGTCTGTTCTCTGCTTTGGCAAAACAATTGATTCACCCAGGCTTGTTTCAAGTTTGTTCTCGCGCATTACTAATCCAAGCCAGGCAATCATTGCTGCATTATCAACGCAGACGCTTCTTTCTGGGACAAAACATTCTGCATTTCTTTCCTCACACATTTTTGTCATCATTTGCTGGAGTGCTTTTGAAGCTGCTACTCCACCGGTTAACAGAACTTCTTTTTTTTCTGTGTGGGCAAGAGCTCTTTCTGTGATTTCAGTAAGCATAGCAAAAGCATTATGTAGAAGTGAGTATGCCATGTCTTCTTTTTTTTCTGTTTTTGCCTTGTTTTTTGCAGCAGTTAACAATCCTGAAAAAACAAGATCCATCCCCTTTACTGAGTAAGGCAATTCAACTAATTTCTTTCCCTTAAAATACATCTCGTCAAGAACTGGTCCTGCTGGAAAACCTATCCCTTGAGAGCGCCCATAAGTGTCAAGCAGATTTCCTATTCCCGTGTCCAGTGTTTCTCCATAAACTCGATATCTTCCATTTTCAAAACCAATAATCTGGGTATTTGCTCCTGAAGCATAACAAACTATTGGGTTTTTTGAATTAGTCAGTGCTTTTCCTATTTCCACGTGGGCAATACAATGATTTACCCCAATTAATGGTTTGTCTAGTGCAAGGGAAATTGCGCGCGCTGTAACAGCCCCTACTTTCAAGCAAGGTCCTAATCCTGGGCCCTGGGAAAAAGCAACTGCTTCAATTTCTTTGCTCTTTATTCCTGCTGTTTCAACAGCTCTTTTAACAACTTCTTCTGCATTCTCAAAATGATGGTCTGCTGCTTTTGAAGGATGTATGCCTCCTTCTTCTGTCACAAAACTTGCTTTCTCATTTGCAAGAATCTTGCACTCTCCTTTTTTTCCGCTGACTATCCCGCATCCAAATGTGTGAGCAGTGCTTTCAATCCCCAGAACAATCATTCAAACACACCTCTATTTCTTTCAAGCTTACTTCTCCTTCTCTGACAATTTTCTTGTTTATTGCATCATAAACTGTGCTTGGCTTGTTTTCTTCAAGTTCTCCGCGGTTAATTACAACATCAACTTTGTCGGAAAATTCTTCAACAACTTTTTTTCCTGAATAAATTTCTTTTTCTCCTGACTGGTTTGCGCTTGTTGCAAAAACAGGCTCTTGTGCAATCTCGGAAATCTTTCTCGCAATCTCATTTCCTGAAATCCTGAAAGCAATGCTTTCTCCTTTTTTTTCTTCTCCTTCTTTGTCTTTTTCTTTCACAATCAAGCTGAGTGCTCCAGGCATAAACTCTTTCATTAGCTTTCTTGCAGTTTCATTGAGTTCAAAGAATCTCTCTGCCATTCTCCTGTCCGAAACAATAACAAGCATTTTTTTGTTTAGATTTCTTCCCTTTATCTTGTAAATTCTCTCAGTTCCTTTTTTGCTTGACAGCCTACACCCCAGCCCATAACAGGTTTCAGTAGGATAAACAATTACTAAATCAGGCTCTTTTCTGAATTCTTTGCCAATCCCACTGATTTTTTCAGTTATTTTTTCTTTGCTGCCGTCTGAAATATCAACTATTACTGCCATAAATTACACTCCTTGTGCCAAGAATATTAAAAAATTGAATCCTTGGTGGGCGATAATATTCGGGAAAATATTTTGGTTTTTTTGGAAAAAATAAGCTAAAACAAGACCTAGAACAAAAGCGCTTGCAAATTCTGCAATTGAAAAATAGCCTATGTGAAAAAAAGCAAAAACAAGGCTTGACCAGTAAATTCCTGCTCTTGGAACAAGATAGCCACGAAAAAAGATTTCTTCAACTATCCCTCCCACAAAGAAAAGATATGCTATTTGCAGAGCAGTTACTCCGCTGAATGCTTGTTCAACTTTTTCCAAATCATTAAATCCTGTTATTGTAAAAACAATGCCTAGAACAATAAGCAAACCAAAAAGTGAGAAAAGAATAACAATAGTTTTTTCAATAAACTGACCGAGCTCAATCTTTCTAAAACCTAATTCGCCAAAAAGAGTTTTTGCAGTCTTAAAACTGAGTTTAGTATTTTTTTCCTTTGCAACAAAAAATAAGGGAATTAAAACAAGAGCTGCATGAAAGAAAAGGAAAGAAAATATTTTTTTCACCCTTTCTTTTCAGCATAACCGCATTTTCCACAGCTTAATCTATCGCTGTGACCTGCGAGAAATATTCCTGGGCCGCACTTTGGGCAGAATTTGTTTTTTCTCTCAACTTTTTCTCCGCTCAAATCATATAAAGTGCTTTTAAGCTTTTTTTCTTTCTTTGGTTTTTCAACCTTCCCTGCTTGCTTTTCTTCTTCAGCCATTCAAATCACTATTCCTTTTTTTCTTCCTTTTTATCAGAATCAGTTTTAGGTTTTTCATCTTTTTTTTCTTCATTGCCTGCTTTTTTCTCTTCTTTACTGTCTTCCTTTCCAACATCTTTTTCTTTCTCTTTTGCTTTTTCTTCTTTCACTGGGCTTGATTCTTTTCCTGCTGCTTCTTCTTTTTTAACATTCTTTTTTCCAGTGTTTCTTGCAATCACATATTCAAGCTCTACTTTCTTGAACATTTCTTCAGAATTATAAATTTTTGCATAACCCACTGCCTTGTGTGCACCATACAATTGCTTCACGCTTCTTATTGCAACAAGCTCTTTTTTTGACCCGTTTTTTGAAGCAATTTCTTTCCTTAACTCTTTAAGTGAAGGAGTCTTTTGTGTTTCTATTTCAAACTCTATCTCTTCCCTCTGGAGCAGAGGATTGTCTTTCTTTTTCACAATTTTCAAGTTCATTTTCTCACCAAAAAAAGTTGATTCAATTCAAATAAGGCATAAACATCACTACCTAAAAACATTTATAAACCATGCCTCACCTCAACTATCTGCTTAGTTGCAATGCATATTTTCCTGGTTTTTCAATACCCATCTTTTTTGCAATCTCTGAGTTTTCAGGATCGGAAATAAATACATATCCTCTCCAGAAAGTTGTGAAAGTTTCACCCTCACAAATAGGGCATTTGTCTGCATCCACAACAACTCTTCTGCAGGATCTGCATGCCTTTTCTCTCGTCATTTCTTTCCCTCTTTTTCTTTTTTATCTGTTTTATCTTTTTTTTCAGAATCTGCTTTTTTATCCTTTTTTTCTTCTTTTGCTTTACCCTTGCTTTCAGCAGAAGGCTTTTTTGCCTGTTTTTCATCTGAAAAAATCCATTCATCTTTTCCAAGGAATGGCTGTCTCATTGTAAGTCCGATTTTTGAAGATGAAATAGTTCCCTTTAAACTTACTGTAACAACTCTTGCAGTAACTGTATCCTCAGCACTAATTTTTCTGTTAGTTTTCTTTCCAACAAAAGATTTTGATTTTGCATCGTGATTAATGTAATCATCCAATATTTGGCTGACATGCACTAATCCTTCAATAGGGCCGATTCTTACAAAAGCGCCAAATTCAGTTATTTCTGAAACAGAGCCTTCAACAATTTCTTGAACCTCTGGCTTGTAAAACAGTGCCTTAAAGTCTGCCTTATAGTATGCTCCGCCGTCTCCTGGAATAACCTTTCCTGAGCCAACTTCGTTCACAGAGTTTACTGAAACAACAACTCCAAGATCTTCATCAACTAATCCTTCATATTCTTCCTGAAGAAGCCCTAGAATAGACTTTTTCAGTTGTCCTCCAAATTCAGTTGGAGGAACTCTCACAGTGTCTGAAAGCGTGTGCATTGTATACATTTTTCTCAACTCCTTTCTCCTTAGTCAATCTCTAAAAACTTTTTTTTCCTTAAATAAATTACTTTTCCGTTAACAATCTTAATTCTTTTTTTAAGTTTCTTGTCATTGGTTGCAATAAAATAATCCTTCGCAAGCTTTTCAAGAGCATTGTCTGCTCCAACAGCTTCAACTTCAATAACTTTTGTTTCGTTTTCTTTTAAAACTTTCCTCAATACCTCTACTTTTCGTTCAAATGTTTTTCCCTCTTTAGCAAGCTTTTCAAGCTCTTCCAAAACCTGTTTTGGAACAACAATTTCCTTGCCCCCTATAATCATTTTTAATTCTTCAAAAACTCTTATTCCATGATCAGTTATTGCAAAAAGCATGTTTGTATCAACTGCAACTCCTTTTAATTCACTTGCAGATACCAAATGCCACCAGCCTCCACTGCATATTGTCCATCTTGCTCAACGCAATTCTCTGTCCTTTCTCAATCACTGCAGGTAGCTTGAAAACAAACTCCATTGAATTCTTGCCTGTTTTCTTTACAGCTGTTCCCACAGTAGTCATTGTTCCAATACTAAACATTAGGGAATCATTTACTTTTATTTCCTTGACTCCGTCTGCAACAATTCTCTTAATCAACTGAATTTCAAACTCTGCTTTTGTCACAGGGTCTGGAATGCTTCCAGGTTTTGCAACAATTTGTCCTCTCATTCTGTCATTTTGCGCAATTGCTGGATCAAGTTCTGTTCCCAAAGCAATTAATCCCCCTGGTTTTCCTTCTTCAAGCAATCCATTCTCTGTTCCAACACTAACAACAGTTGTTTCAAACACGCCTGATTCAAATCCTGGAGAAACAATTATTTTGTCTCCTTTTTTTACTTTTCCCTGTACAATCGTGCCTCCAATAACTCCGCCCTTCAACTTATCTGGCTTGGTTCCGGGCTTGTTTATGTCAAAGCTTCTTGCAACATACATCTTGAGAGGAACACTCAAGTCAAAGTCTGGAGTAGGAATATGCTCTTCAATTGTCTGAATCAACACATCAATGTTTGAACCAAAACTTGCTGCAGTTGGAACAACAGGAGCATTTTCAAAACCTTGTTCTTTGAGGAATTCTTTTATCTGCAAATAATTCTTTTTTGCATCTTCCTTGCTTACTAAATCAACCTTGTTTTGTGCTACCACGAGGTTTTCCACGCCTGAAAGCCTTAACGCCATCAGATGTTCAACAGTTCTTGGTTGAGGGCATTCTTCGTTTGCTGCAATCACAAGCACTGCCCCATGCATCAGAGCAGCTCCTGAAAGCATTGTAGCCATCAATGTTTCATGTCCTGGTGCATCCACAAAGGAAACCTTTCTCAGTTTTTCTGCTTTTCCATTGCATGCCTTGCATTCTGGTGTAGAAGAAAAAGCTTGGGCTCCCTTGCATTTCTTGCACTTATAAAAAACTGTGTCTGCGTAGCCAAGCCTTATGGAAATTCCTCTCTTCAATTCTTCTGAATGAGTGTCAGTCCACTTGCCAGAAAGAGCCTCAGTAAGCGATGTCTTTCCATGGTCAACATGTCCAACCATGCCTATGTTGACAACAGCTTGTTCGCCCTTTGCCTTTACAGCCTCTTTCTTGCTTTTTTGTTTCTTCTCAACCATTTTTTCACCTAATTATTTTGCAACATCTGCTATGAGGTCAGCAACGCCTTTTTCAGCTTCAGCTTTTTTTGCTTCTTCTTTTTCGCGTTGCTTTTTTTCTTCCTTTGATTCTACTGCTTTAGCTTCTTCTTCACGTTTCTTTGCAGCTTCTTCTTTCTTGCTTTCTCCTTTTTTGGCTTCTTTCTTTTCTTCTTCTGCGCCAGGCTCTGCTTTTAGAAGTTCTTCAAGCTTTTTCTTTCCTGCTTCAATAATCACAAGATTAAGCTGGTTTATTTCAGGGCTGATTATGTTTCCCCTGACACTCTTCTTCGTTCGCTCTCCCTTTCTGGTTGGATTAAATCCAGGGCCACCGCTTATGAAAATCTTTTTTCTTCCAGTTCCCCCAATATTTTTTCTCATAGGAAACCCATTCTTGTCGCTTCCGCCAGAAATTTTTGCCTTGTAATCTGCAAGACCTATTTCTCCAAGATCAACAGTGTCCCCTATTTTCTTTCCAAGAAAAACTGGCTGTTCTGTTTTCTTAGAATAAGCTTTTCCTGTATCTGACTCTGACAAAACAATATTCATTACAATTCCTCCTCTAAGTCTTTTTCAACAATATTTTTTTCAATGCTTTGAATTTCTTCAAGCAATTCCAATTCTTCAGAATTAAGTATTCCATCTTTTTTCAGCTCTTCAAACTGGTCTTCGGGAACAAAAGAATAGAGCACATTACCCTCTTCCAAATTTCTTCCAAACACAGCTTTGTCAATCGAAACAGCAATTTCTTCTCCTTTTTTTCCTTCACTAATTGACTCGTTTTCTTTTTGAAGCCCAGTAATTTTTCCAACAATAATTTTATTGGTCATAACAGTTGTTCCTGGCTTTATTTTTCCTTCTGAAACCTTTACTCCAACTACTGCTGGCTTGCTGTTTCTGAATACGAATCCAGGAATTAGCTCGAGTCTTGCAGGCATTGTAAGAAGTTCAAGCTTTTCCTTTTTCTTAGCATCTCTTTTATCATTAACCCATTTTTCATAATCCTCAATTAGCTTGTAAATAACATCTCCTTTGAAAATCTTTATTTTATGCAGTTTAGCTTCTTCCTTTGCATTATCATCAACACTCACATTGAATGCAAACAATACTCCCATAAGCTCGTCCTTTTTCTTTACAGTCAAAGCCTCCATAACATCTCTCTTTGAAACATTTCCAATATCTGCAGTCTTAACCTTGAAATTACTTCCTTCAAGCAATTTAATACAAGCCTCTAAGGAACCCAAAGTATCTGCTTTTACAACAGGGCCAATTTCTTGTTCCAAATCAATCTTAACATTCTTAATTTCTTCCTCAATTTCTTTTTCTTCTTCCCCTGTTTTAATAACTGAAATAGGAGAACCAGCAAGAGCATTTTCAAGGTCTGGAGCAGCAATTTTTAATCCTGAAGCAGCTCCAACCTGTTTGAAGTGATTAAATTTTTCTTTTGGGTCTCTGATTTCCTCCATTGGCTTTGGCTTAAGCAATGCTCTGACCTTTGTCTTAATTATTCCTCTGCTTCCGCCAAGAACTATTTCATCTCCAACATTTATTACTCCATCGTAAAGAATAACATCAACTGTCTTTCCAAGACCTCGTTCTTCCTTAACCTCTAGCACTGTTCCCTTTCCTGCTGAATTTTCGTGAATTTCCAGATTTTTTTCAAGAAACTTTTGAGACAATCCTGAAAGAAGCATTAAGAGTTCAGGAATTCCCTCTCCAGTCATTGCAGAAACAGGAACAATACTGATTTGTTTACTGAAATCATTGCATCTGTCAAATCTCTCACTCAAAATTCCTTTCTCGTGCAATTGTCCAACAAGCCTGTAAATTTTTTCATCAAGCTCTTTTTCTCCCTTTTCATTCTGGTTTTTTAGATTTTCAAGAAATGACCCTTCTTTGCTATCCCAAGATTGAATTAAATCAATCTTGTTTGCTGCGACAATAAATGGTGTTTTGAAAGATTTAAGAATTTCAATTGCTTCAATTGTCTGGGGTTGGGCAAGTTGAGTAATATCAATTGCAAGCACTGCAAGATCAGCAATACTCCCTCCTCTTGTTCTCAAGCTAGTGAATGCTTCGTGTCCAGGAGTATCAATAAAAAGCAGTCCAGGAATTTTCACATCAAACCCAAACTGTTTCATTAACTTTCCTGAAAGATTTTCAATTACCTGAATTGGAACCTCTGTTGCACCAATGTGCTGAGTGATTGCACCAGCTTCTTTTTCAGCAATGCCTGTGCCCCTAATTCTGTCCAGCAACTTTGTCTTGCCATGGTCAACATGTCCAAGAACAGTTATTATGGGCTGGCGAATAACCACTAGTTTTCACCGTCCGATTTTTCATTGCTTTTGCTTTCTTCTTTTTTGGCATTTTCTTTAACCCCAAGATTCTGATGAATTCCATCATAGGTGTTCTCTGAGTCTTCTTCAAGTTCAATAAACACAAGCTGCATTACTCTTGCATTTTTCTTGATTATGAGTCCTGCTGGGTTTTTTACAACAAGAAGAGACTCACTCTTTCCCTTAAACCCTGGGTCCCAGAGAGCTGTTTCAACAAAAGCACCCATCCTCAGCAAAGAAGACCTTGAAAGACCAAAAGCTGTTGCATTTGCAGGAATGCTTACTACTTCATTAAATCTGACTTTGTAGCATCCTTTCTCAAGCTTTATTTTGTCATTTTCAAAGTCAAGCTCTTTTTCTTCTGGAAACTTTCTTTCTTCATTGCTGAAATCAATTGTTCCGGCTCCCTCAAGAGCAAATATTTTTTCAACAGTCATATCTATTCCAGACTGTTGTATTTGCTCTTCAAGGTCTATTGAACTTTCAACAAGTCCTTTTTCAGCAAGCTTTTTTATTTTCTGGTGTGTAAAAATCAAAAAAATGTTCTGCAATTTCCACATTCTCTGAAGCATGCACTACATTGCACTGGTTGCTGACAGAATAGTCTCCCCTGATTGTTCCAGGTTCAGCTTCTCTGCCAAGAGTACTTCCAACCATTTTTCTGACAACAGCACAAGCCGCTTTTCCTTCAAGCACAAGCAATATTGATGGCACGCTTGACATGAAGTTGATTAATTCTTCATAGAATGCCTTGTCCTTGTGGTGGGCATAATGTTCTTTTAGAGTACATGCTTCTAAATGAGCCATTTTCATTCCCGCGATTTTCAGTCCTTTTTTTTCAAATCTCTGGATTACTTCTCCAGCCAAGTCCCTATTTATCGCATCAGGTTTTATGATTACAAGAGTTCTCTCCATTCTATGCCCCTCCTTTTTTCTTTGCTTTAATTGCAGTTCTCTTCTTGCTTCTTTTCAGCTTTTTCTTTGACTTTTTCTGCTTCTTTTCCTTTACTTTTTCATTTTCTTGTTTCTGCTTCTTTTCTTTTTTTACTTCTTCTTTCTTTTCTTGCTTTTCCTTTTTTGGTTTTGCCTTGTGTGACTGGTAATCAGAAGTCCACTTAGTTTTTCTTGGATTTCTCTTAAGCTTCAACTGATTCATTTCACACTTTCTAGAACAAAGAGCAAGAGCTGTTCCATCCTTTTTTACAAAGATTTTTCCCCTGCCTTCATCAATTTCTTCTCCACAAAATGAGCATTCAACCATTAAACCACCTTTTAACGAGCTTTGATTTCCTTTGCTTCTCTTTCAGTGTTCAGCAGAATTACAACATCACCTTTTCTGATAAGGCCTTTTACGTTTCTTCTCTTAACACGCCCTTGTTCTGGGCCATTAAGAATTCTGCATAGCACTTGAATTATTTCTCCATGAACACCGGTTCTTTTGACTATTTCAACAACCTCTGCAGGTGTTCCCCTTTCAGTGCCTTCAGCCATTTTATTCACCCTTGTTCAGCTTTGTTAGATTTTCTGTAATTTCTTTTAATTCTTTTTTTGCTTCGCCTTCGTCCATTATTGCAATTGAAGCAGTTCCAACTTCAATTCCTGCTTTTTCTCCAAGTTCTTTCTTGGTTGGCAAGTAACTGAAAGGAATTCTCTTTTCATTGCAGATTAAAGGCAAGTGCATCACAATTTCTGGAGGAGAAACATCCTGTGCAATAAACACAATCTTTGCTTTTCCTCGCTCAACTGCCTTTGTAACTTCGTTTACTCCAATTTTTATTTTACCGTTCTTTTTTACCTTTTCGAGAAGTGAAAGCTGCTTTTCGTTAAGCTTGGCTGGCACTTCAAACTTTACTAAGTCTGCCATATGAATTACACCTCCGTACAGGAACTCAATCCCCGCAGGGACATCATCATTACCTGCTTTTCATTGGCGAAAAACAGAATAAGTTCCTAATATAAAATGCCCAAGAAAACCTTTAAAAAGGCTTACTTGTGGGTAAAAGTGTCTAAATTTTTTTGTATGCCTTCTTTCTGTGAGAAACACTCAGCAAAATTATTTCCTTTTTCATTGTTAAAATTTTTGAGATGACTCTGTATTTTCCAATCCTTAGCTTGAACAAAGGAAATCCATGCAGTCTTTCAAAAGTGTGAAAAGGGTCTTTTGAAGAAATTAATAGTTTTTCTTTGATTCTTTCCCGCTCATTTTTTTCAAGCTTCTTTAATGATCTGGCAAACTTTTCAGTAACAATTAATTCAAACAATTATATTCCCCATTTTTCTTCAGCTTCTTTAAGCGAAAGAACCCTGCCCTTTTTTATGTCTTCCAGAGACTCTTCAATCTGATTTATTTCCTCTTTTGAAAGACTTTCCTCATTTTCGCTAATTTTTATTAATCTTACTATTACCTTCTGATAGCTCTCTTCCTCAAAGTTTTTGAAGTTATCAAGCCTGTTTTTTATTTCACTATCTATTCTAATGGTTGTGGTTTCACCCAAAACGAATCACCAATATACTTGTGTATACAGTAGTATATAAAACTATTTATTCGTGGGTAAAATACAGCAAAATTCTGCCGTCTTTTTTCTCATCTATTCTAGCATCCCCAAACTTGTCTAAACTAACCACGGTTCCTTCTTCAACTTCAGCAAGCCTTTCTCCAGCAAGCCCAATTTCTTTGCTGTTGTCCGGCATTACAACAACTGCATCAACTCCCTGCAAAACCCAACCTGCAACAGGCAAGCCATCAGACTCAAGACCCGTGAAATCAGCTTCTGCATCCATCTCGTCTAGTCTCTTCAGTTTGACATTGTATGCATTTCTCAACCTAATGCTCTTGCTCTTTTCTCTCCACGCCTTCTCCAAATCCTGCCTTGCAACAATAAATTTCTGTTCTCCTTCCTCTAATTCAATCTTTGCACCATCAACATCTGCTGCTGATTCAGGACAGTAATTTACACTTAATTGAACAGGGTCTCTGACAAAAGGAATTCTCTCCACTTCTCCCAATACCTCTTTGTTAAGCGAGTTCAGATTCTTTTTCCCAATGCTTGTATCTGAAGATTTAATTCCAATTCCAATAATTGCTTTTCTAAGAGCTTCTGCCTGAAAACCACGCTTTCTCAAAGCTCTGATTGTTCCCAGTCTTGGGTCATCCCAGCCAGTGTACTCTCCGTCCTCGATTCCCTTCTTTATCTTGCTTGTGCTCAACACCATTCCTTCAAGGCTGACTCTGCCAAAGTGAATCAGGTGAGGGTAATCCCATTCAAAATATTCATACAAAAACTTCTGCTTTGTTGCATTCTGCTCGTGCTCCTGCCCTCTGATAATCAGTGTTACTCCCAGCTCGTGGTCGTCTATTGCAGAAGCAAAATTATAGCTTGGCCAGACATGCACATTCTTTGCATTCTCATTAGGATGCTCTACTTCGTTAACAATCTTTGCAGCCCACCAGTCCCTGATGCTTGGGTCCTTGTGCTTCAAATCTGTCTTGATTCTAAGAACAGCTTCTCCTTCTGCGAACTTGTGCTCTATCATATCCTCAAATCTTGCAAGATTCACTTCTTTTCCCAGGCTCCTGCAGGCACACTCTTCACCTTGCTTCACAAGCTCTCTCCACTTATCCGGCTCGCAAGTGCACACGTAAGCTTTTTCAAGCATTATTGCTGTTCGCATAAACCTGTGGTATGTCTCCAGCCTATCGCTAGCAAAAAAAGTTTCATCAACCTTGCAACCAAGCCAGTTAAGGTCTTCTTTGAAAATTTCTTCAGCATTCTCTATTGGCTTCTTAACCTTTGGGTCAGTATCATCAAACCTAAGCAAGAATCTGCCATTGTACTTCTTTGCATATTCGTGGCTGATAATAACTGCTCGTGCGTTTCCAAGATGAAAAGGCCCGTTTGGATTCGGAGCATACCTGGTTACAACCTCTTCTTCACCAGCCTCAGCCCACTCAAGGAGTGGAAGACCCTCTGCCTTTTCCTGTGGCTTTAATTCATATCCTTCCTCTTCAAATTTGTTGTACTCTTCTCCAATCTCTTCCTGCTTCATTCCATTAACTTTTTTCACTGCTTCAGTTATTGCAGGCATTGCTTCTCTGATGTCAAGCTCTTTGTCAAGAGCCTTCATCTTGCCCACGATTGCTCCAACATCAGCGCGACCGTTATGTAGAAAAGCATTCTTTATTGCGTAACGGTAAGCGTCTTTTTCAAGATTCACTGCCATAAAACCACAATACAATTAGCAGGAAAACAATTAAAAAATAGATTTAGATGTTTTTTCCTCTTTCCCAGACTTTGTCAAAATAGTGTGTCAGGGCAGAGTTCAATCCCTTGTTGTCGTTCCATATCATGAAATGATATTCTGGTTTTTCTTCATTGAAGTTGTTCAATGCAAGAATAACTTTTTTGTCGTCAATCAAATAAGCATCCAGCCCGTGGGAAAAATGTTTCATGTCCACGCCGTGCTTTGTAAGTCGCTTTGCTGCCTCGCTTGGAAAATGATTCACGACCTTGAAAGCCACGTTTTTTTCCCTTGCCTTTTTTACTGCGGGTTCCAGATGGGTAGCATCGTCTTTGAGGGAAGTAAATGCAACAACCTGATTTTCTGCTTTTTCAAGCTCTTGTGCCAGAATCTTGTTGAAATCCCGCCTGTCCTTTACTCTCATGACTTTCTCCCCTGACTTTTCTGCTTCTTCTCCAAGTCCGGAAACATAGTCCTTGAGCTTTGAAGCTCTCTCTTCCAGCTGAACAATTTCCTGCTTTTTGCTGCTTAACAGCAAATCAATTGCTTCTGATGGCTCTATAACCCTGTATCTCTTTGGTCTTCCGCTAATCTCAATAATTAACCCTCGTTCAATAAGCTTGTCTAATACATCATAAACCCTTGTTTTTGGCACTTGCGCTGTCCTACTAACCTCTGGAGCCTCGCTTTCTTTAAGGTTAAACAGAGTTGAGAGAGTCTTGCTTTCATACTCTGTTAAGCCAAGCTCTTCAAGTAATAAGCTTATTTTTGTTCCATTCATTTATTCACACCATATTCGTTTAATTTTACTATATTATAATATCGTTTCATTTTTCCTAAGTTTCCTTTTTTAATTAAGTAAATCGTTTAATTTTACTATATTATAATATCGTTAGGAGTATATAAATTTACTGTGCAGAGTTAATTTGGGGTTGTTTGCAATCATTGAAAAGCTATTGCAGCATATCCTACAACGCTTTCTTCCTCGCCAGTAACATCGCCCGAGTTTGCATAATTAAGTAATTCTCCTTTTTTCAATCCAATTTCTTTTCCAAAGCCAATTCCTGCAACTATTGCTCCTGCGCCGCATACGCTGATTTTGTTGTTCAAAACATATTCATAAAATCCAGTTGAATCCATCTTCTCCAGAAAAGCAATTGCCTTCAAATCCTTTTCTCTGGCTTGCTCTGCCGGCTCATAGTGAGTAAAATCACTGCTTATAATTACACTTGTCTTTTTTTCAAGATTTCCAATTAATTTTCCCAGCGTCTCGAGCTCTCCTTGGCTTTGCTCTGCAAGCGTTATAGGCACAATCTTTGCATTTTTTGCAGTCCCACCTATTTTTTCTTGCAAAAATTGCAAAAAAGGAAGCTGTACTTCAAGTGAATGTTCTTGCAAGTGCGCTGACTCGTCAAATTCTGCATTGATTTCCTCTACAATCTTTTCCGCCAGCTCTCTGTCAACCTGCAATCTTCCAAGCGGTGTTTCCCATTGCTTTGCCTCTGTAATAGATACTGGTGAGCCAAATCCAGTGTGGTTTGGCCCAAGCAAAACATAACTCTCTGCCTTCGCAAGCCTTGAGAATGCAAGCGCAGCAAGCCTTCCGGAATAGGTGTAGCCAGCGTGCGGTGAAATAATAAGCCTTGAATTCTGTTTCAGTTTCAGACCAGAGAAAAACTCTTCAAGTTCCTGCCAAAGCTCTTCTCTGCCTTCAGGATAAAACCTGCCTGCTACTGCTGCCTGCCTTGCTGCCATCAGTCTGCACCCGCTGAGAGCAAATCATTCAATGCAATTATTGACTCTGCAACATTGTTTCTCAGAACTTCAAGCTCTTCTCCTGAAAATCGCTTTGTTCTCATATAAGGGAGTGGTGTATCATGCTCATGTCTGACTGGTGCCTTTCCTGCTTCTTCAACCAATCCCCATTTTTGCATAACTTTTGGAACATCAATAGAGTTGTAGCCTGGAAAAGTTCTTGCAAGCGCAAGAGTGCTCATTGAAGTGCTGTCTTGCGGAGATTCATATAATTCCATTGGCACTACAACAACGCGCCTCCCATCTCCCTTCCACCAGTCGCACCATTTTCTTTCAATATAATCCGGCTGGAAAAGAATAGTGTATACGATCTCTGCAGACCTATCAGTGTCTCTAAGCAATCCTATTTCCCTAAGTCTTCTGTCAATTGCATATAGTTCCGAATTAAGTTTGCTTGTTTCTTCATTATAGCCCTGAGTTTTTTCTTCAATTTCTTGGTATGCTCTTAGTCTTTCCCGGTTTCCAGGGCGCTCCAAGAACATCTGCACATATCTTCCATTCCTGTAGGAAGGGGTTGCTCTGTTGTTGACTGCGTGAATGCTCACAGACCTTGTCTGCCCCCCTGTTGAAAACAAATAGATGTGCGGGGCTGGAATGCATTTTCTGTCAAAAATTATCCTGACATGCGAACCATCTTTTGGTTCTATTCCTGTTATCTTGCAGGCTGGCTGCTTGTCATATTCAATCGAGATGTTTGCGCTATTTACACTAAAATATGTTCTTGTTGAATTAAGCTTGACTCTTACAACTTCTTTAGCTGTTTTTTTCCTGCTTTCCCCGCTGTCACCGTAGTATACAATGCCTTTCTTTTTTCCTTCCTCTAGCTTCAGCGTATAAGTTGAAGTTTTTGGGGTGCTGTTTCCAATCCTGCTTTGCTTTCTTACTTCCACTGTTGCGCTTCTTGGACCAACTTCTTTAACAAGAAAGCTTATTCTCTGAGTCTCGCCAAAAAGCCAATCTTTTTCAATTTCCTCGTTTGGAATGATGTAAGAGTTTTCTTTTGCTATGCCAATTTCTGTCTTTGAAAAAAAATAAGGTGACTTTGAAACAGTCAGACTTGAATGCAATGCAAAGCAGTTTCCCACAATAATCAAGAGGGCTAATGCAATCAGCAAAATCCTTTTGTTAGGCAATGGCATAAGTAAAATTAAGGTCTTCTAATATATATATTATTTATCGAATTAGTAATATATCAATATTCAGCAAATTGCTTCTACAAGCTCTCCCGCTTCTTTTATCTGTTCTGAGCTGTCTTCAAGAGTTCCAAGATTAACCTTTATTTTTTCAATCTCAAGGCTTTCAGCCAGGTCTGGATAGTTTTCTTCAAGCAGTTCAATTGACAGATTCAATTCTTCTGATTTTGATACAATCTGCTCTGAAAGTGAAACAATTTCTTTAAGCAAGCCTGCTTGTGAACAAATATTTTCTTCACTTAATTCCTGTTCTTCAAGTTCAGTTGTTTTTTCCTCTAGCCCAAGGCTTAATTCAAGCAATTCAAGCCAGGAAAGATATGTTTCTGAAGCATCTATTGCTGAATCCCGCGCATTGCTTTTTGCATAGCCTGCTAGCTCTTGGTTAAGCTTCTTCATTTCCTGCTTTGCCTGTTCAATCCTGCTTTTTTCAGGCAGGCTTCCACTGTTCAGCTCTTCAAACTTAATTCCGCTTGATTCAAAAACAGTTGTAATCTTCAAATAGGCTTGTTCCTCACTAAGTTCCTGTTTTGGAAAAAGAAAAATAATTGATACAACAAGAACTGCAACAACCACAATTATTGCAATATGCATCTTATTTAATGCCATGATTTTAATACGCTACACTGGAATAAAAAGCTTTTCTTAAGTTATCTGTAGCTTCTGCGCCTGTCTCCGTCGTCTCTGCGGTTAAATCTTCGCCCAGTTTGTTCAGGTTTTTCTTCTCTCTCGCCTTCCTGTATCTGGTGCTCGTAATCCTCAACTGTTTCCTTAAAGTCTTCGTTGCTTTTTATTGCTCCTTTTTCTTTAAGTATTTCTCGTGACAAAAGCCAGAAAACAAGAGCAAGGCTTTTTCTTCCCTTGTTGTTAACTGGAATAATCAAGTCAACATTGCTGATAGAATTGTTTGTGCTTGCAAGTGCTATAACCGGAATCTTTAACTTTGCTGCTTCTTTTACTGCCTGAAAGTCGGTTTCAGGTTCTGAAATAACAAGAACTTTTGGTTCAATAAACTTTTTGCCTGAAGGATTTGTGAATGTACCTGGAACAAATCTGCCTGTTAATGCTTTTGCGCCAATTGCTTTTGCAAATTTTTCAACCGGAGTTTTGCTGTAAAGCTTTCTTGCAACAATTACTATTCCGTCTGATTCATATCCTGACAAGAATTTTGCAACTGTTGTTATTCTTGAATCAATTGTTTCAACATCCAAAACATTTAACTGGTCTGGTCTTTTTTTGAAAATAAACCTAGCCATGTGTCCATGTTTGAATTTTGTTCCGATATGGGACCCGGTTTTTAAATATCGCTCGCTTTCTACCAGCATGTTTTCAACCATTCAATCACCTAAACATTGTATTTCATAAAATCATCAATTAAGTCTGCTTGAGAAAAAATCATTCTTCTACAGCAATATCTTGTAATCTTAAGATCGTCCAGTACTTTTTCTGCTTTTTCTCCTTTTTTTACTCTTTCCAAAAACTCTTCGTATGCCTGCCCTATTGCTTTTCCACAACTGAAACAACGTACTGGAACCATCATCTTTGAATCACCTTTTACTGCTTTGTTTTTTCTTTCTTGCTTTCTTTCCCAACGGCTTTTTTGGTTCAACTCTTCTTGGATCGTCAACCAGCAAAAGCCTGTCATATTCAATCATTTTTACTTTTAATTTTTCATCTTTTGAAAATGTAACCAGTGCTTTGGCAATAGCACTTCTTGAAGCAACAGCCTGTCCCATGAATCCACCGCCCTGAACTGTCACATCAATATCAATTCCGCCTGCTACATTTTCTGCAAGCTCAATTGGTTCTTGAATCATTCTCTTAACCTGAACAGGAGTAATTGTTGAAATTGAACGATTGTTAATCTTTATTTTTCCGTCTCCAGCGCTTGCTGTAGCTCTTGCAATGCTTTCTTTTTTCTTTGCTTTAACCTGAATTGTTTTTTTCTTTGTTTTTCTTATTTTTGCCATTTTATTCACCTTGCACCAAGAGTTTTGCTTACTTCTTCAAGTGTCATAAATCTTTTCTGTTCATGATTTTTTGCCTGTTCTGGTCTTTCAAATTCTTCTATTTTTTCTCCTTCTGGAAGTCCAATAAAAACCTTCACAAGAGATAATGCTTCCCGTCCTCTTTTACTATTTGTTGGAAGCATTCCTTTCACAGCATTTCTCAACATCCTGTCAGACATTTTGGAATATTTTGGGCCCTTCAGTGGGTTTCCTTTTGCAGCTCTGTTCATTCTGGTTCTGTATTTTCCAATTATTCCATTTCTTGTTCCAACAACAACAGCTTTTTCTGCATTCACAATAATAACAGTTTCTCCTTCAAGAGCTTTTTTTGCAGTAAGAGACGCAAGTCTGCCCATCACAAGATTTTCAGCATTGATTTTCATCCAATAATCACCATTTCACTTGGTTTTGTTTCTGATTCAACAAGCTCTTTTAGTGTCATAAACTTTCCTTTTTTTTCAATTTCTTTTTTTGCTCTTTCGCTAAATCCAAAAGCAGCAATAGTAATTTCGGAAGTAAGCTCTCCCTTTCCAAGAACTTTTCCAGGCACAATAACTGTTTTTCCTTTTAGCTTCTCTGCCATAGTGTCAAGTTTCCAAAGATTAATTTTTATTTCTCCTCTTCTTCTCTTCTTCAGCCTTTCAGCTAAATCAAGCCATATTTTTTGCTTGGATTGCCTTCCTTTTTTTTCAAGAACAGCAATTGTATTTCTTGCATAGTTTCCTTTTTCTGAAATCATTCAAACACCATTTTTCTTTGTTTCTTTTTTTCTTCTTGCTGAATTGCAGGGGGGGAGATTCGAACTCCCGAAGGCACTAAGCCACAGGATTTCTCAAACCCTTGCAATAAAAACACTAATTCAAGGCATCTTAAGTCCTGCCCGTTTGACCGCTTCGGTACTCCTGCGATATAAACAATCTCCCAGTATTGTTTTTTTAAACCACTCGGGGATTAGCTTAACTTTTTCACCTCTTTTTTGAAATCATTTACTTTTGCTTCAAGTACTTCAATTGAATTCTTAATAATTTCTGCTGTTGAAAGAGAACCAGTTGACTCAATTGACAAAACAAATGAATCTTTCTCTGGCAAAATCTCCAAAGCATTCTTTTTGCACACATCTCTGCATTCTCCACAGAGAGTGCATTCAATACTATCTTTTAGAATAATTTTTCCTGATTTTTCTTCAATTAATCCTTTTGGACAAGCTTTAATGCATTCCTTGCAAAGATTGCAGTCCTTTGTAGTGGTCAATGCTGCTGTCTGCTTGAATCCAATTATTGCTGACTGCCATTTAACATGTTCTCTTCCGGTTTCCATTATTGCTGTTGCTTCAAGTTTTATTTTATCTCCTTTCTTAAGTTTAACAATTGGAATTTTTTTGTCACTAACCTCTATCTTGGGATCAGTACTTTCAAGGTCTCCGCTGTACACTGTTCCAGGCCCTTCTTTTTCAAGCAAGAGCTTCATGCTGTCTCCCTGCTTGTAAGACTTTGAATCAGTCTTCAGAGGAATCATTGCAAGCCTGTGAGCAACCATTTCATCAAACATTACTGAATCATTGTCGTAGAATGAAACAGTCTCTATTGCAAGAACAGGCACAGAGTTCATTGAAATTCTTCTAATTGCATTAATCAAAGCAGGAGTTGTTCCTGTGACAAAAAATCTTTCCGAGTTTCCAATCGGGGCAATTTTTTTCATGTTCATTTTCTTTTCCCCCTGAATCTTTTCTTTTTTCTGCAGCCATCATGTGGCATTGGCGTAACATTTTTAATTGTAATAATTCTTAAACCATTCCTTGTTAGGCTTCTGATTGCTGCTTCACTTCCCTGTCCAGGAGAATTACTCTTGTTTCCCCCAGGTCCTCGCACACGCACTTCAACTTCAAAGATTCCTTTTTCTCTTGCTTCGTTTGCAATATTTTCTGCAATCTTCAAAGCAGCATATGGTGAACCTTCTTTGTGCTGGCTTTTAACAACCTTTCCTCCTGAAGAGTTTGCGATTGTTTCAGCACCAGTCATGTCAGTAAGTAAAATATTAGTGTTATTGTGTGAAGCAAAAATATGAATAATTCCTCTCTTTCTTTGGGTTCCTGTTTGAGAAGGAGCTGGTTGACGTTCAGGGGATTTTTCTTCAGGTGCTTTCTCAGCAACAACAGGCTTTTTCTCAACAGCTTCAGGCTTTTTTTCAGCAACAGCTTTTTCTGCTATTGACTTGTCTGTTTTTTTGTCTTTCTTTTCAACTGCCTGTTTTGTGACTTTAGTTTTTTCTTTTTCTTCACTCATTTGCGTCACCTTTTTTGTCCTCTGTATCTACTTTTTCTTCTTTCTTTTCTTTTTTCTCTTCAGTTTTTTGCACAGGCTTTATTTCTTTTTCTGCTTTTTTTTTCTTGTCTGTTTCTGGTTTCTCTTTTTCTTCTTTCTTTTCAGAACCAGTTTTTTCCTGCTTGACTTCCTTTTCCTTTTTTTCAACTTCTTTCTCGCTTGTTTCTTTTTCAACAGTCTTTGCTACTGTTTCTTCTTTTTGTTCTTCGTCAGGAAGAGCTTCTTTGAATTCTTCTTCCCCTGTCTTTTTTGTTTTTACTGGTTCTGGCTGTTCCAAAACCATTTTATCTTTCCAGTAGTTAATGCTTTTTTCGTCCTCTCGTTTCACGAGCAAACTAGGAGCATCAACTTTTCTTCCGTTAATTGCAATATGGCCGTGTGTAATAAACTGTCTTGCCTGTATTGGGGTAAGAGCAAGCCCTTTTCTCCAAACAATTGTCTGAAGTCTTCTTTCCAAAACGCTTTCAACAGACAATGACAACACATCATCAAGTTTTGCATCCTTTTCAAGTATTCCCATCGTATACAGGCTTCCCAAAAGTTCTTTTTCTCTTTGAAGTCTGATTTCAAGTTTAAGAGCAAGCAATTTTCTTGCATTGTTTCTTTTCTTTCTAAGAATTGTTTCAGTTCTCCACAATTCTTTCTTATTTTTCAAGCCATAAAGCTTTTTCAGCGCCTTCTCTGACTCAAGCCTTGTTTTTTCCCAAGGCTTTTTAGGCCCTTCATAATGTTTTTGAGTCTTTCTCGGATCTCCCACTATATCTCACCTTTATTTTTTTGTTTTTCCTGCTTGCTTTGTAGCCTGTTGTGAAGCTGATTGTTCTTTTGCTTTTCCGCCACCGCCGCCTTTTGCATCTCTCTTATGGACACCAACAACTCTTCCCTTTCCTCTAAAACTGCTTCTGGTTCTCTGTCCTCTTACAGTCAAACCCCAACTGTGTCTTAGACCGCGATAGCTTTTGATTTCATTAAGTCTTTTAATATTTTGTCTTAATCCAAATTCCAAGTCTCCCATAACCCAGTGCTGGTCTTTTCCGGATTCTCTTTCATTTCTCTGATTAATCATCCATTCAGGAATTCCGTGCTTTCCAGGGTTTAAAACAATATCTTCCAAAATCTTGTCCTGGTCTTCTGGAACCTTTCCAAGTCTCGCATCTGCTTTAGTACCAGACTCTTTTTCAAACTTTGACGCAACAACTCCCGCATATCTGTGGCTTACACCTCTTATTCCGCGCAATGCCTGAATTATTGGCTTGTTACCGTCCAAGTCCTTTCCTGCAATTCTAACAATATATCTTATTTCTTCTTTTTGTTCTTGTTCCGCCATAAAATCACTTCAGTGCTTCTACAATCTCCTCGTGCTTTGTTCCTTTTTTAATGTCTATTTTTTCTCCAGTAAAAAACAAGTGTCTCATATTGCACTTTTTCTTTTTCATTCCGTCGCCGTCAATTACTGCAGTCAATGTTTTTTCATCAATCTCAATAACTACTGCTTTTTGTCCAGCATTTTTTCCAGCAAGTTTGTAACATACTGCTCCAGTTTTTATTCCACTCATTTCAATTCACCTAAACTCTTTTTTACCAAAGCAATTGCTCCATCATCTTTTATTTTTTCAAGACTAACCACAAGATCGTATCTGCTCAAATCAAAAACATCAATTCCCTTTGCTTCAAGCATTGCATTTCCAATATTTTCTTCAAGTTCTTCCAGCATTGAAACTGCTTCCACTTCACTAATATTTTTTGAGATCGCGAGATTCTTTGCTCTGTTCTTTTCTGAGGAAAGCAAAAACACGCTTAATTCCGGTTTAACTATTGCTGGAGCAATAATTCCTTCCACTAATTTTCCTTTTTGAATTTTTTCTTTAATAATTTCCTCCATTTTCTCAGCGGATTCCTTGTCTGAAACAATCACGTTGCTTTCTTTTCCAAGTTCTTCCTCTGAAACAAAGTTTAATCCAAGTTCTAGTGAAAGAGCTTTTCCAAGCTTTTTTGTATGAGTTCCAGGATAACCGCTAAGAGTAATAATCATTTCTTTTCACCCTTAACCATGTATTTTCTAATCTTAATGCTCACGTCTTCAACACTTTTTGCTTTTGAAACAACTTTTGCTGTTTCCTCTGCAAGATTTCTTCTGCATTCTCCGCACAGCACTCCGCCATGCTTTGCAGTAGGCCTCTTTTCTGATTTTGAAAGCTTCAAAATATCACTTTTTGGCTTGTGGTTAGGTACTCCGTGAAGTGGCTTTCCACACAGTCCGCACGATTGCTTTCCAGGTGTTCCTCTTTCAAAGACTCTTTTACTTTTTCCCTTAGTAGTCTTCCTGAACTTTTTCTTTTTTGTTCTGTCGCCTGGTTTAACCATTCTGAACACCTTTTGCTTTTTCAAATATCTTTAAACCAATGCCCACGAGAATATTCATTGTAAGATAACTCACAAAATACCATCCAAACCAACTGGTTTCACTATAAAATGTAAATGCAAAGAATCCTTGTTCTGCAAACCAAGGCAATGCAACAGGCAAGGCAAATGGTTCAAATTGAGTATAAAACATTCCCAGCAAATAAAATGCTATGAGAAACACTGGCAATGAAATCATCATATATCTCATGCTTGTCTGCATACTCTTCTGCATTGTCTCCATCATTTCCTTGTTTATCTGTTCAATCTCCTGCTTGCTTTTTTCATCATCCTTACCCATAAGTTCTTTAACACGATTTTGCTGTGTCTTCATTGTTTCTCTATCTTGCTTCATCTGAGCCTTGTTCATAAATTTTGACTGCATTACTTTGGAAACAATTACTAATACGGCAGATATCATAACGATATCAATGCTTGGTGAAATAAACGGAATCATCTTTATCCCTCTAAAACCATTTCCAAAAAGTTGGAGCCCAAAAAGCAGGTTTTGTGGCTATAACTATTATTTCCGCATGGAATACTATATAAATGCTTTGTTGTCATCTCATTCACCCTAACAGTTTTCCCAGCATTGGATGCATTTCTGCTAACTGGCTCCTTGCAAGTTCTTCATAAAGTCTGTAAACTATTCCAACTGTAAGCAAAATTCCCATTCCACTCACTAGTGTTCCAAGAGACATGTCTCCCAAGCCAGCTAAAAGTCCAACAAAAACTGAACCCAAAATTGTTATTGTCGGAATATATCTGTCAAGAATTCCCTTAATTATTCTCTTGTCTCGTCTGAATCCAGGAATATACATTCCGCTACTCTGCAACTGCTCTGAAATTGCTTCCGGACCCTGTCCACCCATTTGAACCCAGAATTTTCCAAACACAATACATGCTGAAATAAGTATTGCTAAATAAACAAGTGCGTGTCCAAGAGCAGGAGCCATAATCATTAAACCATTAATTGGTCCTTCAGCAATAACCCTTAGTACAAGATCCTGAATTAAATTATAAGGAGATGTAGTGGCCCAGGCAAGGAATCCAAGAATTCCCCCAGTATCTGGTGCTGCTGGAAGAAACTCTAGTCCGTTTCCAATTATTGGAATTCCTGCAGTCATCATGCTCCAAATTCTCACGTTTGCAAAAAGTGCTGCTGCAAGAATAACCGGCATGTTAGAAACGTAAAGCAGTTTAACTGGAAATCTGCCCCCAGTTCCGCGTCTTCCCATAGTAATTGGAATATTTACATGCATTCCCTCTGCGAAAACAATTATTATAAAAATTGCCAAAGCAATAATTACTGGAATAAGTGAAATAAAGTCAGCGCTTCCTGAAGCAATGCTCGAGATAAATCTTGAAATAATTCCTCCCTGAATTCCAGCAAGAGCTCCAACTGGCGGGGCAAAAACCTGCCAAAAGAATGCTCCTGAAACTCCGCCTGCAATAAACAATCCTACTCCTGAGCCAATCCCGTGCTTTGAAACAAGTTCATCTAAATAAAGCAGTATAAGCGAACCAAGAGCAACCTGTAGCACTATCACGAGAAGCATTCCCTCCATTGGCTGAAGAAGACCTGATGCAGTGTAAACAAATGCTTCAAAAAAGCAAAGCACTATTGCGAAAAGCTTTTGAAGCCCCTGAAATCTTGCCTTGTCTTTTGGATTTGACAAATCAATGTCAAGAATTTTTCCACCGACAAGAAGCTGCAAAATGATTGATGCAAGAACAATTGGGCCAATTCCAGCACTAATTAAGGAACCTGTATTGCTTGCAAGAATAGTCTGCATTTGAGCAAGAACAGCTCCTCTCTCTGCTGAAAGACCTATTAGTTCAATGTTTCCCATTATGAAAAACAACAACAGTGCAAGAGAACTCCATACTAATTTTTTCTTGATGCTTGGCTCTGTTTCAGGCGCCTTTATTTCTGGCAACACACTGTAAACAGGTTCCAAAATATCAAGAATTCCCATGCTCTAACACCTTAAGCTTTCTTTTCCTCTTTGCCTTTGTTATCTTTACTATCTTTACTTTCAGTTTTACTTTCTTTAACTGCCTTTGCAGGCTCTTCTTTTTCTTCAATTGCTTGTTCTTCATTGATTTCAGCAGAAGTTTCTTCTTCAAACTCTTCCAGTTCTTCTTCTGCTTCTTCTCCTGCGTCTCCACCAGCTTCCAAAATCTTTTCAATAGCAGACTTGCTTGCTTTAATGTTAACAAGTTTTACAGGCACTGTGATTTTTCCTTTTCCAAGAATCTTATCAATGTCTGTTTTTATTCCATCAAAGACATACATTTTTCCATGCTTTTCAATTTCTTTGGATTTTTCAAGCTTTTCAATAATCGAAGAAATATCTTCAACATTAATAGTTTTTTCAGTATTCTTTGGCTTCAATGCTGGTTCTTTTCCAAAGCTATCATAGTACTTGCTGTACTTGTGCTTGTGTGATCCAGCTCTTCCTCTTCCGCCTCGGCAACCTGCTCCGCGTTTATTCTTTGTATCACCTTTTCCATGCGATCTATTTCCACGAAGCTTGTTTTTCTTTCTAATCCTTCTTGTTACCATAAAACTCACCTAAATCATTTTCTTTATCAGCAGGTTTATGTCTGAAGCCCTGTATCCAAGTGCTCCTCCAACTGTATAACTTTTCTTTATTCCTGCTCTTTCATAACCTTTTTTTGGAGGCCTTAATCTGAACACAGGTTTTATTCCAAGTTCCTTAAGCTTTTTTCCAGCAATTACTGTTTCAGCTAATTCTTTGAAATCTTTAATCTTGCTTTCTTTGAAGAATTCTTCTCCAATTTTTTTGTTTCCCGCTAGTCTTCCTCTTTTTTCAAGAACTGCTGCAAGAGTTTCTGCAGTAATTTCACCAAAAGTAACATAGTTTTCTGTTTTTCTCAGCATGCTTCTGTTTTGTTTGTTTTCTTCAGAAACAACAAGATGATTTACTCTTGTTAAACGGAGCAATTCCATTGTCTTTTTTATGTCAGGTTTTATGTTAACATTTCCTCTGACTCTAACAACTGCGTACATCTTTTATCACTCTTTCCTTCCTGTTGAAAACTTTTTTGAAATATCTTCTGAAATTCTCATTTTTGCTGTTTTTGAAAGTGCATCAATTGCAGCTATTGCAAAATTAATTGTTGTTTTTGTTGCGCCAGAAGTATTGCTCCAAACATCTTGGATTCCTGCAAACTCTAAAACCTTTTTTATATTGTCTCCTGCGACAAGTCCAATTCCTTTTGGCGCAGGGATAAGTGTTACGCGAACTGAAGCGCATTTTCCCTCTACTTTGAAAGGAACTGAATGCTGATCATTGCATGGGCACTCCCAGCTTCCACAGCCTCTTTTTATTCTAACCAAATTTAATCTTGCTTTTCTTTTAGCTTTGTCTATTGCAGGCCATTTGTCTGTATCCTTTGCAGTTCCAAGCCCCACAAGACCGTTTTTGTTTCCAATAAGCACTGATGTTCTGAAAGCAAATTTTCTTCCAGCTCTCACAACTCGAGAAGTTTTCTTAATATCAATTATTTCTTCTTGCATTTCCACTAGATAATCAACTATTTCTGGTTCAAGAATTGAAATATTCTTTTCAAATATTTCATCAATGGAAGTAATTTCTCCATTTTTAACTTTTTTTCCCAAGCTTGTTTTTGGAACCCAGTTGGTGAGCATAGCTTCCTTGTTCTTTTCATCTTGCTCTCTTCTGCTTTCTTTTCTTCTCGCTTCTCTTTTTGTTTTGTCATTCTCAGTCAACTGAATCACCATTTTTTATTTGAAATCTTTTCCTTTACTTCTTCAAATTTTTTTGAGATATTCTTCACGTCAAAACCTTCTTTTACATAGCGTGAAAATCTTTTATTAAACTCTTCTTCCCCAAGCTTTTCCACATATTCTTCAATATGCTTGCCTGAAACCCTGTTTGGATCAGCCAATGCTTTTTCGTCGTGCGGAATATTCATTCCAGCGTCAATTGCTCCCTTTAATGCTGCAAAAGGGATACTTCCGTGAACCGGTGCTCGAAAGCCAAGGTCAAATACTGCTTCTTTTGCATTATTCTTGATTGCAATAAATCCGCAAGCAAAACCTGTCAGATAAGCACTTGGAATATTTCTTGAACCAACCCATCCGAATTCATCAAGCTTTTTTGAATTAAATTCTGCAACAATCTTATCCCCGTGTTTTTGCATTTCAATAGCCTGAACCTTTACTCCAGTATTTGAGTCTCTGACAACAAGTCTTATTTTTCCAGACTTCACAAGAGCTAGTCTCTTCTTATAATTTGTTTTTCCCTCTCTTCTTCTTCTGAATTTTACACTAAACGTTGCCTTGTTTGCCATAAAAACACCTACTTATTTCCTTTCACATAAGATTCAACATATTTTTTTCCTCTGAAGAACCCGCCTTTAATTTTTCTGTACACATTTGAATAACCTGCTTTTTCAACATCTTCAGGACTTTCTGCTCTTAATTCTCTTAATTTTCTTCTCTGAGCTCTTACATTTTTTATCCAAGTCTTCTTTTTGTTAGTTCTTGCTTTTTTTGTTCCCTTTCTTTTTCCAGGGCCTTTCTTTCTTCCTGCTGCTTTTTTGACCTGAAGTTTTCTTGCTCTTGACCTGCTTTGCCCGTTAACTTCCTTTTTCTTTATTGCTCCTTCTTTAATCAGTTCTCGAATGTCATCTTTTGTAATGACTTCGCTGATTTTTTCTCCCTGTACTGGGTCAAGCCATATTCTGTTTCTTCCTGTCTTCAGCACTCGGGCTGCAATGCTTTTAACTTTGTCCAGATCCATAAACTCACCTATTTAGTACAACAATTCCTTTTTTTCCAGCTTCTTTTACGATTCCAATTCTTTTCTTTTTTCCAACAGTTCCGCTAATTCTTGCAGCTTCTCCTTCCTTCAAAGCAACAAGTTCTTTTGGGTTGTTAACTAATACTTCCCTGTAACCAGACGGGTGCAAGCCTCTAACTTCTTTTGCAGTTCTATAACCTGTTTTTGGCATTGCTCCATCCTCTTTTCTGTTAAGCACGTCAATTCCTCTTGGCTTTCTCCACTTCTGCCACTTCTTATTGCTCTTTCTTCTAAACTGTTTTTTTCCAAATCTTCCTCTAAAAATTGGAAGTTTTTTCTTTTTCTTAATCTTTGTTTGAAGTTTTTTAACTGATTCTGGTTTTTTAATCTTTTTTGATTTTGGCTTTTCTAAAGTTTTCTCAGTTTTCATAGGTGCTTGTTTTTCAGTTTTTGGACTAGCCACTGTCTTTGAAACAGGCTCTTTTTCCATTTTGGAAATTGTTTTCTTGGTTACTGCTATTTTATTATCTTTTGATGGCTTGTCTTTACTCATTGTCTTCACCCTTTGTTTCTTCTTCGTTCTTCAAAAATCCTTTTTCAACAAGATATATACCGTCCTGAAAAATTCTAGTATCCCTATTTTTTATCCTTGTAGCCTGTTCAAGATTTGCTGAAGTCTGGCTTACACGTTCCTTATTGATTCCTGAAACAGTGATGTCCTTCCCCTTAATTTCAACCTTGACTCCTGGCCTGATTTTTGCAATTCTTGGCTTTTTTTCTCCTGCAAAATTGTTTATTTCAACATTTTCTCCCTGCACTACAATGTTCATTGGAAAGTGAGAAAAAACAACTGAAAGCTTGTATTGAAATCCTTTCTCAAGACCGTCAATAAGATTGGTAACATGCGTTTTGAAAGTTTTTACAAGAGCTCTTACTCCCCTGGTATCCGGTTTTCCTCTGATTGCGATTGAGTTCTTTTCAGGAACAAGCATAACATTTGCTGATTCAAACACATAGCAGTTTTCTTCTCCGCCTTTCTTCAGGCAGAGCTTTTTGCCATGTATTTCAAATTCTATTCCTTCAGGAATCTCAATTTTTTCTTCGTAAATCTCAATCATTTTATTCACCTAGTAAACAAACGCAAGAAGTCTTCCTCCAACGCCGTTTTCTTTTGCCTGCTTGTGAGTAAAAACTCCTTTAGGAGTTGTTACTATGATGATTCCAACATCCTTTGAAGGAAGATATCTTTTTTCATATTTTTCAAATTCGTCTTTCTTAACAGCATATCTTGGCTTGATTGCCTTGCATGCATTAATTGTTCCGTTAAGTTCAACCGTGAAAAAACCTTCTCTTCCGTCTTCCACAAACTTGAAATCTCCCACATATTTTTCTTCTTTCATGACATTAAGGATTTCTCCAAAGAGCTTGGACGCAGGCCTACAAATACATTCTTTTTTTGAAGCAAGGTCACTGTTCTTAATGTTCACAAGTGCATCTGATATTGGATCAACTAAAGTCATTCTGTCACCTCACCCAAACTTCCTGAAGCCAAGATCTATTGCTATTTCTTTAAAACATCTTCTGCAGATTTTCAGACCATATTTGCTGATGACTCCTCTTTTAGTCTTGCAAATTCTGCACTCTGATGGCTTCTTTTTCCCAGTCTCTTTTTCAGTCATGCAATTTCAACTCCAAACTTTTCTGTAATAAACTCAATTGCTTCTTCTCGTGAAACACAATGCTTTCTTCCAACTTTTTTCTTTCCTATTTTTCTTTTCTTAATTCTGTATCCTGCTCTCTCAAGAGAAACAAGAACATCAAATCCCTTTATCCCAAGCTCTGGTTCATACTTAATGTTTGGAAGATCAATATACTCTTTGATTCCAAATCCGAAATTTCCATTTCTGTCAAAATTTTTTCCCGCAAGCATGTTTTCTTTTGCAAGAAAAGCTTGTTTCAAAAATTCAACAGCATCAGTTCCTCTGAGAGTAACCTTTGCTCCAATCGGAAGACCAGGCCTGATATTTAAAGTTGGAGCCTTTACTTTGCAGAGAGTCTGAATAGGCTTTTTTCCAGTGATTTTTTTCAAAATCTTGATTGCTTTTTTCAGCTCTTCACCGCTTTCGCCAACACCCATGTTGACTGTGATTTTTCCAACTTTAATGTCTTTCACTTTTACTCACCTTTTGTCTCCAGTCCCTTTAATTCAACACTTTTTTCTCCAACAATAAAAATTTTATCCTTTACTGTCAAAAACTCGTCTCCATCCTTTGGTTTCAAGGAAATAAGTGGAGGTCGCTTCATTGTTCCAGTCTGCACCCGCAAAACAGTTCCTATTGTTGAAACACGTCTTCCCCCTGTTACAATAGCTGTGTTTCCCTCAACAAGCTTGAAAATTTTTACAATTTTTTGGTTTGGAAGCTCTATCTTTAGCACGTCTCCTGTTGAAATTTCATTCTTGTCATCTGAAAATATTCTTCCATCCTGGCTCTCAACAACAATCTTGTTTTTTGCGACTGTTTTTTTGCCAGTTATCTTGCATAGTTTGGATGACTTTTCTTTGAAATCCAATTCTCTTACTTCAAATCGTCCGAGTTTGTCAAGTGCAAGTAGATATTTTTTCTTTATTTTTTCAATTGTAATTATGTCAAAAAGACCAACCGGAAACCTGTAATCTTTTCTTACAACTTCATCAACTTTGACTTCCTGATTTTTAAGCACAATTCTTGTTTCTCTTAGATTATCTGTCAACCCAAGCAAGTTTCTGACAACAAATCCTAATGGCACGCTTTCTTCTCTAGAGTGCGGTCCTGGATTTGAACGAATTGTCCAAGTACTTTGTTTTCTTTCAATCTTTCTGGACTTACTTGTACTAAGAGTTTTTTCCGCTGTTTTTCCGCCTTTTTTACCCATAAATATCACGCCTTCTTCTTTTTGCCTGAGTTTTCCTTTTTTGTTTCAGTTTTCTTTTCAGTCTTTGCTTCAGGTTTTTTTGCTTTCTTTTCAGTATTTTTCTCTACTTTTTCAGATTTTTTTTCAATACTCTTTTTTGAAATCTTCTTTCCTCTCTTAAATCTTTTATCATCATCTCTTTCAATTTCCAAAACAACAATATTTGAAGGATTTATTGGAACAAGAATTTCTGTTCCGTCTGATTTCTTTCTGATAATTTTTTCAATATAAATTCTTGCTCTTTCCCTGTTAATTCTTGAAATTTTTCCCTCTTTACCTTTTTTGCTTCCCCGCACAATCTTTACTTTATCTCCTTTTCTAAGCGCTATGCTTCTTTTTTCAAGTTCTTTTCTCAATTCTTTTGACAAATGGCCTGAAACTCTGCTGGTTTGATGGTGCAGAGGCATGTTGTAAAATACTTTTCTCTGTTTTGAAGGTTTGCTACTTTTCATCATAAACACCTAAACTATTGACGAGGCAAGACCTGCTATTTTTGGCCATCTTTCTCCAACCTCTTTTGCTACAGCTCCTTTTATTTCAGATGCTTTTGGAAGACCTTTTTCATCCACTAGCACAACTGCATTGTCTGAAAATTTTATTCTGGTTCCATTAGCTCTCTTAAATTCTTTTTTTGCTCGAATAATAATTGCTCTTTCAACTTTTTTTCTCATTTCAGGTTTTCCCTTTTTTACAACAACATTAACTACATCGCCGATTCCTGCTTTTGGATTCATTCTTCTCTTTCCCCTAAATCCGAAAACTGAAATAATCTCAACTTCCTTGGCTCCGGAATTATCTGAACAGACACATCTGCTTTTTTGAGTCAAGCTTTTTGCTACTGACGCGCTTATTGCTTTCATTTTTTATCGCCCTTTTTTTCTTCGATTTTTTCTTTTTTTACTTCTTCTTTTATTGAGTCTTTATTTCAGGCACTGACTCGGATTTTTTTTCCTTCATTTTTTCTTCCTTTACTTTATCTACTTTTTCTGCTTTTTTCTCAATTGACATAACAACAAAGCTTTTTGTCTTGCTAAGCCTTCTTGTTTCACCAACAGTTACAATGTCACCCTCGCCTGCAGCAATGCATTCAGGGTTATGAGCATAAATTTTTGAAGTGAATTTTTTGTATCTTTCATACTTTGGAATCTGTCTTATAAGTGTTCTTGTAATCACTACAGTGCGATGTGGCTTTGCGCTGACAACTGTTCCAGTAAACATATTGCCTCTTATTTTTAGTCCGCCATGCACGGGACATTTTTTGTCATTGCATTCCATTTTTTTTCCTCCAAAATTCCTTAATCCTGTTTTCTGGTTTTTCTTCAATAAACTTTCCATCAATCCTAACTCTTTCTTTTCCCAATAAAAACTCTATTACAACTTCCCTTTTTGGAATAATTTTTTCGCCTGAACCTGTTTCAACAACAAGAGTGTTTTTTGTTTCATCAACAACTCTTCCGCACAACCCTTTTCTTGAGCTTTCCTTGCTTTCCAAGACCTTTACTTCAAGTCCGATAAGCTCGTGTGCTCCAAGGTTTTCTTTTGTTATGCGATATTGCTGTGATTCAAGCATCAATCAATTCCTCCTTAAATCCTTTTTTTATCAGGAAATCTTTAACTTTTTTCAGATGGTTTCCCTGCAGTTCAATTTCATCATCTTTTATTGTTCCTCCACAAGCAAACTGCCTTTTCATTTCCTTTCCAAGCTCCTGAATGTTTGCATCTTTTTCTATTCCATTTACCGTAGTGACAATTTTTCCAAATCGTCTTCTTACTGTTCTAACTTTTATTTTTGTCGATTCTTTTGCGATTTCACTGCAGACACAAAGCGACTGCGGCATTCCACATTTTTGGCAAACTCCACTCATTCGCTTTTACTCACCTCTGGTTTTTTCTTTATTTCAATTTCATTAAGAATTGTAAGCGTTCTGGCAATTTCTCTCCTATTTTTTCTGATAATTCCCGGATTCTCCGGCCTGGTTCCTGAAGAAATCAGAGCACGTTCCTTTGAGAGTTCTTGCTTAATTGTCACTATTCTCTCCTTAAGCTCTTCTTCGCTCATTGCTCTCAAATCTTTTGGTTTAATCTTTTTTGCCATTCAAAATCACTCTTTTTTATCTTCTTTCTTGTCTGTTTTCTTTTCTTCTTTTGCTTTTTCTTCGTTCACTATTTTATTTTCTTTCTTTGTTTCTTCTTTTTTCTCGTTCTTTTTTTCCTTTGCAGGCTCAGACTTCTCTTTTTTTACTTCTTCTTTTTTTGGCTCTTCTTCTTTCTCATTTTCCTTTTTCTTCTCTTTCTTTTCTTTGTTTTTATTGTCTTCTTTTCCTGCTTTTTTTTCCTTGTCTGTTTCTGGTTTCTCTTTTTCTTCTTTCTTTTCAGAACCAGTTTTTTCCTGCTTGACTTCCTTTTCCTTTTTTTCAACTTCTTTCCCGCTTGTTTCTTTTTCAACAGTCTTTGCTACTGTTTCTTCTTTTGGTTCCTCTTTAGACATTACATCTGCAATATTAACCTTGTCAGGAAACACTACTTCTGGTCTGATAATCCTAAGTTTTATTCCAATAGCGCCTGCTTTTGGATAAGCTGATGCTTTTGCATAATCAACTAATTCAGTTTGAGCTCCAACTTTTTTCATATAACCGCTTGCGATTCTGTGTTTTCTTTTTCTTCCGCCTTTTCCAGCAAGCTTTCCTGAAAATACTAATTCTATTCCCTGTGCCCCTGCACTCTGAATATCTCTGACTGATCTGAAAGCAACACTTCTCCAAGAGAAACCTCTCTCAATCAGGGAAGTCATTTTGTCAACCATTGCTTTTGCATTAAGCTCTGGATTCTCGATTTCTTTTATTTCCAACTGTGGGTTTTCAAATCCAAATTGTTCTCCTATTTCTTCAGTCAAGCGTCTGATATTCTTTCCGCCTTTTCCAATTGCAAGGCCAGGGTGAGTAACATTAAGCACAATTCTTGTAACAAGCGGAGTTTTCACTATGTCAAGGTGAGTGAAGCCCGCTCCATCAAGCTCTTTCTTAAGGTATCTTTCAAGTTCAACCTTTTTGATTCCTTGTTTTATAAAAACTCTTTCAATCACTTTACCACCTATGCTGCCTCCATAACGACGATTTCGATATGGGTACTTTTCTTTTTTCTTCTTTTTCCTGCGATTCTTCCTTTTGACTGATAAGAATTTCTTCTAAATCCCTCTGAAGCAAAAGCATGAATTATGAGAAGTTTTTCTGCATCAAGCCCCTTAAAGTCAGCATTTGCTTTTACACTTTCTAAAATGTCAAGAAAAGCCTTGCATGTGTTTTCAGGATATCTTCCTGACTTAACTCCACTCTTGCTATCTCCTTTTCTGTGACCAACTTTCTTGTTGTATTTTTTCAAAGGAATAAAATCCTTGTGTTCAATTACTCTCTTCAAATAATCTTCAATTTTTGAAACTGGTTTTCCCTTTATTTCTCTGCAAATTTCAGTAGCGTACTTGGTTGAAACAGGCTTGTTCTTTCCGATCGCTCGAGCAGTCTTCTCATGAGATTCCTGCATTGCCTGATAATTTTTCTTTACCATAAAATCACGCTATCCTCTTGCTGTTGCAATTGCTGTTGAAGATCTTGTAGCTCCAATTCCTGCTTTTCCATGTGAAAGCTTTTTTCTTGTGAGTGCAAACTCTCCAAGATAGTGCCCGAGCATTTCCGGCATTACTTCAACATTAACAAACTCATTTCCTTTATGAACTGCAAATTTTGCTCCAATCATTGCAGGAATCACAATAATATCTCTCCTGTGTGTTCTGATTACTTTTGGTTCAGTTTCCGGGCCAGATACTTTCTTTGCATTTTCAAGCTTTTGCATAATTTTCTTATTAACTCCTCGCTTAAGTGTTCTTCTTGCTCTTGAGTCAACAAGCTCTGCAAACTGTTCGATAGTCATGCTCTGCAATTCTTCCAAAGTTTTTCCCTTGAATGTAAATATTTTCTTTGCCATAGTCAATCACCGCTATTTTTTCTTTCGCCCAGTTCTTTTTGACGCTATTGCTCCAACCTTTCTTCCCGGAGATGCATGTCTTGAAGTGCTTTTACTCTTTCCAGCATGATGTTGTTCTCCACCAAATGGATGGTCTGAAGCGTTCATTGCAACACCTCTGACTCTGGGCCATTTTCTGCTTTTTGCCTTCATAAACTTAAATTTTGCTCCAGCTTTAACCATTGGCTTTTCTTTTCTTCCGCCCCCGGAGCAACAACCAATGCTTGCTCTTGAAACAAGAGGAATATTTTTGATGTTACCGCTTGGCAACTTAATTCTGGCATAAGTCTTCTCTTTTGAAACAAGGATAGCATACATTCCGCTTCCCCTAACAAGCTTTCCACCGTCTCCGTTCACAAGCTCTATATTAAACACAGGACATCCTTCTGGAATTCCTGACAAAGGCAGAGTATTTCCAATGCTTATTTCAGAATCTAGCCCCATTGAAACTTTTTGTCCCACGGAAAGTCCTTCTGCTGCAATAACTGTTTCTTTGTTTCCATTGTTAAATTCTATATTCGCCATAACTGTGCTTCCACCATTATCTTTTTCAAGATTCATAACTTCTCCTGCCACAGTTTTGTCTGCATCAGAAGAACAGTATTTAGAGCAGATTCCTTTCTTTTTTGCTCTGAACACAGATGTTCCGCGCCCTCTTCTCTGTAGCATCAGTTTAGCCATATTAATTCACCTAAATAACTCCAAGCTTGGTTGCAAGTTCCTCTGCTTTAAATTCCTTGCCAAGCTTTACAATTGCTTTTTTTCTTCCCTTTGTATCGTTAATAACCTTTATTCCTTCAACCTTAACTTTGTGAACTGTTTCAACAGCATTTTTTATCTCTGGCTTTGTTGCTAACTTATTGACAACAAATGAAATCTTGTTTTCTCGCTCAATCATTCCGACTGCTTTTTCAGTAATAAGCGGGAACAAAATTATTTCATCAATCCTTAAAGTCATGCAACCACTCTCTTTTCAGCCTTAAGACCTTCGATTGCGGTTTCTGTCCAGACAGTCAATCTTCCTGGCATGCAACCAGGAGCAAGCTTCTCTGCACTAATGCTTGAAACAGTTGAAATATCCACTCCTTCAAGATTTCTTGCTGCTTTGTAAATTTCTGCCTTATCCCCAGTAACAATCAAAATACTCTTTTTTCTCTTATGAACTCTTCCCCTCTTCTTTCCCTTGCCAGCTCTTCTCTTTTTCTTGCTTTTTGCGCTTTCAATATCTTCATAAATTCCAATCTTGCTAAGCACATCAACAATCTGTTTTGTTTTTGCAAATTTTTCAAAATCACTTTCAATAATAACTGGAAGCACTATGTTTCCAAGAATATGTCTTTTTGAAACAAGGTCTTTGTTTGCAGTTGCAGCAATTGCTGAAGCAATAGCCTTTGCTTTTTCCTTTTTGTTAACTTTTTCTTTTATAACCTGCTCGACTTTCGGAGCGTGTGCTTTTGGCCCTCCAACAGCCTGTGAAACAGCTGCAACTCTTCCTGAAAGAAGACCGCGTCTGTTCTTCATTCTTGGAAGTCTTGCTTTTCCAACATTAATTGTTCTTGCATGCTGTGGCAGGCTTCTTGAACCGCGGTATTCAGCAGTATTGTCTCTTCCAGCCTTTGGTTTAACTCCTTTTGGCTGTTTTCTTGCAGATTGTCCTGCAAGCACTGCTCTCTTAATCAATCCGGGCTCGTAAGCCGAACTAAAAACTTTTGGCAAGTCAATAGACTTAAGTTTTTTTCCTTCAACTGAAAAAACATCTGCTTTCATAACACATCACATTTAATCTAATTAACAATCTTTTCGATTTCCTCTAGTTTAATTTTTTCAGTAATTCCTTTTCTCATGTTTGTTCTAAGCGCAATTAATCTTTTTCTTGGACCCGGCACTGAACCTGCAAGCAGTACAAAAGAGTTTTTGACAACCCCATAATTTGTAAAACCAGCTTTTGGATTTATTTCGTTTACATCACTCCCAAGCTTTAAAATCTTCTTGTTGTATTCTGTTCTGCACTGGTATCCGAGCTGGCCTGGTCTTGCAACAGTCCACATTACAGTAGCTGGATGCCATGGTCCAATACTTCCCATAACTCTCTTGTGCTTTGCTTTGGGTCTGTGAATCTTGACACCAGCTCTTTTAACAACTCCCTGAAAACCTTTTCCTTTTGTAACAGCTTTTACGTCAACAAATTGTTTTTCCTTGAAAACTTCTTCTATTGAAAGCTCTTTTCCAAGTTTTTCTTTTGCGTAAGCAAGCTGTTCTTCACTGTTTCCAGACAGCATTATTTCAACAATTTCTGGCTTCTTTTTTCCAGTTCCAGTAATTGCCGGCTGAGAATGTGCAAGAAGTCTTATTCCAACAATTCGCTCCAAATCCTTTTCTAAATCAGAAACAGTTGTCTTCTTTGCACTTTCTTTCTCCTCTTCTTTCTTTTCTTCTTTTGCCCCACTTCCTTTGCCTTTCTTTTGTTTCTTTTCCCGGAATGCTTTAATTTTTCTCAAAAGATGCTTGTCTGCTTTCTCAGCTAAGACATCTCCCAAAACCTTTAATCCATAAGCGTCTTTTTTGTAAGCCCTGATTCCAAAAATTTTTATTGGGGGAGTCTCAATAACTGTTGCTGCCTGTGAAGTGCTCATTCCATAGCTTGGGCTTTTCTCATGCATATTCTTTCCAATCACGTGAGACATTCCTGCTTTGTAACCAACAAAGTTAAGTGGAACACAAGTTTCTTGCTCAGCCAGCCCTGCATTGCTGAAGCTTGGTGTTTCTTTCTTTGCTCTTTTCTTTGGATAGAAAGCAAGACTTCCAGACCTTGGCTTGTGTTTTTGACCCATTCTTACACCATCTTATTCAAAAAAAGCACAGTCTTGTCTCTCCCAAGTTTCAGATGAATTTCCCTTCAATTGAGGGCAGCCAAACAAACAGTTGGCATTTATATCCGACCCGGTTTGGGCAAGACACAGTGTGCTCTATTATTCTATATTCTATATTTTCTATACAGTAAGCTTTAAAAATGCAACTTTATTCAATCCATTCTTCTTTTCCTTCTGCTTCAGCCCAGGGCTCTTCTGGCTGTTCTCTTCCAATTACTATGAAGACAGCAATAATTAAAATCGCGATTACTACAAGCGCAATCCAGAAGCTTTCAACAAATGAAAACAAAGCTGCTCCAAGATTAAAACCTGTTTCTTGTTCAGTTGCGTCTCCTTCTTCAGCAGGTGTTTCTTCAACAATCTCTTCTTCTGAGTTGTCAGCCTGCTTTTTTACAACCTGAACAGTGTGTTCTCCTGCGCTTGTTCCTTCAAGGTCAACAGAAAACTTTATTTCTCCTGTTCCATTTGTTTCAATATTTGCATAAAAAATTTCTTCCATTTTGTTAGGAACTGAAATAACTCTTGGCTGAACTTTTGCATTGACTGCACTCAAAGCAATATTTGCTCTTTTTCCTGAAAAATTGCTGACTCTGAAAACAAGTATGCCCTTGCCATTCTCAAGCTCTTTAAAGGAGGCTGTGCTCAGATTAAATCCTGAAATATCTGCTTCCTGTTCGTTTTCCCTGCTTGCTTGATTTCTTGTTGAATTCTTTTCAGAGGGCAAAACAAGAACACTAAATCTCTTTGAAAGATGGTTTTCATAGCAGTTTTTTCCTGAAGCAAAATGCCCTCTCACTTTCAAAAACCCGGTTGGGTCAACTGCTTTGCCAATTGATGAAACTTTAACAATTATTTCTCCCTTGCTGCCTGGTTCAATCACACGCTCTCTAGAGTGCTCTTCAGTTATTATGTCGTCACTCAAGTCATAGGCATAAACCCAGTCAACATAGAATACTTCGCTTGAATGATTCCAAAGGAAAAAAGAAGCATAAACACTTTCATCTTCGTAAAGTGAAACATTATTTCCTGAAATAGAGAGCGCTGAGCAGCTTGAATCATTTGAAGCAAAATATGCATAATCTTTGCTTTCTTGCTCTGTTCCATTCATTGTTGTTGTTTCATTTTCTGTGTTTCCTGCGCTGTTTTCAAGAGTCAACGGAGTAAATGAATTAGTTTTAACAATATGTGCTGTTTCTTCAAATTCAAAAGAATCCTCAATTGTTATGTAGAAAGGTCTGTTTGTTTTCCTGCATTCTATTCCGCTTTCAAAGTGGCCTTCAAGGCTTGCGTATCCTGTACCTCTCTCTTGCCCGATAATTTCTCCAGAGTAAACCTTAACCTTAATTTTTGCTGTCCCGTATGGCTCAATGTAACTTGGTTGGTGCACAGCTTCTGCTTCGAACCTGTCGTTGTAATCTCTTACTTCAAGTCCGTCAATATAAAATGCTTTTCCTGAAGTATTGTAAACAGTAAAATTCTTTTCCTGTGCACTGTTTTCTTCCAGCTCAAAATCTGCTGTGCTGAATCTTATTTCTGAACAGTCTGCTTTCGGCTCCTGAAATTGCTCAATATAACTCTGGTTTGTATTAAACTGGTTTTGCTCTTTTCCTGTTTCTTTGTATTCTGGTTCTGTCTCTTCTGCTTTTTTCCAGTTAGTGACCTGTACATAAGCATTCTCGCTGTCATATGAATTTTTTCCAGCAATGCTTGTCTTGATGCTTATTTTGTATTCTTCAAATTCTCCTGCTGTGAAAGCATTCCTGAATTCAAAAAATTTTGTTGAAAAACCATGCTTTGTCCAGCTCTGGAAATAAGATCCAGTGCTTGCATAGCCATATCCACACCATGGCTCAAAATAGCCCATTATTGTGCTATATGTGCTTCCGCTGTCCATGTAATTGTAAGTATCATAACCATATCCCTTTGGATAAACATAATCATATTCTGCTGGCAGAGTCTTTACTTGCTTCCAGACTCCGTCTTCGTTGCCATAAACAGTTGCTTCTGCCTTGACTTCGTAATATGGCTCATAGCCCTTGTCAAGGAAAATACTTGCATGAATATCTATTCTGTCGCCTGTGCTTGCTTTTGCGTGGTGCAGCCACTCGCCCCCGTCAGCTCTTGCTTCAGCAAAATTTATTTTTACATGTGCTGTGTTGCTGCTGGCTACTGCAAAAGAACACAAAAAAGCCAGAGCGATGAATGCGTAGAATAGCTTTGAAAAAGTCATGTATATATTTGCTGTTGAACCAGTATTTAAATGTTCCTAATTAACGGGAATTGGTTAATTAGGTTATTATCCCTTTATGCAAACAACAGGTTTCAATCCAACAACTTTTTCCGTAATTCCTGCCTTGTGCATTACTTCAACAACATCAACAACATCTTTGTATGCGTCCGGGGCCTCTTCTGCAATCCCTTTGATTGAACGTGCTTTGATTATTATTCCTTTTTCTTTGAGTTTTCTGACTACTTCCTCTCCCTTCCATTTCTTTGTTGCTGCTGTTCTTGACATGCTTCTTCCCGCTCCGTGGATAGTGCTTCCAAAAGTCTCATCCATTCCTTTTTCTGTGCCCTTAAGAAGATATGAAGACGTGCCCATCGTGCCCCCAACAATCACTGGCTGGCCTATACTCCTGTATTTCTCTGGAACTTCCTCTCTTCCAGGTCCGAATCCTCTTGTGCTCCCCTTTCTCTGCACTAAAACATTCTTTCCTTTACCTAAAATCTTATGTTTCTCTATTTTTGCGGTATTATGTCCTATATCATAAACCTGCTTGATTTCCTTTTCTCCAACTCCAAAAACCTCGGCAAACGCTTGTCTTGCAAGATGTGCAATAACCTGGCGGTTAGCAAAAGCAGTATTTATTCCTGCTTTTACTGCTGAAAAAAATTCCTGTCCTTCTTCGCTTTCAATCGGAGCACAAACAAGTTCTCTTTCAGCAATCTCTATTCCATACTTTTTTCTTGCGCTATCTAGTTTTCCAAGATAGTCTGTTCCAATCTGGTGACCGAGAGCACGGGAACCACAGTGAATGCTTATCAAAGTCTGTTCTTTCTCCAACCCATAGGTTTTTGCTGCTTCTTCATCAAAAATTTCTTCAACAAACTGAACTTCAGCATAGTGATTTCCACTTCCAAGAGTACCAATCTGCTTGAAAGCACGTTTTTTTGCCTTTTGAGACACGTGCTCTGGCCCAGCCCCCTTTATTTTTCCGCCTTCCTCTGTAAACTGCAAATCCTCTTTTAATCCATATCCTTGTTTTACTACATACTCTGCTCCATTCACAATTACTTCATCAAGCTCTGCTTCATTCAATCTAAGCTTTCCAGTGCTTCCAAGTCCTGCTGGGATGTGTTTGAACAATGCATCTGCAAGTTCTTCTTTTTTCTTTTTCACTTCCTGCTTCGTAAACGGAGTTGCAAGAGTTCTTACTCCACAATTAATGTCAAAGCCAACTGCTCCGAAGGTAATTACTCCTTCTTGCAGGTCTGAAGCAATCACTCCTCCTATTGGGGCTCCGTAGCCTGGATGCACATCGGCAAGAGCAAGAGAATATTTTTCCACTCCTGGAAGCATTGCAACATTCTTTATCTGTCTTAACGCACTCCAAGCCTCTGGTCTTGACTCTTCTTCCACGAGCTGTTCCATTATTTGCTTGTTTCCATAGAACCTGCCTGGAACAGTCATCTTTCCTTGTTTGGGAATTTCCCAGACAAACTCTTCGATTTGCTTTAATTCAGTCATTTTATCACTCAAAAAAATAGTCTAACAAAAACCTTAATAGTATACATCAAATACTAGACATCCACAATACACTGTGCTTTCCAGATAATATCTTCTCTCTCCACTCTCAACCCCGAGTAGGTTGCTGCTTTTACTTCAGTTTTGACTTCCTGCGCATCATTCATTTTTTCACCAAAAACTTTTCCGTTTAACTCATATCCTTTTCTTTTCTTTTTTATTTCCTTAATCTCAAAACCAGAGAAAAACATGCTGTGCACATCCTTTAAGTAAAGCAGTTCATTAAGCCATTCAACAAGCAGTTGTTCTAAATCATAGCTTGTAACTATAACTTCTTTTTCTTCTTTCTTCTCAATCTGCTCCAAATCAATCATTATTGAAAACATTGCTTTTGCACACTCAGAAAAAGCTTCTTCTCTACTTTTTCCAACACCCCTAATTCCCATATCTGCCTTGTGCTCAAAAGTCTCAAACATTTTTTACTCTTCACTCCAAATCCATTATCTTGTCAACGCGCCTTTTGTGCCTTTCCCCATCTGGCTTGTTTCCATCAAACTCTGCGTCAAAAAATGCAGCAAGACAGGTTTTAGCAGTCTCAAGCTCAAGAACCCGGGCTCCGACACAAACAAGGTTTGCGTTGTTATGTTCTTTTGCAGCTCTGCCAGTAAATTCGTTATGTATAACTGCCGCTCTGATTCCCTTAATTTTTCCGGAAGCCATGCTCATTCCAATTCCTGTTCCACACACAAGCACTCCATAGTCTGCTTTTCCACCTGCTACTGTTCTTGCAACTTTTTCTGCATAATCAGGATAGTCTACGCTTTCTTCATTGTCTGGCCCAGCATCTTCTACTTCATAGCCTCTTTCTTTCAAGAATTCTTTCAAACCTTTTTTGTATTCTACTCCTGCATGATCGCTTCCAATAACAACTTTCATTATATCACGTCCTCTGACTTGCACTCTCCCAATCTATCAAGACAGTCTTCCTTTATTTCTTCATCTACTTCAGTACAAAGCTGTTCCAGTTTACTTAATTGGTCACAAACCTCTTGAGAAACAATATTTCTCAAAACAGTCTTATAACAGCCCTGCTTGTTTGCTTCGATTGAAATATTTTCACAAACAAATGGATTGTCTGTGTAAATAGCCACGCTGTAAAAACAGAATCTCTGATCGTCTATTGGAAGACTTTTGCATAGGGAAGCATCTTCTAAAATTGACGCAATTCCTGAAACACAATCAAGTCTAGTATATTCATCTTCAATGCTGTTGCAATAGCTTATGTTTTCTTCTTCAAGTGAAAGCTCTTTGTAACAATAGTCCCTTGAAACTCCTTCTTCTCGCTCAGCACACTCTGGACTTTGTTTAATCTGCCAGTCCTCTAGTTCTGGTTCTGGCACGTCATCAGGAGTCAGGTTTTCGAATTCTTGATTGCTTATTTCCGCAAGATTAAGACTGTCTTTTTCTTCCACAGTCTTTTTACTCGCTGGAGAAAATAGTGTAATTGCTAAAAATACTAGTGCAAGTGCAATCACTGCGTGCTTCCAGTTTAAGTCCATTCAAACCATTAGAAGATAGTTCTTTGAATTTAAATAGTTTTCTAAAAAACTTTTCTACAATGTTTAGTTGCTTTACTTCTTTGATTTCAAAAAGTTTTCTAAAAAAGGTTCTAGTCTCTTAGCTCAATTTCTACATGCACGTCTTCTGGAATTTCAACACGCATAATTCTTCTAAGCGTACTTTCGTCTGCTTTGATGTCAATTAGCCTTTTGTGAATTCGCATTTCCCATTTTTCATAGGTTTCTGTTCCGCCACCGCAAGGACTCTTTCGGGTTGGAATAACGAGTTTTTTTGTTGGCAATGGCACTGGACCAGAGTACTTAGCACCTGTTCGCTCAGCTACTGCAATCACCTGTCTGGCGATTTCATCAACGCGCTCGAAACTTTTCGAACTCAGTTTTACTCTAGCTTTCTGCATAACCAATCAACTCAATTAAAAGCAATTAAGCCTTTTTTCCCTAAAAATAAAAAAAATAGGGAAAGAACATCACTCTTTTGGAGTGATGCCTGTTACCATTCCTGCAGCTACTGTCTGGCCCATATCTCTGATTGCGAACCTTCCAAGCTGTGGGAATGCCTTGTATTCCTCTACAACAACTGGTCGAGTTGGAACAATCTTTACGATTGCTGCATCTCCTGTTTTGAGGAATTTTGGATTCTCTTCCTTGACGTTTCCTGTTTTAGGATCAAGAGATTTTTGCAATTCTGTCAAAGTACAGCTGAGCTGTTCTGTGTGCATATGGAACACTGGAGTGTATCCTGCAGGAATTGCAGTAGGATGACTTAACACAACAATCTGTGCAGTGAACTCTTTTGCCACTGAAGGCGGATTGTTTGTGTGACCAAGCACGTGTCCTCTTTTGACCTGTGTCTTGTCAAGTCCTCTTACATTGAATCCAATATTGTCACCTGGCACTGCTTGTGGCAACTGTTCGTGGTGCATTTCAACAGTTTTTACTTCTCCTGTTGCACCTGATGGTTGCACAATAATTTGGTCTCCAGGCTTAATTATTCCTGTTTCCACTCTGCCGACAGGAACCATTCCAACACCCTTTATGTTGTAGACATCCTGAATTGGAAGTCTCAGTGGTTTGTCTGTTGGTGGCTCTGGTGCAATAAGGTCGTCTAAAGCATCAATTAGGGTTGGCCCAGAATACCAAGGCATTTTTTCTGTCTTTTTTGCAACATTATCGCCTTCCCACGCTGAAACAGGGATATATTTGACTGTTTCTGCCTTGAATCCGATTCCGCCAAGCAATTTTTCCATTTCACCCTTGATTTCCTTGAACTTGCCTTCTTCATAGCCGACTTCATCCATCTTGTTAATGGCTATAGTAAGCTGCTTTATTCCCATTACCTGGGAAAGAAATGCATGTTCTTTTGTCTGAGGCTTTACTCCCTCTTTTGCAGCAACAACCAGTACAGCAGCGTCTGCCTGACTTGTTCCTGTAATCATGTTCTTTACAAAATCTTTATGTCCAGGAGCGTCAATTATTGTAAAGTCGTTCTTTTTTCCTTCAAACTTCTTGTAAGCAACATCAATTGTTACTCCGCGCTCTCTTTCCTCTTTTAGATTGTCCATTGCATAAGCAAAGGCAAAAGTTCCTTTTCCTTTTTCCTTAGCTTCTGCTTCCAGCTTTCTGTACTCCTGCTCACTCAAAGAGCCAGAGTCGTACAACAGCCTTCCGACAAGTGTAGACTTTCCATGGTCAACGTGACCAATGAAAACCAAATTCAAGTGTGGTTTATCTGCCATAAAATCCCTCCAATTTATTGATGCTTTAGCGTAAACAATTCTTAATCGAAAGTATTAAAAAACTAAATTCAAGCGAAATTCCGCTAAATCACTAACTTATATGGCCTCACAATGTTTTAAAATCTATTGATATTTTTACTCCAGGAAGAAGTTGAATGCTTTGACTGATTCAGACATTCCCTTTCTTAATCTAATTTCCTTGATTGTTTTCTCCTGCAGTTCGTAAGGCAAAAGCTCGTAGCCAGCATACTCTGCTGTCCAGATAGCTCTTCCCTGTGTAGCAGAACGCATGTCTCCTGCAAATCCAATTAATTCTTTTACTGGGGCTTTTGCAATAATTATTGAACTGTCTCCCTCTTGCCTCATTTCGTTAATTTGAGTTCTTCTCTGTCCTAATTCTTTTGAAACTGCTCCCATATAATCCTGTGGCACAGTAATTGTAAGAGTTTGCTTTGGTTCAAACAATTTTGTTCCAGCCTGCAACATACAAGCATAAATTCCTCTTGTGATTGCTGGCAAGACCTGTGCTGGTCCTCTGTGAATTGCATCCTCATGCAAGGTTGCATCTTCTAACAATAACATAACTCCAAAACATTTTTCTTTTGCAAGTGGTCCAGCATCCATTGCATCCTGAAAACCCTGTATTACAAGTTCTCTAATCTCGTGCAATGCATCAATTCCTCTGGTTGAATCAATCAACACATTGTTGTTGTGCACACACCAGATTTTCTTTGAAACATCAGTTTCAAAACCAATTTCCTGGAATTTTGCAATCATTTCCTTGTCTTTTGCTTTTACTTTTTGGTTAATCTTTTTCTCTATAAGTTTTTCAAGAATTGCTTCAGAAATAGGCTTTACACTAATCTTGAATTTATTATGCTTGTTTGGACTTTTTGCTTCAAGTGTCTCGCTGTTATTGTCAATTGTTTCTCTGTACACAACAATTGGTGGAGAAACCTCTATTGGAATTCCATGATGCTTCTCAATCCTGTACTGTGTAATTTCAAGATGTAATTCTCCCATTCCGCTCAACAGATGTTCTCCTGTTTCCTGATTGAGTGTTGCTTTTATGTTTGGATCCTCTTTTGTAATCTGTCTAATAACCTCGATAAGCTTTGGAAGATCCTTTGTTTCCTTTGCTTCAACAGAAATTGTAATCACTGGCTCTGCATCTGACTTAAAGCTTTCAAATTCAGCTATTTCTTGTTCAGAAACAGTTTCTCCAGTATAAACTTCTCTTAATCCAACAAGTGCAGCAATGTTTCCCGCAGGAACTTTGTCTGTTTCAACAAAATCCGGGCCCATAAAAACACCAACTTTTTGAAGTACAGCATCTTTTTTTGCTCCAATCAATTTGATTGGATTTCCCTTTTTTGCAGTTCCGCTGTAAATTCTGCCTGTTGCAATATCTCCTGCGTGCTTGTCAACACTCACATCAGTAACCATCATTGCAAATGGAGCATTTTCATCACATTCAATCATTCCCTTTCCAACCTTGCTTTCAGAATCTCCTGCCCAGATTTCTTTTGATCTGTATTTTTGTGCAGAAAGCGGATTTGGAAGATGGTCCACAATCATATTAAGAACTGCTGTTGAAAGCGGAGACTTTTTTGCAAGCTCATCCTGCTTTTCATCTTTCATAAAATTGTAAACTTCCTTGAAAGAAATTCCTGTTTTCTGCATTGTTGGAACTGAAACAGCCCATTTGTGATATGCAGAACCAAAAGTAACTGAACCATTCTTTACATCCACAATCCAGTCTTCTAGATATTGTTTAGGCGCATTCTTTTTGATTAACTTGTTTACCTGTGAAATAACCTTGACAAACTTTTCCTGCATCTGCTCTTCTGTAACCTGCAATTCATTAATCAGTCTGTCCACCTTGTTAATGAACAAAACAGGTTTTGCCATTTCCTTCAGAGCCTGTCTAATAACTGTTTCTGTTTGAGGCATTACTCCCTCTACAGCGTCAACTACAAGAACAACTCCGTCAACAGCTCTCATTGCTCTTATAACGTCTCCTCCAAAATCAACATGCCCTGGAGTGTCAATAACATTAATCAAGTGTTCTACTTCATCTTTTTTGTAAAGCAATGAAATATTTGCAGCATTAATTGTAATTCCTCTCTCTTGCTCCTGGTCTTCTGAATCCATAAACAATTGTTTTCCCGCAAGCTCTTCACTCATTAGCCCTGATGCAGCAATAAGTGAATCAGTCATAGTGGTTTTTCCATGGTCTATGTGAGCAACTATTCCTATGTTTCTTATGTTTTCTCTGTTTTCCATAAGCTTTTCAGCCAGCTTCACAATATCTTCTTTTTTTGCCATAAACACCACGTCCATTCATAAATGCATTTAATCAATAACTCTAATTACCTGCTTGCTTTTGCAATTCTTTCAACTTCATCTCTTCTCTTCACAGAAAAGCTTTTTTTGTCCTCGTCTGCTGCAAGAATAAGCTCGTTTGCAAGAGCATCCTCTGCACTTGTTTTATTGTTGAACGAAGAAGAGAATCCTGCAAGTGCAATATTTTTAACAGCTTCATCAACTCTTTTCAGTGGAGCAATATCAACTGCCTGTGAATAAGAAATTCCCCCTCTTTTAATTCTGGTTATGTCCTCTCTTGGAGCTGCATTTTCTATTGCAGTAATCAAAACCTGAACAGGATTTTTCTTTGTTTTTTGTTCAACTATTTCGAAAGCGTTTTCTACAATTCTCATTGCCTGAAGTTTTTTTCCGCAGCTTCCTCTGCCTCGGATGTATTTTCCGCTAAGTTTTCTTTTTCCCTGTCCGCTTCTCATAATCTTGTTAATTAGTCTTTCAACAATAGCAATATTTGCTTTTTCAAATTTCTTTGTAGTATTTTGTCCAAAACTATGAGGAATAGTTTTTGACTCAAGATTTATATATCTTGCAAGACCTGAATCTCTTACCTTAATTTCTTTTGTGTCCCATCTGTCGAAAATCAGCGTCATTCAACTCACCTATCGCTTAACCTTTTCTTTTCTTCCAGATCTCAGCATTTCAAGACTCTGGTTATTAACCTTTATAACTTTGTATTTAACTCCCCAAAGATCTCCTGGAGCACCGCCTTTTCTTCCTCCAAGACCCTCCACGATAACTTCATCGTGTTCATCAATATACTTTATTGCCCCATCTTTTGGAGCAAAAGCTGTTAATTCTCTTCCATTCTTTATAAGCTGAACTCTTACACATTTTCTGATTCCTGAATTTGGCTGTCTTGCAGTAACTCCTCTTTTTTCAATTACAAGACCTCTTCCCTGCGGGCTTCCTTCAAGCAAGTCAGATTTTTTCTTCTTATGTCTCTTTTTTTGGCGAGGATCCTTATGTTTCCATTTCTTTCGCTTTTTTTCAAGTTGTCTTGCTGAAAATTCACCTTTAGCCATAAATTCACCTAATCATCATGTTTCCTATGTTATAATTTCTTTCGGCAATCATTTTAACTCTTTTTAATTTTCTTCCTCTTTCCCTGATTTTTATCTTGCTTTCTGGCGAAAGAGAAACAATTGCTTCCTTACTGCCATTTTCTTCAACAACATTAACTTTGTCAAAATTTATTTCACTCATTGCTGCTTTTAGAAAAGAACCAAAATCCTGATTGTATGACAGAATTTCAATCTTTTTTCCAAGTGCATCATTGAGTTTTTTAACATTCACCGCCTTTTTTCCAATTGCTTTTCCAACATCCTTCGGGGGCACGAGAAAAGAAACTATTTCTCGGTCAACCACACAGTCTCTTGCACTCACACCAGATATTGATTCAAGTGCGTTAATCATTCTTATCTGGTCTTCATCAATTTTCATGCATTCCCCTTTCCCTTGACTAAGTCAAGCACTTTGCTTTTTCCAACATTTTCTATAGTAAGAGCGGAAATTACAAATGGTTTTCCACAAATGCTTCCCAATGCAGAAGCAGGTTCTCCAAATTCATAATGTGGAATTCCTGCAACTTTTCCAAGCTGTATAAGTTTTTCTTTAACATTTTCAACTGTATTAGAGCTAAACACAATAAGTTTTGCACTTCCAGTTAACAGAGCTTTCTCACTCTGTCTGACACCAAAAAGCACTTTGCCAGTGTCAACAGCTCTTCTGATTTCACGTTTTTCATCAACCATTCAGGCCACTCTCAAGTATTCAAATCAAAAAACCACTAGAGAAAAAGTATTTGAAACGCCTTCACATTTTTTCTCCAGCGTTAACATATTTCCCAAGCTAATGTTTTTAAATGAAATGTTATTTCATTTCAAGCTCTACTATTCCTGTTCCAACCCTTATTGGCTGTCCCACAATAATATTTTCAACAACTCCTGTTAATTCTTCTCTTTCTCCAACAAAAGCTGCGTCAAGCAAGTGCTTTACTGTTTCTTCAAATGCAGCTCTTGCAAACGGACTTTTTTTACCTCTTGTAATTCCTGTTCTAACAATTCCCCTTACTGCCCCGTCAAGAGTCATTAGGTCTGCTAAAAGCAAAATATGTCTTAAGTCAACAGCAATTCCGTTTTCTTTCATTACCTTGTCAAGTTCGTTCACAATCATTGTTCTTCCCGCTTCAATTCCGAGAACCTTGCTTGTTTCAAGAATATCATTTGTTACTGTTCTTGCTCCGTCAACTTCAGGAAGCTTCAACACTGCTTTCAAATTTGAACCGCTTGTTCTCACAACATATTCTTTGCCTTCTTTGGAAAGAAGAGTTTTTTCGATTCCTCTAATTCCCTGAATTCTTGTATTCAAAAGTTTTATCAAATTTTTTCTGATTTTCAGGAGAGATTCTTTTTTTGGAATTGAAATTTTTATTTTGCTTCCTTGCTTGCTTGCGGTTCCCAAATCAGATTTTTCCTTAATTTTTTCAACAACCTCTCCTTCTGAAAGGCCTCTCTCTGCTAATTCTTCATTTAAGATATTAATTGTAATAATGTTTTTTGAAAAATCTTCTTCCACTTTTACAATATCGCTTACTCTGACATCAAGCAGGCTTTTTGAAAGCTTGTCTGATTTTTTCTGGTCAAATCCAATATCTTCTGTCAAAAAGATTGTCATTGTTGGATATTTTGCTTTGCTTCTTCCATCCACAATTTCTTCCATGCGCTGTATTCCGCTTCCCACAGAAACTTCTGCAGCTCCAGCATAGTGCTTTGTTCTAAGAGTAAGCTGTGTTCCTGGTTCACCCATGCTTTGCGCAGCAATTATTCCAACTGCTTCTCCTGGTTCAATAAGAATTTCTTTATATTTTTCAAGAACAAGTTCTGAGAGTTTGTCTGCTTTTTCAGTTGACATTTTTTTTTCAGAAACAATTTCATTAACTTGGTCCGAGATACTCTTTGGCAGAACAACTTTTTTCCAGGGCGTAAAATCTGTTTTTTCAAGAATCACTTCTGCTTCTTTTTCAACAGCCTTGGCTGGTTTTTTCTTGGGTTTTGCAGTTTTCTTTACCTGTTTTTTTGTCTGTTTTTTTTCCGCCATATCAAGCACCTACAAGTCCTTTTCTATTGATTTTTTAACATTCATACTTTTTCCCTTAATTGACTTCATTGGGAAAATTCCGTCTTCTCCGTAAGAATACTGCACAAGATTCTTTGACGCAGTTCTCACTGTTCTGTCTGTTTCAACAAACAAGTCTTTCAGAGAATTTGCCAGACGCCTGTAAAGATATCCTGACACTTTTGTGGACACTCCAGTGTCAACTTCTCCCTGTCTTCCGCCCATTGAATGATAGAAGTATTCTTTTCCCTTCATTCCATCCATAAAGTTCTGGTTGATAAATCCGCCAGTAATAAGGCCAACATCATCTTTTTCATTAAGGGTAATAAGCCTGTTTTTGAAACCGCGTTTTGGTCTTCCTTCTCTTACCGAAGCCTGCCCCCAGAATCCAGCAATATTCATCAGGTTTGTACTGCTTCCTCTGCTTCCACTTAAAATCATAACCGTAGTGTTAAGTTCTGGATTTTTTCCAAGAACTTTTTGGACTTTTTCACTCATAATCATTTTTTCAATCTCTTCTTTTGTTTCTGCTGAAAGTCGCATCATTCCAATTTCAAAACTTTCTTGCAGTGTTTTTCCGGGAATAATATCAAGAGTCTTGTTTTCGTATTTTTTCACAAGCTTGGTTCCTTCCTTTAAAGCATTTTCTATTGAAGACTCGGAAGCCTTCTTTATCTTGTCACTCATTTCGTATTCGTCAAGTCCTGCAGTCATTCCCTTTTTTGTAAGAAGATCTGAAACCACTCTGTTAACCATGTTGTAAAATTTTTCAATTACGTCGCTGCTGTATTGTCTTGCAAGAGTGTCTATTAAGATTCCCTTTGCTTCTCCCAAACTTGAACTGTCAATAACTCCTGTTTCAAGCACGCCATCCTTTATTTTGACATAAGCTCCGTAAGGACATTTGTCTCCCTTACAAGCACTAGTGCAGACACCTGTCTTTTTCAATACCTTGCAAGTGTTTGAAGTGTATTCAAGGTTAAGGTCGTCTGGAAGCATTTGACTGAAAATAAGTTTTCCTGAATAATTCTTTCCCTTGTCTGGTTTTGGAAGCTCTTTAATTCCCATTTCATAAAAATACTTCATTGCTTCGTCTTTTGAAAATTCTGTACTGTCAAGTGTTAAAATATATACTCCGCTTACTCCGTCTTCTTCAAGCACTACAACTGGTGCTCCGTATCTTGGACTAATAACATTGTTTTGCACATACATTAACTCTTGCGCTTCACTCTTTCCTTCTTCTGTTTGTGGGACATGAATATTCATTTCGTCTCCATCAAAGTCTGCATTGTATGGCTTGCAAACAACTGGATTAATTCTCAAAGTCTTGCCATCCATTATTCTTACCTTGTGTGCCATCATACTCAGTCTGTGGAGTGAAGGCTGTCTGTTAAAAAGAACAATATCTCCGTTCTGCAAGCTTCTTTCAATCTTAAATCCTGGTTCAATTTCTTCAAGAATAAGGTCTCTTGTTTCATCAGTAATTTTTCTTCTCTGCCCGTTTGGTCTTGCAACATATTGAATTTCATCAGTTTCCTTGATTTTTTTCTTGATTGCGTCAATTGTTGCCTCAGTAATTGGCTCAGGCAAAGTTAAATCATTTGCAATATCTTGCGGAATCCCAATTTCGTTAATTGAAATAAATGAGTCTGGACTCACAGTAGATCGTGCAGCAAAATTAACTCTTTTTCCGGTTAGATTGTGTCTGAATCTTCCCTTTTTTCCCTTAAGTCTCTGAACAAGAGTTCTCAAAGCTCTTCCAGACCTGTGTTTCGCTGGGGGAACGCCAGCAGTATTATTGTTATAGTACGTTGTCACGTGATACTGAAGCAAATCCCATAAGTCCTCAATAATAAGCTGTGGTGCTCCTGCATCAATATTGTCGTTAAGTCTCAGGTTAACCCTGATTATATCAACAAGCTTGTGAGTTAAGTCATCTTCACTTTTGACCCCGCTTTCAAGTGTAATAGATGGGCGTACAGTTATTGGTGGAACTGGCAACACTGAAGTGATAAACCATTCAGGTTTTGTAATTTCCAAATCATATCCTAAAAGTTTCAAATCCATTTCTGGAATTTTTTCAATCCATTCTCTTATTTCTGTCGGATAAATTCTTTCCTTTCCAAGGAAGAAATTTGTTGGTTTGTCAAGCAGAATTTTTTCTTTTGGTGCCTTGCAATGCTCACATTCTTTTGCAGTTTTTGCTTTTCTCACAATTTTTGTAGGAACCTCTAAATCTCCTTTCTCCAGTTTTGATTCATACATTTTAAGCTTGTCATCTGGAAGATTTAGTCTGCCACATTCTTGACAGGTTGACTGCATTATAAGCTCAAGCTTTTTGCTGAATTCAGGATGCAAAACAGGTCTTACAAATTCAATGCTTCCAAAGTGACCTGGACAGTCCTTCATTTTTTGACCGCAAGTCTTGCATCTAAGACCAGGATTTATTACTCCAAGATGTGGATCCATTAATCCCCCATCCATTGGATAACCATCTTTGTCATAAGTATCAGGTGTCTTTATTTCTATCGCAGACATTTTTCTGATTGTTTTAGGATCAAGAACACGAAAATCAATGCTGTGAATTTTCTTCATAAACAACTTTTAACACCTACTAAACCTTGTCTCCAATATTAAGTTTTGGCATGACTCCAAGAGCTTTTAGCTCATCAAGCAAAAGCTTGAAACCATAACTCATTTCAACAGGATAAACCTTTGAACTGTCACAAATTGGACAAAATTTTCTCTTTCTAATATTGTCTTCTACAGCTATTACTCCGCATTTTTCACAAACAAGCTGTACAACCCTGTCACTGTCTTCTATAAGTTTTTCCTGCAAAAGCATTGCTGCTCCGTGCCCAACCAGTGTTTCTGTTTCCATCTCTCCAAATCTTAAGCCGCCTTCTTTTTCCTTTCCTTCAGTTGGCTGTCTTGTGAGAATCTGCACTGGTCCTCTTGACCTTGCCTGCATTTTGTGGGATACAAGGTGGAACAATCTTCTGTAAGAAACAATTCCATTAAAAATTTCTCCTTCAAGTTTTTCTCCACTTATTCCGTCGTAGAAAACCTCTTTTCCATCTCCTCTAAAACCATGCTTTTTCATCATTTCTTCTAATTGTGCCTGTGGCTCTGAATTGAATGGTGTTCCATCAATAGTTTCTCCTTCAAGAGAAGAAGCTTTTCCTGCTAGCATTTCAAGCAAGTGGCCCACAGTCATTCGGCTTGGAATTGAATGTGGATTAAGAATCAAGTCAGGTTTTATTCCATCTTCAGTAAACGGCATATCTTCTTCTGGAATTATTGCTCCAATAATTCCTTTCTGCCCATGTCTTGAACTAAATTTGTCTCCAACTTCCGGGATTGTTTCACTTCTAACCTTAATCTTTGCAAGCTTGTTTCCATCTTCACTCTCTGTAATCATTACCTGGTCAACCCAGCCTTCTTTTCCTCTTCTTGCAAGCATTGAACTCTCTCTTCTCTTTTCCTTAACAATTCCAAATTCTGAAATTTCTTCAAGAAATCTTGGGGGTGAGGTTCTTCCAATAATAATTCCCTTGTCTCCAACATAGCTCTCAATATTTACAATTCCGTCTTCTCCAATATTTTTGTAAGCGTCTTCTCCAAGATATCCCACTGTGTCCTCGTCTGGAATTTCAAACTTGTCTTTTTGTCCTCCAGGATATCTCTGCTGTGTTGCTTCGTACATTCTGTAATAACCGCTTCTTCCAAGCCCTCTTTCAACAGCTCCCTTGTTGAGCACAAGAGCATCGAGAACATTGAATCCATAGTATGGAAGAATTGCAACAACAAAATTCTGACTCTGTGGTCTTTTGTCCAGTCCAATTAAATCCATTGTCTTTGTTTTAACAATGTTCTTTTGAGGATAGTGAAGCAGGTAACTTTCTGTATCAGTTCTTAGCTTGAAATTAATTCCGCTTATTCCAAGAGCCTGTTTGAACATTTTTGCTCCGTGAAGAGCTTTTCCAGCCATGTCATGCTGAATATAAGGAATCATTGAAGAAATAACACTAAGCATTCCAATTGCATCAATTTCAAGATGGGTGTGCTCTGCAGTTAATTCTTCTTCACTAAGTGCAACAAGAGCATTTTCTTCTTCTTCTGCGTCAAGATATTCAATAATTCCCTTGTCAATAAGATCTTTCCAACCTAATTTTCCTGATTTAACTTTTGCTAAAGTTTCGTCTGAAAGCTTGCTTTTTCCATTCTCAACAACTATTACTGGTCTCTGTACTCTTCCAGAATCAGTGTTAATATAAATTTCATTTGTTTCTTCATTAAATGCTATGTTCACGCCTGACTCAATCTTTCCGTCTCTTCTTGACTGTTTTAGGTCTTTCACAAGCTTGTCAGAGCTTTGGTGAAATCCAATAAGCCTTCCGTTGATGTAAACCTTTGCCTTTTCCATTCAAACACCCAGCACTTATTTAAGTGAAACTCCTTTCGATTTGAGCAATTCTTCAATTGGCTCTTCATCTGATTCAGTTGTAACTTCTGCAAGCATTGAAAGATTCTTTACAAGTCCGCACTGTGGCCCATCAGGAGTTTCAATTGGTCCAAGTCTTCCCCAGTGAGTTCCATGAACATCTCGTGCTTCGTAAAGCTCTCTGTTTTTGTTCAATGGGCTCTTAACCTTTCTCAAGTCAGTTAATGGTGAGAGATAATTTACTCTGTCCATAAACTTGCTTACTCCAGTTGCTCTGCCAATCCAGTTTCCAGTACTCATTGCAAATCTTATTCTTTCAGTAATTGCCCCTGGCCTTACAACTGTTGCAATATTCAATTTTCTTCTTCTAGTAATTGTTCTGTCAATCTGGAATCTTAAATCTTTTATAAAATACTTGAAAGCATATCTGAACAAGTGCTCCATAAGTTTTCCGCTTAACTCAAGTCTCTTGTTTCCGTAATGGTCTTTGTCATCCTCACCTCTTAGGTTATGGAATCTTTCAATTGCCTTTGTTGCCATCATTCCAAGATAGTAAGCTTTTGCAAGCCTGTTTTCCTTTTCCTGTCCAATGTGTGGCAGAAGGAAAGCATCAATAACTTCCTGTGCTCTCTTGAGCCTGTAATCAATAACCTGGCCTGGAGCAACATATTTTCCTATTTTGTCAATTGCTTCTTCTTCAGTTTTTATTTCACAATTTTGCCAGTTAAGCAGTATGTCGTTCTGAATTTCAACACTTTCACCAAAAGCATTTGAAATCTCTTTAAGGCTTCCAAGTCCAAGAGCTTTTAACAACACGAACAAATTAAGCTTTCTTGGAGACGAAGGAAATGTGACAGAAAGCATTCCGTCTTTTCTTCTTCCAATTCTTACTCTTCCCTTAAAAGCACCCTTTGTAGAAATTACTTCTGAAGTAACGTCTCCGCTTCTTTCTGAAATCATAACTCTGTCTGATGCGAGAACTTCCTGAGTCATCAATGCTTTTTCAGAGCCATTAATTACAAAATAGCCTCCAAAGTCCATTGGGTCTTCGCCCATTTCAATAAGCTCTTCTTCTGTCTTGCCATTAAGCCAGCAAAGATTACTTTTCAGCATTATTGGCAATTCTCCAATATAAGTTCTTTTGATGTCCTGTTCTACATCTCTTCTAAGCAGTCGCATTGTAAGAAAAACAGGTCCAGAATAAGTTCTGTTTCTAAGTCTTGCTTCCATTGGAAAAAAGTTCTCTCTTGGAGAACCATCTGCTTCAAGAATTCTTGGATGCAAGACCTCTATTTCTGAAAGTTCAAGTTTTACTTCCTCAATTTTTGGAATTATTTCATCATTTTCTTCAACAACTTCTGGAATTTTTTGTTCCACAAATTGATTGAATGAAGCAACTTCCATGTCGGCAAAATTTTTACCATCAAAATAAGAGTTTATAACAGGCCATTTGTTCATTTAATCACGCTCAGTCCACAATCCTATAATAGGTAGTTTTTCCTGCTGTTGGAGAATAACGATTTATTTTGACTATGTCCCCCTTTTTTGGCTTAAATTCCTTTATTGCTGGGTCGCCTTTTGGGATTTTTGGAAGTTTTGATTTGTCAATTCCAAGTTCAGAAATAATTTGTTCAACGCTATCGCTGTCAAGAAGAGAATGCCTTGGAACCAGAAAGTGTTCTTTTACGTCAAATGCCACGCTTGTCTCACCAATTTAACGCGGATTTTTGAAGGATTTTGAAATAATTGCTTAAAGCACCAGTTAAAGCCTTGTCATCATATCCAAAAAAACCGCGAGCAGAAATACATCTAATAAACTTTTATCAAATTTTATACGGAAACTATTAAAAAGCTTTGTTCAAAAGTCTTGTTTATATGCTTGAATTTCTTTCACAACAGTATTTTGGAAACAATCTTTTACAGTATTCTTTATTCTTCGGAACACTTATAATTTCTTTGATAGTTGGAAAAATACTTTCTTTTATTATCAAAAACTATGCTCAAAAACTTGCTGACAAAACCAAGAGCAAGATAGATGACATGCTACTTGACATAATTGAGAAACCAATTCTTGTAATTCTTGTTCTATTGGGTGCTGGTGTTGGTTTTCAGTTTTTGAATTCTCCAAACAGCTTTGCTGATTTTTTTTATAATTCATTAAGTATTGTTGGGGTAATCATCTTTGCCTGGTTTTTAATCAGGCTTGTTGATGCTTTCATTGAAGAAGTTGTAAAACCTGGTTTTGACAAAACAGAGTCAAAACTTGATGACCAGCTTCTTCCCATAATCTCGAGAGGAGTTAAAGCTTCAATCATAATAATTGCTTTTGTAGTAATTCTTTCCTCTTTCGGATATGATGTTACTGCATTGGTTGCAGGTCTTGGAATCGGAGGTCTTGCTTTTGCTTTTGCTGCAAAGGAAACAATCTCTGACGCATTTGGGGGGTTAAGCATTTTCACAAGCAAACCATTTGTTGTTGGCGACTGGGTTCAAATAGACAAAGTTGTTGGGGTTGTTGAAGAAGTTGGCTTAAGGTTCACGAGAATAAGAAACCTTGACAAGCGACTTGTTACAATTCCAAACAGCAAGGTTGCAAAAGGAATAATCGAAAATATTTCTTCTGCTCCAAAAAGAAAAATAGTGCTTAACCTTGGTCTTACTTATGGAACATCCTCTGCAAAGCTGGAGAAAGCAAAAAAGATGCTGTCAGACATCATAAACAAACATCCTGAGTGTGAGGATAATCCTCATATTTCTTTTTCTGAATTTAAGGACTCCTCCTTGAACTTGTTTGTAATCTATTATATTCTTCCCGGCGAAAAAAGCTGGCTTGAAGTCAGAGGGGAAATAAACGATGAAATCAAAAAACAGTTTGATAAGGCAAAGCTTGATTTTGCTTTTCCGAGCCAGTCAATTTATTTAGAAAAATAATAGCAGTTTTTTAAATATCTGTTTCCTAACTAGTTAATGCTTGCAAAATCAAATATCTCAAAGTCAAACATTTCAAAGCCAAATATTCGGGAAGCAGACATCTTGGAAAAAATACTTCCTTATGTAGAAGATGGCGAGCGTCTTTTAGATGTTGGTTGTGGAAAAGGCAAAATTGCAAAAATAATTTCTCAGAAAAAAGATGTTCTTGTTGTTGGAGCAGAAATTTATGATTCCAATTGCTGTATTGACTGCAAGCGGTTTGATGGTTGCAATCTTCCGTTTAAAGATTCTTCTTTTAATACTGTTGTTGTTGTAGATGTTATTCATCATGCAGACGATGGTTTGAAGCTCCTTAACGAGCTCTGCAGAGTTGCGTCAAAAAAAGTCATAATTCGAGATCATTATTATTCAAGCTGGCTGGGCCTCTTATTTCTCAAATTTGTTGACTGGACAACAAACATAATTCATGGAGTCAGCACTCCGTTTAATTTTAGGACAAAAAAAGAATGGGAAAAAGACCTTGCTTCTTTGCCCGCAAAAAACTTAAAAATTGAGTATTATCCTAAATTTGGGATAAAAAACATTGTTGCAGTTCTTTTTCTCTAATCGTTTTTTGATTGTCTTTTTCTTTAAAATAATTAGTTCGATAAACAGCTAACAAGAAATACTTTTAATAAGAAATACTTTTTTTAATAAGAAATACTTTATTTCTTTTATTAATATTCTATATATTAAAACCACAATTTACTTCTTTAATAACTTCTTTATTTCTTTTTCTTCTTTTTTTCAAATTTCAACAGAGCCTTGTATGCGTTTTCTTCAGGAATATTCTCCATTTCAAAGCCTCTTGCCTTGCACACATCCACCATTATCCTGTTTTCCTTCATTATTGTGCCGTAAACCTGCTTTAATCCTCTTTTTCTTGCAATCTCAAGAATATAATCCATCATTTCGCTTCCCAGTCCCTTGCCCTGCCATGGATCCCCCACAACTATTGCAAACTCTGCACTCTCATTGTTTGGGTCGTGAATAAGCCTTACTACTCCGAGCATTTTTTTCTCACCTTTTTCTTCAGCTTCTGCAATAATTCCTATTTCTCGGTCATAGTCATTGTGAGTATATCTGACAAGCAAATCATGGGTTACCTCTTTGATTATCCTAAAAAATCTGTACTTCATGGTTTTCTCGCTAAATGTCTTGAACATTTCTGCTTCCATTGGCTCGTACTCTGGTCTGTTTGGCTTTAGCATGATTTTTTTTCCATCAACATTAATTTCTTTAATCAATTCCTTTGGATAAGGTCTTATTGCAAGATGTGAATAGGTTTCATCTTTTTCCTTTGGCTCGCTTTCAAGAATAATTCTTGCATCAAGCACAACAGCACCCTGTTCATCAACTAAAACAGGATTCATATCAACCTCTTTTATTTCCGGAAAGTCAGCAAGCAAATAAGAAAACCTAATAAGCATGTTTTCCAGCTCACGAATATTCGCAGGCTTCTTGTGCCGGTAACCCTTCATTGCATCAAACACTTTTGTTTCCTCCATAAGCCTTCTTGCAAGAGTCTGTGTTAGGGGTGGCAATGCAATATTTCTGTCCTTCATAACCTCAACTGCTGTTCCCCCTGCCCCAAAAACAATAACTGAACCAAACAAGCTGTCCTTTTTGGAACCAATCAATACCTCATAACCCTCTTTATTAATCATTCTTTGAACAGTGACTCCCTCTACTTTTGCATCTGGATTTGCTTTCTTCACATTCTCCATTATTGTTGTAAAAGCAGTTTCAACTCCTTTTGTTGACTGCAGGTTAAGAATTACTCCTCCAACATCGCTCTTGTGAGTAACCTCTTTTGAATCAATCTTGAGCACAACAGGAAATCCAATTTTTTCAGCTGCCTTTCCCGCTTCCAACCCATTCTCTGCCTTAACTGTTTCAACTGAATGAATTCCATACTCTTTCATAAAATTCTTGCTCTCTGCCTCTGTCAAAATCATTCTCTTTTCCCTGCACGCTCCGGAAATTATTCTTTTCAGTTCTTTCTTGTCTGGATTAATTCCTGAAACAACTGCTTCCGGTGTCTCGTAAAGAAGCTCTACATTGTGCTTGTATCTATACATGTTCATGAAAGTGCTCACAGCATCTTCCGGGGTAAAATAATTTGGAATATTGTTACTGTGAAGAGTATTTACTGCTTCTCTCACTGAAGTCTCCCCAATAAAAGACGCAAACACTGGCTTATCTGTAAGCTTTGCATTTTCAATAATTGCCTTTGCGCTACCGGTTGCATCACTGCCATCCTGTGGAGTAAAGATTGCAAGAATTCCGTCAGCATCAGATTTTTTTGCGCAAACCCTTAGTGCTGAATCATATCTCTCTGCCTTTGCATCTCCCAAGATATCAACTGGATTGCTTCTGCTCCAACACTTTGGAAGAACCGCATCAAGCTCTTTTACTCCCTTACTGTTAAGCGAAGCAAGCTCTCCACCCTTTTCAATTAATTCATCAGTAGCCATTACTCCTGGTCCGCCTGCGTTTGTAATAATGCAGAGTTTTTTTCCTGAAGGACGGGGCTGCATTCCAAGAACCTGTGCACAGTTGAACAAGTCTTCAATATCATAAACACGAAGCACTCCAGCTCTCTTGAAAGCAGCATCATATATTGCATCTTCCCCTGCCAAAGCACCAGTGTGGGAAGCAGCAGCCTCTGCACTCTCCGCAAACCTGCCGCTCTTAACAACAATTATTGGCTTGCTTCTGGCAAAACCTGAAGCAGCAGACATGAAAGATCGCGCATCCTTTATTGACTCAATATACAAAATAATACTGTGAGTGTGACTGTCTTCTCCAAAATAATCAATCAAATCACCAAAGTCAACGTCAAGCATTGAACCAATCGAAACAAAGTTGCTGAAACCAATGTTGTTGTAAGTAGCCCAGTCAATAACTGAAGTGCAGAGCGCACCAGACTGGCTTACAAAAGCAACACTTCCTTCCAACGGCATCATCGGAGCAAAGCTTGCATTAAGATTCAGTGGAGGCCGAATTATTCCAAGACAATTTGGTCCAATAAGCCTCATGTTCTTTTTTCTGGCAGTTTCTGCAATATTTTGCTCTAGCTTTTTTCCCTCTTCATCCAACTCTCCAAATCCTGCTGAAACAATTACTGCACCGCCAACGTCTGAATCAGCACATTCTTGAATCACGCCTGGAACAAACTTTGCAGGAACAGCTACTACTGCTAAATCAATTTCTGCAGGCACTTCTTTTATTGAAGTATACGAGTGTATTCCCTGAACACTTTTATGGTTTGGATTAACTGGGTAAACAGTTCCCTCAAAACCTCTTCCAATCATGTTTTTGAGAAGAGAATAACCAACCGAACCCTGCTTTGAACTGGCTCCAACCACAGCAATATTCTTGGGAGAAAAAATCTTGTCCAAGTTCTTCGTACTCAATAAATCACCCTTTGTTCATCAAATCTTTCTTAACTCAAAATAAAAAATAAAGAAAAAAAGCTATTAATATAGTTTGCGAGAAAAAATATTAATAAATCTATTTGATTGTTTGTTCTGGAAAAATTCTTGGTCAATTTCCTCTTGCTCACTGTTCACACAAGAAAGCAAAAGAATTTAAAACAAAACGCAGACCAAATTAATAGTAATGCGATTTTTGCCCCTGTAGTCTAATGGTTAGGATACAGCCCTGTCAAGGCTGTGATTCGGGTTCGAACCCCGGCGGGGGCGCTTTAATCCTTCTCATTCTTCCAAAATTCTTTTTTCAAAAAACCAGGCAAGCCCTATTCCTGCTAATGGAAGTTCTATCAGGGGAGCAAAAGCCCAGCTTGCAACAATTGCGAGAGGATAGTTCATTGAAGTAAGCACAAGAAACTGCCCGGGCACTGTTGCAACAATCCAGACAAGAAAGCCAAACACTAATCCTTTTTTGACAAATCCCCTGGCTTTAACACAGTCTCCAAGCTGTGAATAAACTCCAGCCATTGCTAAACCGTAAACAAATGGGTGAAGAAAAAACAAAAGCATCATTGGGTCGTCCCAAGCCCTCATTCCTGGTTGTCCAGCCAGCCACTCTCCATAATCTGGAATCATTGCTTCAAATGCAAAATTCATCATAATCATTATTAAAAAAATTATTACTCCTGCAACAAGACCTGCTCCAACAATCTTTTTCAAATTCAATTAATCACCTCATAAAAAAATCTGCTTTACGCTAATAATGTTTTCAATGTTTTTTAATTTATCCATAACTTCTTCGCTGAGTGCAGAGTCAAGATTTATTATCGCAAGAGCTTTTTCTCCCTTGCTTTTTCTGCCAAGATGCCATTCTCCGATATTTATTTTGTTTTCTCCAAGCAGGGTTCCCACTGCTCCAATTACTCCTGGCTTGTCGTAATTTTCCATGAGCAAAATTGTCCCAGCAGGGATAAAATCAGTATTGAATTCTTTAAGCTGGACAATTCTTTGCTTTTTTCCTTCAAGAATCGCTCCCTTTAAAACCTCGCTCTTGCTTCCATTGGATTTAACAGTTATCATGTTTGTGTAGTCTTCTTCTTCAAAACTTTTAGCCTGCTTTACTATGATGCCGTGCTTTGCCGCAATGACTGGGGAATTAACATAGTTTACTCCGTCTCTTATTCTGGAAAGCAATCCCTTGAGAAACGCAACAGTAACAAGTTTTATTCTTCCCTCCATTTCTCCCCGCGCCTCTATTTCAATTCCCTTGCCTGCATCCTCAAGCTGAGAATGCAGGTTTCCCATTGCCTCGGCAAGCTCAAGAAACGGTCTTAGCTTTATATAGTCCTCTCCTTCAAACGGCAGGTTTACAACATTTCTATAGCTTTTTTCTTTCAGTGCATCAGCAACCTGTTCTGCAAGCTGAATGGAAACTTTTTTCTGGCTCTCAAAAGTGTTTGCTCCAAGATGAGGAGTCACAAGAGTCTTTGGGTGCTTCACAAGCTTGCTTTCTTTTGGAGGTTCGTCTTCAAAAACATCAAGGCCTGCTCCATAAAGCTCTCCTTTGTCAAGAGCCTTAAGCAATGCTTTTTCATTAACTATTCCTCCTCTGGCACAGTTAATTATCACAGCATTCTTTTTCATTTTTGAAATTTCCTTTTCTCCAATTAAATCTTTTGTTTCCGCATTCATTGGAGCGTGAATTGTAAGAACATCGCATTTCTCAAGCAGTTCCTCCAAGTCATCAACAAGTGTTGCTCCGCATTTCCATGCTCGTTCTTCTGGAATGTACGGGTCAAAGGCAAGCACCTCCATTTCAAATGCCTTGCATCTTTTTGCAATTCTGCTTCCAATTCTTCCAAGTCCAATTATTCCAACTGTTTTCTTGTAAAGCTCAAAACCAGTGAACTGTTTTCTTTTCCATTCTCCCTGTTTGAGGGAATCATTTGCATTAGGAATAGTTCTGCAAAGAGACAACAGCAAAGCCATTGTGTGTTCCACAGCACTAATTGTGTTCGCATCAGGAGTATTCATTACAATAATTCCTTTTTCAGAAGCACTGTCCAAATCTATGTTGTCAATCCCCACTCCGCCTCTGCCAACAAGTTTTAGTTTTCCAGAATTTTTCAAAAGCTCGCAATCAATCTTGGTTTCACTTCTCGTCAGCAGAGCATCAAATTCTCCAATCAGGTCAAGCAATTCATTTCTTTTAATTCCTTGCTTTTCAACAACTTCAAAACCCTGTTCTCTTAGCATGTCAAGACCGCTTTTTTCAATTTCTCCAGTCACAAGGATTTTCATTAATTCATCGCCTCAACAATTTCATTAATTGTTTCCAGCAATTCATTCACATCATTTAGGCTAGTGTCCCCCATGTGAGCAATCCTGAAAGTTCTTCCTGCAAGTTTTCCATATCCGTTTCCGATGAGAAAACCTTCTTTTTCAAGCTTTGAAATCAGCTCTGAAACATCAAGTCCTTTGTTGTTCTCAACAGCAGTAACTGTTAGGGATTCATAACCTGGTTCTGCAAACAAAGCCCATTCTTCTTCCGCCCATCCCTGAACAAGCTTTGCCATTTCCCAATGCCTCTCAAATCTCTGCTCCAGCCCCTCATCAAGAATTTCATTCAGTTTATGGTTTAGTGCATAAATTTGTGGAATTGCAGGAGTGCTTGGAGTCTGTGCTTTTTTATCATATTTTGCAAACTCTGTAAAGTCAAAATAATGCCCCCTGTTTTTGGTTTCAGAAGCTCGCTTAATTGCTCTGTCTGAAACAGATGCCATTGCAAGTCCTGGAGGGATAGCAAGACATTTTTGAGAAGATGCAAGAAGCACATCTATTCCAAGCTTGTCTGTTTCAATTTTTACTCCCCCCAAAGAACTCACTGCATCAACACAAAACATTGTTTCAGGAAAGTCTTGCACAATTTTTGCAATTTTTTCAAGCTTGTTCATGGCACCGGTTGAAGTTTCATTATGAGTTAAAAAAACAGCATCAAATTTTTCTTTGCTCAACTGTTCTTCAACATCCCCTGCCTTGATTCCCAAACCCCAGTCATATTCAAGCTTTTCTGCTTTCTTTCCATTTGCTTTTGCTATCTTAAACCATTTCTCGCTGAAAGCTCCGTTTACAAGATGAAGAGATTTGTTCTGGACAAGATTTCTTGTAGCTGCTTCCATGAGTCCGCTTCCGGAAGAAGTTGACAAAAAAATTCTGTTATCAGTAAACATTATTTTTCTTAAATTTCCAGTGACCTCTCTGTAAAGTTTAGAAAAGTCTTCTGACCTGTGCCCAATCATCTGTTTTGAAAGACTGTTTCTAGTATTTTCACACAAGTTAACAGGCCCTGGAATAAACATTCTCTTAATCATCCTGTTTCACCTTCAATAAAGAATTTAGGTGGCTTCTTATTTTAATTGCTTTTCCTGAAAAATCAACCTGTTCAATCGCAAGTCTTGTTCCCTTTTTTGCAAGCAGGTCTCCACCTTCAACAGCTTTCTTTAGTTTCTCTTGTCCAAGAGCAATTGCGTAAAAAGGAGCAAGTGATTCACAATTAATATAAACATCTGATTCTTTCTTCACGTTCTCTCTTTTCTCCACTCCACCGTATCCTGCAAAAAGCCCCACCTGATTTTTTACTTCAAGATCGCTTGACCCGTCACCAGTGTATATTATTTCCTCTGGCTTCGCTCCAATTGATTTAATCATCTCAATCTTTCCCTCGCTTTTCCATAAGGGGGATTTTTTATCAAATCCGATGAATTCCTGTTTTTTTCCATTTTCAAAATCAGAGTAATTCCACCAGTTTCCTGAAAGCTGGTCAAAGAACAATGGAACTGCGAGCACGTTCTTTTTTCTTATTCCAAGTCTCCAGGCAAATTTTTTCACTGGCTCTGAATAGCCTCCGCTTACAACAAAAACTTCAATTCCATTTTTCCTTAGACTTTCCACAGTTTGCTTTGCATCTTCAACTGCATTCTTTGTGTAAAGCTTCACCAGCTTTTCAATCTGTTCTCTTGACGGATTAATTATTTTCAGTCTTTTTTGAAAAACCTGTTCAAGTGGAATCTCTCCATCCATTGCTTTTTTTGTAAGCTCTTCAACTGCCTCAAACTTTCCCGCCAAGCGTGCTAGCTCGTCAATTCCCTCTATTCGTGAAAGCGTGGAATCACAATCAAAAACCGCAACTCTAAAACTGTTATCAAACAAGAACAAGCACCACCAAAAATTTTTGAATGCCTGCTTTATAGTGAGCAGGAAGATGACGAACTAGAACAAGAGCAAAAAACTGAATTTCTCAGGGCCATCATAAAATAATAAAGGCTCTACTTGTTTTTATTCTTTTCCAACTATGAAAAAACTAGTTTAAACAAATACATTAAGCTTATTCCAATCGCAAAAGCTCCAAGCGCAGCAACAGACTTTTTCCAGCTTGTTTCCTTTTTTATTTCCGGAATCAAGCCAGATGCTGCAATGTACATAAAACTTCCAGCAGTAAATGGGATAAGAGAAACAGCAAGCCAGCCAATATTTCCCATTATAAAATACCCTACAAGTCCGCCGATTATAACAGTCAGTGCAGAAGCAAAATTAAACAAAAGAGCTTTCATTTTGCTGAATCCGCCATAAACAAGAACTCCAAAATCGCCTATCTCCTGTGGAATTTCATGAAGTGCAACAGCAAAAAACGTGGTTATTCCAAGCTCAAAACTGGTTAGAAAAGATGCAGCTAAAATTAACCCATCAATAAAATTATGAAAACCATCTCCAATAAGAATCAGGTATGACAAAGAATGCTGTTCACATTTTCCGCTGTGACAGTGATGCCAGTGAAGAAATTTTTCAATCGCCAAAAAAACACTAAATCCAATTATTGCAAGAACAAACGCACCAATTCCTGGAATTTGCTCTGCAGCTTCAGGCAGCAGATGGAGTAAGGCACCGCCCATAAAAGCTCCTGCTGATAGTCCAACAAGAACAAGCAGTATCTTGTCCAAAATCTTGTCATTAATTGCAAGTGATACAATGCCTACAAATGCAATAAGTGCAATCGCAAAACTGCTTCCTAAAATCCATTCAAGTATCTAATCACCTATTTCTCCAAGAACACTTTCAACAATTGGCTCGAACAGTTTTTCAATCTTTGTACTGAATTCAACAGCAGGTTTCAGTTCCACAAGAGACTTTACAAAATCCTTGTCATAGGGGATTTTTCCAAGAACAGGAATCCCACTCTCTTTCGCAAAGATCTCTATTTCCTCTGTTTTTTCAGGATTCAAATCCCATTGATTAATTATTATTCCATAAGGAATTCCAAATTGTTCCACAACCTGTAGGGCTCGTTTAAGGTCACTAAATCCGCTGGGGGTTGTTTCAGCTATTCCAACAACAAAATCGCTTTCCCTTACTGCCGCAATAACCGGGCAACCAATTCCAGCAGCAGCATCCACTATAACCAATTCTGTATTTTCTTCTTCCGCAAGCTCTCTTGCAGCTTGCTTTACTTCATCAACAACTTTTCCAGAACCAGATTCTCCCATTTCAAGCTGGGCTCCAACCATCTTGAACCCATAATCTGTTTCTCCTCTCACTGCACTTGCATTCTCTATTTCCACAAGCTTGATTGCTCCAGCAGGACAGGCAAGAGCACATGCTCCGCAGCCCTCACAAAGAAATCTATTGAACACTGGTTTCTCTCCTGGTTTCCACGAAATCGCATTAAAGGCACAAATCTCCGCACACTTTCCGCAAGCAAGACATTTTTCTTCTGAAAAACTTGACTTGTGAGCCGCCTTTATTTTTTCTACTTCTTTTAACTTGTTTTTAAGACCAAGGGAAATTGCAAGATTTGGAGCATCAACATCAGCATCAACTGCCACAATCTTTTTTTCTTTTGCAATCATTACTGCAAGCGATGCGGTTATGGTTGTCTTTCCCGTGCCACCCTTTCCTGACAAAATAGTTAGGGTCTTCATTTTAACACCTCCACTGCATCAGCTATTGCTTCAATTTCCTTTCCACTAATTGCCTCACCCAAAGAATATTTTTTTCTTATTTCTTTACTGTAAGGAATTTTTCCAACAAGCTCTGCATTAAATTTCTTTGCAATCTCTTCCACTTTTTCACTTTCTGCAATTCCTGCCTTGTTCAAAATAAGGTTTTTTGAAATTCCAAGCACGTCAAGAAGCTTTAAAATAAGCTGCACATCATGCTCCCCCAAGGGAGTTGGCTCTGTCACAGCAAACGCATGTTCCACACCGACCAGTGCAGAAATAACATTGCAATGCGTTCCAGCAGCAGTATCTACAAGAACATAGTCAAATTCTTTCTCTATTTCAGTTGCCTTCTTCATCAAAGCATGGACAATTGGAGAGGCTTCTTCAAAACCTATTTTTATTTCTCCAGTGAGAAGAGTAATTCCATCTTTTTCTCCTTTGTAAATAGCACCTATATTTTGCGTGTCATAGCTTATTGCTCCCACTGGACATGCAAGACTGCAGGCACCGCATCCAGTGCACTGTTCTTTTACAAGAATAGGAGTTCTGTTTTTTACAAAAACAATAGCATTCTCCATGCAGTGCTCTGAGCACTTTCCGCACTTGGTGCATTTTTTCGAATCAAAAACAGGAATTTTTCCCTTAATATCATCAATTTTTTTTCTCTCGATTGAAAGAATCAAGTCGTCATTAGGACAGTCTACATCCGCGTCCACTAAAAGAACTTTCTTTCCTCTTTTCCCAAGCTCTGTAGCCAAAGCTGTTGAGACAAGGCTCTTGCCTGTCCCTCCCTTTCCGCCAGTTATTCCAAGTTTCATTTTTACACCTCAAAGTCTTCCAAAGCTTTTATTACCTGCTGCATATACATTAAGGCAGGACCCCCGCCCATCATTGTGGCAACCCATGCAGCTTCCATTATTTCTTCTTTTTTAGCTCCGCTCTCCAACGCATTTTTTATGTGAAATGCAATGCACCATTTGCATTGAGAATTCACTGATAATGCAACTAAGATAAGTTCTTTGTTTTTTTTAGATATTGCTCCTTCTTTTTCCACAGCATGCATAAATTCGTGAAAACTTTTCATTTGTTCAGGATATTCTTTTCCAAACTGTGCAAGATTTTTATTTATCTCCTCTAAGTATTTGTTTGAATCATTCATTCTATTGCCTCCTAATGCCCACAGCTTTCTGTTAGATCTTCAAGAAAGTCAAGGTTTTCAACAACTTCTTTAACTGTTCTATAATCGCCAGTTTTAAGAATTATTTTTCTATTTTTACATTCCTCTATTGCATTCATTCCCAGCCCGTGTGAAAAAATAGCATCTACTTTTTTTTCATCCAATGCAAGCACTGGCGAACAACCCGAACTCATTTGGTTAACTTTCACAAACTCTAAACTTTTCGTTTCAGAATCATACACTGCGAGAAAAACAACATGCCCAAAATGGGGTGCGATTTCAGATTCCAATCCTTTATTATCTAATACTGGAATTCCAATTTTCATTCCGAATCAGCTCCGTTTTTTGTTTCTTCTAACTTTTTTGCATTTTGCTCTTCAATTAATTTTATTCCAAGCCCTTTAAACCCATAAAAAGAAAAATATGCTGAAGCAAAGAAAACAATTAACAAAAAGACATTTCCAAAAGAAAGCAATCCAAACACAATAAACATTGCAGGATAAAGATAACGTCTATACCAGCAGCTTTCCTCGTTTACAGTAAAATAATATATAAGCGTAAACAGTAACGCAATAATTCCAAAAATTTCATTCATTCAAACCATCTCCTTTCTTTGTGTGCTTATCAAGCCTTTCAAGTTTTCCCCCTGCAAAATTTTTTGCAACCTCTTCAACAGTTTTTCCCTTAAGAAAATAAATATCTACGAAATGGTCTCTGATTGTGTGAAAAGAAATTTCCCCAAGATTTGAAGTAACAAGAGCATCTGCTTTCTCTTTGCAGATAAGATTGGATGCGTCCAACCCTGCTTTGACATTTTTTTTAGTGAATGGATTTTTCTTGCAGTAATGCTCTACAATTTCTCCGCTGTCTGAATTAATTGTTACAAAAATGAATTTCTTTGCTCTGCCAAACTTTCCCAAGGCAATACTTTCAAGACCATTATCTTCTTCAACAGGAATAGCAATTTTTTGTTCAACTGTCTTAAATGGTTCTATGTGAATGCTTATTCTTTCAACTTCGGGAATTGCATTCATAACTCTTTTCTCGATTCTGTCAGAAATTGCATGAGCTCTCTGCACATCAATATTTTTCTTGATTTTTATTATAATTTCTCCAAAAATAAACGGACCTGCTTTTCTCAGCATAATGTTTCCTATTCCTGCCACGTTTGGAACACTGCTTACAATTCTTGTAACCCTGCTTTCAACTTCCTTGCTTGCGCCAACATCCATTAGCGCAAAAACAGAGTCTCTTGCATTTTCAAAACCGATTTTTAAAATCATCAAAGAAATTGCAATAGTTATTGCTCCCTCTACATATGGAACACTAAAATAAGAAAGCAGAATAGCAATGAAAACAATTCCTGACGCAAGAATATCAACTTTTTTGTCGTCAGCATTTGCCTTAAGCGAATCAGACTTTGTTTCTTCACCAATCTTTTTCAAATATCTTTCATTCCAAAAGCTTGCAATAATTGAAACCCCTGCTACTCCAAGAGCAATCAAAGGCATTTCAATATTTGATGGCAAAAATAAAGCAAGATATCCATTGTACAATGTTTCAATTGCAGCGTAAAGAATTACAATTGAAACAGTGAGAGCTGCAAGATTTTCTGCCTTAAAATATCCATAGGGAAATTTTTCATCTGGTTCTCTTTGCGCAATTTTTAGCCCAAACCAGGCTGCTGCTCCTGCAACAAGGTCTGTTCCAGAATGAAGCGCATCACTAATCAATACAACGCTTCCAGACATCAAACCAGCTACTCCCTTTCCCAAAGCAAGAGCTAAAGAAATCAATGCAGTAACTGCTGCTGCCTTTTCTCCCCTCTTGAGAGACTTTTGCTTTTCATTCATTGCATTCCTCTTCTTCCTGCGCCCATTCCTCGCCCCTGACCAGCGCCTGCTCCTCTGCCTTGGCCGGCTCCAAAGCCTGCGCCCGTGGTTGGCTTTCCACCGCTTCCCATTGGACCGGGCATGCTTAACTCTTGAAGCTTTCCGCTGGCTGCTTCAATAACACTTTTTTCAATGCTTCCGCCATTTCCAACAAAAACCTTTATTCCTAATTCATTCATTACTCCAAAAGCTCTTGGCCCCATGGCTCCGGTTACTATTGCTTCAACTCCCTCGTTTCCAATAAGCTGTGCTGCGCTGATTCCAGCCCCGCCAGCTTGCCCAACAGCTGTGTTTTGCAAACTTTTTATTTCTTTGACTTCTTCTCCTTCAACTTCTGCTATTACAAAAAATGGACATCTGCCAAAAATAGGGCTTGACTCTGCATCCAATCCTTGTCCTTGAGAACTTACTGCTATCTTCAAAAAAAATCACCTCTAAACATAACTATGCTTTTCTTTTATTTTAACTTATTTTATTGTAACTTGTCTTCCTTTTCTCGTGTTTTCTTATTTTTTCTATTCCCTAATCATTGCTGTTCCGCACTTTGAGCATTTTTGCTGAAAGCAAGGCAAGCCAGTTGAATGTGCTGACTTTGTACCGCACGAAGGACAGACACATCCTCCACCAGGCCCCTGTGCAAAACCACCCATTCTTCCTCTTCCGCTCTGCATTATTATCAACTCCTTTTCTATTTATTTAAATATAGAAAAGAAAGAAAAACTGACTTACTTTTCTAGTTCAGTCAGCCTTTTTTTGACTGCATTCAGTTCTTGTTCCAATGCGCTGGCTTCCTGATTTAAAGCTTCAATTTCCTGTTGCTTAAAGTCCTGTTGCGCTACTGGTGTAGACGCATTTGCTGGAACATTATATGCTGGTGCGCCAAGATATTGCTGTGCCTGCACTCCTGCCACAAAAAATCTTCCGCGAAAGCCTCTTCCTCGACCAAAGCCAACTCCAAAGCCTCTGCCTCTACCGAAACCTCTTCCCGCTCCAAATCCAGGGCCTGTTGCATATCCTGGTGCATTGTATCCTGCACAATATCCTGTGCCTCTTCCTGTCATTGAACCCATTCCATTAGGTCCTGTTCTGTTTCCAAATGGCATTTTTACCAACCTCCGTTGTTTCTATTTTAACAATTTCCCTTTTGAAGCCCTGCTTTTTTTCCTTTCGCTCTCGGACTTCTGCTTCTTGGTCCTGTTCCGTCTCTATCCGGCATTTTACACCACCTCTTTTTTTACATCCATTTCATTCCTCTTCTGCCTCTTCCTCTGAAGAAAGCAGGCTGGAAAGGAATTTCCTCAATATTCTCTGATATGTCATCAATCATTTCCCCAAGGCTTTCAAAGATTGCTCCTGCCTTTCCGCTTCCCATACTGTAAAAAGAAAAATTTCCTGACTTCCTTGTCTTAACCAGCCCGACGCTTTTAAGTGCAGACAGGTGATGGGAAACAAGAGGCTGTGACTGGTTAACCTCTATTGCAATCTGTGAAACAGATTTCTCCCCATCCTTAAGCAACTTCATTATCAAAAGCCTGTTCGGGTCTGAGAGCACGCTGAAAACGCGTGCAAAGACAAGCGCTTCCTTTCTTTCCTTAGGTGAAATCATTTTACTCTATACTAATTAGCACACAAACATCTATATAAATGTTTGTTTATATGTTTAATTCTTTATTTTATTCCTTTCAACACAAACATAGCTGCTTTTTGCTCTTCGCTTGATTCAAAAACATTTTCTCCTTCTATTCCAAGAAAGTATTCCTCTTCAACTTCCTTGAAATGCTTTGAGAACATATTTTTGATTTCTTTCAAATCTTTTTGTTTTATTTTGTTAAAGTAGGAGCCTGGCTTTTTGCTTTTCTCTTTGAAGTAAGATGACTCTGGGTTCAAAAGCAGAGCAATCACTTTTCCATTCTTGCCCACTACTCTTTTTGTCTCAGCCAGTGCCCTGTCTGTATCTTCCACAAACTCCAGTGATGTCACAAACAAGGAAGCGTCAAACTCTTCGTCTTCAAAATCCAGCTTTTTTGCTTCCCCGTGCACTGTTTCCATGAAATCAGGGCACTCTTCCAGCATTTGCCTGCTGGAGTCAAGGCATACAACTTTCTTGCCTCCAATCTGCTGCAAGCCGGCTTCCAGCACACATGGGCCGGAACCAATGCTCAGAATTTTTTTATAAGGAGCAAGCTCTTGCATTACATAAACCAATTCCTTCTCCAGCACCTGCCTGCCAAAATCGGTTTTATAGAAATCCACATAACCCATTCAATCACTTCTTTTCATTCACTGATTTAATTTTTCCATTCAAGTTCTGTTCCTTGTCCCTGCGTTCATCCACTTTCAAAAAAGTCACAAGCCTCATAGCCCCTTCTTCCAGCACGGCTTTATGCACTGCCTGCATTCCCCTGCAAGCTTCTTCAATATTCTTTGCCTCAAATTCAGTAGCCATTGCCCTGTTCTTTGCAATGAAACCTTCTTTCTCAAGTGCATTTACTGCCTTTACCACATACCTGCTAACACTCGCAGTTTTTGTCCCAACCGGAACCACACTCAGTTCACAAACAATCATTGTGTTACGCACCTTACAGTTTTTCTATTTCTCTGTCAACAGCTCTGACCCAAGCATGCACAATTTTTGTAATCCTTGCTTTCAAATCTTTTTTATTCTCTACTTCATAAAAAAAAACATAACCGCCTTTTTGTAAATTGCGCTGAATTCTTCTAACAAGGTTTTTTTCCAGAAGAGTCTTTATTGCTTTTTGCACAGTAGTTCTTTCAAGTTCCATTTTTTCAGCTATTCGAATTACTGTTATTGGACTCTTGTTTTTAATCATAAAAAACAAAACATTGTATTCTGTTTTATTAATTTCAAAAGAACATCTGATTAATTCATCTGGCTTTATTTTTTTGCAGGCAAATGTAATCATCTTCAGTTTTCCTCCTTGATTTTAAGCAAATCAAACACAATACATAAACCATGTGCTGTTTTAATATTGTTTCGTTTGCACAGGCTTATTGCCTTTTCTGATTCAGAGCCTGGCTGCATCCAGATATTTTTTATCCCAAGCTCAATGCACTGCGTTACAATCTGTTCAGTAATTTTTGGAGAAACAACAGTTATTACTGTGTCCGGCTTGTGCGGAGTTGATTTCAATTCAGGATAACAGGGCTTGTTTCCAATTTGATTGTGTTTAGGGTTTATTGGAACAGCGTTAATTCCCGCACCCAACAGCGCCTCATATATTTTTCTGCCCCACTTCTCTGGCTTCTGTGAAACACCAACAACAGCAACATAATTGCCTTTCCTAAAAAATTCTTCAGGATTCATTTTTGTTTCCAAAAATCTTGCGTATCAAAGATTTTTTAATCCCAAGCGCTTTCTCCAGCTTGTTTATAAGAGCTCCCTCTTCAGGGGTTCCAACAAACCTAAACAGCTGGTTTTCATCACCATCAACACAAACAATTGTGGGGTAAGCACTTATCCCAAATTTGCCTGAAAGCTCTTTTGCCTCTGGAGTTTTTGCCCTGACCTTCCTGTATTCAAGACCATGGCTTTCATGGCTGAGGGCAACTTTTTTTGCAAGCGATGCTGCCTTTGGGCAGTGAGGGCAACCTGATGAAACAAAAACAAGCAATTCCATGGCTATCAATTCACACTTTTACAAATAGCCTGCAATGGCACTGTCCGTCCTTTTCAATTTCTTCTTCATGATAAACACAAGGGCAAATTATTTTTTTGTCCTCTTCTTTGTCTCCTGTAACACGCCTGCAAGGGCAGTATTGTTCTCCATGTTTTTCTTCATTCAACAGAAGCCCTTTTATTATGCCGTCTGCTATTTTCCTGTCAGGGTTAATTTTTATCCCAGTTTCTTCAGCAAATTTTTCTGATTTTTCCCGTACTTCAACCATTTTTTTTTCAAGTTCTTTTTCTTCCATTAATTTCCCCCCATTTCAATTGCATTGTTTGGGCAGGCCCTGATACAGGCACCACATTTCCTGCAGTTTTCCGGATGAACAACAACTGCCTTGCCATTTATTAGCTCAAGCACGCCAAAAGGGCAGGCTTTCACGCAAACACCACAGCCTTCACATTTTCCCTCAATTATTTTTACCATTAATCCGCCTCCTCAATGCAAATCTCTTTTCTTTTAATTGCTCTGATTGTTTTAATCACTAAAAGCAATACAACCAAATTTAGAAATAAGAATATTCCCCACGAAGCTATTTTAAAAAATTCCAGTTTTGTTTCATGGTACATTAAGAATGTTCCAATAGCAAGTGCGTCTATTGGGAATGAATAAGCCCACCAGGACAGGTAAAACTTAATCTTGGAGAACAGTTTATACTGAAACAAAATTAGAATAAACAGAAATAACCCAAAATAATAAAGCAAATTGCCAATCGGGGTAAGTCCGCCTAGCAATTTTGTCAGGGCAATAAATCCAATTACAGGCGGCGCGAACAGAATAAAAAAGGTCGGAATCAATTTATCATCTATGGCTTGGTGAAATATTACCCTGTGCATAACCAAAGTAAACAAGATAAGCCACCAGAAAATTCCAATGCTAAAAAAGAACCAGGATAACTCCGGAGAGAAATGTTTTATTCCCGCAATAGGAATTAATATGCTTCCAACAACAGGAATAAACCAGGATGGATTAATATGGCGTATTTCAAATTTATCATGTTTAATCCAGGAAGACATTATTATGATTGTAAAAATAAACTGGATTGTGACTCCCATCCACCAAGCATATTTTGATATTGTGAGATTTAAACCCAGATAGATAATGCTGACAATCAAAAACAATTTTGCAATTATTGGGTAAAAATTGAGCTTAATCGGATGGTTAAACTCTTTCTTGACTTCCAGAGGATACTTAGCTAATTTCAAAAGATAAATTATAAAAATAACCAATATTACGATTATTGAAAAATACAGCAAATAACCGCTAACCATAAAAGGCAATTCCAGTATCTGCTCTGCTTTCTGCCATGCAAGAGTAAAACCAATTAAACCCAAGGCAATAGCCAAAAAAGATATTGGAAAATTTCTTAGCCGACTAAGGTCTACAAATTTACCTGCTTTTTTCAGTTTAGTTTTTATCATTTTATTCCCTTCATCCTGCTCTTACCTGCATAAATATCTTGTCCTGCTTTTCCACACCACAACGCATATTTATATTCCCTCTGCCTTCAAGAATGGGCACTTGTTTTCTTTTGCCTTTCCATCAAGCACAGCGCGGATAAATTCATTGCAAGAAGCAAACCCGCATTTTCCGCAATTTCTATTGGGGATTCTTGCCTTCAGGCTTTTGCCAAGCTTGTATCTCTTCAGTGTCTCATCAGAATCAACTGTTTTGTTTCCATAACAATAACCGCAAACAGCAGTAGGCATTGCGTGCTTTAAAGTAATCTTTCCTCTGATCTCTGGGCTGTTTCTGATTGCCTCGGCGATGTCAATTGCGCCCTCGCCTGTCAAACCATTTGACTCAACAAGCAATGTTCCTTTTTCAGTCACCTTAACAACTTCTGACCTGAAAATTTCCCTCTCAGCCTGAGAAATTAAATCCCCCTTGGTTAAAGCAACAACATCAGCCTGTGTCAGCAAAGGCCCATAGCTCGATGGTTTTCCGGATAAAATGTTTAACACGTTTATTGCAAGACCTTCATGTATGTACGGAGAGCACCTTAAGCACAAGCCAGCTGTTTCAAGCAGGATAAGGTCTTTGTCTTTGTTACTTTCAATGATTTTTGGAATTTCAAGCGCAGCATAATGGTCTGGGCAAACATCTCCTGAAATCTTTTTTTCAGTGCTTATCCCAAACTTTTCTTTTATCAATATATGGTCTTCAGTGTTCAGAACATCAAATTTGACATAATGAATATTCAAATCTTTAAGTTCCTGAATAATAAACTTTATTGCACTAGTTTTTCCGCTTCCGGGCGTACCGCCAACAATAACAAGTTTCATATCCTATGCCTCCATTGGTGTGCAGATAAGCTTTAATTCTTCAATCTGCTTTCCTTTCCTTACTTCTTCCCTTACATCAAGAATGTAATTATTAATCCAGGAAAGATAGTTTGCAATGCCTCTTTCTTTTATAGAAGTATAAATTATGTTCTTTATCGCGCCTGACTTCATCACAAGCCTTTTGTCAGTATCCAAAGCAAGAATAGGGTCATGAGTAACCAAAAAAATAATTTTGCCTTTTTTTATCAGCAAGTCAAGCGCGCTCTTAATTCTTATGCCTGCATTTTCTATTTCATCAATCAAAATAATGGGGGACTCGCTGACATGGGCAAGATCAGAAATCATTAAAGCCCTTGACTGCCCGCCAGACAATATAAGCAAGTTCATTCCCTTATCAATTTTTTCACCAGTAATAGTGTTAGCATCATCTATTATTTTATCAATAAGCTGCTCTGTGCTCTTTTTTGACCTGTGTTTTCCCCTTGTTTTAATATGGGATTCAAGAAAATCCTTCACACTAGAATCAGTCATAAAATTCATGTGCTGAGTAAGATATCCAATTATTTTCTGGGACGGGTCAATCTTAAAATTTTTTCCAACAGGTTTTCCATTAATTAAAATCTTTCTTCCTGTTTTTGTTTCCCCTGACGCGATTTTTTCAATATCATACAATAGCTGACTCTTTCCGGAGCCGGTTGGTCCGACAATTCCTGTTTTCTGCCCGGCAAAAATGTCAATGCTTCCAAATTTCTCCTTGCTTCCATTTTTTCCTTTTCCTGCCAGAATAGAAAGCTTATCAATTTTCATAAAATCACCGTCCTACAATTAATCCCTTAATCCCCAATTTATGTCTAATACGGGCTGATACTGTATCTTCTGTTTTGCATCTATTGCAGGTTCTTGTCCAGCCACTGTTTAACCGCCGGCTCGGGCAATGCTCCTACAAATTCGTCAACAACCTGGCCATTCTTGAACATTTTTACTGCTGGGATTCCTGAAATTCCGTGCCTGCTGCTTGTAACCGGGTTTTCATCAACGTTAAGTTTTGCCAGAACAAACTTTCCCTGAAATTCTTTTGCGAACTTTTCAAGGCTTGGCCCAAGCATTAAACAAGGAGTGCACCAGGTAGCCCAAAAATCAACAGCGACAGGCACTGTTTTTGATTTTTCCAATACCTCTTCTTCAAAATTGCTGTCATTAACTTGAATTTCTGTTTTAATCCTGCTTGTTTCAAGTTTTTTTTTCATTTCTTTCAGTTTTTTTTCTTTGATATCCTCAGCTTCGTTCATAAAATCACTCCTCAGTAGTGATTAATTACGCCACTACCTGGTTAAATAGATTTCTAACTTGTGGCTTGCAAGCATGCAAAAAATCACACCCGTTTGTGATTTTTTTACCCCTACTCAAGTTTCTGTGTTCAAATAGGATTTGTGAAGAAGGATTTGTGAAGATTTGTACTTTTGCAAAAACAAGAAGTTTATACTAAAATGCAATGTCAGTCAATTGTTTCAATAGTAAATTTTACTTTTTTTCTCATGCCAATCTCAGGCACAAACAAGGAAAGAAAATCACCAATATCCGCCCCATCACCCTCACACCCAAGATGATTAAAGTCTTTATTGCCCATTTTCTCAATCCTGTTGAACAAATAACCTGTTGTTGTTTTTTTCATCCCAACACCTCAACTAATAACTGTATCTAAAGATTATATAAAATAAGTTGTAATAGTTTTTTTTAGTTTTTTTTCCAAACAGGAGTCAGGTACAGAAATTTTCAATACGCATTTGACTTTCCCTGTCCAGCTGAACAAACGGCAATGCCTGTTTCACAATCACTCCGCAGGCCTTCAATTGTCTTGTCTCTTTTATCCTGCTCTGCTCTCTTGCTTTCATAAGCCTGTCAGCTCCAACAGGACCTATACCCGGAACTCTCAACAACTCTTCTCTTCCTGCACTGTTCACATCCACTGGAAACTTTTCCGGCATTCCACTTGCCACTGCTATTTTCACATCTCTCTGAAGCGAAAGATTTCCTTTTTCATTCAAAGCATTCTTCACTTCCTTTAATTCAAATCCATAAACCCTCATTAACCAGTCTGACTGGTAAAGCCTGTGTTCTCTTATTTTCCTTTCGCCTTCCATTTCTTCCAGCGCGGTTCCCTTTACCGGCTCAAAAGCAGAAAAATAAGTTCTCCACAGCTGCGTCTTGCCATATAACTCACTCATCTTTCCAAGTATCTCCAAATCGCTTTCTCCTCCTGCTCCAAGAATAAACTGGGTTGTAAAACTTTTCATCAAATTTTTTCCTCTAAGCTTGTCAATCCATCTAAGCCTTTTTTCTAAATCTCGCCTATAATCCTTTGTGCTTCCAAGCTCTGAAAACCTTGTCTTGTCCGGTGCCTCAAGATTCAGAGAAACTCTGTTAGCCAGCTCCGACATCTCCTCTATTTGGCTCTTTGGCATTGTTGGAAGAATTTTCAGATGAACATACCCTCTGAATCCATACTTTTTCCGAACAAGCCTTGCGCTCTCAATCATGTTTTCTCCTGCTTTTTTCACTCCACCGCCAACACCCGAGCTCAAAAATAAACCGGTTACATATCCCTGCCTGACAAGTGACATAAACGAGCCTGCTAACTCTTTCGGTTCAAGACTCTGCTTTCTCTGAGAACAAGTTGAATTCACACAATATCTGCAGTCGTGCTCGCACGTGTTTGTCTGAAGCACTTTCATTAATCTGCATTTTTCTGATGATGCAGAACAGTCGTGCACAAAAGAGGAATAATTCGGTGGGATGCCTGATTTTCGTACACTTTTTTGTGTTACCCCCCCACAAGAATCCCAGCTTGCTGCTGTGCCAAGTCTCTGAAGTTTTTCGATAAGCATCTATAAATTGCTCTTTTCAGGCTTTTAATCAACACGATGCCCTGTCTTTCCGGTGAACTATTTTTTCACTTTTATTTTCATCAACTTGACTGCAACAATGAAAATAATGCCAGCAATTATCAGAAAAGAAATAAGCTCGTTTACAAATGCTCCGATTTTTACTTCTGCTCCAAAAAAAATCCACACAATTTCTTCAAGCGAACCCTGAGGAATAAAAATTCCTAGAAGCGGAGAAATAACATCCTTTACAAGCGAATTCACAACATCTTTTGAAGCGCCGCCAATTATGAAACCGATTGCAAGCGAAATAAAATTGAATTCATTCACAAATTCTTTAAATTCATCAGCCAGTCCCCTGACTTCTTCAACAGGCTTTGTTTCAAAAACCTTCTGAAAATCTGAAACAGGAACATATCTCACAATTTCCTGCACTGCTTTCTGGCCTGTTGTCTTCTTTATCTCTCCTTTCTGTTCTCTTATCACAACAGCTTCTCGTACAACATCCCCTTTTTCTTTTTTGCTCATAAAAGCCCTCCAAACAATCCAAACATTTCCTCAAGCAAAAGCACATCAAGCACTGCAAGAACAATCACAAGAATTATGCCAATAATATTTTTCCACAAGCTGTTCACATTTTTTCCCATTACTTTTTTGTCATTGCATAGCACGAGCAAAATTATAACGAGCAATGGGAGCAGGAAACCATCAAGCACCTGTGTATAGAAAAGAAATTCAATCGGATTAATTGGCAAAAAAGCAAGAGCTCCCCCAATAAGCAAGGACAACGCAAACACTATGCAAAATCCTCTAGCGTGTGCTATTGCATTATCCATTCCCTCTTTCCAGCCAAATGTCTCAGCAACAACAAAAGCTGTTGAACCAGCAAGAACAGGCAGAGCAAGAAAAGAGCAAGAAAACCGGAAAAAATTACTCCCAACGCAAACAATAATACTGCAAAGTCTCCGGCAAGTGGCTGTAGCGCAAGAGCAGCCTGCTCAGCTGTTTCAACCCCGATTCCCGTGGCAAACAAAGTGGAACCAGCAGCAATTATGATAAATATTGCAATAATATTTGACCAAATCATTCCAGCCGCAGTGTCAAGCTCTAAATCTTTTGGTCTCATAATGCTCTTGTGTCAACCGCAATTATGAGAAAGCCCATGTTTGAGAAAGCAGGAATAAGTCCTTTGCCAACTTCAATCCAGTTCGGGTTTGCAAGAATAGCTGAAAAAATGTAAACAACCAAAAGCATTGTCAAAATAATAAGCACTTTTCTCACAGTCTTGTACTGCTTGAATAAAACAAGATATGAAACACCGAGGGCAACTGGAATAATAAACCATAACCAGTTTATTCCAGTAATCAATCCCAAAACAGCAGCAATGCCTGCAAGATCTGCTCCAATTGTAGCAATATTTGCTATCACAAGCACAGTCATTATAATTCCTGCAATCCCTGTGCCATAATGTTCTTTGATTATGCTGTTCAAACCCTTTTGTTTTACAAGCGCAATCCTTCCAGCCATTTCCTGAACAACAATCATAAAAGGAGTGATTAATACCATTAGCCATATAAGCGAAAAGCCAGTCTTTGCTCCAGCAGTAGTGTAAGTAATAATTCCAGCAGGGTCGTTGTCTGCTCCGCCAGTAATTATCCCTGGGCCAATTCTTTCTCCAATTTTTTCAACTTCTTCTTCAACAAGTTTTTCCTCTTTTTTCAGAAACTTAAAAAATCCAGGCATCTTAACCTAAAGGCAATCTGCAAATAAAAACATTTGCAATAAAAAAAGAAAAAGGAAAAACCTGCAAAAGCAGGCATTTTGTGTTTTTATGATTTTAGCTGTTCAGCTTTTGCCTTGAAAAGAAAACTGCTGTTGTAGCAAGTCCAACAAGAACAACTCCAACAAGCCCTGCCAGACCTGTTGCCACTGCGCTCTCACCCATTCCAGGGAACAGGTAATCAGCCATTGCTGTTAAAGGAGTCATTGACTCTACAGCAAGATTGTCAAACTCTAGCTGTTCAGCTGTTGCTTCCAATCCATCAGGAAGCGCAGAAGCAAAAGGGCTCAAGAAAACACCAAAAACAAGCGCTACAAAAGCAATTTTTGCTGGTGAAACACTTATTGACGGCAATCTGTTTTCAGCAAAAGCCCAAGCCACAGTCGAAATAACTGCTTCTCCTAATCCAATTACCAAGTGCACTGAAACCATTGCAACAAGCACTCCTGTGAACTCAACAGCTCCAGACAACGCAAGCTGTACTGAAGCAACAACTGATGCTGCGATTACAGAAAGCAATGCTCCGGAAAAAACAGTTGGATAACCTTTTCCAAAACATTTTTTTGCAACTACTCCTCCAAGCGGGGCAACAATTGCCATATTGAACATGTTTGCTCCCAATGCAAGCACTCCACCGTCATGAAATACAAAAGCTTGCACAAACAGGATAGTAGCCATAATAACCACTGCAGGACTGAAACCAAGAAGCAAAGCAAGCAAAGCTCCGCCAATCAAGTGCCCTGACGTGCCGCCTAAAACAGGAAAGTTAAGCATCTGCGCGGCAAAAACAAATCCTGCAAGAGCAGCAAACAATGGAATTTTTTTTAGGGAAACATGTTTTCCCATATTTTTAAACGAGAGCCCGACTACTACAAGGGATGCGACCCAGAAAAACAATGCAAGCTCCAAAGACAAAAACCCATCAGGAATATGCAAATTAAATCACCTCAAACAAGCATATGTGAGAAAACAATAAAAGTCTTTGCTGAAAAACGACTGTTTTGAAAAATTTATCTAAAAGCAAAATTGAGAGCTGAGATTGAAAAAGAAAAAATAAAAAAAAGAAAAAGAGAAGGAATATTTCCTTCATTCTTCAGGAATTGTTACTTCCACACCCTCGCCTGGAATAACAATCGTGCTGTCTCCGCTAACTTCTGGCGGAATCATGTCTTCGTCTGCAACAGTTCTGCTGAATTCTATTGCTTCAGTCACAGTGTCATTTAACTCGTTTGTCATTCTGCTGTACAGCAGAATTCCATCAGATGAAAAACAATATTCCCCTGACAATGGTTCCTCTCCCGTAACCTCTATGCCGTAACAGCTTGCCTGTTCTCCAAGAATTGTTTTGGAAGCAAGATTTGTAAGGCCAGCAGGCATTTCCTCGGGGTTAATCAAAGGATGCCCTGTAGTTGGTGGGGCAGTCTTCATTTCTGAGTCGGAATAGCTTGTGTCCATTCTATAATTTTCTCCCTTCACATACATTGTGAATTCTCCGTCTGCTTCCGGACTCACACTGTTTGTTGTGGAATAAGTTATTTTAAATTCTGAAAGACCGGTTCCAAAGTCTGGCAGTAATCCTTCTTCCCCATCTCCTGTGCCTTGCCCTTCACTTCCTGTTTTATCTCCAGCGTCTGCTTGCTGGTCTCCTTCATCTGCCTGATTGCCCTGCTGGTCTTGAGCCTGTGGAGTTACACAGCCTGCAAAAAGCAAAAGCAAAACAAGTGAAATCATAAAAAATTTCTTCATTTTTACACCTCCAAGTGAAATATTTTTTGCTTATGTTCTAATCATGAATTTTATTTTTGATTATACAAAGACCATAATCTATTTAATTGCCAGTGCTTTTTTTTCCTTTCTTGAAAACTTTTTTATTTCTGCTTCTCGCTTCATCGCACTGCTTCTAGTTTCTCTTTCTTCAGAGTAAACAAGTCTCACCGGTCTTCTTGCTCTTGTATACTTGCTTCCTCTTCCGCTGTTGTGTTCTTCAATGCGCCTGTTCAAATCAGAAGTATAACCGCAGTAATAGCTCTTGTCAGAACACTCCAAAAGATAGACCTGAAAAGGCATGCATTAAAAGATGAAACAGAAGTATAAAAATAATTGGATTTTTTAAAAAAAATTAATATCTATTATTCAAGATTTTTAATCACGATGTCAGCATAATGCAGAGCATCATCGATTGTAACATTGCCTCCGTACATTCCCCCAACCAATATGGTGTGAATGATATTATTTGTCCTGAATGAAATAGTTGAATAAGCATAAACTTCTCCTTCTGTTTCTCCATCCAGTTCAAACCTATAGGCAATGCTTTCAGTTCCTTTTGTTGGAGCTGACAGAATAGTAAATCCATCACTATTTTTTATTGTCTGTTTCCAGTCAGCAAATGCTTCCTTTGCACCCTCACTGCTGTTATAAAGACTTACCTCGTGCTTTACAACAAGGTCTTCAAGCAAAACGCTTGCGCTTTCTTCTCTTTGAAAAAGAACCTGATACAATTCAGTCCAGCCCAGTTCAATTGCTTTGTTCTTTTTCTCTTCTGATTCAAAAGCATCTTCTTCTTTTAAGTATCCTGTAGATTCTTTTACCTCAAAATAACCTGATTCCAAGTCGTCCAATGAAAGAGCATAGTTTTCTGCAGGGCTTTCAAGCAATGTTTCTGCAGGAGTCGTGTCAACAAAGTCGGTTTCTTTTATATTGCCTGGATTTTCATTTACTGCTGTCTGCAAATTTTCGTTTTCAGAATCCTGCGAAACTATTGCTGATTCACTATTTTCCTGTTCCGCACATCCAGCTAAAAGAATTCCCAAAAAAACAAATGCTGTGATTAAGCAGGAAGTTTTATTCATGTTAATAACTGTAGCTAACAGGCATATAAGCTTATTTCAGGCACGCTGAGTCCAGTTTTGAAACAATCTTTGAAATTTTTCCGCTTCCAATAATCCTCGGCTTTGCGTTCAAGTCAATCAGTAAAATCCTGTTTCCTTCTCGAACAGCAATGTTTTTTCCTGCTTCAATCACAAACGGCTTCACAGACTTTATCCTGCATCCAACTACCTGCATTCTGCACTGCAAGTGAACACTGTCACCAGCGCTAATTTCTTTTTTGCAAAAATTGTTTTTTTCAAAATCAATCTCTATTTCGTTTGCTTCAGAAATTTCTTCATCGTCTGTTAAAAGAAGTCCTCTGTAAAAATCATCTGCTTCAAATCCCTTGATTGACAAGCCAACGCGTTCATTAAATTCAGCTTCCTTAAAATGCTTGTCCTGTTTCTGAATTGTTTTCACAAGAATCTCTGCTTCTTTTGGCAAAATTTTCATCTTTTGAAACTGTTCTATATTTCCCTGCTTTACAAACCCAAGAGCAACAGTTCCAACCCCCTTCACATTAAACATTGCGTCAAGGTCAACAATTGTTTTTCCTTCAATTGGCTCAATCTGGACTAAGGAGATTTTTTCAAGAATTTCTTCCTTTTCAATTTTTTCAAAATCCGTTACGCAGCTCTTCTCTGAAACTTTCCAAAACAATTCCTCGTCAGCGCCTTCATCAAAAACCACAAAACCAGTTTTCAATCCAAGTGCATCAATAGCAATAATTGCTTCTCCAAGCGCAGAGTCAATTTCTTTCACATAGAGTAAAACACAGTTTGAAAGATGCAGTGCCTGAAGCAAGGGGCCAGGTTTTTCCGGAAAACCAGCAGGGCAAACAAAAGTTAACAGATTTTCATCAAACTTTCTGTGATAAAACTCAAGATCTGACTCGCCCTCTCTCTTCCCAAGTTCTCTTGCAAGCTCTCTGTCAAAAACAGTGCAGATAATCTGAGTCATACAAAATTCTGCAGACAAGCATTATAAAAACAAAACATGCTGGCTCTGCCTGCTGAAAATAGCTTGTTTAATCAACGATCAGAAAATTATTTCTTTCCCTTTTTCTTTTCAGGCATTTTTTTGAGGAGCTGTTCACCTAATCCTACTATTCCCAGCTTTTCAGCACCCTTTGCAAAATCAGTTGGAATAAGTATCATCAAAGAATTCTGCTCTGCGCCAATCTCCTGCCAGGTTTGAAGCTGTCTTAACTGCATTGCAGCAGGATTCTTCAGCATTGTCTGTGCTGCTTTTTGGAAATTTGCAGCAGCCTCGTACTCTGCACTAGACTTTATCAGCCTTGCCTTCTTTTCTCTGCTGGCTTCTGCTTCCTTTGCCATCGCTCTTTTCAACATCTCTGGCAGAACAACATCCTTTATTTCAACGCTTATAACCCTTATGCCCCACGGGTCTGTTGCCTTGTCAAGAATAACTTTTATGTCGTTTCCAATTTCTTCTTTTTTCATTAAAAGCCTGTCAAGGTCTGATTTTCCCACGATGTCTCTGAGCGTTGTCTGAGCCAGCTTGACTGATGCGACAGCAAAATCTTCCACATTCATTATTGCATTCTTTGGTTCAGTAATCTGGTAATAGACCACAGCGTCAACCTCTACCGGAACAGAATCAGCACTCATTATTTCCTGCGGCTTGACATCCCAGACTCTTACCCTCAAATCGACTTTGTAAGTTGTTTCAAAAAACGGGATTACCAGAAACAAACCAGCGCCTGCTTTGCGAGAATACTTTCCAAGCCTGAGAATTATAACCCTCTCCCACTCTGCAGCAACCCTTATTGAAAGCATTGCAAGCACGCCAAGCAGACATCCTGCCATAAAAAATCCAAAGCTGTTAAACGCTATAAGCGAAAGAAAACCAAGAAGTATTATAAACGAGCCAATGACAACTCCTATCTGAGTCGGACCTTTCTTTCCAGTACTATTTTCAATCTCAAAACCCTGAAATCCTTGCAAATGTGGAGCATACATAGTGAGAAATATATTGTGCGATTGTTTTTAAAAGGCTATTTTTTGCTATTTTTTCTTCCAATAGCCCAAGGCCCAAAAAGGGAAACAAGCAAGACAAAAATCCAAATCCTGCCCTCGGCCAGATTATAATCTGCAAAAAGTTTTTCCCAGCTGTTTCCAAAAACAAAGTGTCCAAACACAAACTCAAAAGCAATTGTTGCAAGAGTCCAGCCAAGACCTATCACAACGAGGTCCCTGTTTGAATGCTCCAATCCTGCTTTTTTCAAGAGCAGAAAAATTACAACAAGCATTGCTGCAACAAAAAGGACAGTGCTCACCTGGTGGGCGAGAAGGTCTCCCAATATATCCTTGTAAAGCGCGTTTCTCAGTACACCATTGACTGTTCCAAGCACTGCAAAAAGAAACCAGGCGCCAACAGCAAAAGCGAAAAACTTTTT
>JAFCCW010000005.1 GCA_017609985.1 Candidatus Iainarchaeum sp.
GTTACTGTGTCGCCAGCATCAACAGAAGCTGGAGAAATTTCAAGTGAAACATCAAAGACATCAGATACTGCCGAACAATTTGGTGCAGAAGCACAATCTAAATCAGCACAATCAGTTAATCCATCTAAGTCATCGTCGAAGCCATTGTCACAAATTTCGGAAGGAGGGCTGACAGAACAATTGGTTCCTGCTTCACATCTTGGATCATAATAACATTGAGCATCACAAGGAGGAACATCACATTGGAACGGACAAGAACAATCAGGGTCTATTGGACATGCAAGATTTGTTTCACAATCTGTATTGCATTCGCCGTCTGAATCACAATCTAAATAACAGCAATCAGGATCGTCAGCGCATAAGGGGTCAGGTCTGCAATCAGCATTGCATGAATCATCAGCAAAACATTCTCTTTCACAACCCTGCACTTGCCCCTCAGTGCTACAGCAAATACTATAAGAAAGTTCTGAATCACAATCGTCAACATGAGCATTGGATTGAGAAGAAGCTTTTGCAAGACACTCCTGTCCAGAAGCACATTCTCCAGCAACAAAAGCACAACTTATTGTGCCCTCTGAAACTTTAATGCATCTTGGAGTATTAAAAACTCCGCTAATTGAAGAAGCAATGTGAGTATTGGTCAACTGGTCTTCAGGAACAGCAAAAACAAAGGCTTCGTCTGAGAGAGTATCAGATTTAGTGCACTGGCTTCCAATGAAAAGAGTTTTGTCAGACTTGCAACAAACCTCATTAGGATATTCATCATGCGGATTCCAAGCAGCAACACTAATATGCTCTCCGCCAATACCCACATTACTGTAGCTGAAAACAAGCTTTTCTCCAGCAACACATTCAGTAGTGTTTTCTGAAGTGGCATAACTTAGTTTGCAGTCAAGAGAAGCAAAAGCAAATGGCACAATAAGGAATAAAAACAATATAACAAAAACATTCTTTTTCAGATTCATCTTATCACCATTGTTTGAATGATAGAAACTGGAAACCAACAGGGTTATTTTCCCTGCTGAAAACCAATCAACCATCACCTGCTGTCTTTCATGAATACATCAAACTGTATCCAACCATCTCCAGAGCTTGTGTCATTACCCCATGCTTCAATACTATATCTTTGCCCACCACTGTACTCACCATAGGAAACTTCAGACATCTTGATTTTGAACCAGTTTGGTATTCCAGGAAAGACATCTGGCTGGTTAGCTTCGCCATCGGAAACAAGGGAAGAACAAGGTATTGACCCAGACCCATACTTCCAGCAACACTCCCAAGTAGTGCTATTTTTCTTAACAAAATCAATCTTTCCTATTGGCCAGTCCTGATTTTCCCTGTTGTTTATCTTTATATAATTCGGCGCGTAATCAGGCAAACCTGTGGAAAAGTTTGAACCATAGTTATGTTCAAAGTACATTTTTCCGCCTGCAACAAGGTTGTATGCTGCTGCTTTGTAGGCAGATCTGACTGAGGCTCCGGATGCATATCTATAGTAAATCTCGTAGTCCCAGTAGCCATAGTTTGGGCTGTGATCCATCTGATGGATTATAATCCGGTCAGGAGCATCATCCAAGAGATAAGAATAGATTGCCTGCTGCTGGTGAAGATACTTCATAGTTTCTGTGCCGTTAGGAACTTCATATTGCTTGTCGTCAGGCATAGAAAACTCAAGCCAGAACGCATCATTGTTTGAAACCCTTATCTTACTACATGATGCTGGAGAATAATCATTTGGAATGCAGGAAACAGTATGACAAGTGATTGTTTCACCTACATTGTCACTAAAAGAAGCGTTTGGCACCTGCCCCAGACAAAAGTCATCAAGCCTGTTTCTAACTTTCACCATGACTTCAACACTTTTGCCACTTTCAGGCCATAGTTCCTGAATTGAAACCTGATTATTAGGATAAGTTATATTGTACTGATCCGAACCCGCGTTTAGTTTCGACAGATATGTTTGAACACCCTGTTTCGGACTCAGCACTATTTCTGCTTCCTCAGTCATGCTTGTTCCAGCAACCAGTAAATTCCAGCCACTGCCACCAACAGCGACTTCAGGAGACGCCCAGTTAGAAATACAATCTTCTTGTGGTTCGCCTGAACTGTTCTCGCTTAACAGACAGATCTGACCAGTGTTAAGCTTTGTAAGGGTTGCTTCAGGAGTCATGCTAACAGTTACGTCTCCGGAACCGTCATCTTCCGTGCTTGAAATAGCAATGTTTGAACCTGCTGTCACAGAACTGACTCCAACAACAGTTTCACCACCACCTGTTCCGCCTCCACTGCCAGTGCTATCAGGACAGTTGGTTCCGTCGGAAAGGCAGACTTCCTTGCCATGAACCATAACACTGTCACCATCCAATTGAATAGTATCAGCAACCATCCTGATTGATGTCTGCCTATGTTCATGTAAGAATCGCCGTTCCAGACAAAGGAACTCAGGAATGCTATGGGAAAGTCAGAGGAATCCATCTTCTCGCTCCATTCAGCAATCCAGTTGTTAAAGTTGTAATTTGGGTCATCGCCAAAATCCTCAGAGCGTATGGCAACCATAGAGCCAGTCTTCGTCAAGCCGTCCACTGTCAGGTCGCCGTCCTGCATTTTTATCATCTTTGAGGTTCCGGGCGCAACGCTTGTGTCACCAACAGTCAAATAGTCTTTCGCAGTTATTCCCCCGTCAAAGTCAGCACTTTGGCCTTTCAGGACGCTGTTGAGAGTAGTTATTCCCTGAACAGTTAAACCTGTGTTGACAAGCACGTTCTCAAAACCGCCTTCAGTAAAAACATCAATCACATCAGTGTAAAGCGTTTGATGGCCGACTTTTTCAGCTGCAAAGCCCTGCCCTGCCAAAAGGCAGAATACTGCGAAAAATAAAGAAAATTTCAAAAACCTTGAATTCATTTTGGACCCTCCGAAGCATATGCTTATGATTAATTGATAAATATATGATTTTGTTATTTTTATTTGTTTCGGTTAAAAATTGAGCAAATTAATAAAGAAGATATGTTTAAATATATTTAACTTTCATAATTTATTGAAAGTTCAATATTTTGTGAAGGTGTTTTTGTTTTGGAAACAGCAAGAGAAGAATTTATTGAAATGATTTCTGAAATAAACAGAATAAAGGGTTTAGACGCACTTTCATCAAAACTCATCGGCGTGCTATTTATCGAGCCAGAGGAGATTTCTTTGGAGAGGTTGACTGAGTTAACAGGATACAGTCTTTCAGCAATAAGCACTAGCATGAAATTCATTGAAAAAACAGGTTTTGTTAAGAGAATCAAAAAGCCAAAGTCAAGAAAGGTTTACTATTTCATGGAAAAAGGATTGATTGACAGTTTCCTGGATGTCATGGAAGGCAGGTTTATGACAGTAATGGAGACTGCGAGAGAGAAAACTCCTGAAATCCTTGAAAAATACAGAAAAGTGAAGAAAAAATCAGAAAAAGCAAAAAAAGAGCAGGAAATTGTTGAAATATATAATAAAGAAATAAATATAGTTGAGTCCATATTTAAACAGCTTGTTGAAGATTTGAAAACTGAAAAGAAAAAACTAGTTGAAGGGAGAGCAAAATGAAAGCAATTGTTAGAGCAGAGAACGTGTCCAAGGTCTTTGACATGGGAAAAGTGCAGGTTAAGGCACTGGACAACATAAATGTTGAAATTGATGAAGGAGAATTTGTTGCAATAATGGGCCCTTCCGGCTCAGGAAAGACAACCCTGCTTAATATGCTGAGCGCTTTGCTTAGGCCAAGCGCAGGAGAGGTTTTTGTTAACAACAAGCCGATTTCAAAAATGGATGACGACGAGCTTGCGATTATAAGGGGAAAAACAATCGGTTTCATTTTTCAGACATTTAACCTTATTCCAAGAATGACTGCTTTAGAAAATGTGATGTTGCCAATGTGGTTTGCTGGATTGTCAGTCAAACAAAGAGAAGAGCGAGCAAAAGAAGCTCTTGAAGATGTTGGATTAGGAGATAGGGTGGATCACAAACCAAACGAGCTTTCAGGAGGACAAAGACAGCGCGTGGCAATAGCAAGAGCTTTGGGAAACAAGCCAGACATTATTGTTGCTGACGAGCCAACAGGAAATCTAGACTCCAAGAGCGGAGAACAAATTCTTCAAATTATTGAAGAACTGAACAAAAATGGAAAAACTGTCCTCATGGTAACGCACGAGCGCGAGATTGGATTAAGAGCGGAGAGGATTGTTCATATTAAAGACGGCAAAATAATTGAAAACGAAATAAGAAAGACAGGAAGGAGGTCTCCAAAATGAAGAAATTATTAATTGCAATAGCTGCTATTGCTTTGCTGTTACCAGCAGCAATGGCGGAAAATCTTGCCGTGGAATCATTTAGTTATTCCCCGACACCGGCAGTCCCGGGAAAATACATAGACTTGTGGGTTCATTTGAAGAATGACTCACCATATGTGCTGAAAGGAGTTACGTTCGAGCTTGACTTAAAAGCAAGCTTTGAAGGCGGATCTGATTTTCCTTTTGAACTGGAAGACGGCGACAGTCTGAAAAAAGAGCTTGGAACTCTTTCAGCAAAAAAGACAGCATTAATCCATTACAAGATAATGGTTAATGAAAACGCTTTTGACGGCGACTACAGCATTGGCTTGATTTATTCGTCAGATGGAGCTACTTCAAAAAAGGAAACTGTTACAGTAAAGATTCAGAACAGAAACCCTGACCTTGAAATCGTGGGAATTGAACCCTCTGAAATCGGACCAGGGCAGAGCAAGGAAATAGAACTCCAGATAAAAAATGTTGGAATGGAGCAAGCAACAAATGTTCTTGTAGGAGTAAGCGAGGACAGAACTGTGACAAGCACAGGAATTGTTGTTGAAAGAGATATTCTGCCAGTTGGCGGAGTACACTATATTGAATCCATTGCGCCAGGAGAAATTTACAAAGCAAAAATTTCAATTGGAGCAAATCCGGAAGCAGAGCTGAAAATTCACACTGTCCCAGTAACTCTTGAGTATAAGGACGGAAACAGCAATAACCTGTCTGAAACCGAGTATATTGGAATAAAGGTTTCACAGAATGCAGAACTTGAATCAGTTATCAACAGCCAGACACCTCTTGCAGTTGCAGGAGGAACATCGGAACTGAAAATTGACTTGTTCAATGCAGGGATTGGCTCAGCAAAATACATAGTTGCAGAGCTTTCAAGTGATGCAGGCGAGTTTGAAAACAGCAAGGTGTTTATTGGAACACTTGAAGCTGATGACTTTGACTCGTTCAAGACAGACATAAAAATTGACAGCGGAATAGAACCAGGAATACATACTCTGAACCTAAAACTCAGCTACAAAAACCAGTTTGGAATGGCTGAAGAAATGGAAATTCCACTGGCTCTAAAAATTTATTCCCCAAGCGAAGCTGGAGGCGACGCAGGAATTGATTTTTGGTTCCTAGTAGTAGTTGCAATCGTGCTCTACTTTGTTGGAAAAAGAGTATACAAAAAATACATAAAAAAACAGTGACGGAGAGAATGGAATGGCTATTGGAGAGACCTTTGCGGTTGCGCTGAAAAACCTAAGGCACCAGCGCATCCGTTCCTTCCTTACTCTCGCAGGAGTAATAATTGGAATAGCAGCCATAGTTGCACTTATCTCTCTTGGCAATGGATTGAATATTGCTGTGACACAGCAGTTTGAAAAGCTTGGAATGAACAGCATTTATGTAGAGCCAGGCAACAGCATGGGGTTGGAAACAGCGATTGCGAGAACACTGACTGACAGAGACGTGGAATTACTTGAAGACATTCAAGGAGTGGAAGTTGTAATTCCTTTTTATGAAACAAGCGGAACCGCAGTTCATAGAAATGAAAGCGAGGGCGTGTTCATTCTTGGATTTAATCCAGAGCACAATGACAACCTGAGAGAAATGGGTTTCATGGATGTGGAAATTGGAAGAGAACTTGACGTAAACGACAGATACTCTGTACTGGTTGGAAGAAGATTTGCAGAAAAAGCCTATGAAAAAGAGCTTGGGCTAAGATCACACATTGAACTAGAGGGAAAAAAATTCAGAGTAATTGGGATTGTTTCAGATTCCGGAATGAGCATTGGAGGAATAAGCGTTGGCAATGTTGTGTACATGCACAAGGACATCATAGGAGAATTATACGGAGAAGAAGACCCAGTGGAAATACAGGTGAATGCAACCACTCAAGAAGACGTGCCAGCAGTTGTTGAAAGAATAGAGTACGAGCTTGAAAAAGACCACGGAGAAAAAGACTTTTATGTAATGAGCACAGAACAGATTTTAACCGGGGCAAACATGGTTATTGGAATTATTCAACTTGTTCTTGTGGGAATTGCAGCAATCTCGCTTGCAGTCGGAGGAATAGGAATAATGAACACAATGTTCATGTCAGTAATGGAGCGAACAAGAGAAATCGGAATAATGAAAGCAATCGGAGCAACAAACAAAGTTGTCAGAAACATCTTTATTTTGGAAGCAGGATTGATTGGAGCAGTAGGGGGAGTAATCGGTTCAGCAATAGGTTTTGGTTTTTCAGTAATTGTTTCCATAGGAGCATCAGCCACTGGTTTTGACCTGCCAGTTGAATTCTCGTTGCTTCTTTTTGCAGAAGCAATGCTGTTTGCACTTGTAGTGGGAATGATCTCAGGATATATTCCTGCAAGACGGGCTTCGGAACTCGATCCAGTGGAGGCGCTGAGATATGAGTAAGCTCAGGGAATCAGGAATTGACTTAGAACTGTTTAAGAGATCAGCAACAAGTTTGAGAAAACAGGGAATGCGAACTTTTCTCACAACACTGGGGGTAGTAATAGGAATAGCTGCAATAGTTGCATTGATTGCCGTGGGGCAGGGGCTTAATACTTCAGTGCAGGAAGAGTTTGAAAAAATGGGTTCAAACACAATCATTGTGTTGCCTGGAGCAAATTTTACTCAGTCCACTTTTGCAAGTCTGGAAGAAAACGACCCGAAAAGAATTGAATCAATAAATGGAGTGGAAGATGTTTTTTCAATATATTTTAAATCAAAACAAGTTGAATTTGAGGGCGTGAAAAGAAGCTCGGTAATAATGGGATTAAATCCTGAAAAACAAGAGGGAATGAAAACTATTGGAATGCTTGGACTAAAAGAGGGAAGGGATCTTGCAGACAATGAAAAATTTGCTGTTCTTTTGGGCGAAAGATTTCAAGAAGAATCATTTGAAAACGATATTCAAATAAAACAAAGACTTTTAATTGAAGGAAAAAGCTACAAAGTAGTTGGAATAAATGAGTCTGGAGGAAGCTCGTTCGGTTCAATGTTTGACAACGCAATTGTAATGCCAAAAGAAGGACTTGATGAAATATCAGAAGAAACACTAACACCTTTCAGGATAATTGTTAAAGTTTACAACAAAGAAGACATTCCAGATGTAAAAAAAAGAATAACCAAAGTTCTGGAAAAAGCACACGGAGAAGAAGACTTTCAGATAATGACAGCTTCACAGATACAAGAAAGCGCAGGAGCAATTCTCGGACTAGTGCAGGCAGTGCTTGTGGGAATAGCAGCAATCTCACTCGCAGTGGGAAGCATCGGAATAATGAACACAATGTTCATGTCAACAATGGAGCGAACAAGAGAAATCGGAATAATGAAAGCAATCGGAGCAACAAACAAGCACATAAGAAATCTTTTTCTTATTGAAGCAGGATTTATTGGAGCAGGAGGAGGCATAATTGGAGTTGGAATCGGATTTGTAATTGCATTGGTTGTGGGAGTCATTGCAGACGTGTCAGGATTTCCGCTAAGAATTAACCCAGACATTGTATTGTTTTTGGGAGCCGTGCTTTTTGCAATGAGTGTTGGAATGATTGCAGGATATATTCCTGCAAAGAGAGCATCAGAAATGGATCCAGTGGACGCACTAGGACATGACTGAAAAAAAAGGAAAAAGAAATTGGTTTTTATATAATTGACTGTTTAGAAATTGATTAGTTAGAAATTAACTATTTCAAAATTAACTATTTCAAAATTAACTATTTCAAAATTAACTATTTCAAAATTAACTATTTCAAAATTAACTATTTCAAAATTAACTATTTCAAAATTACAGAAAAAAGTTTGGCAGTGTAATTGGACTTGTACTTAGTGATATTGTTTTTTGAAATCTTTTCAAGAAGAGCAGGACTAGAGAGAAGAGAGATGATAGCAGAAGCAAGCTTGAAAGAATCCTTCCTTGAAACAATTAACCCATTTTTTTTGTGCTGAACAATCAGAGGGATTGCGCTTGTGTCAGTTGAAACAATGGGAAGACCGAAAGCCATTGCTTCAAGTATTGTGACAGGCATTGCTTCCCTGCGATAAAAAGTTGGAAGAACAAAAACATCTGCTTTTCTCAAAAGCTCTTCTTTTCTCTTTCCGGAAATTGTGCCTAGAAAAGAAACATTGCCTCTAATTTTGTTTGAGTCAATAATTTGCTTTACTAAGACAGGATTAAAATCATCACCCTTTGCCCCTGCAAACACAAAGGAAGCAGATGGAAATTTTTTCAGAACAGCAGAAATTGCTTCAAGAAGAACAAGATATCCTTTTTCCTCAAAAAGATTTGAAAGAAAAAGAATAACTGGATTCTTTAGATTAAATTTCTTTTTTTCAGAATGAAAAGAACCTGTTCCGTTTTGAACAGAAAAAACTTTTTTAAGAGAAACTATATTTGTGAATTGTTTTCTGTGGCTTTCGTGAGGAACAATTATTATTTGAGATGAATCAAGCAGGAAAGAAATAACTTTTTTCAATAGACTGCTTCTTGAATTAAAAAATTCTCCAAAATTAGAACAATGAATATGAAGAACAATTTTTTTGCGAGTTAAAAGTGCGGGGACAGAAAGAATAAAATCCCGGATAAAACCGTTTGTTGTAGAGGAAAGATTTTTATAAAAAATCTGAGAGCCTCCAAACAGGATTTTTTTTGAAATCTTAAAAAAAGCCCGGGCAGAATAATAAAATTTTGCAAGACTTATTTTTCCGTTAATCTCGCAAATTGTTTTCACAGGAGTTGTGTCAACAAAAGACAAATTAAATTCCTTTGCAAAATCAGACTCAACAGTGTTTTTGACCATGATGCTTTCGCCGTGAAAAGGCGGCGGAAAATCAGCAGCAAACAACACATTAGGCATGCAGAAAGGATTGTTCAAAAAGATTAAAACAAGAGGCATTATCTTGGTTCAAGTTTCAAAATTCTGCGGCACATTGTTGTGCTTCCCTTGACTGATTTTTCTTCAGGAACAAGATTGAAGAATTTAACATAAGAAGAAAGGCGTTCGTGCCTGAGAGTGTTCTCCATGCTTTTTCCCAGAAGAGATTTTGGAAAAGAAAGATTGAGAACATGAGAAAGAGTAATCAAGGCTTCTTCAAAGATTTTTGATTCCACAAGTTTTTTTTCAGGAAGAGGAACTGACAAATTATGAGACGAAAAGAAAGAAGAATGCATTGAAGGAAGAAATGCTCCGTTTTCAAAACCAATAAAGCGCATGAAAGCGCGAAAAGAAGGAAGAGACATAATTACCGGGGGAGTGCTGGGTGAAGACTTTGAAAGCAAGTCAAGAGCTGAAGAAAATTCATTGAAAGAAATATCTGATTCGGCAATAATGAAATATCTTCCTTGCGAATCAAAATAGGACGGAATAAAAACTTCTGAAAAACCAGGAAGAGAAAGAAGATTTTTTGAAAGAGGCTTGCGGGATAGCTGAACCTCTTTTTTTGCAGAACCAGCTTTGCTAAGCAGATGCTTTGAAAAAGAATCCAGTTGCTTGAAAGCGCTGAAACAAATTTGCTTTCTGAACAAACAAGAGTCTTTTGGAAAAAAGTTTTTTTCGCGCACTGCAGACAAGAGCGAGAGAGAAGATTCATCAGGGTCAAAACCATAAAGAGACATTGTCTCAAAAATTTTCTCCGCACTTCTTGCATCAAGCCTTACAAAGCGCTTGTTCTTGAAAGAAAAAAAATAGGAAAATAAACGGGAATAAAAAATGTCAATAGATGAATGAAGAGGAAAAAGCAGATTTTTGCAAGATAAAGATTCCTTTGAATTAAACAAACGAAGAAAACTGGGAGAGCGAAGGTCGCGCTCTTCAAAAACAAAAGACTCTCCAATGAACGGAAAAATTGTTTTTGAAAAAGTAAAACCAAGAGAGAAATATTTGATAAATTTGGCACGCTGTTCAGGGGCCATGTCTTTAATTATAGTAAAAGAATCAATGTCACTGCTCAACGCAAACCAAGAATCAGATGCAAAACTGTTTCTCACAAAAAAATCTTTTCTCGCAGAATGGGATGTGGCAAGAGAAAGAAAACCAGCTGAAAAAGAATAATATGCACTTGCAATTCTCCGCAAAAAAGGAACTTCGTTGATTTTTGCTGCAACAGGCTCAAGCATGCAATATACTACTAATAAAGTAATATATAATAGTTTGAACTAAACTAATTGATGAAAAAATATGGTTCTCTGAAAAGATGCTGGGCAGTATTTCTCCTGCTAGCAATAGCCCTAGTGTTAAGCGGTTGCGCAGTGGAAGAAGTAAAAGAACAACAAGGATTAAGTGCTGAAGCAAACCAGGTTAGCGGACCGCAGGAAACAACTGAGCAAAATGGAACCGCGGACGAAAACGGAACAGATTCAGAAGGGCAAATCACTGCAGAAGAAACAACAACTTTTGAAGAACAAATAGCAAACTGCAAAGCTAAAGAAAACATTATTGAGAGAGACAGTTGCATCAAGAGTGTTTCGATTTCAGAGCAAAGAGAAAACGGTTGCCTTGAATTAAATGTCCTTGGAAAAGAAGAATGCTTAAGCGAAATTGCGATTGGAAAGAGCGACGAAGACATCTGCACACTTATTGATCCTGAAAAAGAAAAATGGAACTGTCTTGAAGAGATTGCTGTTTCAAAAAAAGAATATGAAATTTGTGAAGAAATTGGAGCAGATGAAAATATCATGAGAAAAGATGAATGCCTGATTGCGGTTGCTGTTTCTGCAGGAGACTACGACATCTGCAAGCAGGTTTCAGTAAATGTCAGAGAAAACAGTTTTATGCGAGACCAGTGTTATGAAAATTTTGAAATTGTGGACTCAAATTTAGATTTCTGTGAAAGATACATCAGCCAGACAAAAGAAGCAGACTGCATCAGAAATATTTCTTCAGACAGCAATAGTTCATCAGAACAGGCCTGTTTCGGATTGAGTGATGAGGAGTTGGATGAATGCATTTACCGCACAGCAACTGAAAACAGCATCTATCTAGACTGTTATTTGCTGAAAGATGATACAAATGTTCAAAATTGCATTGACTATATTGCAGAAAATTCCCCAGACATTAATGTGTGCAGTGTGGCAAGCAGGGGACTTATTCAACGAGAATGTTACAAAGAAGTTGGAATCGAAGATAACAATGCAGAGATTTGCGAAATTATCGCAACATCTGATGAAAGAGACGACTGTTTTTACAATATTGCAATTGACTTGAACGACTCTTCTTTGTGCAAGAAAATATTTGAAACAAAATTTTTGAAAAAAGATGAATGCTTTGAAACAATAGCTCTTGAAAAAAAAGATGTGACTGTTTGCGAAGAACTATATTTTGAAGAAAACTATTTGAACTGCTATGTGGAAATTGCAAAGCTTGTGGAAGAAAGCAATATCTGCAGTCTGATGCAGTTAGGCCATTTTAGACAGTACAGCATTTATACTCCTGAAAGTCTTTGCTACAAAGAATACGCAATCGAAACAAATAATACAGATGTTTGTATTCAGATAAACAACACGGAATTGAAGCAAGAATGCAATGACTTGAATGCAGTGTTTCACTGAGTAAGAGTAATCTGTGTTTCAGACAAAGCAATAGTTTTTCCATTGACTTCTAATTCCGCAGTAATAGAGTACTGCCCTGCATGAACTCCGCCGCAACCAGAAGTACAATAAGGAGTTTTTTCTGAAAAAAGAAAACTATTGTCTCCCTGAACAAGAGAGAATGATTCTTCACTTGAAATTCGGTGCATTCCCCCAGCATAAATTCCCCTGACCTTAACAGTTGCTTCAGGAATTTCAGAGGAAGAGCTAACACCAACAGAAATCATGATATTTTCGCTGGAGCCATAAGAGCTCTTATCAGTTGAAACATAAATTTCAGCTTGCAAGGCATTGTCTTCTTGTCCGGAAACAAGAGGAGAAGAGTCAAAGTCAGAAGAGTCAGATAAAGAAGAACCTGAAGACAGATTATCCAAAGTTTGTTCCTTAGAAGAGCCAAGGGAATCAAAAGAGCCAGGACTTTCAGAAACACACCCTGCAAAAAGCAGAAGAAAAACTAATGCAAAAACTGGAAAAATAAAAAATCGCATGAAAGATAAAACAAGTAACTGAAATAAAAAGCTAACTGTGAAGAGAAACTGGAAAAATCAAGAAACTAATCAGAAAACAAAAAAAAAAGAACAGGAAACAAAGAAAACCTTTAAATAATAATCGTTATTAAATAGTAATGATAATCAATGGTTTGTGAAAGAAATACTATTCAAAAAGAAAAAATTTTTAAATACTTGTCCAGCGTGGAAACACACCCTACCGCAGAAACAGTGTTCAATGAAGTAAGAAAGGAAATTCCGTCAATTACGCTTGCCACAGTATACAGAAATTTGAATAAGCTTGCTGAGCAAGGCTGTGTGCACAGGCTGGAATTAAACGGAGAATACCATTTTGACGGAAGGCAGGGAATGCACCAGCACGGAGTTTGCAGAAAATGCGGAAAAATAATTGATTTCATTGATAGCGAAATTTCAAAAAATGCACTTAAAAAAATTAATAGTGCTGACTTTGAAGCAGAAGATGTTACAATTATCTATAGCGGAGTTTGCAAAGAATGTAAATACACAGGGAGGAATTAAAAATGAAGAAAACAATGGAAAATTTAGCAAAAGCATTTATTGGAGAAAGTCAGGCAAGAAACAGGTACACAATGTATGCAAAGACAGCTCAAAAAGAGGGCTTTGAGCAGATTGCAGAGTTGTTTCTCTTGACTGCTGATAATGAAAGAGAACATGCAAAATGGAACTATAGAATGCTCACTGAAGTCAACCAGAAAAGCGGAGAAAATATGCCGGAAATAAAGGTTGAAGCAGAAGCCCACATAGGAATCGGAACAACTGCAGAAAACCTGAAAGCAGCAATCGCAGGAGAAAGTTATGAGACAGAAACAATGTATCCTGAATTTGCAAAGCAGGCAGAAGAAGACGGATTGTCAGACATAGCAGAAAGATTGAAAGCAATAGGTGAAGCAGAAGACCACCACAGAGAAAGATATGAAAAACTGCTCAAAGAAGTTGAAGCAGGAAGCGTATTCAAAAAAGAAGAAAAAAAAGAATGGATTTGCAGAAAGTGCGGATACAATCACGGCGGAAAAGAACCACCAGAAAAATGTCCTTCCTGCTCTCATCCACCAAACTACTTTGAATTGAAATGTGAAGAATACTAGGTGATAAAATGGTTCAGTTAATGATTTGCAGAATATTGAAATTACTTAAAGCAAAAACAGAGATTGGCAAAAAAAGCAATACAATGTAAAAGAGATTGAATTTTGCAATAGGAACAAAGTAAACAATCAAGGCAACCATTAGCAAAACAATAGCTGAAGACAACGCCTTGTGCGGAAGAAAGAGAGCAAAATTGGCAAGAGACAGAAAAACAATAAGACTGCAAATTCCAACAAGAATAAGAATGGAAACTGCGGAAAAAGAAACATAACTATTCTCTTCGTTTATTATGCTCTGCAAGCCAGCACCGGATTTTTGAAGAGCATATTTTTCAGATGACAGGAGAGAAGAAGGAAAAGCTGTTCTGATTTCAACAAAGCTTTCGGCTGTTTTGGGTCTTCAACTTCCTTTGGCAACTCAATCCAACCATAAACCTCTTGTGCTCTCACACCCCAGCCCTCACCCCAAACCTTCCAATAGAGTTCTGGAACATCGTCATGGGAAGTCACGGCATTTTCAAGACGATATGAAATCTTGAAACTTCTTTTTTCATTTAAAGCAGAATAATTCCAGCGAATTCGCGTGCCGCCATTGTGAGGAAAAGCAGTAAATGGAACAGGCAAATTATTTTCAGTAACAGAAACATTGCTTAGATTCCATTGCCCTTCAGGAATATCACGGCAAGCATAAGAAAAAGAACCAGAAAAATTGAATGAAATGTTTTCTTCAGCTTCAATGCTGGCATCAGGATTTATTTTCATAAAAATTTCTGCCTCGGGAATGTAATAACTTTTTGCAAAACCAAGGGAGAGAAAAAGAATAATTACAAGAGCGAGGAGAAATTTCCTGTTCAGGCAGATAATAGATTCAAACTGATATTAAATTATTATCATTCTGGTAACTGAAAATAAGAGTGTGAAAAAAAAGAAAAAGAAAAGGCGCTCGAGCGCCTAGTGAATTTACTGAATCTCAAACTGCACGCTGACTGTGGCAGAAAATTCAATGTCTCCAGGAGTTATTGGGGTTGGCGCCTGACTCATGCCCGCTTCTGAAACAGAATCCATTGCATAAGATCTTGCGTAATACGGTGTTGAATAGTTTGAGCTTTCACTCGCACTATACACTTGTCCAACCGCGACTCCGAGACCGGAAGAAATGCTGTTTGCTTTTTCACGAGCGTTTTCTGCAGCTTCCTTCAATGCAAGTGTTTTTAGATCTGATTGGGCCTGCTTTGTTAACGCAAAGCTTACACTGCCAACCCTGTTTACTCCAGCCTGAACTGAAGCATCAATTACAGCCCCAACACTGTCAAGGTTTCTGACTGTTACCTTGATTGTGTTGGTTGTCCTGTAGCCAATTGACTCAGACTTTCGCAAGACATCATTCCACTGAAAATCCTCTCTTACTGTGTAAGAACTTGTTTCAATGTCTTCTGAAGCAACTCCAGCAGACTCTAGCGCATCCATTACCTTGCTTGCGAGAACAGCATTGTCTGCTTGACTCTTGCTTGCGCTCTTGTCAAGAGTTTCAATGCTTAGGGTTATGTAAGCAAGCTCTGGACTGGCAGTTTTTGTCACAGTCCCTGAAACAGAAATCAATCTGAGCCTGTCTTCTGACTCGTCTTCAGCAAAGCTTAGAATTCCATCCTCATAACTTGGAATAGAACCCTCGGTTACATTACTTGAAGACTTTTCAAGATAACCTGGCAGGTCCACAAGCACTTGTTCTTGTCCAGTAACATCCTGCCCTGCTGAAAATAAAACAAAGCCGGATAAAACAATCAATGCAGCAGCAATGATTGACGCTGGTAAAATTAAATTATTTTTATCCATAATATTCTCACCTCTTGAAAAAAGAAATGCAATAACTTTCTTAATAATTCTTCGTTTTTATTAGGAAAAAGCCTACAAAAATATCCTTTAACAAGACAATTTTAAGCATTATCTCCCATACCAGCCTATAGGCAATGGTGAAGTTATTGTCGGAGAAAGCGTAGGCAACGACACTAATTTTTGGAAAAATAAGGGAAATGGAAACTTGAAGTGAAATTATACGAACTAATTGCCAAAAGAAGGTAAAGCACATTAAGGTAATTAGGTGGCAAAATTGACACAAAAGGAGTCTGTCCGAGAATTGGGACAGCGTCCGAAAAGTCGGACAAGGCAAGTAGGCTGACAATCTTATTGCTTTTTGTTAGCCTAAAAGCCAAAAACAAGCAAAATTTTAGGCTAACTATTTAAAATAACTTTGTTAGCCTAAATATTATATGCAATTACGTACAAAGAAAGTGCACGGGAAAAAGTACTATTACCTTGACCTTAGTTACAGGATTTTATCCAAATTAAAAACCTTCAGCAAATACATTGGAGCAAAAAAGCCTTCGAAAAGAGAACTCAACAGGATTGAAGAAGAATTCAAAGTAGAGACCATTATAAAACTTGCAGGAAAAGAATACACAAACGATCTAATTTCCCAGGATGATTTGATAAAAGCACTTCTTTTCAAGGAAGCGTTTAACAAAAAATTTGCATCCCTTTCAAAAGTGCAAAAGAGAAAATATGAGGTTGACAGCACAATTCTTTTTACTCTAACAACGCTCACAACAGAGGACGTTGACGTAAGCTTGGATGACGTAGTAAATGCGTTTGAAAAAGACCGACAGTTGAGCATGCGAGAGCAAATAAGTAAAAACATGCTTAAGGCAGTTGAATCAATAAAAGAAAAACACAAATTGAATAAGCAATACTTGCTGGAATTGCATAAAACGATAATGTCAAGCTTTGAGGATAAAACACCAGGCCAGACAAGAAGCAGGCAGGTTTATCTTCATAGGCAAGACCCAAAAAACCCCTTAGGAATTGAAATCGGCTACAGGCCACCACAGCATGGCAAAATAGATACGCTACTTGATGATTTCGTTGAATGGTACAATTCAACAAAACTAAACCCCGTAGAAAAGGCGGCGATTGCCCATTACAAAATATACAAAATCCACCCTTTTCTTGACGGCAACAAAAGAATTTGCAGGCTGATATTCAACAAAACCCTGTTGGATGAAGGATTTCCCCTGCTTAACATTTCACTGAAGAAAGAGCCGTACTTCCAAACCTTGATTGATTCTGTTGAAAAAGACACGCCAAAGAAGCTTGCGGAATTTACGCTCAAAGAATTCCTAAGGCAAACAAAAGCATTCCTGAAACAATAAACATTTAAGCAACCATCGCCATACGATACAATAGGCGATGATGAGGTGAAAACTGGGTTTGTCGGATGATGATGACAAAGCAAAAATTCGTGGAACTCTAAACAAATGATTGGATTGTGGCTGAAGGAAAGAAAAAGGTAAAAATCATGAAAAATGAATTAAACAAGTTTTTTATTGTATTAACCATTTTTGTTATAATTTCTTTTTGTTTATTGAATGGTTGTTTGCAAGAAGCTTCAAAAGAAAAACCATTAATCGAATCTGAAAACAGTTTGAATAAAGAGGTTCCAGCCAAAGATTTAACCAATGAAGCAAACCAGCAAAAAGAACCAGAAGAAATTAAAGAAGAAGACATTGATTGCACAGATTTCGATGGCAACAAAGAAGAATGCTTATTGCACCAAGGCTGTAAATGGAGTTCGGATAGAAACGAATGCGATTCAACCAGCCTAATGAAAGACGAGGATGAACAATTTGAAGAAGATGAAGAAGGGTTCATGCAAGAGTTAGAAGAGATTATTGTTCCCCAAAACCCATCCAATGAAATATGCAAAAAACTACCCTTGTTAAAGTCCTTAAGTTATGGCAACAGGTATTACTGCCTGGCCATAGTAAACCACAATGCCGAATTTTGCAGGGGAATGGACGAAGAAAACGAGGAGAATATTTGTTTAGCAATAGTTAAGAAAGACTCATCACACTGCAAAAAAATAAAGGATGTTTCTGCAAAACATGTTTGCTATTACCAACTTGCAGCAATAAGCAAAAACATTAATTTTTGTGACGACATTGATTATGATGAAAATGAAAGATTACAGTGCTACTTCAATTTTGTAAGCAATTTATACTGGTTTGACAAATCTGAAGAAATAAAAACAGAATACTGCAATAAGTTTCCTGCTGGCGAGTCTGACAAAAGCACTTGTTTAGCCTTCAAAGAAAGAAATGCTTCACTCTGCAAAAACAATGTTAATTGTTTAACTTTTTTTGAACAAGAAGCACCATTCTGTGAAAACAAAAGAATTATATTAAAAGATTGTGTAAGAGATAGAGCTATGACCAGCAAAGATGTTTCAATTTGTGAAAAACTCTCTGGAAAAAAAAGAGATGATTGCATTGGTGATTTTTGCACTCATATAGAGTTAGATGTTGCTATTTGTGATAAGATTACAAGCATTAAAGAAAAACAATCTCGTTATATAGAACTTGCCATAAACCTTGCTAACAATGTGAGGGAGAGTAACTAAAATGAAAAAAACAATTAGTATCTTAGTTTTAATTTGTTTGATTGGAATTGTTTTTGCAGAAAACAAATTTTCAACAGAAACCACGCCTCAATTAACTGCAGAGGAAAAAAAAGATGCTCCAGACTTATATGCGGGAGATGTCTATCCTGCATGGGGAGTTCCCTGCACAAATTTCACTTATTATGTTACATATAAAGACAAGGAGGGTAGAGCTCCAGAATACGTTAGGATAAATTTGAACGGAGAATGGCACGACATGGTAAAAAGCAAAGGCGATTACAAAACCGGAGCAACATACACCTATAACATTGTTCCAGATTCTGGTAAAGCACTTTTTTATTATTATGAAGCCAGCAACGGAAAAGGAAAAGCAAGAACATCCATAATAGATACTCCTGATTTAGGACCACTGCTTTTATCAGAAAAATTCAACAACAACCAAATAATTTTGCTGGACAAGCAAGGAAACCTTGTCTGGAATTATGATATTGGAAGGGATTGGGTTGAAGCAGTGGCAATTTCGCAAGACGGGAACTACATTGCTGTTGCAACACAAATTTATTTTCACCTCTTTTCAAAAGACAGCAACAAGCCCATATGGTCGTTCTGCAAAAAATGCAAACTGCCGCCAGTGGTTAATGATGCTTCAAGAGGAATTGCAATTTCGGCAGATGGAAAATATGTTGCAGGAAGTTTTGACAAACTTTATTTTTTTGAAAGAGACAGTAACACACCTGTTTGGATTGCGGATATAGGAGCAGCAGCTGTTGGAATTGACATGTCGGATGATGCTAGTGTGATTGCAGCAGGAACAGGCAACAGCGAAAATAACCGCGGACAAAAGATTTTATTATTTGACAGAGAAGGAAACAAATTAGGAGAATACAAGCCAAAGCATGAAGGTTATAGCCAAACCGGGGATTTTTACCAACCAGATGTTACTCCTAACGGCAAATACGTGGCAATTTCCACTGGCTGTCCCGATAGAAGAGCTTATTTGTTTTCAGGAAACGGGCAATTATTATTCAGAAGCAAACAATTAACCGAAGATTCACCAGCACACAAGTCAGCAATTTCTGATGATGGCAAATTGATTGCGTACTCATTAGACCACTCAGTAGGAAAAGAAATACTGTTCTTATTTGACAACAAAGGAAACAAATTATGGAGTTTTTCTTCTCCAACTGACAGTACTGCAAGAGCTGTTTCCATATCCGGCAACGGAAACTATATTGCAATTGGCACAACCACGGGCAACATTTACTTTTTTTCAAAAGACAGCAGCGAACCAAAATGGAGCTTTACTGATTATGGCTTCTTTTCCTGTTTTGGAGACATAAAACTAAACCAAGATGGAAGCTTATTAGCAGCAGGCGGCACAACAAAAAAAATTTACCTTTTCTCAAAAAACAGCAACAAGCCACTGTGGGAATACAATACAAACACTTGGGTAAACAAAATAGATTTCAGCGGTGAATACATTGTAGCAGGAACAGGCCCAAGAGAATACTTTGGCGAAGGAAGCAGCTTAACTGAAGACAAGATTGAATGTAAAGAAATAATCCAGCCTCCTCCAATGGAAGAAACTCTTGGAAAATGCGGTGATGGAATATGCATAGAACCACAAGAAAACAAGGAAAACTGCCCACAAGACTGCACTCCTGCAATAAAACAAGAAGATAACAAAAAAGAATTTGATAACAGTGCTAAAGCTGTTTGCGGAGACGGAATTTGCGAACCCCCTGAAACCAAAGACTTCTGCTGTGAAGACTGTGGAAACTGCTACGAGGACAAGGAAATAAAAATTGAAAAAAACATTGCAGAAGAAAAAAGTTTTTTTGAAAAAATACTGGATTTCCTTTTCGCCTTGTTTGACATCTCAGCTAATAACTAAAAAAAGCAATAAAGAAACAGAAAATATGTCAAGCAGAGAGAAGGAGTAACAACTATTCAACTTGAAAAGAAAACAAGAGACAGGTTGATAGATTTGGAAAAGAATGGCGAAAGCTATGATAAAATAATTAATAACCTGGTTGATTTTTGGAAGAAGAGAAAAAAGAGATAGTTATCACTGGTTCTATGCACAATGTTGTTTTTTGTGATAACAACGAGTTATCACTGAGTTAAGTTTAAATACTGTTTTCAGTGATAACTAAGTATGAGTCGTATTATCTCTAGAACTGTAAAAGGCAAGAAATACTACTATTTAGAAGAGTCTTTCAAGCAGCGCCAAAAATGGGTTAAGGAAAGCGTTTACTTGGGGTCCGAAAAACCAGACAACACTCGGTTGTTGCCTGCTTTTGAAGAGTTAAAGAAAAAATGCAAGAAAAAAGAGCATGTTGTTCTTGTTCCGCCGCTAACAGAATTTATCTCAAACCAGAGAGCAGCCAAGCTGCAAAAAGCTGCAGAAAACAAGAAAGAATTTCTAAAAAAACTTACCAAATCCCAAAGAGAGGAGTTTGTAAGAAGAGAGCGGATAACATTCATAACAGACTCCAATGCAATAGAGGGGAGCTCGCTCACATACTCTGAAACATCAAGAATCTTAGAACAAGAAAAACAAATCAAGAAATATGAAAAAAGAAACATTATAATCACTGGCCTTGACAGAGAAGAACAAGAAGCATTAAACCTCAAAGCATGCCTTGACAGATACGATAAATACATGAAAATAAACCAAAAAATATCGCAAAAAATGATTCTGCAGCTGCATTACATTCTACTGGAAAAAATATCCGGCTACGAACAATACCAAGGAATTTACCGGCCAGTTAAGGTTTACATTAGGGGGTCAACCCACGAGTTTCCACTACCACAAGAAGTACCTGGACTAATGAAAAAACTAATTCAATGGCTGGCAGATAACGAGAAACTCATGCACCCTGTAGAGTTGGCTGCAAAATTCCACACAAAATTCACAGGAATCCACCCGTTCGCTGATGGAAATGGAAGAATGGCAAGGCTCCTAATGAATTACATCCTGCAACAAAAAGAATTCCCATTCACAAACATCCCACTAAAAAGAAGGCAAGCATACATGAGAACACAGGCAGCAGGAAACAAAGAAAACTACAAACCATTCACCCAATTCCTCTCAGAAGAGCTAATAAAACAGCATTTAGGCGAACACAAGAAACCAAGCGAGCGCAGGTGGCCACAAACCACAAAATAGGGTCACCCAGTAACAAAACAACCAATTAAAGCATTATCTCCTATACATTTCTGTGGGCAATGATGAGGTTAACACCTACCGAGCGCGCCACTATTTTAATATTATTGGCGGCAAACAGTTGATGCAAAGAAATTTATTATAGTTCCAAACTAATTATCTAAATGAACAAAACACAATTTTTCGGAGTCCTGCTTGTAATCATTGGGCTGGTTCTGCTGACAGTTTTTCCGATTTTTGGAATCGTTGCAGGAGAATGGCTTGTTAAATACTCTGTTGTCGGAGGCTGGGCTATTGCAATTGTGGGAGCAGGAATTCTAATTGTTTCATTAGTAATTGAAAGATTGGAAGACATCAAGAAAGAAAAATTCAACAAAAATTTTTGAGGTGAAAAAATGATTATTGTAAACACAGACTTTATTCAGGGAAAACAGATAACTGAAACACTTGGGATAGCAAAAGGAAACACTATAAGAGCAAAATGGTTTGGAAAAGACATCGTGGCAGGATTAAGACAGGTTGTCGGCGGAGAGCTAAAAGAATACACTGAAATGCTGACAGAAGCAAGAAAAGAATCCATGCAGAGAATGGTTGAAGAAGCAGAAGCAATGCGCGCAGATGCAATAGTCAATGTAAGGTTTACAACATCGCAGGTAATGGCTTCAGCAGCAGAAATACTTGTTTATGGAACTGCAGTAAAGTTGAAGTGAAAAACAGGAAAGGCAAGAATATTAAGCATTACCTCTAATAAAATTTATTAGGCAATGACGAAGTTAACACCTACCGAGCGCGCCACTCGTGCTGTGACGAAACAACTCAACACCGAGCCAAATATTTATGTTCTGCTGAAAGCGGAACGATGTATGCAGCATTGCCTGATGCAACAGGCGCTCAACACCGCGCCTATTAGTTTTTAAAAAAAACAACAGGCTAGCCAAGATTGGAGAATAATAAAATGAAACCTACTAATAAAACAAGAAGAAGGAAACTCCGCAGGGAGCCTGATAAAGTGCATATTGCCAAAGGCTGGTGGCAGGGGCATTCCATATTCCTCAGCCCCGCGCTGTTAATCAGAAAGGGCAGGTCAGAGATTCGTGGCATAAAGTCAAGAGTTGATTTTCCTGGAAATTATGGGAGAAAATTTAAAAGAGGCGAGAAAGTGCTTCAGCTATATCTTAATTCAACAAACCCAAGGGAAACAATTGAACTCATGAAAAAGTTTGAAGAAAGCAGGGAAGAACTGAGGAAAGCAGGATATGCAGGATTTTTTGCAGACACCCCAAACCAGGTTGTTGCAAACGCTCTTGAAAGAAGAGGGATGGAAAAAGTGAGAACACACTGGGGCATAAGAGCAGTTAACAAGTATTTGTATGCAAACGATATAGTGCTCTCAGGATTTCCAGCAAGGCATATTTTGGGAAGAATGAGACGCCTTGTTTCAAAACTTTGAACCTGAAAGAAACTTTTTTTCAGAGAACTTTCCTTCAATTATTGATTCCCTTATTTCATTCATCAGATTGTGAACAAAAAACAGGTTGTGGAGAGAAAGCCACTTGCGTGCATTCTCTTCCTTTGTTCGGAACAAGTGGTGGAGATAAGCGCGGGAATGAGTAGCACAAACAGGGCAATCGCATTTGCTATCAAGCGGCTTTAAGTCAAATCTGTAACGCGCAGCATCAATGTTAATGTTTCCCTTACTTGAAAAAGCCCGGCCATGCCTTGCTGTTCGCGTTGGAAACGCAGAGTCAAAACAGTCAACTCCAAGAGAAACAGCTTTCACTAGCTCGCGGATTGAACCAACACCCATTAGATAGCGCGGCTTGTTTTCGGGAAGCAGAGGAATAGTATGCTCTACTGTCTTAATCATCTTGGAGAGAGATTCTCCAATCGCAAGCCCGCCAATTGCATAACCGTCAAAGTCAAGGGAAGCAATCTGGTTAGTGCTTTTAGTGCGAAGCTTTTTGTCTGTTCCGCCTTGAGAGATTCCAAAGAGAAGCTGTTTCTTGTTCTTGTGAACTTTTTTGCAGCGCTCTGCCCACTGAAAGGTGCGCTCTGAAGATTCACGAAGGCGATTGAGAGAAGAACCTGCAGTCGGAACATCATCAAGGCACATTGCAACATCGCTTGAAAGCGTGTTCTGGATTTTGATAGATTGCTCTGGAGAAAAAATAGATTTTGTTCCAGTGAATGGATTGCGAAAGAGAACACCGTCTTCCTCAAGCTTGAGACAAAAGTCTGGACTCAAAACCTGGAATCCGCCAGAGTCAGTAAACAGACTTTTTTTCCAGGACATGAACTTGTGTAAGCCGCCTGCTTTTTTGATTACTTCAAGACCAGGCTTCATTGAAAGAATGAAAGCATTCGAGATAATACATTGGGTTCCTGCAGAAAAAACTTCTTCGTGAGAGAGAAGCTTGACGCTTCCCTTTGTTGCAACAGGCATGAAGAAAGGCGTTTGGATTTTTGAGTGAGCTGTTTCTAAAATTCCAGCCCTGGCTTTTCCAGATTTTGCCTGAATTTTAAAGGATTTCATGCAATAATTGAATGAAAAAATATTAATAAACTGAAAATACTAGTTTATTGGTTTGGATGAATTTATGGAAAAGAACAAAAGCGCATTTGAGAAGATGGTGGGCCGGAGACCAGAATGTTAAAAGTCATCCAGACTATTTTGAAGTAATACAAAGAGTATCTGACAGAAATCAGAGTGAAGGTGGGCCAAAAATTGATGCAAAAAAAGCAAGAGAAATGCATGCTGTGATTGAAAGAAAAAGAGAAATGAGAAAAAGAAGAAGGAGACCAAGATGAGCATTACATTAAATTTTTCAGAACAGGAAAAGAAAAAAGTCAGTAAGCTTGTGGAAGAACTTGAGCCACTGCAGTTGACAAACGAGTATATGGAAGCAAGAGGAAAAGCAGGCGGTTGCGCAGTAACACTTTACAGTTCAGGAAAACTTCTTATTCAGGGAGGAGAAGAGAAAAGAGTAAGAGACCGAATATTGAAAGAAATGAATTTGGGAGAAGAGATTGTTCTGGGAATAGACGAGACCGGGAGAGGAGAAGACCATGGCCCTCTTGTTGTAACCGGAGTCCTTGCAGACAAAAACAAGGTAAGAGAAGCAAGAGATAGCAAGAAGATTGTAAGAGAAAAGATAGATGAAAAAGCAGAGCTTGTGAAAAAAAAAGCAATCGCTATCAAGACTGTTGTTGTAAAAGCAAAAGAGATTGATGAAAGAAGAAGAAAAGGAGAGACAATGAATTCAATTCAGGCAAAAGCCATTGACGGGATAGTTGAAGAAATGAGGGGGATTGGCCTTAAATTCAAAGTAAAGATTGATGGTGGCAGGCTACCGGTGAAAAGCAAGAATGTGCAGTTCATCAAAAAGGGAGACGACAAAGAGCCAGTAATTGGAGCAGCAAGCATTGTTGCAAAATGTGAAAGAAATAATTCAAAAGACAAGGAAACAAGAAAAAGCTGGAAGTCAGCGAAAAAATAAAGAAGTGTTCTCAAAAGTTTTTTTTTCAATTTCTTCGAGACTCGTATTTTTTAGTTCAGCTGTTTTTTCTGCAAGAAGCGGAATCCATGAAGGAGCAGATTCTTTACCCCTGAACCGGGTTGGAGCATCAGTCTCAAGCATCAGGCTAGAGAGGGAAATTTCAGAAACAATTCTTTGAACTGGGGAGTTGTGAAGAAGAAGTGGAGAGACACTGATTGAATAGCCAAAAGAAACAGCTTTTTGAGAAAGTTCAAGAGAAGAAGTAAACCAGTGCATTAAGACTCGCGAACAGCCAGCTTGCTTCAAAATTTTAAGACATTTTTCTTCCGCTCCGCGAGAATGAACAACAATTGGAAGATCATTGGCAAGAGCAAGAGAAATAAATTTTGAAAAACTCTCAAGCTGACGACTGCGCTGAACAGGTGTCTTGGCGTGAGTAAAATCAAGCCCTGTTTCTCCAACAGCAGAACAGGAAGAAATGTTTTCTTCTATAAAAGAGAAAGAAGAAAGAAAATCTTTTTTTGAGAGGGATTGGGTTTCAGAGGGGTGGAGGGCAAGACAGCACTCTACTTGGGACATTTGTCCCAAAACAATATTTTTGGAAACCGACTCAGGAGAAGTAGCACAAGAAACTATAAGGCGAACATTCTTTTTTTCTGCATCTGCCAAAACTTTTTCCGGATTTTCAAACCAGTCAAGATGACAGTGCGCATCAGCGTAAGCCAAATCAGTCACCAAAAATATTTATTCCTGTTTTAAGAGATTCAATTTCTTTTTCTGAAAGTTTTTTTTCTTTCACGTCTTTTCCAAGAAGAACAGAATTTCCAAAGGGATCAAGCAATTCAACAGTAAACTTTTTTTTACCGTTCTTTGCTGCAGAAATTTCTTCCCCAACAGTCTCAGCATTCTCAGATTCAGGCATCGCCTTTAGAACTGACTGAATTCTGTTAAGCAAACCCTCTAAATTAGATACATAACCTTCTGAGAGCGGACCTGGTTCAATCTCAACACCTAATTCTTTTATTCTAATTGTAGAACTTGAAGATCGAATAATGCGGGTCCGCATTTTCTCAGGAGAATCTACAACCAAAGAATATTTTTTTGGTTCATGAAATTCAGAAGGCATCACATCGCTGAGTTTGAATCCACAGTGACTGCAAGAGAGAGTGGTAAAGAGAGTCTCCCCAAAATTGGGAACATCTCTTATAAGATTCAACATAACTGCTTTCTTTCCGCAATCGGGACAATCAATTGAGGTTTCTTTCGGTTCCATGAAAAAAAAACTATTGCAAAGTTTTTAATGGGCTTTCCCTGCATGATAGACAAGATTATGGATTTTTTTCTGAAGCTGTTCGTCCTCTTTAGAAAAATCAGTTTCCTGAACAGGCTTTTTTTTAAGTGAAAGCCTTTCTTCAATAGATGCAAGTCTTTCATCAAGTGCAGCAACCTCAATCTTTATTTCCTGTCTAAAATCAGACAACATTTGAACTTTTCCAAAAATATTTTCCTGCTCAAGCCGTTTTTCAATCAGTTCTGACCTGCCAACCACTGGTTTGAAGTCTTTTGAATTAGAAATTGAATGAGTCTGTTTGCTTGGAGCAGAAGCAATAAATTCATCTGCCCGGGCTCTAGCAGCAACAATATCTTCTTTTTTGCTCGGCTCAGAACCAGAAGCTATGGAAAGCAGGATATTCCCGATTAAAAGGGCAATAATCAAAACTATAAGAAAAACTGTGGTTATAAGCAATACATCCCCCAAAATACTAACTATTACGCAAGCATTTTAATCCTTTTTATAGATTGATTCATAAGGCTGATTTCATGGCAGAAAAGAAAGCTGAAAAAGCAAAACCGAAAAAAACAGAAAATAACAGACCAGAGTCAGCAAAAAAGCAGGCTGTTGAAAACAAGCCCAAGCCAAAAGAAATTAATAAGAAAGAAAAAACAAAAATAGAAAAAGAAGAAAAAACAAAAAAAGAAGAAATAGAAACAAAAGAAAAAAAAGAAGAAGAAACAAAAAAGGAAAACTCGGTAAAAGAAGAGAAAGAAAAGAAATCAAAAAAACCTGTTTCTGAACAAAAGTTTCCATTTGCACTAAAAATAATTGCAATAGTTTTTGTTGCAAGCATTATTATTTTCTCGTTTGCTTTGCTTAAACAACCAGACAAAATAAAAAATGAAACACCAGAACCAGGAGAAAAACTTTCAGAAATCTATTTAATAAAACCAGACAATTGCGCTGTCTGCAACCAAGGCCACTCATTAATAGAACTCCTAAAACTTAATGGGCAAAGCTTTAAGATATTCAATGTGTCTGCAGATTCCAATGTCGGGAAAAATATTATTGAAGAAAAAAAAATTAAAGAGCTTCCAAGCATAATAATTCACAGAGACCAGACAAGCAACCTGTGGATTAAAGATCCTGAAGGAAAAAATGTTATGCTTCAACCAATACTGGACAATCTTGTTTCAAAAGGAGAAATAGGAATGGAAAAGTGGAACTATATTATTCCTCCAGGCGTATTTGATGAAGCCACATACTTTATAGAACTTGTCGGAGAAGAATGCAATTCCCCAGAACCTGGAAAAAAAGCATTGGTTGACATCTTTGCAGACCCATACGACCCAAGCAGCATTAAAATGTGGAGAGATGAAAAAGAAATATTTGCATTTTTTAAAGATGAGGTTAAATTTAACTGGTATTTTATAACAAGTCAGTCAGCCATAATGTACAATGACTTCAACAAAGATGTGGTAAAGCTCGCGGGCGCATATATGCAGTGCGCATCCAAGCTTGACAAATACACTCAATTCAAGTATGCATTCTACGACATATATTGTGACCAGGATAATGACGGAGAAGCAGAGCCCGCAGAAATAGATTTGTGTGCAGAAAGTGGAAGCCCGCATTATGGAGTTCCACTGTCCATTGAAGAGTTGGATGCTACAGTAGAAAAAGCAAAACTTGACTCAGATTTTATGAAAGAATGTGTAGACTCTTTTGAAAACCAGTTTGCTCAAAACGAACTCCTCGCAATATCTCTTGTGATAAGGCAGACTCCGACAACAATTGTTAACTGTAAGTATAAGTCCTCTGAAGAAAAGGTGGGTTCAGCACTCTGCTGGCTTGAGCCAGAATTAAAAGGCTGCAATTCAGACAACCTGCAAGTCAACACTGATTTAATAATTCCTGAAACTCAAGAGTAAACTCTTTTGCTGTTTTCTTGGATTCAATCACCAAAAAAAATTCATCGTTTTTTGTGTCGGCTGCAGAAGTGTAATTAAAAGAACCAGCAATTACTTTTTTTCCGTCAATAACTGCAAACTTGTTGTGCATCAAACCGGAAGACTTTTTTGCACAGGCTGAGATTCCAATCTCCTGTACTGCAGAAAAAAGAGAGTACTGAGAACGTGACTGAGAATAGTCACAAACAAGCCTCACCCTGACACCTCGCGCAGAAGCCCGTGCAAGAGCATTGGCTAATTTATCAGAAGTAAAAGAATAAACTGCAACATCGATTGATTCCTGTGCTAAATCAAATTCTGAAACAATAACCTCAGAACAATTGTCTTCAGGACAAAAAAAAGTTTTTATGCCTTGTTCACAGGAAGGGCACTCAAGACAGCCTGAAAAGATGGCTAACACAAGCAAAGCTAAACCAACTCTCCCAAGCATAAAAGTACTTTGTTGGGAAAAACTTTTAACAGTTAGGACTACAGCAATATTTATGAAAAAATTTTATTTAAATGAAAAAGAATTTGAAGTTCTTGAAGGAGTATATGAACCAGCAGAAGACTCGTTTCTTCTTGCAGAAGCGGTTAAGGCAGAGGCTGGCTGGAAATGTCTTGACCTGGGAACAGGCTCTGGAATTCAGGCAGTAAATATGGCTGAGCAGGGAGCAGAAGTTGTTGCATCAGATGTTAATGAAAATGCTCTGGACAATGCAGAACTAAACATGAAAAAGATTGGCTTGGAAAAAAAGATTGAAACAAGGAAGTCCAATCTTTTTGAGAAAATACCGGAAAAATTTGACTGCATTGTATTCAACCCACCCTATGTTCCGGGAAACAGAGAAGAGTGGAAAGACACAGACGGCGGAGAGCGCGGGAGGCAAGTACTGGACAGATTTATTGAAGAGACAGGAAAACATCTAAAAGAAAAAGGAGTCTGTTATTTTTTGCAGAGTTCGTTAAATAAATTTGAAGAAACCAAAGAAATGTTAATGAAAAAAAAGATGTGGTTTGAAGAAGTTGCTCGCAGAAAACTTTTTTTTGAAGAGCTTATTGTGTTCAAGTGTTGGAATAAATAAAGCTTTTAAACTCGTTCAAACCAATTGTTTTTATGCCAGCAAATGTTTCATTCGAATTTGAAAGAGCAAAAGATAAATATGAAAAAGCAGTGACTTCTGCTGAAAAGCTCGCTGGACTTCAAGAAATGCAAAGGGAAGCTCCAAAGCACAAAGGTGGAGAAAAACTCAGAGCAGAGATAAGCGGAAAAATAGCTAAAATAAAAAAAGGAATGGAACGCGACAAAGAACAGCAGAAAAAAACAGCTGCAAGAGACACTATTCACGTCAAAAAAGACGGACCCCAAATTGCAATAGCAGGAATGCCAAATTCAGGAAAAACAACTTTACTCAAGAATATGACAAATGCTGATGTGACACCGGAAAGATACCCATTCTCTACAAAAAAGCCGGAAGTCGGAATGATGAACTACAACGGAGGAAATATTCAGCTTGTTGAAATTCCTGCATTAATTAAAGGTTCTGCAGACGGAAAAGCATCAGGCCAGCAGTTTCTTTCAGTTGCAAGAAATGCTGATGCAATTGCGCTTGCATTGAACTCATCAAACGCACTCGCAGAATTCAGGATTCTTACAGAAGAATTCAAAAAAGCAAACATCCTATTGAACAAAAAAAAGCCAAACATTAGGATTGAACAGAATGCAGAATTCAAAGAGCTCTCTATTACAGGCGGAGAAAAATTAAAAGAAAACAAGGAAGAACTTAGAAATTTTTTGAAAAGCATGGGAATCCACAGAGCAAGCATTGTCTTCGGTGAAAAAAGCTGTTTAGAAGATGTTGCACTAGTGCTTGACAATAGAATTGTGTACAAGCCAGCAATCGCAATAGTTAATGAATTTTATGGAAAAGTAAATGAAAAAGAATCAAAAGAAATTTCAAAAAATATGCAATTGATGATAGTAAACAAGTTTGATGAAAAAGAAAAAAAAATTATTTCAGAAAAGCTTTTTGAAATATTAAAAAAAATTATTGTATTTACAAAAAAGCATGGGGAAGAAGCTGATTTAAGCCAGCCACTGATTCTTGATTTAGGTGCAACAGTGTGGGATGTCGCAAAACATCTTCACAAAGATTTTATAAAAAAATTCAAGTATGCTAAAGTCTGGGGTTCAACAAAATTTGACGGGCAGAGAGTCTCAAAAGACTATAAAGTGCAGAACAATGATGTTGTTGAAATTTATTCTTGAGATTCCTGACCTGTGCCTTCATCAGGCAAAGATTTTTCTTCGCTTTTGGATTTTCCCGATTTCCTCATTAACAAAATAGAAACTACTACAAGAAACAAGACTGCTCCTGAAATTATGATAAGGCCCTGATTTTCTTCAGCTATCTGAAAAGTAAAATCTTTTTCAATTACGTGCTGGCCTGAAGCATCAGCAAATTCCAGAACCAAAATTGCGTGTTGTTCTCCGGAAAGAGAATTTGAAAGAAAGTCAAGTTTCATTTTTTCGGTTTCTTCGCCTGAAGACAGCCCGTGAAAAGAAACAGGCACATTCATTGGTTCAACTAGCGGAGTTTTCTGAACAAAAACAACTGCTAGAGGGATAATTTGTTCACTAAAATTTTTCAAAGAAAATTTGAATGAATTTTTTTGAGAAAAATAAATTGATTCATTGAGGAGAGACGCGTTTATTTCAAGAGGAGACTCTGCAAAAGAAACTCGTGTGGCTGAAAGATTATTTAGTTCATCAAAACCGTATTGAACAGCAAGGTTATAGTTTTCAGCACCTGCTTCCACAAGCTTTGTTTTAACAAAAAAAACCTTTTTTTCCATTGGTTCCAGGATACCAAAATCTTTTACAATAACTTTTGTTTCAGAACCATCATCAATAAAAGAAAGTGATTTATCACATACAATTTTCAGATTAAGATTCTGAGTCTGGTCAATAGAATCATTGAAAGCAGTAACTGAAAAGAAAGCAGTTTCATCAAGATAAAGAGGTCTTACTCCACCTTCAAAATCTTTTGGAGAAATACTTACAAAGATTTCTGCAAAGCAAGGTTGAATAAAAATAAAAAAGATTGCCAGAAAAATACTAAATTTTTGAAAATGCGTCAATTTCAACATCCTCGTCCCCCCCTGGATTTGAAAGCGAAAAAATCTTTTCCCTGTTTTTAATACCATAAATTATTATCAGCAAAACAATAAGAATTGCAAGACCAGTTATGAGCAGTTCTTCGTTCACAATATCTGTGTCGGGCTGAGCATAACCTGCTTGGAAAACAGACAATGAATTTTTTTCAGCTTTTTTTCCATAATCAATTGCGATATCATATTTTGCCTCAGCATAGAACTTGGTTGCTTTTCTCCAATTGTCATCAAGCTCAGCAAAAGCTTCCTGGTCTTCAAAGAAACCAGAGTTTGGGTCTCCAAGAAGCGCTGAAGCAAGCCCTGCAAGAGATTCATAAGAGTTCTCTGTTTTTTCAGAAATAGATTCTTTTGGAGAATACAAAAAATGAGCTGCCTCGTTCTTTTTTTCCCTAATTGACAAAACCTGAAGGAAAGTGTCAGAGTCCTTGGATGCCTTTGATTCAATCTGCGCAAGAGAAGAACTTATCTGAAGAGCAGACTGATTCCAGGACGAAACATAGCCAAAATTGTCTGAAACAGAAATTGTTTCATTCATCTGAAATTTAGTAGCAGAGTCAAGATCGCTTCTTGCAATACTGTTTGAAATATCGCTTATTTCATTTGAAAGCTCTGAAAAAACCTGGTTAAGCTCAAACACTAGTTCAAGACCAGAGTCATAAGAATCAATAAGAGCAGAAACACTGTTGACGTCTGGTTCAGCAAAAACAGTTGCCTCAGTATTAACTGTTTCAGAAAGGGAAACAGAAAGTTGCTGAGAAAGAGCAGACAAAGAGTCTAGTTTTGAATCAGCTGAAGGAAACAATTCCTGAATTTCAGGAAAACTGGAAAGATCTCCTCTGACAATTTCAAGCTTTCCTTTTTTTTCCTTAAAATAAAGAGAAAGATTATTGAAAAAAGAAGAATTTCCCTGAGAAAAAACCCATTTTCCCTGATTTAAAAAAAGGCTTTTAACCTTTTGGAGAAGCTGAAGAGAATAAGCTGTTTCAACAAGTTTTCTTCTCGTAATTTCTCCATTTGCAAGTTCAAGCTCTTTGTCATCTTCAAGGGGAACAAAAAAAGTAACAGCATCACCTAAAAAAACAGAAACAACCCAAAAATCCTTTTCATTGTAAGAAATTTTAGTATTTGGATTAAGCTCGTGCTGTTCTCCATCCTCCAAGAAATAATTCTGCCTTCCAACAAAGTCCAATGCATCAGTAGAAGTTGCGGCAAAGCAAGAGCTAACAAAAAACAATACAAAGAGCAAAGACAGAGCTTTTTTAATCATTTCAAATCCCTAACTACATAAGATATTTACATTAATATAAGTATATGCGATTTAAATGAAGACAAGAATACTGCTTGTGGAGCCAGAAGGAGAAGAAAACATTGGAATGATAGCACGAGCCATGGCAAACTTTGGAGTAAAAGAGCTCGTACTCGTAAACCCTAACTGCAATCATCAGTCAGGAAAAGCAAAAAGCAGAGCAATGCACGCCCAAGAAATACTGAAAAAAGCAAAGATTGCAAAAAACATTGAAGAGGGGTTAAATGGAGCAAGCCTGTCGATTGGGACAACAGGGCAGAGACCAAAAGGGGATTCTCTTAGAAAAGTTGTTGTGCCAGTGGAAGAGATTATGGGACAAATGTCCCAAACAGGCTCTTGCCTTGCCATAGTGTTTGGAAGAGAAAGCACTGGTCTCTCAAACAAGGAATTAGAAAAATGCGACGCCATTGCAAGCATTCCCTCGTCTCCAGATTACCCAGTTTTAAATCTTGCAAACTCTGCGTCAATAATATTGTACGAACTTTGGAAAGCGAGACAAAAATCAAGCTTTGTTTCTGCAAAAAAACAAGAGAGAGACCGCCTGACCAGCTATTTTGAAAAACTTGCTGGCTGGTCCGGAGTGCGAAACAAGACCTCAACAGTTAATGCTTTCAAAGCACTTGTTTCACGGTCTCCAATCACAAAAAAAGAAGCTGATGCTGTTTCAGCTGTTTTTTCAAGAGTAGCAAAAACCAATACAGTTAAAAAAGCTTCAAAGGAAAAATAGATAAGAGCTGATTGAAGGCAGCAAGTCCGAGCGAAGCAAGGTCTTGCGGCTGAGCAAAGCAAAGTCTCAGAGAGACTGAGCAAAGCAATGCCGCAGTAGTGCTGCCTGATACAGCAGGCGGGGTCGTAGGGTAATCTGGCATCCCAACAGGCTCCAGTTGTTATTGAATTGGAGCGCCGAGTCCCTTTGTTGGGGGCAATGATGAAAAACAGGTTGAATGAGTTCTTTCCTCTCACGAGGTTAGGGCAATGAAACAGGAGCAACCTGTTAATGCGGGTTCAAATCCCGTCGACCCCAATTCTACTTTTTTCAGACGGCTTAACAAAACAATTTCCCTTGTGAAAAGAGAGCCGGAGCGCCCGTACGGAATCGGGCGTTCAAATCCCGTCGACCCCAATCTTTTTATTTTTTTAACAAACTAGCACACCCAATTATTTTTATACATCTTACCACTATTATTCTGCACAATGTCTGATATTGCCAAAGCACTTGATGAAATAAAACAAGGTTTTGTTTCCAGAAACTCGATGAGGCTAAGGGAACTCGGAGGAGAATTTATTTCAACAGCAGTTACAGAAAATGATTCTGTTTTTGCAGAGCTTTCAGTGATGTCTTATTCTCTTCACAAGATGCTAAGCAAACAACACATTGTGAAGAGCCACAACTGGCCAAGCATTAGCAAGTCTGTTCTTGAATCAATTGAAGAGTCAATAAAGCTTGCTAAAACAGGAAATGATAAAAGCATTGTTGCGGGTGTAAAAAAAATTGTAATGCGTTTAGAAAAAGTTGACAGAAAACTCGGAAACTATGTTCAAAGCATTTATGGAAAGTCAAGAGTAAAACAGGCAAGCAGTGCCTATGCTCTTGGACTCTCCCTCAAACAAGCTGCTAATTTAACCGGTGCTCAAATCAAGAATGTTCAAATGTATATTGGAAGCACAAAAATCCATGATGAAGAAAATCCAGGAGACTCAATCAGCCAAAGGCTTGAAAAACTAAAACAGGAACTTGGTGATTAAATGAAAATAATCTTTGACAGTTCCACTCTAATTTCTCTTTCGTCAAGCTGCCTCATAAATGTCTTAAAGGAAATTAAAGAAAACACTGGTGTTGAATTAATCATACCAAAAAGTGTTGAATTTGAATGTGTTACTCACCCTCTTGGAATAAACAGATTTGAATTGAATGCTGTTAGAATAAGAAAAGCAGTCCAGGACGGAGCAATTCAGATTGCAGAAAAGACTAATCAACGAGACACGGAAACAGGAAGGCTTTCCCGCCTAGCAAACAGCATATTTTATGCAAACGGAAGAAAGATTGAAATACTGCAAAGAGGAGAACTTGAAATGCTCGCAATCGCAAAAGAAATCGGTGCAAAAATTCTAGCAGTGGATGAACGAACCGCAAGAATGATTATTGAAAATCCATCAGCACTTCAAGCACTCATAAGCAGAAGAAGACACAAAAAAGTCAACGTAAACAAAAATGCATTAAATGAATTCAGAGACTTGTTTCCAGGACTTTCTTTTGTAAGGTCTTCCGAACTAATAGCTTATGCCTTTGAAAAAGGAATTCTTGAAAAAGAGCTTGGCAAAGGAAAAGAATCTGTTGAAGCAGCATTGTATGCAGTGAAGTTCAGCGGCTGTGGTATTTCTCTGGAAGAGATAAGGAACTATCTGAGGGAAATCTAATGAAAATTCAGAAAGCCTGTTTGGAAGACGAGAAAGAACTTCTAGAAATTGCTTCCAAGGAATTTCCATACATCTCCGAAGAACAAAAGAGATTTGAACACAAGCTTGAAAACGGGCAATACTTAATATTCAAAGCAGTTGTTTCAAAAAAAATAATTGGATTTATTGAAATAGAAATTATTGAAGACAACGAAATTAGTGAAAACAAGACTGCGAGAGTAAACGGGCTTGCAGTAAAAAAAGAATTTGAAGGAAAAGGAATCGGACAAAAACTTTTAGAAATCGGAATTCAAGAATCAATAAAAATTGAAATAAAAAAAATTACTCTGTTAGTGCTTGAACAAAACAAAAAAGCACAGCAAATTTATTCAAAAGCAGGTTTTGAATTCCTCGAAACATACCCTAAACAAATTGATGAAAACAAAGTTGAAGAAATGCAGCTTGTTTTGGAACCTGAAAAATTTGAAGAAGAAAAAGAAGAATCAGTCCAAGAAAAACATGAACTGAAAAGCATTGAAGTGCACGGCGTGTCCTAATAGGCTTTTGCAAAAAATGTTTTGTGTTTTGCTGGTCTGCCGCACTTAATGCATTTCATTTCTGAGTCTTTTTGATTAAATGGAATGCATCTGCTTGTAGCAGTTGTTTCAGTTTTTATTTCCTCTTCACAATCTTCCAAATCACAAAAAGGAACAAGAACCATTTTCTTTTCATTAATTGCTTTCTTGAATTCGTCCCAACTACCTGCTTCAACTGTGTTCTTTTTCAAAAAGTTTTCAGCTTTGTTGAACATGTCTGACTGCATTTTCTTCAACATAGAAGAAATCTCTTTTGAAATATTTTTCTCTTTCACAAACTTTTTTTCCCCAGTATCGCGCCTTACAACAACAACCTGGTGTTTCTTTATGTCTCTTGGACCGATTTCTATCCTTATTGGGATTCCCTTCAATTCCCATTCATTAAATTTCCAGCCAGGAGAATAAGAGTCTCTGTCATCAACAAATGCATTGAATTTTGAAAGACTTTTTGCAACAGCTCTCGCATTTCTAAGAACCTCTTTCTTAGAGTCCTCAAAAGTAATTGGAACAACAACTGCTTTTCTTCGCGCAATATTTGGAGGCAGAACAAGACCCTTGTCGTCTCCGTGCACCATTACAATTGCTCCAAGCAAGCGTGTGGAAAAACCCCAAGAATTCTGCCAAGCAAAATGCTTTTTCTCATCTTTTCCAACAAAGGACACATCAAATGTTTTTGCAAAGTTCTGACCAAGATTGTGTGAAGTTCCCATCTGCAAAGCCTTTCCGTCAGGCATTAAAGATTCCAGAGTAAAGGTTCTCTTTGCTCCCGCAAATCTTTCATAAGCTGTTTTTTCCCCCACAACAACTGGGATAGCAAGCTCTCCCTCTACGAGTTTTCTGTAATCGTCAAGAAATCCGAGAGCTTCTTTCTCACACTCGCTCTCGGTTTCATAAACACAGTGACCTTCCTGCCACAAAAATTCACGTGTTCTCAAAAAAATCTTTGTCTGTTTTACCTCCCATCTCAAAACAGAACACCATTGATTAATTCTCAAAGGAAGTTCTCTCCATGAACGAATCCACTTGCTGTAAGAATCATACATTATTGTCTCGCTTGTCGGTCTAATAGCAACACGCTCTTCAGATCTATCACCTTCAATCCAAGCAAGCTCTGGAGCAAAACCCTCTGCATGCTCTGCTTCCTTTTTGAAAAAACTTTCAGGAATCAAAAGAGGAAAGTAAGCATTTTCAACACCCTTCTTTCGGATTGTTGAATTGAATTTGTCCTGAATTTCTTCCCAGATAGAATAAGCATTTGGTCTGACAATCATAAACCCGCTAATAGGAGCATAGTCTGCAAGCTCTGACTTTAACACAACCTGATTATACCATTCACTAAAATCATTATTCTTTGTAACCGTGATTCCAAGCTCTTGTTCCTGTTTTTTGTTCTTTGATTTGTTTCCTGATTTGCTATTGTCTCTATTTTTGTTTATGTTTTTGTTTATGTTTTTTTCCCTGTTCCTAGCCTGACTTTTGTCTTTGTGTCTAGCCTTGTTCTTGAATTTGTTTCCTGTTTTCCTTTTGCGCATGTTTTCATTCCCTGTCATTAAATCACCTAAACATAAAATATGGTTCCTGTTTCTTCTCCACGCATTATTTTTGGAATGTTTCCCTTTTCTCCCTTCGCAATAATTATGGGAACCTGTCCTTTTAAAGCAATTTCCACAGCCGCAAGTTTTGTTCTAAAACCACCTCGGCCCCCAGAATTGCTTGAGCCAGCTTCAATTCCAAAATCCTTTAGACTCTTTATTTCCCTAACAAGAACTGCATCGGAATTCTCGCTTGGATTCTTGTCAAAAACTCCATCAACATCAGTTAAAATTACTAAAAGACCTGCATTGAGATGAGAAGCAACAAGTGCTGACAAAACATCATTATCAGAAAAGTGTGTTTCGGAAGCAAGCTCTTCAACTGAAACAGCATCGTTCTCGTTCACGATTGGAACCACATTCATTTCAAGAAGCTTTTCTATTGTTCTGGAAAGGCAAGAACAAGCAGCATCATTTTTGAAATTGTCCTGTGTTAACAAAACCTGTGCAACAGGCTGATAGTATTTTGAAAAGCAATGAGTAAACTCCTGCATTAACAGATGCTGTCCAACGGATGCGAGAGCCTGCTGTTCCACAAGAGAAGAATTCTTTTTAGAAAAACCAAGAACCTGTTTTCCAAAACCAATTGCTCCACTGCTGACAATAATAAATTTTTTTCCGTTAACAGACTTTTTTGCGATTTCGGAAGCAATGGCTTCAACAAGAACTGCGTTGAAAGAACCATCTTTCATGATAGTGTTTGTTCCAAGCTTGATTACTGTTAACTGGGATTGTTCAACAATTTTTTGTCTCAGGAAGAACACCCCCTAATGGGAGCGCCGTGATTCGAACACGGGTTACCAGCTCCCCGAGCTGGAGTGATGGACCAGACTACACTACGCCCCCGGTCAAAAATAAAAAATGAAAAAATGGGACATCCCGGATTTGAACCGGGGTCAATGACTCCCAAAGCCACAATGCTAGACCAGGCTACACCAATGTCCCGCCTTTTTCGTAAGGTCAATTTCGAGCAAGCTCGAAAGGGCGCATCCAAGCCCTGCTCGGATAGCGCGGCTCCGAGATACGTTCTCCCCGTTCTGATGGAACGAGGCATAAATACAGAATACGCTCTCAGCGCCTCTAAAATTTCGGAAGAAAAAGCATTTAAATGAATAGAATCAGTGCTTGAACAGCACGACTGGAAGTAAATCCCTTCTTTCTGTCATAAAACAATATAAAGTGAGAAAACAATAAAAAGCTTGCCTGACTGAGCTTTAATATGCCTGCAAAAATAGAAAATAAAACCTTTATTCATGATTCAGCTGTCCTGCTTGGAAATGTAGAGATTGGAGACAACTCCAGCATCTGGCCGAACGCGGTTCTGCGAGCTGATAAAGGAAGCATTAGGATTGGTGAAAGGACAAGCATTCAGGACTGCTGTGTTCTCCACGCAGACTGGGAGCAGGGAATTGAAATCGGTTCAAACGTGACTGTGGGACATGGCACTGTTGTGCATGCCTGCTCTATTGGAGACAACTGCCTGATTGGAATGAACTCAACCGTGATGACTGGAGTGAAACTAAAGGGAAAGTGCATCGTGGGAGCCGGCGCAGTGGTCACCAAGGGCATTGAAGCAGAGAACGCGCTGATTCTCGGAGTGCCTGGAAAAATAATCAGAGAGTTGAAGGAAAGCGAGCTAAAAGACATTGAAAGAAAAGCACAAGAATATGTTGATTTGAAAGAGAAATATCTTGCAAGACAAAATGTTTAAAGCAGTTTGAACCTAATTCTTTTATGAAATTCTTGGAAGTAGCTGAGTTCTGGAGCCGGGTGGAGAGTGCTTCCTCCCGACTCACGATGACAGACATCATTGCAGAAGCACTTGAGAAAGCAGAAAAAAAAGATGTGCGCCCTCTTGTCTATCTATCACAAGGAAAGCTTGGGCCAGATTTTCTAGAAGAAGACCTTGGTCTGGGAGAAAAGCTCGTAATAGAAGCAATTGCGAAAGCCTCAGGCAATGCAAAAGACGAAGTGCAAAAGCAGTACAAGAAAATCGGAGACATTGGAGAGCTTGCAGAAAAGTTGTCAGATGGAAGAAAACAACAGTCTCTTGGAAAGCAGGAACTCTCTTTTGAAAAAGTTTTCAAAAATATGGAAAAGATTACAAAAGCAGAGGGAAAGGGAAGCCAGCTGTCAAAGATAAGACTGTTAGCAGAACTGTTGAATTCTGCTTCAGGAACCGAGGCAAAATATATTGTGCGAATTCCAATAGGAGCAATGAGGCTCGGAATTGGAGAACCAACAATAATGGACGCATTGGCAATAAACTATCTCGAAGAATTCAGGCAACAGGAAAAAATTCTTGAAAAAAAACTCGGGAAAAAATACAAAAAAAAAGAAGACCTTGAAAGACAGCTCAAGTTTAAGTTAAGAGAAAAAATTGAAGCAAAATACAATATTCATCCCGATCTTGGAGAGATTGCGGAAATAATTAAAGAAAAAGGTTTGAAGGGAATTCAAAGTATTTCGATTGAAACTGGAATCCCGATTCGCCCGACTCTTGCTGAAAGGCTTCCAAGTGCAAAAGAAATTGTTGAAAAGATTGGAACATGCGCAGTTGAAGCAAAATATGATGGTTTCAGATTTCAGGTTCACAAAAATGGAGACAAAGTAATTATTTTTTCGAGGAAAATGGAAAACATGACAAACATGTTTCCAGAAATAGTTGAAGGCGTCAAGAAACAGGTAAAGGCAGACAAGGCAATAATAGAGGGAGAAGCACTTGCATTCGAAGAAGAGACCGGAGAATACTATCCGTTCCAGGTAACAATCCAGAGAAAGAGAAAATATGATATTGAAGAAAAAGCAAAAGAACTTCCCTTGAAACTGTTCGTATTTGACTTAATGATGTTTAATGGAAAAGACATGATGAAGGAAACATTTAGGAAAAGAAGAGAAAAACTTGAAGAAATCATTGAAGAAGGAGAAATTGTTGCACCAACAAACACCATCACCACAAACAAGCCAGAAGAAATCGAAAAGTTTTTTGAAGAAAGCATTGAAAAGGGATTGGAGGGAATTATTGCCAAAGATCTTGAAGCAAAATATATTGCTGGAGCAAGAAAGTATGCTTGGATAAAACTTAAGAGAAGCTACAAGGGAGAAATGCAGGATTCAACAGACCTTGTAATAATTGGATACTACAAAGGAAAAGGAAAAAGAGCAAGATTTGGGTTGGGTGGCTTGCTAACCGCGTGCTATAACAAAAAAGAAGACATGTTTGACTCTGTTGCAAGAATTGGAACTGGTTTAAGCGAACAACAGCTTGAAGAAATGGAGAAAAGATTAAGCAAAATTTCAGTAAAGAAAAAGCCGATTCGGGTGAACTCTGAAATAACACCGGATGTCTGGACAGAACCAAAGTATGTGATTGAAGTAGTGGCAGACGAAATAACTGAGAGCCCAATGCATGTTTGTGAAAAGAAAGGAAAAGAAAAAGGACTTGCTCTTCGATTTCCAAGACTGATTTCTTTCAGACAGGATAAAAAACCAGAGCAAGCCACAACAGGAAAAGAAATAAAACAAATGTTCAAGAAACAAAAGCACGTGCAAAAAGATTAAGCATTCTCTAATACAAACTTTTTGAAAACAGTTTCTAGTTCTTTTATTGAAGAAATACTAACCCACTCATCAACAGAATGAGGTTCCCCTCCCTTTGGGCCAATAATTCCAAAAGGAACTCCTTGCTTTGAAAACCATTTAGTGTCTCTTGAACCGTTTGCGAAATATTTTTCAGGTTTTTCAGAAAACTCTGTCAAAACTGCTTTCTCGAATTTTTTGAATATCTCACTTTCAGTATCAACAGTAACTGAGGGAGTAAATTCAATTCTTTCAACAGAAATTTTGTCCGAAACAGAAGAAATTTTCTGAAGGAGTTCATCAGGATTATCATGTTCAGTATATCTTATGTCAAGAACAAGTTCTGCATTGTCAGGAATCTTGTTTGGAGCTTCCCCCCCATTAATCAGACCAAGATTATAAGTTGCCTTCCAATTGTCTTTTTCAGACACATCAGAAAATTGTTTCCTGATTTTTAGAAATGCTTCTATGAGATTTTCAATTGCATTTTCTCCCTGCCAAGGATAAGCTCCATGCGCAGCTTTTCCGCTTGCAGTGACCCTCAGCCTCATTACTCCTTTTTCTTTCACGACTAAGCTATAGCGTGCATCAGGGCAGATAATAAAAGAGGGTTTAACTAGTTCAGAAAGAGGCTCTGCTCCAAGCATGCCTCCCTGCTCTTCGTCAAATGTAAAAGCAACTGCAACACTCTTGTCCTTTGGAACAGTCTTAAGAATAGTCATACAAAAAGCAGCTTGTGCTTTCATGTCACAAGAGCCTCTGCCATAAAGCCTGTCCCCCTCTTCTCGTGCAGTGAATTGCTTTTCTTCGCCTTCCACAACATCCAAGTGAACAAGAAACATTATTTTTGGTTCCTTTGTTTCCTGAGTGCTGACATAAAGAGTTGGCTTTCCCTGTTTTTCAAAACCAAATTTGTAAAATTCTTTTGAAGGAAAGAAAGCATCAACAAATTCAAGGCAGGACTTCATCTCTTCAAGATTGTCCTTTGTTGTCTTGAAAGAAATTAGTTTTTTAGAGAGTTCAATCGTATCCATACTGCCCACACACTATTTAAGCAGGTTAATTTTTTTTAATGCCTCGCGCTTTACTTCCTCTCTTCCCGCGAAAAGATAAGAGCGCGGATCAAAGTCAGATGGATTTTTTTTAAGAAAAGCGCGGACGCCGGCAGTGAACGCAAGCCTTAAGTCAGTGTCAATGTTTACTTTTGAAACACCAAACTTTATGGCTTTTTTTATCTGAGAATCCGGAACACCTTTTGCCCCGTGAATTTTTGCACCATATGCATTGGCTTTGCTCACCAGAACCGGTTCTGAAGCAGAAGCTCCATGAAGAACAAGAGGAACAGAAACTATCTCGCGAATTTCCTTCAAGCGTGCAAAGTCAAGCTCTGCTTTTTCCTTAAACTTGTAGGCTCCGTGAGAAGTTCCAATTGCAACAGCAAGAGAATCACACCCTGTTTTATTGACAAAATCTTTTGCCTGAAGAGGGTCAGTGAATTTTTCAGAATCGCTTCCGATTGCGCCTAATTCTGCTTCAACGCTTGCTCCTTTTTTGTGGGCATAAGCAGAGCATTTTTTTGTAAGCGCAATATTTTTACTGTACGATAGCTTGCTCCCGTCAATCATGACGCTTTTGTAACCAAGATCAACACATTTTTTTACTGTTGCAAAGTCTTTTCCATGGTCAAGATGAATGCAAGTTTTTACCTTGCGACAAGAAGACATGTGAGAAACAAGCGCAGTGAGATTGTTCAATCCAGCGTAAGCTATTGCAGAAGGGGTTGTTTGAATCCACAAAGGAGACCGTGCTTGTTTTGCTGCTTCAAAAAGAGCCTGTGTTATTTCAAGATTGGTTGTATTAAAGGCTGGAACTGCATAATTATTTTTTTGAGCTTCTCCAAGCAAGGTGGTTCCTTTAACAAACATTGGCATCAACCAAAAGCAATAAAAGTAAGATGCAACTTTAAATAAATGTTTGCAATGAATCTGAAAAAATTTCTAAAAAAGCACAAGCTCTCAGAAGGAGATATTGTTGAAATAGTGCAAGAGGGCGGAGAATTCAAGGGAACAATAATTCCCAGCAAAAAAGAAAACCTGCTTGTTCTAAAACTCAACTCAGGTTACAATGCAGGATTTTTAAACGAAGAAATTGAAAGCATTAAGAAAACAGGAAAAGGAAAAAAAGTTGGAAAAGGAAAAAAAGAAAAAATCAGAAAAAAACCAGGCCTGCCCAACATAGCAATCCTTCACACTGGGGGAACTATTGCGAGCAGAGCAGACTACAGAACAGGAGCAGTAATAACAAGCTTTGATGCGGAAGACTTGCTTTCCATGTTCCCAGAACTCAATGATATTGCAAATTTTAAGTCAGACCTCATAAGCCAGATGTGGAGTGATGATTTTAGGTTCAAGCACTTTGAAACAATTGCAAAAGAAATCAAAAAACAGGCAGACAAAGGCGTTGACGGAATAATCCTGAGCATGGGAACAGACAATATGTGTCCGGGAACCGCAGCAATATCTTTTGCAATAGAAAAATGCCCTATCCCGATTCTGGTCGTCGGTGCCCAAAGGTCAAGTGACCGTGGTTCGAGCGATGCAGCAATGAACTTAATCTGCGCAGCAGAATTTATTGCAAAAACAGACTTTGCAGGAATAGCAATCTGTATGCATAATTCAACTGAAGACAACAAGTGCGCAATTCTTCCTGCGACAAAAACAAGGAAACTTCACACTTCAAGAAGAGATGCATTCAAACCAGTTAATGATTCAGCAATTGCGCTGGTTGACTATGGCTCGCACTCGATTGAATTCTTAAAAAAAGATTACTCTAGAAAGAGCAAGGAAAAAATGATTGTAAAACCAAAATTTGAAGAAAAAACCGGTTTCCTGAAAGTACACGTTAACATGTTTCCAGAAGAATTTGAATTCTTTAGCAAACAAAAATACAAAGGATATATAATAGAGGGAACTGGCTTGGGACACACTCCTGGCCACGTGCCGAACAAGGACTGCAAGATTCATGAAAAGATTATTCCAGCAATTAAAAAATTCATCGACAAGGGCGGAGTGGTTGCAATGACTTCTCAGTGCATTTTCGGAAGAGTCCACCTGCATGTTTATGACAAAGGAATTGACTTAACAGAAGCAGGAGTTGTTCCGGGAGAAGACATGCTTTCAGAAACAGCTTTTGTAAAACTGGCGTGGCTGCTCGGAAACTATAAACCAGCAGAGGCAAAAGAGTTAATGGGAAGAAATTTACGCGGAGAAATAACCAAGAGAACGCTTGAAAAAGAGTTTGAATTGGAGTAGATTGAATGAGCATTTTGTGGGATTTATTTGGAGCAATCGGGCTTGCAATGATTCTTGCAGCATTCTATTTAGAACATAAAAAAGAATTTCAGAAACAGTCTCTTGCATACAATGGATTGAATCTCATGGGCTCTCTTATCCTGCTAGTGTATGCAGTCCATTTAGGCTCGGTAATTTTCATTGCACTTAATTTAGTTTGGGTATTGATTGCAGGCTACTTTATTCTAAAAAGAGTGAATAAAGAAGGTTTCAAAAAAGATTATTCTCACACTCTGAAGGAATTAAACAATAATGGGGAAGCAAAAAGCCTGAGGGACCTGCAATGAACCTGCTCGGAATCGGCGGATCCCCTAGAAAAGGAAATTCACAAACAATGCTGGAAGAAACTCTCAGGGGCGCAGAGCAAGCAGGAGTTGAAACAGAAATTGTTCTATTAAGAGAGCTTAATATTGCACACTGCGATGGAAATGACTATTGTCTTGAAGCAAAAGAATGCAGGCAGAAGGATGACTTTCAAGCAGTCGCGGAAAAAATGGAGCAGGCAGACTCAATAGTGCTTGCAACACCAACCTATTTTGACAACATGAGCGGATTAATGAAGGACATTGTTGACAGAAGCAATTATCTTTACGCAAAAAAAAGCCTGAAAGGAAAAAAAGGTTATGCTGTTATTTCAGGAGGCGGAAAACGAGAGTCGCTTGAAAAATGTCTGGAAACAATTAAGAGTTTTTACAAGCACGAGCTAATGGAATTTAGCGGAGCTGTTTTGGGAGAAAAATTAGAAAAACAAAATGCAGTTTCCAAGAATGACTGTTTGCTGAAAAAATGCTTTGAACTTGGAAAAAAAATCGCAGAAGAATAAATTATATTATTCAAAACAAGCCATACTATTCAAAAGAAGGGCTTGAAAGAAAATCAAAGCACCATTCTGAAATCAATTTGTTGGAATTTTTTGAATCAGAAACCATTTGTTCTAATTCAATCAAATTAGGTTCAATAAATTTTAGTTCATAATTTTTCCACAACACAGGATAATCTGATTTAAAATCAGACATTGCAGAATTAGCATCTTTTGCTTTTTCAAGAACAGATTCATATACTGGAATCATAGAAGAAAGTTCATCAATTGAAGAGCACAAGTCAACAGGGTTGTGTGAATTAAAATCAATGCTTTCAGCAAGAGACCTTGCTTCAATCACCCTGCTTACAAAATCAAGAAAACTTATGTGAACTTTTGTAACTAATTTAATCTGACGAGATGCAGAAGAAGAAAATTCTCCAGAACGGTCGTTCAGCGAAGAAATTTTACTTTTTAGAAAAGAAATATCATCCTGAGACAAATCAGAAATTGCATCGCTTATGGTTAGTTTGCTTTTCAAAGAAAGATTGTTTTCTGAATAAAAAGATTCAATTTCAGAATAACCAAGATGAAATGATTTGCTTGGTTGCATAAAAAAGAATGCAATCACGGCTAACAAAATCAGGCCAACAACCAAAACTATTTTTTTATCCATCTTTTTCACCTAACAAGAACAACCCACATCTATTCCGGTTCCAGGATTATAGCCCCCTGTTGAAACAGGAATTCCATTACTGCCTGAATCAGGAAATCCTCCAAATGGAAATATGTCTGGAATATGCGAAGCTATTGAAGAAGGAACAAGAGGAGGAAAACCAGAGCTTGTGGAATGAGGCACAGAAGACTGGGTGAATTCAAGCTCGCCTTCTTCTTCATCAGAAACCGGCTCTTCATACAACCCTTCAAGATAATACTCTGTTTTAGTTTTTGCGATTATCTTCACAAGATATTTTCCAGGAGAAAGAACTGCGCTAAGCGGAAAAACAACTGTTCTTTGTTCAACTTGTTCAATTTCATCCCTTACAATTGTTTTCTCGGCTTCTTCAAGCAAATTTCCTGATTGGATAAGTTCCATTTTCACATCATATTTCCCGACATCTTTCAGGGGGTCAAGAAGACGAACCGCAGTCAGAATTTTTGGCTCAGACAAGACATTATTTTCAGAATCATATTTATAAAAAATCTTGCTGTTGGTTGTTGAAACAGTGAACGGAACAGCAAAGCATAAACTGAAGAAAAGCAATATAGCCAAAAAAGTAAAAACTAAACCAGAACGCATGGAAACTATATTAAATTTGAATTATAAAAAGCTTTCTAGGGCTTGGCAGAGGGATAAAAACTATTTTATAGGACAAATGTCCTAAACACATTGATGCCAAAGAAAGGTGCTGACGACAAAAAAACAAGAGAAATAATATCCCTTCTTGAAGACAATCCACAGGGCATGTGGGCGCGTGAGATTGCAAGAAAAACAGGCATTAGCAAGAGCACTGTTTCCAGATACCTCAATAGCTATCTTGCAGAACAAGTTGAGGAAGAGTGGATGGGCAGGAACCGGATTTTTAGAAAGAAAAAAGAAGAAGAGGCGCAAGAAAAATGAAGCAAAGACAAGAAAGACAAATTGAAATTATCAAAGAAGAGCTTGAATCAAAAACTTAATTAAGATAGCGCAATAAAATTTTAATGCAAAAAATACAAGAAAATCTTGCTTAAAACAAAAGAGAGCACGTGATGAAAATGGAACTTGACTATAAAAAATTAGGATTAAAATGCGGAATAGAAGTGCACCAGCAGTTGGATACTGGAAAACTATTCTGCAGATGTCCTTCTCTTCTTAAAGAAACAGGAGGAGAAAATTCCCGCATTGTTAGGAGACTTAGGCCAGTTGCTTCTGAACTCGGAGAATTTGATGCAGCTGCACTTGAAGCTTTCAAAAAAGGAAACTATTTTGAATATCTTGCATTCGATGACTGCTGTTGCTTGGTGGAACTTGATGAAGAGCCCCCAATGAACGCAGACAGAGAAGCTCTTGAAACAGGTCTCAAGATTGCGTTGATGACAAAAGCAAGCATTGTGAATGAAGCAATTGTAATGAGAAAAGCAGTTATTGACGGGAGCAACACATCAGGATTTCAAAAAACAATGTTGTTAAGCCACGGCGGTTCAATAGATATAGGCAACAAAGAGATTGGCTTGCAGTCACTTGCATTGGAAGAAGATGCTGCCAGACCAATAGAGCAAAAGGGAAAAAAAATTGTTTACAGTCTTGACCGTCTTGGAATTCCCTTGCTTGAGCTTGCGACTGACCCTGACATGAATACACCTGAAGAAATCAAAAAAGGAGCAAAAAAGATAGGAGAACTGTTTAGAAGAACCTGCAAAGCAAGACGCGGTCTTGGATCAATCAGACAAGACCTTAATATTTCAATTAAAGAAGGCGCAAGAGTTGAAATAAAGGGAGTGCAAAACCTGTCAATAATTGAGGAAGCAGTGAAAAGGGAAGTACAGAGACAAATTTCACTCATTAAAATCAGAGAAGAACTTAGTAATCGGAAAATAGAAAAAAACCAGTTGAAAAACAATTTTGTTGAAATAACTGACGTGTTTTCTAAAAGCGATTCAAAAATGATAAAAGCAACAATCGGCAATGGGCAAAAATCATTTGGAGTAAAGCTTTCAGGATTTGACGGATTGCTTGGGACAGAAATTCAGAAAGATAGAAGATTTGGAACAGAACTTGCAGACAATGTAAAAGCAAAAACTGGCTTGAAAGGAATTCTTCATAAAGATGAATTGCCAGGTTATGGTATTTCAGAAAAAGAAGTTGAGAAAGTAAAAGAAAAACTTGGGATTGAAGAACAAGACGGATTTGCTTTAGTGATTGGAAACAAAGAAGATTGCATTACTGGACTGGAAGCGGTTGTCAGCAGATGCAAACAGGCTTTCAGCGGAGTGCCAGAGGAAACAAGAAATATTCTTGAAAACGGCAACACTGCTTACTCAAGACCTTTGCCCGGAGCTGCAAGAATGTATCCTGAAACAGACATTGAACCGGAAGAAATTTTAAAAAAAGAACTGAAAAGAATTAAAAAAAGTCTTCCCCTTACAGTTGAAGAACGAGAAAAACTTTACAAGACAAAGGGACTAAGTGAAAATCTTTCAGGAAAAATGAAGCTCAGCAACCAAGCCTGTTTCTTTGAAAAACTTTTGAAGAAAGGATTCAATGCAACAACCTCTGCAGTGCTTTTGCTTGAAACTGCTCGACAGATAGAGCGAGAAACAGGAAAAGAAATCCAAAAAACAGACATCGAAAAAATTCTTTTAATGGAGAAAACAGGAAAATTAACAAAGGATATTTTTGCTGAAGTTTTAAGAAAGATTTCAGAAGGCAACAGTGTTGAAGAGTCACTCAAAAAAGCAGGAACTGGAAACACTAGCTCAAAAGAAGTTGAAAAAATAATTGAAGAAATTGTTAAAAGAAATTCAAAAACAATTCAAGAAAAAGGAGACTTTGCCGTCAAAGCGTTAATGGGGGAGGCAATGAAGGAATTAAGAGGAAAAGCATCTGGCGAAGAGATTATGAAGCTTATTTCAAAAAAAATAGGAGAATCTAAAAATGCTTAAATTAAATCTTGGGTGTGGATTAGATTACAAAAAAGGCTGGGTAAACATAGATATTGACAAACAAACAAATCCTGACAAAATAGTAAATCTGAATAAGGTTCCCTATCCTTTTGAAAAAAACTCAGTTGATGAAATAAATGCAAGTCACGTTATTGAACATTTAACTCTCTCCCCAATTGAGTTTTTACTGGAATGCAGAAGAATATTAAAGTATGAGGGCAAACTGCACCTGCGTTATCCTAATTTTTATTTTTGGCGAAACAGGCTAAAGTTTTTGAAAGGCAAATTGCATGAAAAAAATGCTTTTCATCCGGAACATTTTCAAACAGTAACTCTGAAACCGTCATTGATACTTGAAATGGCAAGAATGATTGGCTACGACATAAGGGAAGGAAAACCAGCGTGCGGTGGTTTAAGCAGATTACTATTCAAGAATAACATTAATCTTAGAGAATATGAAATATATTTCATTATGCGCAAGCGCGGAGAAAAAACAAACAATAAAAAATGAATCTGAAAAACAGAGTAAGGAGGAATTAAAATGATTGAACTTTTTGAAAATTCAAAGCTCCCAATAAAATTGGATGAAGAGGCAATGAAAATTGTTATTGGAGAAGGACTAAGCGGGGGAGAATTAAGCATTCGAACAATTGAAGACATGCAACCTGTTCTTTCCGATGACAATGTTACTGAACCAAAAGAAAGCTACTTTATGTACCGGGATATTTTTGAAGTAGAAAAAAGGCAGGTCATGAAAGAAAACTTTGCAAGATATGACATTACACTTATTCCAAACGGATTCATGGGAGACGAACTAATAAAGACGTTTGGTCACTACCACCCGCTTGTTCCAAAAACAGAAGTAAGCTATCCAGAAGTATACGAAGTGATAAGCGGACAGGCTCTTTACCTGCTTCAAAAAGTTGATCCTGCAAATCCAGAAAAGGTTCTTGACTTTGCAGTAATGGAAGCAAAGCAGGGAGACAAGGCAGTTATGCCACCAAACTATGGGCATGTTACAATAAACAATGGCTCCACCCCACTTGTGATGAGCAACTGGGTTGATTCAAGATTTGAATCAGAGTATGGAAAAATTAGAGAACTAAAGGGTTTTGCATGGTACTTCAAAAAAGACAGAGTAGTTGAAAAAAATAAATTATATCAAGAAGCTCCGGAACCAAGATACATTAAAGCAGAATCTGTTCCAAAATTTGGACTAAAAACTGGAGAGCCAATGTACCAAAGCTTTTTCGAAGAACCAAGCAAATTTGAATTCCTCGGAAAACCTCAAGAGCATATGGAAACATTTAATAAAGTCTTAAAGATATAGATAATTCCATGGCCTCAATAGGAATTGACGTTGGCGGCTCAAAGATTCTAGGAATAGTTGCAGACTCAAAAGGACGAGTACACAAGAGCATTAAAGTTCCAACTCCAGCAATAGGAAGTAGAAAAGTTTTGCAAAGCATTAAAGATATTGTTCATGCTCTCTCCAATCACACAAAACCAAAAAAGATAGGAATTGGTTTTCCAGGATTTATTGAAGAAAACAGTAAAATAAAAAATCTCACAAACATAAAAGGTTTCAATAATTTTAATCTCAAAAAAAATCTTTGTTTTCCTGGCACAAAACTTGCAATAGACAATGATGTCAACTGCATGGCTCTCGCTGAAAAAAAATGGGGTGCGCTAAAAGACATAGAAAATGGACTATGCATTACAATAGGAACAGGTGTGGGCGGCTCCCTTATTCTCAACGGAAAACTGTTCCGCGGTAGCAATGGATTTGCAGGAGAAATAGGACATATCATTGTTAAACAAGACGGATGGAAGTGTGGCTGTGGAAAAAAAGGATGCCTTGAATCAATGATAAACAAAAAAGCAGTTCGAAAACGAGCCATAAAAAAAGGTCTTGGAAATATTTCACCGCAAAAAGTAGAAGAATTATCTGAAAAAGGAAACAAGAAAGCAATAAAAGTATATGAAGAAACCGCACAATATCTCGCGATAGGGCTTGACAACGCAATACAACTATTTGACCCGGAAAAAATCGTGCTTGCCGGGGGAATATCAAACAGCAAAGTTCTCCTTAAAGAAACAATAAAACAAGTCAAGAAACTTTCAGTTTCAGGAAAAAAAGTTTTTATTCAAAAAAGCCCGCTTGGAAAAGAATCAGTTGCACTTGGCGCATCAATCTTATGAAAAAAGCTATTTCAAACCAATATATTTGTCTTTGCAGGATTGCGAACAAAATTTCTGATAATAAAGATGAGAACCTGTGTTTTCAACCTCTTTTCCGCATTCAAGACATTTTCTCTCAACCCCATAACCAGACTTTCCCAGCTTGGATTGTTTTTTAAGATAGTGACTAAAATCCATTCAAACCAATAACATATTCTTCGATACTGTATAAAAATATATTCAAAAAAGCAGAATTGTTCGGAATTTAAACCAATAAAGTTTTTATACTAGTTAATGTCTATAGTCACTCGCGGGTAATCTATCACCCCCGAATTCTGTAAAGAAGGCAAAAAAAGGCAAAGGAGGAAAGTAAAAAAATCTGATTTATATATCTCTTTTTACTTTCCTCTTATTTTTATCCAAAAATCTTCAATCTTCAAAAATGAAAAGAATGAAAAGAATAAAAAGAATGAAAAATGAGAAAAACAAAACAAAGCTTTAATTATGAGTTTGAAGATAATGCTAAAGATGACAAAAAAAAGAATCGCAGTGTTCACTGACCTTGACGGAACACTTCTTGATCATTCAACTTATTCTTTTGATGCTGCAAAACCAGCAATAAAAATGTTGAAAAAGAACAAGATTCCACTTATTTTTTGTACTTCAAAAACAAGAGCAGAACAAGAACCGCTCAGAAAAAAAGTTGGAACAAAAGACCCTTTTATTGTAGAGGACGGCTCTGCAATCTATATTCCAAAAGGATATTTTAAAACAAAAATCAGGTTTAGCAGAAAAACCAAAGACTATAACATAATTGAGTTCGGAACTCCATTTTCAAAAATAAAGAAAATAATGAAAGAACTCAAAAAAACAGTAGAGCTTGAAGCATTTCATGACATGAGTATTCCGGAAGTAATGAAAGACACAGGGCTTAACAGAAATATGGCAAAAAGAGCTCTTACCAGAGAATACTCAACAGGTTTTAAACTCAAAAACGAGAAAGACGAAAAAAAAGTCAGAGCATTCATGAAGAAAAAGAAACTTAACATAACTGTTGGTGGAAGATATTATCATGTATATGGGGGCGGCAGTGACAAGGGAAAAGCAGTTCTCAAGACAACAAAATTATTTGAAAAAGAATGGAAAGAAAAAGTTGAAAGCATTGCTTTAGGAGACAGCGAAAATGATTTTGCAATGCTGAAAGCAGCAGATAAAAGTACTCTTGTTGAAAGACACAACAAGACTTTTTCTTCCGACAAATTTTGTCAAACAAAAGGAATTGGACCAATTGGATGGAATAAATTTGTAATGGAGGTGGTAAAAAATGATTAACGCTAAAAAAGCAGAAGAAATATATCAAAAAAGCATTGAAGTTCTCAAAAGCGTTCAGCTTGACAATGGAGGCTGTCTTGCAACTCCAAAAGGAAAAAGATATCCCTTTGTTTACCCAAGAGACAACGCAATATGCATTCTTGGATTTATTGATGCTGGAATGCTTGAAGAAGCAAAAAGAGGACTTGAATTTATAATGAAAACACAGCGTAGAGAAGGCGCATTTCCTCAAAGAGTTGACACAAAGGGAAAAGACGCAAGCTACAAACCTATTCAGATTGACAGCACAGCACTTACAATTTATGCGTTCTCAAAATATTTTGAAAAAAGCGGAGACAAAGCATTTCTTGAAAAAAATTTTCCAAAATTAATCAAATCAGGAGAATACATTGTTAAAAATTTCCAAAAAGATAAAAATCTTGTTTTTACGCCAAACTCAATATTTGAATTTCCTCCTTTAGAAAAAGGACTTGAAATATGGGCTAATTCAACCTGTTGTGCAGCCATGAAAGAGCTTGGCAAAATGTCAAAAGCTCTTGGAAAAAACGGAAAAAAATGGACAGAATACAATACATTAATCAAAAAAGGAATCAAAAAATATCTCTGGAGCAACAGGCTCAATGCATTCATAAAAAATGTAAGACTTAAGGAATCAAGTTCAGTGGACTCAAATCCGGAAGCTTCAGTTGCAGGACTTCCTGATTTCGGAGTATTAAGTGATAAAGACAAAAAAGTAAAATCAACAATGAAAAGAATAGACCAAGAACTATGGGACAAAAAACTCGGCGGAATATGCAGATACAAAAAATATATTGGACGAAACAACGGAGGCTATGGAGCTTGGCCCATGTTTTCATTAATGCTGTGCAGGCATTATATCAGAATAAATGACAGAAAAAATGCTGACAGACATCTTAACTGGGTTATAAAAATTTCATACAAAAACCTGTTGCCGGAACATATTTCCACAACAAAAGAGTTCGAAGAATATGTGCAAGATTACACTGACGGCGGAGTCCTAAGACCAGACAGACTTGTTCTGATAAAAAATGCAAGAAAACATCCTTTATTCAAAAAAGGGATTGCATATAGTACAACTCCTTTAATGTGGAGTCATGCAGAATTTATTAGAACCTGGGTTTTGTACAAGAAAGTCTTTAAGAAAAATAAGAAAAGCTAAAATTCTTCAATTTCTTTCTTGAACTTTCTTCTATACTCATTCAAAGTAATAATTGGAGGTCTCTGAGTCTCAACTATCTCCTTTTTTCTGAGATGATAGTTTACTTTTCTCTTTTCTTTTTCGCTCTGCACAAGAGTATATGTTTTCTTTATTTTTTTTACAAGAATAAGCTTTCCGAGAGTATTAGCTCTCTTAGAAAAAACCTGAAGAATTCCAAAAGACATTTCACTCAATTGTGAAAGATCGCTTGGCTTGTGCTTTAAACTAACAAGATCAACCTGACCCATAGACTTTAATCCAAACTTTTTGTCGACGTCAATAAGCATTCCTGTTTCAACACCATATCCTGTAAAAAAAGGAATTCTTTCAAACACGCCCCTATATCCAGCACACTGCCCGCTCAAAGGTTGAATAAATCCGCTGAGTGAAGGAAAATACATATTGAAAAGAGGCCTGACAAGAAGTTCAGTGACTCTGCCACCCCCAAGAGGTTCCTTGTAACGCCTTGCTTTTGCAGGGCGCTGAAAGAAAGCTTTTGTAAACTTTATTTTATTGTTTGTTAACAATGGTCCAACAAGACCGTAAACATATCTGGGGTGAATATTTTCAATATCCGCATCAATCCAGATAATAATGTCTCCTTTTGCAAGATAAAGAGACTTCCAAAGATTCTCTCCCTTCCCTCTTGCTTTTCCGCGTCTCTTCAAAATCTTTTTTGCCTTATAAAAAGGAATTCCAAGACCTTCAACAATCTCCTTTGTTCCGTCCGTACTTCCGCTGTCAATAACAATAATTTCATCAATAAGTTTTCTGTGATCCATCAAAGCTGATTTTAGAACAGAGATAACTTTGCCGACAGATTTTTCCTCGTTAAGCGTGGGAATACAGAGGCTTATCGAATGCTTGCCTTTGCGCTTGAGCTTTATAAGACGCTTTACGTCAGAATAACTCTGACTCTTAAAAGTGTTTTTTTCAAACCAGTCACAGACTCTCAAATCAGAGCACCAACTTTTGAATAAAACTCCAAAATGTTTAAAAAGCACTCTAAACAAGACAGGAAAAATCAGAAAGAACTATTTCAGAATCGTTAACAGCTTCCTTAAACTCGGAACTCAAAAGCATTTTAAGGTCTTTTTCTTCTCTTTCCCGATTAAGAGAACTCTTACTTTCCGCTCCAAAATAACCTGGGTGAACCATTAGTTCAGTTACTCCGTTATCAAGAGACCCAAGGCTAAGAATTATTTCCTCAACCGAAAGGTTAAGAGAATTAATAAATGCGTCAGGAGTCTGCACTCCTTTCTTTTTCAACAAGTCCCTTGTTTTGAAATCCTTTGAACGAACTGGAAGAGATTTTTCCAGAGCAAAATCTGAAACATAGTCAATCACTTCTTTTCTTTCATCAGAAAATTTGTGAAAATCAATATGTGTGGGAAGCCTGCTGAAAACTTTTTCAAAAACATAAAACTGTTCTTCAACAGCTGAACCCAACTCCTGTTTTCCAATATTTTTTAAATCCAAATGAAGTCCAATTCCAACATCAAGCTTGTCAATAAGACGAGGATTAAGGTTTTTGTTTTTAACCAACGCAGTAGTGCTGGTTACTGAACCAGCATTTATGCATTCAATTATTCCTTTATCAAAAGAAGGAAAATATCCATAGTCGTCTGCATTCACAATAAGAAGTTTTTTCACAACATCCCCTTGCCTGCTTTTCTCATTTTTCTATAACATTTCTTGTGCCAGAACTGACCAGCCCATTTTTTGTCACACTCTGTGCCACCGCACAAAGCACAAGTGCTTTCAGCATATTTTGCTTCATTAGAATCTTCCCGAACATCCTGATTTTCTTCGTCCTCTTCTATTTCCCGAGATTCGGAAGCACCATCTTTTTTTCCCTTTAACTTGTCAAGCAAACCCATTAAACCACCAATAATATAACTGGAATACAACTTAAAAGACTTTTTAACAAGATAATAAGTATGTCCAGAAAACTTACTTTTGTTATACCCACATATTCAGGAGTATTGCTCGGAACAAACAAGCTTGAACAACTGCTTGATTCACTGGCAAACTGCAACAGCAAAAATTTCCGCACAATACTGTTAAACACCTGCAGTGCAGAAAACAAAGAAGCAGAAATAAAAATTTCAGAGCTTGTTAAAAAATACAATAAAAGATTTCCCACAATATCCTCTTCAGAAAAAGAAGTCAAACTTGTGAAAAATTTATTTGAGAGAGAAGGTTTTTCAAGACTTGCGAAAGAAACAAATCTTAATCCTTTTTCAAATTTCAGAAACTTCGGTTTAATAACTGCAATAGCAACAGACTCTGAAATCATTGCCTTAATTGATGATGACCAAGTAATCCAAAACCAAAAATTCCCAGAGCTTGCGACAGACGGAATTGGAGAAAAGTTTAATGGAAAAAAAATACTCGGAAAAACAGGATACTATCTTTACGAAGACTGCTTTGAACTCCCACCCCAGAAAAAAAATATTGAAGAAAACTTTCCAGTTGCAACCATGATGAACAAAACATTCAAACAAATGATTGAAAGTAAAGGCAGATACTGTGAAACAAGAATTGCCTTGGGAGGAGCAATGATTTTAGAGCAAGAACTTTTTTCAGAGATTCCCTTTGACCCTCATTGTCTAAGAGGAGAAGACTGCAGTTATACAGTAAGCTGTAAAAACTACGATAAAAAATTTGTTTTCGATAGTGAACTCGCAATTATTCACAACCCAATCAGAGAAACAGAAGAATTTGAAAGAGCATTCCTAAGAAACATCTACAGATTTATGTATGAAAGAAACAGAATAAAACACTTCGGCATAAAAAGCCATGACCTTGACCCATACCCAGGATTCTTTCTCAAAGAAAATTTTGAAGAACTAGCACAAAAAACTTCTGAAGAACTCAAAAAACAGTTCCCTAACTTTCTTGAAAAACATGGCGGCTTTGAAAAAGTTATTAACAAAGCAAGAGAATTTGCTATTCAAAAAACAGGGCATTATCCTGAATTCAAAAAAGAATGGAAAAAAGCAATGACTGCAATAAAAGAAGATGAAGAACTTTGCTTAACCATAAATAAATTTCAGGAATAAACAATTTTCTTGAACTTTTTTCTGATATTTTTGTCTTTATCAAACAAGCCCATCATTTCCTTCCATTTTCTCTGAAATTCCACATACTCCAAAAAATGATTTGATTTATCCTTGTCAATTTTGTTGATTGATTCCAGTGTCTTGTTAACATTTTTAATGGAAGAAAAATCATCATAAATTTGATAATAGTCTTTGAGTGCAAGATTCGCCTGCTTAAATAAATCAATGCAATCATCATTAAGAAAGCTTCCAGGATATGGTTCCATATACTCGGGCAAAATTCTGTGAACTCCTTCAACTGGCTCTTGCAAAACAAGCTTTTTGTACTCATAAATAAAACGTTCAGTATCACTTCTGAGAAGACGCCATAGAGGCTGAGTAAAAATCGGAGGCCAATGTTCTATTGAAAACTGATTATGAAAATAAAACGGCTTGTTAAACATTCTTGCATTGATTGCATAATCCATATCTTCTCCACGCACTACTTTTGGATCAAAAGGAACCTCCATAAAAAGCTTTTTTGAAACAGCCATGTTTCCACCTAAAACAAAAAATGTTGGCTCAAGCCTTGGCTTTATAGAATCCCCAATCAGAGACTTCAATGTTTCATTCATTGCAAGCTCTCTGTTGAACTGTTTCCCCCAAGGATAAATTCTTTCATTCTTCCACTCTCCGTTTCGAGTATAAAAACCTGAAAGCCCAAGAACTTCTCTGCCAAAAACAACTTTTCCAAGAGATTCTCGAACAAGACTTAAGTGATTAGGATTACAAAAAAGTTCATCATCATCAACAAGAACAACAGAACTTTTTCCAAGAAGATGAGGAATAGCAAGACACATGTTTCTAATATTTGAATAACCATACAAACTGAGAATATTCTTGTGGTCATCCGAATCAAGAAATTCCCTAAATTCGTCAAAATGAGAGTGCTTGAAGAGAGTAATGTTCACACCGCAGTTAACATCTTCCAAAACCTGTTCAACACGCTCTTCCACTTCTTGAACAATATCTGAAGACGTAGCACAGGCAAGAATTACTAACTCAAAATTTTTATCTTTAAGAGAAGAAATGCTTTCAACAGCACGCCTTATTGTTCCAGGCATATCCAACGGAGTTGGATGATCATAAGGCTGATCATTTTCCCTTAGCTCATGGCCTTCCCGGCCCCAATAAGTTGGAATAACCACTGCAATACTCATTCTTAAAATAAAAGCACTAAACTTTAAAAACATGGGTTAAAATTTGCGAGCAATCTTTTGGATTAGTTCATTAATTGAAGAAATTCTCTGTTTCTGCCAATGAATTCTTTCCTCAAGCCTGTCCAGAAATTCTTTTTCAAAAATTGTTCGCTTTTTATTATCCCTCATATTCCCAATTTTTTTCTCAAGATATCTAAACGTGTTCAGCTCAAAATCAATCCTGTGCTTTAGGGCTGAAAGTGTTTTTCTATCCTGTAACGAAAGCCCTGTTTTAAATAAAAGTGTTTCAATTGCTAAATCAAGGTTTTTGATTCTTGCACGCTCGTCTCTAAATACTCTTGAAATAGGATCAAGTATTTTTTGCGCAGTAGTTTTGCTTTTCAAAACAACAACAGAAGAAGTTTGTTGAACAGTACTTGGAATTTCATTCAAAATAATGTTTCTAAAAACAAAATATGAAGAAAATCTTTCAGTTCTGGGCTCTTCAAGTTGTACAAGAAAGACAAGTGAAACAAGCCTTATGATTCCACTTGCTAAAAAAACCATTTTCAAATCATCAAGAAACATAAAAGAAAAACCAGAAAACCAGCCTGCAAACACACCCCCTAACAAAGGACCGATAAAAGTAGGAATGCCAACAATTGAAGCAATGACTGCAATGTACATTGGTCTTTTTGTTTTTGGAGTAATGTCGAGCAAGTAGTTAAAGATAGAGAGATTAAAACCACCCCACACAATTCCTGCAAAAAAGTTTGCCAAAACAGCTTGCTCTGGAGAAAAAACAAAAAGCCAAACAAAAGGAACCAAAGCAATTCCCAAAGTGCTGATTATTGTCGAAGCACGATTGCCAAATTTGTTGCTCACCCGCCCCCAAACCCCCATGGAAATAAGCGTTCCAAGAGCTAGAGAAAAGGTAATTGCTGAAACCCACATAGGATGAGCATTAAGATTATTCAAAACATAAGCATGCCAAAAAGGACTTGCGATCCCAATCCCAAGATTTAAGATAAGATAAAAAATAACAAAGATTTTGAAATTTGGTTGTCGCACTAGGTTTTTAATTGACTGAGAAATATCAGGAATAATTTCTTCTTTTTCAAAACCAGGGTCGTCCAGCTTTTTAATAAAAATGAAACAAAGCAATCCAAAAAATCCGGCAATCCCGAAGAACATCCAGTAACCAACAAAGCTATCTTTTGAAAAACAGGAAAGAACAAGAACAGAAAAAATAAGAACAAGAATAGTCGCAATAGCCATAAGCCTGTTTCTTGAGCCAAAGTAAGAGCTTCTCAGTTCAACAGGAACAATATCACCCATTATTGAGACCCAAGCAGGAGAATAAATACTTGCAAGAAAAGCAGACAAAGAAACAAGAATCATCAGAGCAATCAATGCAGTCCCAGGAAAAAAAACAGGAAGCAAAGCAATCGGAATCCAAACAACTCTTGAAAAAAGCGAAGCAAAAGCAGCGATTTTTTTTCGGTCACTTCCCAGTTGAACAAGCCTTGCAGACGGAATCTGACCAATCAATCCAAAAAAAGCATTAATCGCAACTAACAACCCAAGCTCAAAATTATTTGCACCAAGCAAAACAGCAAAAACAACAAGAAAAGGAGTTGTAAGATAAGTATAAGCAGTTGAAAAAACTCCCTCTAACTTAACCATTCGAAGATTTTTATTAAATCCACTAGATTCAATATTTTCCATACAAGCATAAAAAGAGAAATTGATTTAAAAGACTTGAATAGCCCGGGGGTGATTCGAACACCCGTCACAGGGTTCAAAGCCCTGCATACTTGGCCACTATACTACCGGGCTATTAATAAAATCTTATAACCAAATCTTTATTATTCTGCCCCTGCAAGGCTATTCTTCGTAAGGCAATAAATTACGAAAAAATCATCAGAAACGGTTTAAAAACTTTTAGTTATGCAATCTTTATTACTTATTTTGGGCGCGTGGCTTAGCCTGGTTAGAGCACACGACTGATAATCGTGGGGTCGGCGGTTCAAATCCGCCCGTGCCCATTTTTCTTTTTTAAAAAACCAGATAAAAAACGTTCAAATAATTTAACTTCAGCTATTGCTTTGTGCATCTTTTCCCTTCTAAAAATAAGAACATAGAGGCATCCAAAAACTGCGCCATAGCCGTGAATCCAGAAATCAGTTTTTGTTTCAATCTCAAAATTTCTTGAAACTGCAAATTCCTGTTCTTGTTTCTGAATTTTATGAATTTTTTCTTCAGCAAGCTTTGCATTGTTCAAGTTTCCTTCAGCCAAAGCAGCAGACTGCTCCTGCAAAGCAACAGACATAGAAGAATCGATTGATGCACCTGCTGTTTCAACTCCTTGAAATGAGACAGGAGCAATAACCAAAGAAGCCGCAGCAAGAGACAAGACAATTCCCCAGATTGCTTTTTTTGGATCCAGAAAAAAAGAAGCCCCAAGCAATCCGCTTACTCCAGCACTTGCTCCAATCAATGCAGTATTGGGATTGATTACAGTGAATGCAACAGCAGTTAAAACACCAGAAACAACAAATATCGCGATTGTGTCTGCAAATCCAAGAACTGATTCAACAACAATTGCAAAAGCTGCTCCTGACACAATGTTTACTGCCAAATGAGAAAAACCAGTGTGAACAAGCAAGTAAGAAAAAATATTGTGAATTCTTTCAACAGAAAAAGAGAATGCTAATAAAACCTCTTGTTTAATGTACACGCTGAAATTAGACAAAAAAGCATATGCTCCGGACAAAACAAGAGCGATTAAAGCCGCTCCTGCAAATTTAAGTCCTTTTAAAGAAAGCTCCATTGAAATAAAAATATTCAAAACATTTAAAAAAGCAAGAACCGTAATTTTTGCATGCTACAAAAAGTGTTTCTTGCACTCGCAGTCATTCTGTCTTTTTCCCTCGTTTTTGGAGCAGGAGTTTCGCTTGTTGAATCATCTTCAGAAATAGAAAATGAAACACTAGTAATAGAATTGCTTTTTGTGAACAGCAGTAGCTTTACAAAAAATGTTTCAATAAGTATTAACTATTTTGGACAAGAAGACTTTGCAAACGAAGCAATTCCTGCAGAAACAACAAAAAAAGTAGACTATGCAATATCAAATTTCTCAGAAGGAAAAGTAAAAATTCATGCACTAACAGACGAAGAATATTTTCTTGTGATAAACGTTCCTGCAGACTGGGAAAATGGAATAGAACTTGAAGTAAGCAGACTAAACTCTTTTGAAGAATTTGAATCAGTGCCCGCAAAGAAAAACATTATACAGGACGCTGATTCTTTTCTGAAAAGAAGCTTTGGAAGAGAATATGGATTAATCGCAGCAGTATTGTTTGCACTAGTTCTCTTTGCATATCTGGGAATAAAAACACTCTTTAAGAAAAAAACTCCCGCAGAAGAAACACGAGAATTGACTTCAGAAATGCTTTCAGAAATTGAAGCAATTGAAAATCTAAGAAAAAAGAAATAAATTCTATTTCATAAAAAAAACGACAAGACTATATTTCTTCCCAGATATCAACAAAGCCTTCAACCAAGTCGTCCAAAAAACTTGTCTTGAAAGATGCAAGCAAGGATACTGCTCGCTCTGGCTCTTTAAGATAAAAAAATGACTTTCTTCCGCGATGTCTTTTTTCAACAAGACCTGTTTCAACAAGCTTTTTAAGATGCCAGGAAACAGTGCTTGGAGCAAGCTCAACAGCTTTTGCAATTCGCTCATTGTTTGCCCTGCTTCCAGTCAACAGAAAAAGAATTATTCTTCTCATGCTTTCCTTTCGAAGCAAGGACATGAGCTCTTCATTCTCAGCCCCCAACTGCTCTCCGCGAGTAGAATAATAGCGAACATACTTTCCGTCCTTTTCCTGTCTAATAATATTCTTTTTCTTCAAATAGTCAACATGATACTGAAGCGAGCCAGTGGCAATTTCTGTTCGTCTCTGAATTTCACGAAAGTGAAGACCAGGGTTTCTGTTGATTGTGCGAAAAATCTTTTCTCGCGTATCAAGTTCTATTGCTTCCCGCAAAGGATCTTCAATCATTAAAAACACCTTACTTTTTCCTGAAGATAGCCAGAAACAACAAAAGCAATGCAAAGAACTCTACCACATTCTGACTCGGGTCTCCAAAAAACCAGCCAGGACTAATGTATAGGTCTGCAACGCTTAACAACCACTTGAACGCAAACAAGGCAAAAGCTGCAAGAACAAACAAGAGCTTCTTGCTCCTAGCTCGCCTGTATGCAAGAAAAGCAATTCCCGCAATGAAAAGAGAGAGAAGGAGAACAATCCACCTGGTCACTGCATCCGAGTTCAGCGCAATGTCTGTTAAAGGCCTGAGAAAATCCCAAGGCATTGCTTCAAGAAAAACCTGTTGAATTAATCCAGTCATGGCAAAACCTCCATTGTATAGTATTATTATCAAAAGATTTAAAAAACAGAAAAAACACGAAAACAGAAAAAAATGAGGTGAAACAACAGCAAGGGCTTTTGCCCTTGCTACTGTATCAGGGGGAATTTGTGAAACACTTTCATACACATAACTGTTTGCGATTTATAAAGGCGTTTTGGTGCAGTAGCCAATTAGTGCAAGTGTTCTCCTGCGAGAATTTAAATGCTTTTCGGTTGAGGAAAAGTGAAACACATGAGAAAGAAACTGCACGACTATGAAAGGATTCTAGAGCGCGAATTCGAGCTATTGAAAGAGACTCCTATCTCCAAGGAAAACAAGGAGAAAATAAAGAAATACAACTTCTGGAGCATTTCCCGCGAACTCAGCGACGCAAGAGTGATCCGAAATTCCAACACGCTGAGAAAGATAGCAAAGATTTTGAAGAAAGACTTTGAAGAAGCCACAGAAGAAGACATGCAAAAACTATTGATACGCATCAAAAAACAAGGCTATGCAGAGGCAACAATTGACGGCGACAAAGCAGTCCTCAAGCACTTCTATAAATGGCTGAACGGCGGAGAAAAATACCCTGACTGCGTGAAATGGATAAAACGCAAAGGACTGAAAAACAACAAGCTGCCGGACGAAATGCTGGAACCCGAAGAAGTCCAGAAAATAATCAAAGCAGCAAACAACAAAAGAGACAAAGCAATAGTTTCGCTCGTCTGGGAGTCCGGTGCACATATCGGGGAAATAGGCGGAATGCAAGTAAAAAACGTTGCCTTTGACAAAACAGGCTGCAGGGTAATGCTGGATGGAAAAACAGGAATGCGAAGAATAATGCTGATAAACTCAGCGCCCTACCTGGTTCAATGGATGAACGAACACCCAAAATCGGAAGACCCACAGGAACCGCTCTGGATAACCCTGAAAAACCCGAAGAAAAAACAGCTCAGCTACAGATATTTCACGAAGATGCTCAAAGCCACTGCAAAAAGAGCAGGAATAAAAAAGCCAGCCAACCCCCCCACTTCAGGCACTCAAGAGCAACCTGCCTCGCAAACAAGCTCACAGAAGCCCAAATGAAAGAATACTTCGG
>JAFCCW010000029.1 GCA_017609985.1 Candidatus Iainarchaeum sp.
TGCAATGATTCGGGAAACGCGGGATGTAATGAGATATACTATTGCATTGACGAAAGTGATGGTGGTTGTGATCCATTCAACCAAACCCCAACTGCAGGAGACACAGTAGAAATAACACACAATGAAGAAGGAACAAAATTCATTATGTTTGGTTCAAAAGATAATTTTGGCAATCAAGAAAGTGTAAAAAGCCAGGCACTGAATCTTGACAAGACAAACCCAACTACACCAAGTTGCAGTTCAGATGATATTCAATCGAATTCAATCAATATTGATTTGGGTGAGAGTAATTCAGTCTCAGGAATAGCTTCTTACACAGTTCAAATAGCAACAAATAGTGATTTTTCCTCAGGTGTTAGTACAAAGACTGATGCTGTCCGGAGTTTTGACTTTGATGGATTGAGCCAGAACACAACATATTATTTTAAAGCAAAGGCAACCGCCAATTCAGGAAGAGAATCAGAATGGAGTACAACTATAAGCAGCACAACAGATGATGATTCAGATAATGGAAACGAAAACAATTCCAGCAATTCTGACTCAAACCCAGCTCCTGTCGTAGACTGGAGAGAACCAGACGGAGGAGACACCATAAACCGCAATGTTAACTTGGTAGTGTATGCAACAGACAATGCTGAAGTAAACAGGGTGAAGATTTACATTAAGAACAAGGACACTGGAAACGAGGAAGCTATTGGAAACGCAGATTATAAATCTTCAGGTCAATGGTGGATTGAAGATTTTGACACAACAAAGTATCCTGACGGAGAATATAGGCTTAGAGCTTTTGCACAGGACAATCTTGGCAAGTCCAGCACTAACAAATACATTGACGTGACAATAAACAATGAAGATGTTTCCGACTTAGGAGATAGTTATGGAAACGAGGGCAACAGAGCAGAAGAAAATATTGACACTGCAAGAAATGAACTTGAAAAAGCCAATGCTGTCTTGGAGCTTGCTGAAAAATTTGGACTGATTGTTCCAACAGAATTTCTTGAAATGAAACAGGAAACAGAAGATTGTATAGAAAATGCAGAACAGGCTCTTTCTAACGAAGACTATGACGAAGCAATAAACAGGTCAGAGGAAGCAATATCTTTGTGTGGAAATCTTGAACACATATTTAATATTGACACGGAAGACATTGAAATTGAAACTCTTGATGCAAATGCAAACTATGAAGCACTGCTTTCAGGAAACCTGCTTGAGGAAGCAAATAATCTTATCTTGAAAACAGGTATTGAAAGAAGCCTACAGATTGTGAAAGTTGAGAATGATGAAAACACTTCTTACTGGATTGCAGTCACAATAACTGTTAAAAATCAGGGAGAAGAAGACAAAAATCTGCAGATAATAGAGGTTATTCCAAAAGAACTTTTTGCAAGCGCTTCACTGATTGACTCAGACCTTGTGTTTGATGTTCTGGAAGAAGACCCAGTTATTAGATTTAATCTTGAAGGATTTTCTGCAGAAGAAACAAGGAAAATTTCATACTATGCATTGGAATCAATTTCCGAAGAAGAACTTGCATTGTTGAAGGAATCAGGTGCAATTGCTGAATTTAGTGTGGCTCCGATTTTGCTTAATGCAGAAACAAGCATTGAAGACTTAAAGTTTTCTTCAACTCCGCTTGCATTGTTTGGATTTGGAATTTCAGACATTCTTATCGGAGTAGTTGTTTTGCTTGCAATAGCAATAGTTGCAGTAGTAGGAATTGGGTTTGTAAAGTCAAGATCTTCAGAAGAAGATTGGGGCTCTCCACTTGAATTAGCCTACAAAAGCAATGGAAGCCTGAAAGACAAGATTCCAATTTCATTCAACGGATTCAAAAAAGAAAAACAGGAAAGTAAAAAATGGGAATACAGGGAAAACTAGTTTGAGTTCCTTGTTTTCTTGTTTGAATTTTTTTAATTAAACTTTTCCTAGGCTTGATTTTGGAAATGAAAAATCAGTGTTTTCCAAAAAGCTTTGTTGCAGTTTCCGGAATTAATGGAACTGCGTTTTCAAGCAGTTGCTTGCTTCTCAGAAACCAGACTAGTGCACCAGCAATAATTACTACAGCAAGTGTTCCTGAAACAGAAAAATAGTTTATTGGAATTGATAACACAATGTTTTCAAGAACCAAGAGCAATGGAACTAATGCTATTGAAAAAACAAATGAGAGAGTAAATCGCTCTATGCCGGATAGCTCTCCTTTTTTTGGAAACAATCCCAAAGTTGCAAAGTAACCAGGAATTGTTAGAGAAAAACCAAGAGCTGCAAAACTTAAAACTGTTCCAATCATTTAAAACACTTAAACATATTGCACAATCTGCTTTAAATTGTTTTTCTTTTTTGAGATTGACTTTCTTTTTTTGTAAATAACTGTTTGTGCAAAGATTTAATTATCTTGATTCAGTAAATATATTGATGACAAATGTTTCTGTAGTAGGTGCTGGGCCGGCTGGACTTGAAACAGCAAAGCTTCTTGCAATGCAGGGAATGGACGTAACTGTTTTTGAAGAACACCCTGTTGTTGGAGAGCCAGAGAATTGCTCTGGCTTGATTTCTGCCTCAGGAGCAAGTGAACTGAAACTGGACCTTGACAAGGTTTTGGTTAACAGCATAATGGGTGCAAGAATTTTTTCTCCAGACGATGTAATGATTGAAGTAAAGAGAGAAAAACCAGTTGCTTTGGTTATTGACAGAGCAGGCTTTGACAAAAAACTGTTGGACAAAGCAAAAAAAGCTGGAGCAAAAACAAGACTTAATACAAAGTTAAGAAATATTCGCGGAGAATCTGTTTTTCTTGAAAGCAAGAGGGGAGAATTTCACAAAAGCAGTGTTGTTGTTGGAGCAGACGGAGTTAATTCAACAGTAAGACATATTATGGGTTTGAAAACAAATAAAGAAAATTATGTTCATACTCTTCAGTTCAAATGTGATGGAAGCTTTGACAAAAACTTTGTAGAAGTTTATTTTGGAAATTTTGCGCCTGGGTTTTTTGCATGGGTTATTCCTGAAAGCGAAAGCAGAGCAAGAGTTGGGCTTGGAGCAAGGCTTGGGGCAAATATTGAAGAAGCATTCAACAAGTTTCGTATACAAAAAGAAATTTCTGGCGAATTGCACAGCAAGGCAAGCGCAATGATTCCAGTTTCTCAGCCCCTAAAAAGCGTGGTTAAAGGAAACAGTCTTTTGGTTGGAGACTCTGGCTTCCACACAAAAGCAACCACTGGCGGAGGAATTATTCTTGGAATACAGGCAGCCAAAGTGTGCGCTGAAACAGTTGCAAACAACTTCAAGCACAAGACCCCATTAAGCAGATACGATAAGAATTTAGATCAAGTTAACAAAGAACTTGCTCTGCATTGGAGAATAAGAAACTATCTCAATGGATTGGAAAACAAAAAAATGGACAAAATGTTTGAAAAAGCTGTTAGAGCAGGACTGCCAGAGTTTTTGGAAGAAGAAGGAGACATGGACAAGCCATCCCGCTTTGCAGGAAAAATGCTTAAAAAACCAAAGATGTGGTTATTGATTCCAAGCGCTTTGAGAGCGTTGATGAGCTAAGCTTTTGAAATAAATAAATTTTAGAAACAAATAAATATTACTCTTGCATATTATATTCATCAAAACAGGAGGTGGTTTGGTGAAAAGAATTTTATTGATTTTATTGGTTTTACTGTTCTCAGGAATTGCAACAGCACAACCACCAATTTCAGGAAATAGCCCAGTATTCACAGAATATGCTCAGTTGGGACAATATGATTTATACTGCAAAATCCCAAAAGGACCAAATACAACACTTTGCAAAGTCTTTGAAGAAGTTGAGATAAGCGAAGGAGTGTTTGAAACAAAATTTGTCGCAAACGCACATCTTTGGATTAACCAAGAAAAAGGACCCCATGGCAAAGGAAACTGGGAACAAATATATGGAATCTGGGTTAGATTCACTCCAAAAGATAGAGTCAACCTAGTAATTTGAATCAAGAAATGTCTCACTTGCCGAGGCATTGCTTTTATTTTTTAAGAAAAAAGAGATAGCCCCAGAGAGAAACAAACCAAACGCCTAATATTTATGCTCCATCGCAGATGGAGCGACGTATCTTTTTGCAAACTTTTTGTAAAAAAGTTTAGCCCCAGAGAGATTCGAACTCTCGTCACCGGGTCCAGAACCCGGCATACTTGGCCACTATACTATGGGGCTGCAAACGTGAATGCAATAAAATAAATTGGCGCTAGAAAGCTCCTATTTGCCAAACCGTCTTTGTCTTTCTTCAAAGTCAGTGATTGCTGCTTGAAGATCTGTTTCTTCAAACTCTGGCCAGTATTTTTGAGAAAAATAGAATTCACTGTAAGCAGACTGGTATGTCATAAAACCAGAGAGACGCTGTGTTCCCGAGGTTCTTACAATCAGGTCTGGTTCTTGAAATTCAGAGTAAAGATATTTTTTAAACGTGTCCTTGTTTATTGACTCAGAATTTATCCTGCCTTCCTTGACTTCTTCTGCAATCTTTTTTGCAGCATCAGCAATTTCTACCTGCCCATTGTAGCCAACTGCCAGATTGATTGTTCGCTCAGTATTGTTTTCTGTTGCTTTCTCTGTTTCCCTGATTTCTTTCTGGAGATATTTTGGAAGCAGATTTTTTCTCCCAATAAAGTTAAGTGAGATTCCGTTCTCTGAAAAGAAAGGAGACTGTCTTGCTTTCTTTACCTGGTTTCCGAACAGAGTGTAAAGAACTTTTAGTTCTGCTTTGTTTCTCTGCAGGTTTTCAAGCGAGAGAGTGTAAAATGTGCCAGCTTTTATCTGAGGATATTTAACAAGCCATTCCAAAACATCCCAGGCTTTCTGGGTTCCCAAAGCATAGCTTTGCACTAGAGAGACATTGCTTTTTGCCGCAAATCTTCTGTTTCCGTCAGGAATGAAAGCAATAGAATTAAGCATTTTTTTCACCAATAAGTCGCATTGCTGACCGGTTAGTTTCAATAATAATCGTTAATAGAATTTAAAAGGATATCCTTTTAAAACTCAAACAACATCTATGATATTATGGCTTCTCAATCAAAAAGTGAAACAGCAAATGCAATAAAACTGATTAAGGGACTTAAAAGCAACATGAAAAAGATTGACAATAAGCCTGTGCCAAGGGAACTTGAATCACTAAAAAAGGGAAACGGATTGCTTGAAGAAATCATTGTCCCCCCTCTTGAAAAATTAAAAACAAGGTGATGTAATGCTGTTGAATAAGGGTTCTGGAAAAAAAGTCATGGAAAAGACAAAACTGGCAAGCGATCCCTGGCTGAGACTAAAAGGATTAATGTTTGAAGACGGAAAAAACTTTGACTATGCTCTTGTTTTTGACTTAGGAGACGAACACCAGCTGACTGCAAGCATTCACATGATGTTTGTTTTTTTCCCGATTGATGTTGTATGGTTAGATAAAAACAAGAAAGTTGTTGACAAGGTTGAAGACTTAAAGCCTTTTACTCCAAACCATACTCCAAAAAAGCGGGCAAGATACTTCATTGAAATGCCTCTGGGAAAGGGAAAGCTAATTAAAATTGGTGATGAGCTTGAGTGGACTAAAACAGAAAAAACAACATAACCATAATCCTTATTATAACTAAATGAATTATTATAGCGAAATGGACTGGCATTCTCTATCCCAAAAAGATGTTCTTGAACGAGTTTACTCTTCTCACAACGGGTTAACCGATGAAGAGGCAGACAAGAGAATTAAAGAACATGGTTTGAACCAGCTTAGAAAACAGACTAGAATAGAGCCATTTAAGATTCTTATAAGACAGTTCAAGAATTTTCTTGTCCTGATTCTGATTGTTGCAGCACTGATTTCTTACTTGATTGGAGACATGCTTGATGCAATAATGATTGGAATAATTGTTCTCGTAAATTCCGGGCTTGGTTTTTTGCAGGAGTTCAGAGCAGAAAAGGCAATGATTGCTTTGGAGAAAATGGAGTCAGACAAGGCAATTGTTGTGCGAGAGGGAGAAGAAAGGAGGATTGATGCAAGCCTTCTTGTGCCTGGAGACATTATCGTGTTGAGTGAAGGAGAGCATGTTCCAGCAGATGCTAGAATTCTTGAGTCAGTGAACATGAAGGTGGACGAAGCAGTGTTCACTGGGGAGAGCGTGCCTGTTGAAAAAATTGAAGAAAAAATGAATAAAAAACTGCATCTGGCAGACAGAAGAAACATGGTTTTCAAAAACACTAGTGTTGTTTATGGTCGGGGAACAGCTGTTGTTGTTGCAACAGGAATGGATACAGAGTTTGGAAAGATTGCTCAAATGATTCACGAATTTAAGGAAATCAAGACTCCGTTGACTGAAAGGCTTGACAGTCTTGGTCACTTTCTCGGAAAGCTTGTTATTGGAATAGCAATAATGCTTATTGCTCTTGATTTCCTAAACCAGTCGCTTGATCTTGAAACATTTATGATAGCAATCAGCTTGGCTGTTGCAGCTATTCCTGAGGGACTGCCAGCAGTTGTAACTATTACTCTTGCCTTGGGAATGAGAACAATGGCAAAAAATAATGCAGTAGTAAGAAAGATTGCTGCTGTTGAGACTCTTGGAAGCACTAGCGTGATTTGCTCCGACAAGACAGGCACGCTCACAAAAAACGAGTTGACTGTGCGAAGAGCTTGGTGCGGAGGCAAAGAATTCAAGATTGGTGGCAGAGGATATGGATTGGCTGGAAAGATTAGCCCTTTTCCAGACGATGTTGACTTTGAGCTTCTTGCAGACTCTGCTGTTCTGTGCAACAATGCCTCGCTTGGAGATGAGGAAGACGAGATTGTGGGTGACCCAACAGAAATTGCATTGCTTGTTCTTGGAGCAAAGGCTGGAAAGGAAAAGAAAGACCTGAAAAAATATTTTGACTTTCTTGACGAAATTCCATTCAGTTCTCAGAGAAAAAGAATGACTGTATTGATGAAGAGCAACTCTGACGGTTTAAGCTATGCTTATTCCAAGGGAGGAGTTGAAACAATTTTGGAAAGATGTTCAAAAATTGTATGGAATGGAAAGGAAAAAAATATTTCAGACAAGCTCAGAGCAGAGATTATTGAAAAAAATAATGAAATGGCACTCAAGGGCTTGAGAGTTCTTGCTTTTGCATACAAAAAAGTTGGAAAGGAAAGAAATGCGTGCAAGGAAATTGAAGAAAGTATGGTTTTCCTTGGGCTGGCGGGAATGATTGATGCTCCCAGAATTGAAGCAAAGCACGCTGTAGAAATATGCCATCGAGCAGGAATAGAAGTCAAAATGGTTACAGGAGACCACCTCCTCACAGCCAAGGCAGTAGCTGAAGAGTTGGGCATTTTATATGAAGACATGACTGCAGTTGATGGCAGAGAGCTTGAAAAAATGAGTGAAGAAGAGCTTGAGAAAAGAATTGAAAAAATTGCTGTTTTTGCACGGGTTTCCCCAGAACACAAGGTAAGAATTGTAGAGGCTTTGAGAAAACAGGGCCACACTATTGCAATGACTGGAGATGGAGTAAACGATGCTCCAGCACTCAAAAAAGCAGACATGGGAGTGGCAATGGGGCTAGCTGGAACAGACGTTGCAAAGGAAGCAAGCGACATGGTTATAGAGGATGATAATTTTGCAACGATTGTAAAAGCAGTTGAGGAAGGCAGAAGAATTTATGCAAACATCAGGTCTTTTGTAAAGTATTTGCTTTCAGCAAATTTTGGAGAAGTTATTGTTATTGCAGTTGCAAAACTCATAGAAATTTTTGTGTTCAAGATTCCAACACCCTTGATTCCGATTCAATTGCTCTGGATAAATCTTGTGACTGATGGTCTGCCCGCCCTTGCTCTTGGAAACGAGCAATTGCAGGAAGAAGAGATGGAAAAAAAACCAAGAGCAAAAAATCAAAAAATATTGCATGGCATGCTTCCAACAGTGATTATTGCGGGAGTGGTTTGTGCTTTGGCAATTTTTGCTGCATTCTTTTATCATCTGCCGATGGGAGAAATGAAGGCGCAGACAATGGCTTTCACAACAATTATTTTGTTTGAATTGTTCTTTGTATTCAACTGCAGAGCAGAAGGAAAAACTATTCTTGAAATCGATTTCTTCAGCAACAAATCCCTGCTTGGAGCAGTTGGTGTCTCGCTTGGACTGCACATAGCTGTTCTTTACACACCATTATTTCAAGAAATATTCCATGTTGTTCCCTTGACAGCAGGAGAATGGGTGTTTGCAACAGCTCTTGGAGCAACAGCACTGCTTGTTCCATATCTGGTAAGAGTGTTTGAGCACAAAAAGCAGTAGAACTATTTAAAGCAATAAAGATTTGCAACAAGAAAGCAGTAAAAAAGTCAAAAAGAAAAAGAAGAATGCTTTTTTGAGCTCATGATTGTTTGCTCAACACAGGTATGAATGAAGAAAGCTCTTCCTTTGATTCAAACAAGCCAACTGCAACTACTGGATAAAGCCCGGAAGTGCGGAAGATTTTTGCAATCTCATCGTATCCAGAGAGCCTTACTATTGCATCGTTAAGGCTTTCAGAGGGAAAATCAAATAGGAAAATAACCTGGATTCTCTTTCCAAATTTTTCTGCATTGAGAAAGCAAGGATAAGAAGAAATAACGCCTTCTTTGTACAGCTTGTTTAGCCTGTACTTGACAGCATTATGGGAAATGGAAAGAAAACGCGCAATCTCTGCAATAGACATTCTGAAATCCTTTTCAAGAAGAGAAATAATCTTCAAGTTCTTTTCATCAGGAAATCCCAAAAACCCACACCCCCAGATTACTGTTTACAATTAATTAGTTAACGAAATCCTTTAAAACACTTGCAAAAATTGCGAAGAATTGCAGTGAAAAAGTGAAATCATTTCAAGAAAGCTATTTAAATATCAGACGCCTTTTATTAGCGGGAGCAAATATCGCTTTTCGCGAAATGATTAGAGAAATAAATAAAGATTAAAATAAAAAAAACGAGGTGGATAAATGAGAGATAAAAGGATAATTTTAGTTTTATCAATGTTGCTATTAGCAGGAGTTGCTTTTGCAACGCATACATCAACACAGACCCTATTGATGAAGTAAGGGTTTATATGAATCTAAACTACAGTTATGTGACTCCTCCGCCAGTAGGGCCTTGTGAGGAAAAAGAAGGCTGGGAACTGCTTTGGCTTGGAACAAAGCAAGCTTGCCTGTATATTGCTGAAGACAACGGCCACCGCATAGGACCAGGTTCTTGCGACAGCTTTGACTTTACAGCATCTACTCCGGGACAAGGTTGTAAATTCACTTGGCAATTTGAGAGCAGGGACTTAACATTCCCAAGCCAGGGTTCAATAAATTATCTTAGTGATGTAACAAGCGTTGACGATATGAATCCAAGGATACTTAAAACACTTGGACAACCTCAAATTGACAAAGATGGAACAATTTGGATAAGACAAGACACCCCTCTAAATATTGAAGTATTCGACAAAGGAGACTGCGGAATAAGCGGATTAGATTATTGTGAATACAGGTACGATGTTGATGGTGTGGAAAGACAAGGCTGGACAACCATTGACTGGGACAACACTGATGATATAAGCGGAGTAATGCATTATTACTACTCATTCTCATACGATGAAGATTCAGAGCACTTTGTGCAAATAAGATGCTTTGACATAGCTGGAAATGAGGCAAACCATGAACAAACAGAAAGAGTCGACGACACCCCACCTATAACAACAAAGAATATCAGCGAGCCTAAGAAGGTTATTCCAGGGGATGACCCGGAAGAATTCATTGAATGGGTTGACACAACCACGGTAATAACATTGACAAGCGTTGACCCAGACCCGACATTGGAAGGATGCAACATCGGAGTTGAAGGAATTTACTGGGCAAACGAAATTGTTGATGAAATAGCTTGTTGGGACCCAGCTAATGAGTGCCACCCGATAAATGCACAAATGAATTACGTTGAAGGAAACGAAGTAATAATTCAGAAAGACACTGAATCATGCCACTTACTGCAGTATTATGCAGTGGATGAATTAGGCAATCCGGAAGAAATTAAGACAAACTGCTTCTTCGTTGACAAGAAGCCACCAATTGTAAACAAGGACAATGGACAGGCAATTCCAGATAGCGGAGAACCAGCTTTTATGACTCCAGACAATGAGATTGGAGCATTCCACTGGCTGACAACTTCAATGCCTGTGACATTCACTTGTACAGACCAAGAGCCAGACCCATCAGGAGACGAACAACTCTGCTTCAAAGTTTCATATGACGAAGATCCTGATGAATACAATACAGACGAGTATTGTGCATTCTACGGTGGAACAATGGGTTTTGAGGACTATTGCTGCATTTCAGCAACACCTTCAGCCCCATTTGTATTCAAGTTCAAAGAAGACTCAATGCACGACCTTGAATATTACTGTAAGGATGCAGTTGACAAGAACAGCATACCACACACACAGTACTACAAGGTTGATACAAGAGCACCAACCGTGCACAAAATACTCAACGAGCCATACATTGGAGACTGCCCGCCAAGACCGGGAAACATGGAGGATGAATGTTTTGTTGACAGCGCGACAACAATTGACTTAGAGATCGTAGATGAAGGAATTTGCGCAGTAGACGAAGTGGAATGCATATGGAGATACAGGATTGCGATGGAACTGTGTACAATGGGACCTATTCCATCATGCGCAGAGGCATGGGTAGACAACTGGTCAGACTGGAATAGCTTATTCCCAATAATCTTCCCAGAGGAAAGCCACCATGAACTAGAAATAAAATGTAGTGACAAACTTGGAAACACCTGGGAAGACACAGAATATTTCTATGTGGACAAGACACCGCCAACAACAAGCAAAACATACGGCGATCCATTCTACGAAGATGAAGGAGGAAAATGGATTAACTCTGCAACAGATATTACTTTAACAGTAGAAGACACAGGACCACACAAATCAGGTGTAAAGGAAACAAAGTACAGAGTCACTAAGCAGGAAGGCGATGCACCATGCAGCAGCGAATATGATTGTGCCCAGATAGGTGTAGAAACCGGCGAGTGGAATGTATATTCAGTACCGTTCAAAATCGATGAAACATCATGCCACCTGATAGAATACTACAGCATTGACAATGTCAACAAGACAGAAGTAACAAAAAGACAGTGTGTGTTTGTTGACAACTCAGCACCAGAAATAGAAAAAGTTGTTGGTGACCCACAAGTAGATTGTGAAGCACATCCAGAAGACTGTGAATTCGATGTAAATTACTATATCACACAGAATACTCCAATCACATTCACATGTACAGACGTCCTACCACACCCAGTAAACCATTCGTCACTAAGCTATAGATATAGAGTTAGTGATGACTGTGCAACCTGGGAAGACTGGACATTATGGGACAGTGAATCAGGAGAAGGACAGCCAGCAGTTATTACCTTCCCAGAAGATTCATGCCACGAAGTGGAATACAAATGTGAAGATGCTTTGGGAAACGCAACCCCAATATACACTGAACTTGATATAGTGGACACAGAGGGACCAGAAATAACAGTGGATGTTGTAGGACCACAGGTTGGAGACTGTGAATTCTTCGAAGAAAACTGTTACATAGACAGCGTTACATTAATCAATGTTGGCGCTGTTGATCCAGAGCCACACCCAGTAAACGATGTTTACTGTGACTGGGACTATTCAGTCATAGACGGAGCTAAAATAGGATCAGGTGAAACAGGATTAACACCTCCGTTTGTTATAAACTTCCCTGAAGAGTCAGAACACTCACTGCAGATAGACTGTTATGACGCTTTGGGAAATCAAACAACATTTGAAGAAACATTCTTCGTTGACAAGACACCGCCAGGAATATACAAACAATATGGCGATCCATACAAGTACTACGAATTCGAGGATTATTGGGCAGAGTGGATAACATCACTTACCCCAATACAAGTAAATGTAGAGGATGACGGACCGCACAAGACAGGAATAGCAGAGGTCAAATACAGAACAACACTACTAGTTGACGACGAAGAATGTAAGTACTACGATGAAGACGAAAGAGGAGAAAACTACGAGTGTGATGAAATAGAAGGATCTGGAGACTGGACAATAGTTGACTCGGAAATCCATGGCGAATTTGAATTCTATATTGATGAGAATTCATGTCATCTAATTGAGATAATGGCAACCGACAACGTGGACAAATGTAGTCTGCACAAGCAGTGGGTCTACGTCGACAACAATGCGCCAACTCCAATTAAGACAGTGGGAGAGCCAATGGAAGAATGGCATCCAACAGAGGGAGAAATAACAACACTGAAGTACAAGTACCTTGCTGACGCATGCTGGAGCGAGGATCCGGAAGAAAGCATTGACTGCTGGAAAGTTACGCTGTTCACTCCAATAGAACTGGAGTGCATTGACCCGCAGCCGCATCCAGTGGACCACGAGGACGTATGCTTTTACGTTGAAGTGGACGGAGACGACGCAACAGAGGATTACTGTAACGAATACAACGGCGACTACGACATGTACGGAGACAGCTATTGCTGCATGGAAGGAACAACCGATGAGTTCTACTTCCTGGAAGAGACAGAGCACAATCTGGCATACTACTGTGTGGATGCTCTCGGAAACGTTGGACCAGTCGATGATGAGAAATTCAAAGTCGAAGGCCGACCTTTCGAAATACAGCTCAACAATAAGTGGAACCTTATTTCAGTGCCGTTCGTCCTATTGGACAACAGCGTTGAAAAAGTCTTCGAGAGTGTGGAAGAAAACATAGATTCAGTATGGACATATGATGCAGCAGCAGACGAGTGGTATGTATACCGCCCGGGCTCACCAGCTACAAGCAATCTGGACGAAATATATCCAGGATGGGGCTACTGGCTTGCAGCATACGATGATGACCTCCTGACAATCGGAGGAATCTTGTTCAGCCCGGCTACAACACCGCCCGATAGGCCAGTAGTAAAAGGATGGAACCTTGTTGGACCGTTTGGAACAGAGGGAGTGGAATTGTATGACGGGCCAGACCTGAGCAGTGACGGAAAAGAGGCATACTGTGCACTGTTCTCGCTCGGAGAAAGCATCTGGGACAAGGGATGGTCTGCGCTGTTCACATACTGGGAACCCCTCAACCCAAACCAGTGGATTAGCCTGGATTACGAAGACTTCATGAATCCAGGAGCAGGCTACTGGATGAACGCCACAGAGGACGGAATCTACAACTATACTACAACTTGCGGAATGATGGGTCCTTAGGACCCACCGCATTTCCTTTTT
>JAFCCW010000017.1 GCA_017609985.1 Candidatus Iainarchaeum sp.
CTTCAAAGCCTTTGCAACGTCGTGAGCCAGCTTGAGAGAGGGATTGTACTTTCCCTGCTCGAGAAAGACAATTGTTTCCCTTCTCACTCCAACCTCTTTTGCCAGCTGTTCCTGCGTCATGCTATACTTTGCCCTGAACTCTTTAATCCTTGTATTCATTCTGCATCTCCTTTTTTCATGAAATGCCATCTGAAACCAATTAATGTTGCAGACATCAGAAACAAAAGAATTCCAAGAACAAGGCTTGCGCTCAGCTCAGCAGCTCCAAGATAGTCAATCCAGTAAAGCCCAGCAACTGCCATGAATGTTATCTGCCAAGACCAAGCTGCTGCGTATCCTGAAAGCTTTTTTGTTCTCTCGTCTTGATTGTGTTGTTCTCTATTCCTGTGTCTGAAGATAGTCAGTACAACAACAACTGCAATAATACTTGTTGCAACAGAGATTGTTTGCCCATTAAATCCCAGCATATAAAACAGGGCAGCAAGCATGACTGCAACTACTGCAATTCTGTATAAAAGGGTATTTTTCCATGAAACCATTCGAATTCCTCCTATTTTTGATTTATCTTTATCAAGTTATTTTATGTTCGCTTATTCGCTTATTTTTCTTCTCAGATAGAGTGCAAGCACAAGGAATATGGCTCCTGGCACAAGCACTATTGCTGCCACAAACTGACCAATGGAAAGCTCCTGCATTCCAAGCAGTTCCTGCATGAAGATGTTTGCCCCAGAGCAATCCCACAGTAAGCCAGATTGTAGACAGGTAAGCATAGTAGCCTGCCTTGTGAGCAGCTTTTTTTGACAGCTCATCTTCTGCTACAAAGCCTTTCTTGATATCGCTTGACCTTTTCCAAATCATAAATGTTGCAATCCCAGCGATTACAAGAATTGTTCCTATTATCGCATAGTCTGCTACTTCAAGTGCGCTGCCAGCCATCCAGAAATAAACTGTCACAAGCACTGCAGCAACAAGCCCCAACTTTGTAATCAGGGTTATTTTTTCATTCATTTTAAGACCACCTAATGTTATGTTATTCTAACACTATGTTATATTTATCTAACAGCCAGCTTTTGCTTTTTTCTTTGAATCTATCTCTGGAATATAAGGCTTTATGTCCAGAACTTTTGTTCCCTCTACTGCATCAATTCCGTTGATTTCAATTCTTTTTCCATTGATTGAATTAACTTTTACTGCTGAATAGCCAAGCGGGGTTGGTCTGTTTGGTGTGCGAGTGGAGAACAGCCCTTTTGGTTCTGCAGTCCAACCGGTTTGAACTGAAAGCGAGTAACTATCTGATTTGTCAAGAAGATAAAAAACATGAATGTGTGAAAAACTTTCAAGGTCCTTCAAACCGGCTTCAAATTCCGGAAAAAGCTCTATTTCTGCTTTTTTGTCTGAAAAAGCAGACTGCCTTGGACAATCCTGCCTTGACTTAAAAACAGAGTGAATTACTCCAATTGGGTTTAGAAAATTTTTCATACTGAATAAGTGGTTCAACATATTAAAAAAAGCATTTATTTATTTTTGATTTTCCATTTATCCTTGTTTTTGAGACCAATAGCAAGGTAAATCAGCCCAAGAGCGCTGATTCCAAAAAAGCCAGGATTCTTTGTCGCAATTCCGATTGCTCCCATTGGCAAAAAACAGATTCCCATTATGAACAGAGCATGATAGTCCGGCTCCAAATTTTCACCAGGCCCCAGCTTTCTTTTTCTGACAATAAGCACAACAAAACCCAGCAAGAGGAGAAATACAAAAACCCCAATCAAAAGAAATAAGTAAATTCCCTCCACGCAAATCACCAACCTATTGCATTAACCAATATTTAATTTTTGCATTTCTTGACATTCCTGAATCCCTTAAGCTCTTCCATAAATCTCTTAGCAGTTCTTGCAACATGCTCGGGCTGAGTGCTGAAAGCACGTGCTGTCTCTTCAAGCAGTCTTTCATCAGACAACTCTTCTTTTTGCACTTTTTTTGCGGGTTCCAGTTCAGTTCCTTCAATGCTCTTGCCCTTCTTCACTGCCTTTCTTGCCTTCTTCCACTTGCTAAAAAGCTCTCTTGCTCTTGCAGGAACCTGCTGTTTTGAAACACCCATTGCAAAGGCAGTTTCCTCCAAAAAGCTTGATTTTTCTCCAGTTGCCTTCTCCGCTGCCTTGCCTGAAACATAATTTATTCTCACAATACCATCCTGCACTCTGCCTGCTTTCTCTCTTGGCAGAATTTCAGACCCAATTGCAATATTTTTCTTGACTAATTCATTAACGCGCACCTCAATTTTTTCAAGCTGTTCATTGGACAGGTTTTCAAAGTGGCTGATGTCCAGCCTTCCCTTTTCAACTGTTTTTGCTGCGCCAGCCTGCCAGACATGCCTTCCCAATAGTTCGCGCGCAACAGCATTTACTAAGTGGGCAGTGGTGTGATGCTGGGTCAACTGTTCCCGCCTTTCAAAGTCAATAATTCCTCTAATCTTATCGCCTTCCTTGAATAAAGGCTTTTCAGACAGGCTGTGAATAATGTGACCGTTCTGAGTGAACACTGCCTCAATCTTCTGCCCCCCCAGCTCGCCAGTGTCATGTTCCTGCCCCCCAGAAGTTGGATAAAAACCAGTCCTGTCAAGAACAACAAGAGAGCCAATAATCTTCAAGACAACTGCGTCAAACTCTGTTTTTTTCCAATTGCTCCAGTAAAGCTTTTCTGTTTCAGGCAATTTATCCAAATCAATTTTTTTCTCCTTTTCAGTTCTAAGCTTTGATTCCTTCTGCTCATGTCTTTCAGAAACCATGGCATAGAAGTCATCAGGAATCTTCACTGAAATTCCCTTTTCTCCAGCTTCTTTTTCAACATCCTCTGGGGACACGCCGTGTGAGTCATAAAGCTCTATCAACTCTGCTTTGGAAATCTTTTTGTCCTTCAAAACAGATTCAATTATCTGACCAGAGCGCTTAACATTCTCAACATGCTTTCGCTTTTCAGACTCAAGAATTTCATTAACATTTTTAAGATTCTTTGAAAGCTCAGGATACATTGGTTTCAGAAAACGGGCATGCAATTCAATAAGTTTTTGAGAATCAACACTCCACTCGTTCTTGTCCGCAAACCCAAAAGCCCGCCTCAAAATTGTTCTAAGATTATAGCCCCCGCCCACATTAGATGGCAAAGCACCATCATTCAGAGCAAAAAGTGCAGCTCTTGAATGCTCCCCAATGGAGTAAATCGCAACAAGCGGCAGGATTTTTTCCTTCATTTTCTTAACATCATAACCTGTTTGCTTAGAAATATGCTTCCAAACCTTGTTCACATCTTCAACCTCATCAAGGTTAAGCAGTGCAGAGAAAGGAAGAAATTTCTGCATTAATTCTTCATCCGGCTTGAAGCCAGTCAGCTTGTACAAATACTTTGCCACAGTTGGAAAAGTTGTCTCATAACTATTGCTCTTGCCGGTAGAAAACCAAGGCACGCGTTCATGCCCCTGCCCCATATCCAAGACCTTTATATCTAATTCACAAGCTCCGCCTTCCTCTACCTGATACTGCATGTAAACCTGGTTTCCAATTTCCATCCCCTTGCTGAAAAATTCCATGCTTGGCCCGAAAGTTCCGCCGCCAGCCCAGGCATCCTCATGCACAACAATCTCGTCTTCTGGAACAGTCATGCCCTTGGAAATCCATTCAAAATACTCTTTCCAATAAGTTTCCATATCATAGTCTTTTGCCTGCTCAAAATGAAGCTGTCCAAGCATGTCAAAGCACACATAATGCGAGCCAGTAACACCAACATTGTCAATGTCATTAAATCGAAGGCTTGGCTGAGGAATAATAACTGCATTGCTCTTTGGCTTTATTTCTCCCGAAACCACATACGGCTGAAATGGATAGACAGAGGCTCCAACCCAGTAAACATCATCCCGCCATCTAGCAACAACAGGATAGCGCTTATACTCAAAATAGCCTTTTTTCCTGAAAAACTTCTTGAACGCGTCCCATGTTTCAATGTAATCAAACTTCTTCTTGGTGTTCGGCGAGCCAATAAATTGATAGCCTCCAAGGCACTGTGCGTCTCCACAGACACTCCTGTTCTCGTCAGTTGACCAGAAAAAGTTTCCGCATTTTTCACACTTGTTTCTGTGAAAACCAAGTTCTTTAAGAGCACTAACAGGATAATGTTTTTCAGGTTGCTTCTGAGCCTTTGCTCTAAACTCTTTCTTAACCTGCTTGTCTGTTTTCATGCAATAAAATAGTATAAAAAGGTTTTTTAAGATAGGGAGCAGTCTTAATTCTCATCTTCGCCTTCGCGACTTTGGAAGAACATCCTGCTGCCTTCTTCTCAACGCCGTGTGTCTCTCGCCTCTCGCCCTGTTTCTCTCCTGCTTTCGTCTTTCTCCCGCTCTAAGAGTTCCAAGAAGAGAAGCGAAACCAAAGAGCACCGGGATAGTGGAGCCAGCAGCAACTCCAGCAGTGCTTGCTTTTTTGTAGTTTGCTCTTTGTTTCTTTAAAAATTCTTCAGCTTTTTTTTCCACTCCCGCAGTATGCTGGGATTCAGACAAGTGCCTTAGCACAGCAGTAATATTTTCCTGGTTGTTTGCTCTTGGAACAACATAGTAAACCTTGTCCCCAACAATCTTGAAAGCATTCCTATTTTTTTCCCTTGCATTTCTTGCTTCTGTTGAACCAATTTCTGCAGTCCCAACAATACTCAGGTCCCGAGCAAAATCATCCAAAAAACATTCTGAAGTAAACCTGTGCCTTGCAAGCTCTCTTGGTTCAAGAGTAAGTTCTCGTCCAACTGCTCCGGCAAGACCAGCTCCAATTGCAAGTCCGAGAACAGAATTTCTAGCAGTTCTGCCCATGAACTTTAAGATTCGCCAATAAGAAGTATAGACATCACCGTTTCTTGAAACTTCAAAGTCAGGCTCTTGTTCTCTTTCCTTTACCATAACAATTGTAATAAGTTAATAGTTAATAAATCTTTCAGCTGACTTTGTTTTATACAAAACTATTTTATAGACAAAATGCAATTAATTCAGTTATGAGACTAAAACCGAGAAAGCGAGATCCTCCAAAAGTTGTTCTGCTTGGAAATGTTGGATTAAGACATCAAGGAGAACAAATATTATCCAGAACATCCAAGCTAGCAAATCGTTTCTCTGGATTTAAATTTTTTGGAATAGACAAAACTGGAATTGTGTAGGTAAATTAAAAGATACGTTGTGCCTTTATATTATTAATAAATGTTTTGTACAGTATTTATTTAGGTTTATATATGTCAACTATGTCAGAATATGTTGGATTTGATTCAAAGAGGTTTGTGCGAGGGCGATTTGAAGCGCTTATTGGTGTGGGTATTACAATCCAAAAAAGCAAGTTTGAAGAGTTTAAAGAAGTTTATAACAATTTTATGAAGGAACTTTTTAATAATAATAATATCCCTTATAGAAGGCCAATATATAAGTCTTATGATTTAAAACGATTGTTTTTTTCCCAGGGAATTCACCCTATCGAAGATTTTGTTAAGGAAACAAAAGGATTAATAGATTTTGTCGATTTTTATTATTCTTATTTTAAAAATAAGACTATGGATCAGAAAGACGATGAAACCAAAGATAAGATAACAGATTTTATTGATGTTTATTACAACGCCCCTAAAGGAAAGCAAACAGTTAGTGCTATTAAGTTTATGAATATTATTGAACCAACATACCCTGCGATTTGTGTGTGGTCTTTTATTAACTCAAATCCTCTAAAATGTGATGCTGATTTCTATATTGATAATTTTAAGGCACTTCCTTCAAAAATGTGGAATGAGTTAAGCAATATCAAAACAATGAATGTAGTATACAGTGGTGGAAAATGCAATTATTTGGTATCTGCTGCAGATTTATATTTATGTTGTATAGAGGATAGAATTAGAGAAGGAGATGTTCCTCTTAATCGTTCAGTACATAAAATATTGCATCCTGACTTTACTGGTAAATTTGATACAAATTTTGTAGGAACCCATTATTTGTATCCTTTAGCACCAGCAAGTAAATCAGAGATTAGTATTAATTCAAAAATATTACACCCAATATACTATATCTTCACAGAAGGAAGTGAAATATTTTCAAAGACGTTTGGCAGGAAGGGTGGTGAACAAACATTTTTAGAACAATCGCCATTTCTTGATAAAGTCTTATCTATTGCTGCGAAAGAAAATGGGAGCGTAAAATTCTATGACCCAACACAAGATAACAGTTTTATTCTCCCTTCTGACAAGTTCTATTATTATGGGGAGAAAGGTAAAGAGAAAATTGAAACATTAAAACGACTTGGGTTTACAAATGAAATATCTACAGCAGAAAACATATAAATTAAATTATGAGATAATGGCCCATTATCCTGGTCTGGAAAACACGCCTAAATTATTAATCGTCCTTTAAGTATATAAAGGTTATGTTAACTCAATTCTCTGCAGTTTTTTTTGATTCCTCTTCTTCCATTTCCTCTTCCAAACATTTTATTAGAAATTTGAGTTTAGCTATTTTAGCTTTGTTTTTAGGGACTGTTAAACTAATACCATCACTAAGTAGATTTGCCCTGTAAACTTCATTCTCGTTAAAGTTAGTGACCTCCTCTCCTTGCTCAAATTGGCTAACTTCACTCAAATTATCACCTTTGGATTCGAAATCGTCGTTTTCCTTAATATTTTTATTAGTTTTAATAATAGTTATATATGGCGTAAGAGTTTTATATATATTCTTAATTTTTCGTTCTTTCTTTAATGCTTCTACTTGTGAAAATCCCGCATTAATTAGTTGAGCTTCGAAATTGATGCCTTCAATATCATTACCAATATTCTCAGATAATGTGCGAAAGAGAGATACATTTGTTATGGCTTCAAGAATATATTCCTCTCTCCTCTCGGCTTTTGCATAAACAATCTTTCTCCCCAACTCAGTGATCCTAATATCTCCTCGTTTATCTAATAGCCCATATTTCCTTAAGTCAGATACTGTATTTATAAACGCCCCATTATTTGAGGAGCTATACCCCAAGAGTTTAGCAAAGGCATCCCTATTTGCCGAGTATCCTTTCAATTCTTTTTCAAACTTTTCAATAAGCTCAATCGCCTTATTGATTCTCAAGGTAGGATATTCTATTCTTTTTGCAACCATGTAAAATCACTTACTATTTCTTGATACAATGAGTTAATAAACATAACGTTTTTAGCTAATATTTGTAACTCATTACATAACGTGTTTTTCACATAAGCAGTAATGGAAATAACGCAAGTTATTTAAACATTTGCGGTCTAATATTGGCGACTCAATGATGTTTCTTTAAGGGATTCTTGGGAGAAACAGAGGGTTGGTAGGTTTTGCAGGGATCATCTCTCCTGCAGACCTATCTTGTACGATGTAGGGCAAAACCTTCTTAGGCACTCCAGTTGCCCTACATTCTTTTATATGTTGGTGATGCAAAGATATTAACTACCTTTTGCCTTGTTTGAATCCTTTTTGCTCTAGGGCCCACTTAAACAGTTTTGTGGGGCTGATTAGCTTATCTTTAAGGAATTCTTTTTCTTCTTTTGTCAGCGAAATTGAGACCCATTCAGGCATATTATCTAATTTATACAAATTATACAATATGTTTAAATACTTAACTGCTTATACAATTTATACAAGTTGTATAAGTGGTTTGATGTTGGACGAAGGAAAAGAAAACGCTTGCCCGCATTGCGAGTCTGGAAGCTTTGTGAAAAAAGGCAAGAAATACTCCTGCATTAAAGGCGTTTGGGTCCAGCGCTACAAATGCAATGAATGTGGTCGCAAGTTTTCCAGGCGCTTAAAAAGGATTGAAAAGCCAGAGCCTTTTGTTTACCAGAGCAAGCCTGTGCCTTCGCAAGACTGGCCTGCTTATACGGAAGCCCAAAAAAGCGAAAAACTGCTTTTAATGTCAACGCTCCGTGAAATGCTAGACTATTTGGAAATAAAAGAGCATGCAAGAGTTGGCAGACCATCTGTTGACTTCAAGGACATGGCATTTTCAATCATACTCAAAACATATACTGGCTTGTCTAGCAGGCGACTTGCTTCCGACCTTGAGATTGCAAAGCAACAAGGATTCATCAACAAAGTTTACGATTTCACAGTCTTAATGGATTACATGCGTGATTCAAGAATGCAACGCATTTTTGAAGAGCTTTACAAACTTGCAGCACTGAGTGTCAAGCCTATTGAGTCAGATTTTGCAGTTGATTCCTCGGGATTTTCCACAAGCCAGTTTGGTAGGTGGTTTGACCATAAGTGGGGCAAGGAAGTTGAGAGAAGGGAATGGGTTAAGGCACATATAATGGTTGGCACAATAACAAATGCTATTACCTCAATCGAAATCACAGAAGGGACAGCGGCAGATTCGCCTCGCTACGAAAAGCTTGTGAAAGACACAGCAAAAGGCTTCAATGTGAAAGAAGTCAGCGCAGACAAGGCATATCTTTCAAGAAAAAACCTTGAAGTCACAGTCAACCTCAACGCTGTTCCACTTATTCCTTTCAAGGAAAACTCAGTAGGCAGGGCTCGAGGCAGCGCTGTCTGGAAAAAGATGTACAACTATTTCCAAAACCACAAGCAGGAGTTCATGGAACGCTACCACAAGCGCTCCAATGTTGAAAGCACGTTCAACATGATGAAACAGAAGTTTGGTTCCACTCTCAAAACCAAAACATTTCAGGGGCAAAAGAACGAGCTGCTGGCAATGGCTGTCTGCCACAACATCTGTGTAATAATCCAAGAATACCACGAAAACAACATAGAAAGGGGTTTACCTACAGAAGCCCTAGAAAATGGCAGAAGAATGATTTTTTAGGTGGTTTAATGGGTTTTGAAGACAATTCCATTGCATATATTTCTTCCCATATGGCGGTTGGGCATTATTCTGGACTTGGCAGTTTAAGTTATGATCAGATTTACACTGACAAGATTCTTCAAACTGCTTTTCAAAAAATGAAATCCGACGGAAGAATCAGGATAACTGTTGGTGGAAGCAAGACCGCAGGGTTAATTCTGGGCGCAATGAGAAAAGCAGGCTTTGAAGAAAGAAAAACAGATATTCTTCAAAGACCTGAAGAGAAAAAAACCTATTGGGCCAGGCGCTATGCCCAAGATCATACTAAAAGTGGTCGAGAAGAAGAGATAATTGCAATAACCGCGAAGAAAAAATCTCCAATCATTACTGCTTAGCAAAGATAATTGTTTTTTCTTAAAATAAAAAAAATGAGCAGTGGAGAGTAAGCCGCCTTCTGTTCGCCTGCTGTATCAGGCGGCACTATGTGCCATTTCCGCTAACGCTTCAATGGCACTGGCTCGCCCTTGCGGGTTCGCCTTCTGCCGTCTTTCACACCAAGTTGCTGGCATTCGACTGAGCGTCTCAAAGACTTGCACCCTGCGAGCACGATGCCTTACAGCATGCGCCCTAACCCCGGCCGTTTCATTCCCCTGCCGGACTGATCCGGCAGTGATCATTCCCCGTAAACGGAGAAGTGGATATCGTTTCTGCTCCAGGGGGACCCCCTCTCGAGGGCTAGCTTTTTAGGCACTTTTTTGAATGGGAGGGCGGACTTTCCTCACTGAAATTTTTCATTGCGAAAAACATGGCGCTTGAAGCCATTGTTCAGCGTGAGCCAGCCTTCCACTACCCAATAATATTATGTATAACTTGTGTTTTTAAGGCTTTTCCTTAAACTTTTTTCCAATTTTCTTGCTATTTTCTCAGTACCCTGAATCACACCAGCAATATTTAAATCACTCATAATATTTAAATAATCCAAAGCTATTCTATTAACATGGCTTCAAAGACTAACTGGATTATTGCCATATTCACAATTGTCCTACTCATGGCATTCTTTGTTTATTATGGAGCATACGAGAACATCTTTCCAATAATGCTTTTGGGAATCTGTCTGGTTGGAATTGTTTCCAAAAAAAACTGGGGCTTGTTCTTTGGACTAGCAGTTCTCATATTCCTAATGATTGGCACAGGAGTAGAACTTTCTCTAATATTTAATCCAGAGGGAATAGAAAATGTTTACAGCCCAGTGGAACATGGACTAATCTCCCTGGCAGTCGACCCATCCTTTGAAAACATTGGATTGCTTTCAGCATTCGCAGCAGTTGCAGGGCTTGGCTCAATCGCTCTGATTAGAAGCAGGAAAGTGTTTCCGTAAATTGCAGACAGAAGTCTAATTTTTAAAAAAATTTCAAAAAAAAGAAATTTCAGCACAGTAACTTTTAATACAAATATCAAAGGCACTATGCCTCTGGCATAGGTAATGGAACCCAATTATGGCAAATTCTATTGAAGAGATTCACAAGTATTGTGAAAGAGTTACCCTCGAGCTCTTAGTACTGGTGAGCTGAATGTCTCGCCGAAGCTCGACACTTACACTTCCAGCCTATCAACCCGGTCTTTTACCGGAGCTCTTGTCCCTAGCCCCTTCACCCGTAGGCTCAGGAGATTCAGGAATGGTTGTCTCTGTTCAGGGGCTGCTTCGAGCTTAGATGCTTTCAGCTCTTATCAGTTACAGCGTAGCTACCCAGCGATGCCTTGCAAGACAACTGGTAAACCAGAGGCTGCGAAATACCGTTCCTCTCGTACTCAGTATTGCTTCCCTTTAGACAACCAACACTTCTAACAGATAGTATCCAAACTGGCTCGCACCGTTCTCAACCCAACTAACGTACGGCTTTAATGAGTTAACACCTCCACCCTTGGCCGCTTATGCACGGCCAGGATGCCATGAGACGACGGCGATGTCGCAAACCGCGGGGTCGATGTGGACTCTCACCCGCGACCACTCAATTACCCCCAGGGTAAGTTCACTGTAAGACCAGGGTTCCATTAAAGAACACACTGACGTTCGCTAGACCGAACTTTCGTTCCCGCGTTTCTTGCTATGCGAAACCCGGTTAAGCCTGCTTTTGCTCTTGCACTCTACGGAGAATTTCTGACTCTCCTGAGCAGACCTTTGGGCGCCCCTGATATTTTTTCAGGGGCGTACCACCCCAGTCCAACCACCCGTCAAACGTTGTCCCTTTGCAGGTTAGAAGTATAGTTTTTAAAGGATGGTGTCCCATTGACGGCTCAACGTTCCCTAGCGAAAACGCTTCGAAGCCTACCATCTACGCTTCACTCCAAAAACCATACCACAGCGTCAGATTGTGGTAAACCTCCGTGGGGTCTTCTCTTCCCGTTAGAAGTCCGCGGCATTTTCACCGCGCAGTGAGTTCATCAGGCCTTAGTTAGGGACAGCAGGAATCTCGTTGCTTCATTGGTGCAAGCCGGCATTAAACCGGCAAGGTATTACGCTACCGTGAGAGCCTCAGAGTTAGGCCCGCTCTTCACCAGCGCTTAGGTCCCTTGAACAGGACGTTCACGTACTGGCAGTGAGCAGAAGTCAGCGGCTATACACACCATTACTGGCTAGCAGCCACCTGTGTTTTTAATAAACAGTCGGACTCCTTTTGTCAATGTCACCTGCGCATCTGTTGAAACGCAGGCACCCCTTATACCGAAGGTACGGGGCTAATTTGCCGAATTCCCTTAACCAAGTTATCCTGATACGCCTTGGCCTTTTCAGCCAGGGGCACCTTTCTCGGTTCTCGGTACGGTCATGCACAATTCTTTCTGCGTCCTGTTTCAGGGGCACCAGGCCTCAGCCAAAATTACTATTCCAAGGTTTGCCCTCCTTCTCGCTATTACAGCTCTCCAGAGGCCTATCCTTGTTAAGCACCCGGTTAGAGTGCGTGGCCTAGCCCGATGCGTTAGAACGCAGACTATCGTTGCCGAAAACGTATGTGCAAGGTACAGGAATATGAACCTGTTTCCCTTTCCCACTTATCCAGTTAGGACAGTGGTTAGGACCGACTAACCCTTAGCTTATAATAAGCGCTAAGGAACCCTAGCCCTTTCGGCGGAAGAGATTCTCACTCTTCTATCGTTATTACTAGCGCGAGGATCCATTTTTCTGGAAGATCCATCCCTGCTTTCGCAGGGACTTCTACTCCACCAGAATACCTCCCTATCGGTCTCCCTCTACTGAAGGAGCCCCTGGGTATCGGCAGCCGGTTTAGCCCAGATTATTTTCAAGGCCCTTGACCTTGGCGGGTGAGCTATTACGCACTCTTTAAGGGATGGCTGCTTCTAAGCCAACCTTCCCGCTGTCTTAGGACAAGGACACTTTTCGGTTTAACACTTAACCGGCATTTATGGGCCTTAACCCAGGTCTGGGTTGTTCCCCTCTCGGACGACAGGCTTACCCCGCCGCCCCTACTCTGGATTTCAACGAAAGCTACAGATTCGGAGTTTGACAAGAAAGCTCAAGCTCTCGCCCAAGTACTTCCTAATCAGTATCTCTACACCGTAGCTATTCTCCATCCAGGCTAGCCTTAGGGCTAACTCGGGAGGAGCCCGCTATCACCTGGTGCGAGTCGCATATCACGCCTAGACCCAAGTCACCCGAGCAGATAGACTAACAACGGTTGCGGACCTCCATCCCCCGGAAGGGGGACTTCATCCTGCTCAGGCCTAGATCACCAGGTTTCGGGTTTGGTAGCGGTGACTTAAGCTTTGGTAACTTACACCCTGACCCTTGCGGACTGCGGTGTCTTGGCTTCCCTACGGCTTCTCCCTTAAAAGGATTAACCTTGCCACGGCTACAAACTCCCTCGCTCGTGTTTCGAGACGAATGACACAACGCTGATCCATTCCCTTCACGCACTCCGTTGCCGAAGCTTGTTTAGGGGAATATCAACTCTTTCACGCCATATCTCCCCGTAACCGCCTAGTTTCAAGCGCTTTTCATCTCCCGTTAGGGATGCTTTTCAACTTTCCTTCACAGTACTAGTACTCTATCGGTCTCAAGTAGTATTTAGGGTTGGAAGTTAATGCCTCCCATGTTCACGCGCAATATCCAATGCACGCTACTCTTGAACTCGGAAATCATCCATCCATGTTCCTCTTACACGGCTATCACGCTCTATGGCGTTCCTTTCCAGAAAACTTCAGATTGCACTTTTGGATGTTAACCGGCCACACCACATCTCCCGCTCCTTGCGGACGGGATTCAGTTTGCCCTGTTCTGCTTTCGGTCGCCCCTAATAACAGAATCTCATAGATTTCTTTTCCTGCGGTTACTAAGATGCTTCAATTCACCGCGTTGCCCTTCCTTACGGAATAATTCAGGAATCTCTGGTTCAAAGGCTGCATGCGCCTCGCCAGAGCTTATCGCAGCTTGCCGCGCCCTTCATCAGCTCTTGAGCCTAGTTATCCACTAGACGGCGTAACGATATCTCTTTCACGAGTGACAGTCAAAACAATAATTGAAATGACTGCAGTCACAAATATGTGACATATAGAATCTCTTCAGAACTCACCATAATTGGTTGGTTCCACCTATGCCAGCGCGATTCCGTACGGGCGCTTCAGTTCCCCCTGCGAGGGGGATTTGCTCGCTAGCGCTCGCATTTCCTCGTGCCGCTTCATAAACCTGCAAACACAGACTCAAATGCCTGAAAGGATTTGATTCTGATAAGCCTATGTTCCAATTGGAACTTCAGCCTTGCAGACCTCTGCAAAACCATTCCAAAACAACTTGGAATGGCGTCTTATCTTAACAAACTGATAAGCGTAATTTTCTGAATTTTTTTCAATCCAATCCCATCGCAGATGGAGTGTTTTTTACTATCTCACCTATTGCGAGGCAACAGCCGAGCCAGTCCCATTGTAAATGGGATGTTTCGCTGCCCTTTATCAAAGGGCAATGGACTCGGAGGGATTCGAACCCTCGGCCTCTCCCGTGCAAGGGGAGCGCTCTACCAAGCTGAGCTACAAGCCCACAAGTGGGCATCACCAGCCTGGGCTTGCACCACCTTGCTAAAGCCAAATTTTCAGCTTTTTTTTAAATATAAAACCATGAATTAATTGAGGTCCGGAAGCAAGAAACAGCCCCCTCCGTTGGAGAGGGCCAGCTAAAATCCATCCCATCAGGGACTTGTTTAGCTTTGAAAGGAGGTGATCCGTCCGCAGGTTCCCCTACGGACACCTTGTTACAACTTAGCCCGCCTCGCAAAACCCAGAATTGACCCCCTCTAAGAGAGGGGCTCATCCAGACTCTACTCAGCTGGCTTGATGGGCGGTGTGTGCAAGGCGCAGGGACTTATTCACCGCGCAATAATGATACGCGATTACTGGGGATTCCAGGCATTCACGAGGGTGAGTTGCAACCCTCGATCCGAACCAAGATTGAGTTTAGGGGATTACCTATCCCTTTCGGGGTCGGAGCCCATTGTCTCAACCATTGTAGGCCGCGTGTTGCCCAGGAAATTCGGGCCATACAGATCTACCGTCGACCGCTCCTTCCTCAATCTTACGATTGCAGTCTCTTTAGAGTGCTCCATCCAAAAAGATGAATAGCAACTAAAGACGCGGGTCTCGCCCGTTGCCTGAGTTAACAGGACGCTTCATAGTACGAGCTGACGATGACCATACAACACCTCTCAGCGCGTCAGGAAAGCCCTTCAGACTGTCCATCATCCTGCTGTCGTCCCTGGTAAGCTGTCTGGGGTTGTATCCAATTGAACCGCAGCCTCCACCCCTTGTAGTGCGCCCCCGCCAATTCCATTAAGTTTCAGCCTTGCGACCATACTTCCCAGGCAGTGGACTTAACGCCTTCGCTACGGCACCCCATGCCCCCTTAGGGCACAGGACACCTAGTCCACAGCGTTTACGGCTGGGACTAACCGGGTATCTAATCCGGGTCGCTCCCCCAGCTTTCGTCTCTCACCGTCAGGCCCGTTCTGGTAAGGCGCCTTCGCTACTGGTGGTCTTTCAAGGATTATAGCATTTCACCGCTACCCCTGAAATTCCCCTTACCTCTCCCGGCCTCGAGCCCTGCAGTTTCTTTGGCAATTCAGTCAGTTAAGCTGGCTGATTTCACCAAAGACTTACAAAACCGGCTACAGACGTTTTAGGCCCAATATAAATGGGCACCACTTACGGGTTACGTGTTACCGCGGCGGCTGGCACGTATATTGCCCCCCATTTATTCGCCAAACTTTTTAGAGTTGGCAAAAGCCATCAGTGATGGCACTTGAAATCCCCTTATCACGCTTGCGCGCATTGTAAAGGTTTCGCGACTGCTGCACCCCTTAGGGCTAGGGACATTGTCTCAGTTCCCTTCTCCGGGCTACCCCTTCCAGGGCCCGTACGGATCTTCGGCTTGGTGGGCAGTTACCCCGCCAACAACCTAATCCGCCGCAGAGCCATCTTCTGGTGGACTTCAAGTATGAATGAAGTCCTTTTGGAAATAACACCTTCCAGTAGAAATTTCCTATGGAGCATTATGCCCAGTTTCCCGGGTTTAACTCCTCCAAAAGGCAGGTTCTCCACGTGTTACTGAGCCGTTCGCCAAAAGCACTCATAACTGTGCCTTTAAGACTTGCATGTCTAAATCGGATTTCAATAGCAGTACCCGCCAGCAGGATCAGCTGGAATTAGCTAATTTTTCTTAACAAGCGAGATGAATCGCTGTTAAGCTGCTAGCTTACAAGACTATTTATTGTGGAATTGATTTATTCAAGACAATTGCCTTGAATTCAGGTTTCTTGCTTCCGGAATTCCTCTAATTCACGGTTTCCTAAATCATACCCAAAAAAACTTGGGTACTCATCTCTAAGCACAAAACAATTGCGCAGAACCCACTCTCTCATCAAAGACAGAATGACTCCCCGACCTAAACAGTCTACCAGAAAAAGCGGACCGCGACAGCGAAAACCGGCACGACCATCAATAACAAAATGTCGAATATTCATCTCTGGTTAGATGAACCTATTTGTATTACATATAGGCGCGCCCAGTCTTTAAAAAGCTTTCGTTGATCTTGAATATTGGCTTAGGGATTCTGCATTTAAAGGAGAATTACCTAAGGAGAGAATTGCCAGAAACACTGGGCAAAAAATAATAAAAGAGTCTTGACAAAGATATGTGGAAGAACAACAATAAAATAACTCTAGAAAAAGATTTGATTAATTATGTTAATTGAACTAATCAAACTCGCGCGCCCTGTTGAATGGAGCAAGTCTTTGTTCAATATGCTGATTGCTGCAGCAATTGCTTATTATTATCTTGGCGCTTTAATTGACTTGCCTGTTTTTGTTCTTGGATTTTTTTCTGTTTCTCTTCTCTGGGGCGGACTCTATGCTCTCAATGACTACACTGACAGAGAAGCAGATGCAAAGCACGCAGTCAAAAGTAAAAGACCGATTCCCTCAGGAAAAGTTCCCGCAAGACTTGCTCTTGTTTTCTCGCTGTTGTTAATGGTTTGTTCTTTTGCTATTGCTTTACAGCTTTCTTTCCTGCTTGTTGTCTGCCTTACAGCAATGCTTGCCAACCAGTTCTTGTACACACTCAAACCTTTCCAGTTCAAGAAAAAACCTGTTCTTGACCTTGTGTCGGGAAGCATGATTAATCCAGTTTTCCGTTTTTACTCTGGTTGGGTTTTGTTTATTCCAGCTTTCAATGCACCCGTGATTGCTCTCTTGTTTGTTGTCGGCCTTCAGCTTGGCGGCTATGGACTCTACAGACTTGCTTCAAAGAGCCACGATGAAGAAATGGACTACAGTAGCAGTGTAACAGTTTTTGGAGAGCGAAATATGCGAATTGCTTTTTATGCAGCGATTGCAATCGGAGCACTTTCTTTTCTTGCGCTTTTGCTCACAAGAATTATTCCACTCCGTTTTCTTGCGCTCGCAATTCTTTCAATTCCATTCATTCCCGGTTACTGGAATTCCATGAAAGAGCCTGAAGCAATGGACATGAAAAAAGTTTATAAAAAAATTTATCTACACACAATTCTTTTCATTGCAGGATTTATTGTGCTAACACTTATCTGATTCATCTGATTCTACTCTTGCTTTTCTTTATTTTCCTTTATTGCTTCGTCATATACTTTGATTAATTTTTTCACATGGTTTTCTGCAGAAAATTTTTGTGATTTTTCAAAGGATAGATTTCCAAGTTTTTTTCTTTCCTTCTCGTTTTTCAGAATGCTCGAAATTTTTTCTGCAAGATCCTTGTTGTCATTGAAGTAAACTGCAAAGTCTTTGAAGTTGTCAAGCACTTCAAGGTTGCGGACAATAACAGGAAGCTTGCAAAAAGCTGCTTCAACAATTGTTAACCCAAATGTTTCAGAATAGCTTGGAGAAACAAACAAGTCTGCTGCATTGTATGCTGAAGCAAGTTCTTCATAAGAACAGTAACCTGGAAACAAAACATTCTTTTGTTCCTTCATTATTTTTTTGATTCTTCTTCTTCCACTCATTGTCTTGAAGGGGGGAACGGCACCAACCCATACAAAGTTGTATTCAGGAAGCTGTTTTGCAACCTCTACAAAATCAAAAACACCTTTTCTTTTCTGTACCGAGGCAATTGATAAAACAATCTTTTTTCTGAGACCATGCTTTTTTTTGAATTCTTCTCCTAGTTTTTTGTTTTGATGAAACATTTTTTCATCAACAGGCAGAGCAAGAGGCACAATCTTGTCTTCAAATCCTTTTTCTTTAAGTTCATTAATAAGCTGTGAACCAGTGCAAAGAATTTTGTCACAACGCGAGTAATAAAACTCAAGATATTTGGGAGACAGTTTTACAAGAGGTTTTGGCAATAAGCCATCAAGCTCTCGCGAAGTCATGTTTGTAGTGCAAACAAAGGGAAGCTTTCTGAAAGCAATGTTGGAGAAAAAAAAAGTTGTTGGAAGAGGATTGTGAAAATGCACTAAGTCAAAACCTGTTCCATCAAAATTGTCAGTCTCCACATTGATTCCTTTTTCTTCAAGTTTTGATGCCAGGGTTTTTGCAGAAGTAGTGATTCCAGAATCAGCACCTGCAGAAACAACAAACAGAACTTTCATTTAAATCAAAAGAAAAAGGTGTTAAATATATTAAAATCTATACTGTTCTAAGAGAACCAGGAAAAAACTATTCTCGGCACAAAATAGGCTGGGCTGGACAATTGATTAACATATCCTGAAGAAGAATATCTTGGATCCTCATGACATGGCTGAACATAATTCTGTCCAGAATAGTATGTTGAATAAGAATAGTATCCTGAAGAGCCGGAGGGATAATAGCTCAAAGGATAATATCCTGTGGAATAGGAGTAGTAGCCAGAAGAATATTCATAATGATAACCTGAGTAATAAGACGGATATTGAAAGCCTGAACCAGAATAATAGCCAGCATAATAGTCTGGATAAGTATAATATGCATTCTCTGGCACGTAATTATAGCTGTTATAATACGCAAGCCCAGTGTTTGCAAGCAACAGCACTGCAAATGCCAGAACAACAAATTTCAAATCCACGAAAACACCACTACTCAAGACATCTATTAACTATACTCAGTTACTAATATGTGTGGTTTCCCCTATTTAAGGATATGTTACTCAAAAAAAAACGAAAAAAGTAGAAATTGCGTGAGCTAGGATCTTGCTTTTTCTCTAAGCCTTCTTTTCTTGCGCTGCTGTCTTCTGGTCTTCTTTTTTTTCCATTTCCAGCGCTGTCTCGCTTTAGTCTTCTTGAACCGAGACGAATCCTTGCTTCTTGTACCCATTAACTCACCAAATAATCTGCTAAAAACAGCGATATTAATTAGAATAGGAAGCATTTAAAAAGCTTGCTTGAATCTCTATTTTGAATTACTTTTCTAGCATACAATTAATAATAAAATAAACCTATTCTTTTTCGGATAACATGGTTGCAATTGAATTGATTTCTGCAGTATTCGGTCTCATAATTCTCTTAAAGGGAAGCGACTGGTTTGTTGATAGCGCAGCAAGCATCGCAAAACAATATGGAATAAGTGAACTAGTAATTGGGTTAACAATTGTCGCAATCGGGACCTCTCTTCCTGAACTTGCAACAGGAATTGCTGCTTCTTTCACAGGCAACAGCGGATTAGTAATGGGTAATGTGCTTGGAAGCAATATTGCAAACATTGGACTAGTACTTGGTATTGGCGCACTACTTGGAACATTCACGGTTGACAGAATCGTGTTTAAAAGAGACGCACGCTTCCTTCTTTTCACTGGGTTGCTTTTTGCATTTGTTTCAATCGATGGAGTAATCTCTACAATAGAGGGAGTTGCCTTGTTTTTCCTCTTCATTCTTTACCTTGCTTATTTTATTCTTTCAAAAAAGAAGCTCTACTTTATTTTTTATTTGGGAAAATACTTCAAACATGAGCTGTTCAGAGCAAGAGTTGAAGAAATAAAACCAGGAGTTGACTACAATGACTTCAAAAGTATTTCTCTGCGAATCTTTCACGAAATGAAAAAATTTCATCTCAGTTTCTTCATTGCAAAAAGTTTTCTTATAATAGCAGTTTCGCTTCTGATGATTGTTCTTGGAGCAGACATTCTAGTTGAGAGTGCTTCGTCTCTTGCACATAACATAGGAGTTTCAAATGAACTGCTTGGATTTACCCTAATTGCACTCGGAACATCTTTGCCAGAAGTAGCGGTTTCTCTTACTGCAGTAAGAAAGGGATTGCACAGTATAATGATTGGAAACATTCTCGGAAGCAATATCTCCAATATTCTCTTAGTCATTGGATTCTCTGCACTAATTCGCCCAATCACTGTTCTGCCAACAGAAATTGTTTTCGGAATACCCTTTATGCTTTTACTTTCAGTGCTTTTGATTTTTCTAACAGAACAAGACTGGAAGCTTTCAAAAAAAGAGGGACTTATTTTAGTCTCAAGCTATCTGCTATTTTTAATAGTCTATGCGCCAATGCTTGTAGCCTAAAATAAAAAAAAATAGAAGCTGAATGTTCAGCAACTAATCTATTATTACTCTTTAATTATTTCAACAATCTTTATCCAGAATTCCAAAGTCTTCCCAGCCATTGGGTGACCAAATTCAACTGTTGCAATTTCTCCCTCTATTGCAATTACTTTTCCTTGCTGTCCAGCGGAAGTATAAACTGCTGTTCCAACTTTTACTTCATTCACATCTCCAATCTGTTCAACTGGAATCTCTATCTTTTGACCGTCTCCCTCTTTTCCATAAGCGTCTTCAGGAGGAATTATAACAGTTTTTTCTTCGTTAAGTTTCATTCCCATAACTGCATCATCAAAACCTTTTATCATTTGCCCAGCACCCGCAACAAATTCCAAAGGGCCTCTTCCCTCACTCTTGTCAAAAACTTCTCCTTCTGGAAATTTTCCAACATACTCTACTTTCACTGAATCTCCTTTTTCAACTATATCCACACTATTCCCTCCAGAGTAAGAACTTTGTTTAGAAACATTGTTGTCTAAGCCCTGATTTTTTCCAGTGCCTTCTCCCAGAACACAGCCTGCTAAAACAAGCAACAATGCCAGTCCAAAAACCAATTCCTTTTTCTTTACTAAATTCATAAATGCCCCGAGCGGGATTCGAACCCACGTTATCGGCTTTCTTCAAAAACTTTTTCTTCCATCTTATTCAAAAAGACAATAGAACTTATTGAAAGGCCGAGGTGCTTGACCGGGCTACACTATCGGGGCATCACACCATAATTAAACTTTCAATACAATCCTTTAAATACTTTCGCTTGCTAAATTAGTAAATACTACTTAATGTGATAACATGGCAAAGTTTGAAGAAGCAGAAGCAAGACTGTTCAAAAATGTTTGGATTTGTCAGAAATGCAATGCACGCAATCGTGGCAGCGAGGGAAAAAAACCCCCTAAATGCAGAAAATGCAGTGCAAAGAAGCTTAGAAGAAAAAGAAAAGACAAGAAATAGTGCTTAATTTCTGCTTGTTTTTTCAACAAAATATTTCTCTGAGTCCAGATTACATTCTAATTACATTCTATTCAGATACAAATATGCCCTATGGAGTGTAAGCAACTTCTCCACTAAAGCCATGCGTCCAAGCATCAGCTATATCCGGCAAAACTTTCAAGAATTCCACAATAAGTGGCCAGATAAGAATAAGCATTCCAATCAGCGCAAGAATAAAAAAAACAAGAATAACACTGGACATAAAAGTATCTTCCCTCTTGTTAGCAACAACTCCCACTCTCATTCTCCCGCGCTGAAGTCGCTCTTCTTCAAGCTCGTCACGATACCTGCCCCTAACATATTCAGAATAAACCTTTGCCCCATAATCGCGATCGTCCAATGGCATTCAAACCAAAACAAATAGGCAAAACCTGTATTTATTTCTTTTGGAAATAGCCAGATTAAATTATTTTTAATCAATTCAAATTATTCTTTCCGAAAGTGATCCCATCCAAATCTTTCAAGCTTTTCTTTAACAGAATTTTTTTCAAGAACAACATCACTGCCTTCAACAATTTTTCCAACAACGGTTCCATTAACCTTGTCAAGATTTTCTTCAGGCACAGTCGCAACAAGAGCATAGTCTTCCCCGCCAAACAAGGCAAAATCTCTTGCATCAAAATTCATTGCCTTGCAGGCTTCTTCAGCTTCTTTGTGCACTGGAATTTTTTCATGAAAAATTTCCGCACCACACCTGCTTGCATTGCAAATATTTCTTACTTCTGAAGCAACCCCGTCACTCACATCCTCCATTGCATGCACTAACCCAGCATTCTTCAAACCCCATTCAACATCTGCCTTTGGTTCAAGATACATCTTCTTAACAGAATTAAATCCCTCCACTCCCTTCTTGAACAAGTTCCAACCAGAGTGAGCCCCGCCAACAGGTTTGCTTACAACAATGCAATCGCCTGGCTTTGCATTGGAACGCAATGGCAAATTATCCAGGCAAGTTTCTCCAACAACAAAAATATCAACCACTATTTGTTCTCCATTTGACATGTTGCCGCCAATTAAATCAACCCCATAATTCTTTCTAGCCTCGTGAATTCCCGCATACAATTCTTCAAGAAACTCAACCTCTGTTTCCTTTGGAAGAACCAGTGACACAAGAATATATTTTGGAGACGCGCCCATTGACCCAATGTCTGAAACATTTGCCTCAACACACTTCATTCCAATTTGCTTTGGAGAAAACCACTTTCTAGAAAAATGATTCTCTTCAACTAAAACATCAGCAGTAAAAACCATTTTTTTTCCAGAAGTACTTACAACTGCAGCATCATCTCCAATTCCAACAAGAACATTGCTATTGTTGCATTCTTCAGAAATCTTTTCAATTAATTCACTTTCCTTAAAATCGCTAAGTTTTTTCTTCACAAAAACCACCATTATTCATCAGCAGCCTTTTCAGCACCAGTATCCCTCAGCGGGCAGAATTCCCCGCACATAGTGCACTCTTTTTCTTCCCCAACCTCTGACTCTTTTCTGTATTTTTTTGCTTTCTCTGGGTCAATTGCCAGCTTGAACATTTTGTCCCAGTCAAGATTCTTTCTAGCATCGCTCATTTCATTGTCCCAATCGCTGGCTCCCTTAAGCCCCTTTGCAACATCAGCAGCATGTCCCGCGATTCTTGCGGCAATAATTCCTTCCTTAACATCTTCCTTAGATGGAAGGCGCAGGTGCTCTGCAGGAGTAACATAGCATAAAAAAGCAGCACCGTTTGAAGCAGCTACCGCCCCTCCAATCGCAGCAGTTATGTGATCGTATCCTGGAGCAATGTCTGTTACCACTGGCCCAAGAACATAGAAAGGATACGGACCGCAATATTTTTTCTTCAAATCCATGCTTTCCTTAACCATGTTCAAAGGAATATGTCCTGGCCCCTCAATCATTACCTGAACTCCTTTCTCAAAAGCTCGGTCTGCAAGCTCTCCTAATAATTTCATTTCAGAAATCATTGCCTCGTCATTTGCATCAAAAATACTGCCTGGTCTCAAGCCATCTCCAAGACTAAAACTTACATCATATTCTAAAGCAATTTCTATTAACTCATCAAAACGCTCAAGCAATGGATTCTCTTCACCAGTCATCTTCATCCAGTTAAGAGTAATTGCACCGCCCCTACTCACAATTCCAGTCTTTCTTTTTTCAACCAATGGAATTGCATTTCTTGAAACACCTGAATGAATTGTAACAAAATCAACTCCCTGAACAGCATGCTTTCTGACAGCTTCAACAAAGTCATCTGAAACCATGTTCTTGATTCCCTTTTTCGCAATCGCCTGATAAACTGGAACTGTTCCAAGGGGAACAGGGCATTTTTCCAAAATAGCTTTTCTAATTCCATCAATGTCTCCGCCAATGCTCAAGTCCATTACTGCATCAGCTTTTGCATCCAATGCAACAAATAATTTTTCAAGCTCTTCTCCCTTCTCAGAGCTGAGCGGAGAAGCACCAATATTTGCATTAACCTTTGTTGAAAGCTTTTCACTCACAGCAATTGCGCTAAGGCTTGAGTGATTTTTGTTTGCTGGAACAACAGCCAAGCCCTGTTTCAATAATTCAATTATTTCCTCCGGCTTGACCTTGTCTCTTTTTGCAGCTTCCTTAATCTGCTTTGTTACAATTCCCTGTCTAGCACTTTCAAGCTGTGTTGTCATAAAAAATCCCCCTTAACTCAGCAACCTTTCCAGCAATATCATCTGATTCAAGAATTTCAGAAACAATTGCTACTGCATCAGCTCCTGCATTCGCAACCTCAGAAATATTCTCAGAATTTATTCCGCCAATTGCAACAACCGGTAAAGAAACAGCGTCTTTTACTTCGCTGATTAATTCAACACCTGATGCATTTCCAGCATCCTGTTTTGTCGCAGTCTGAAAAATTGGAGAAACACTCACATGATGCACTCCACATTTTTCTGCAACAACAGCTTCTTCAACAGTGTGAACAGTAACACCAACTTCTCCTGAAAAAATCTGTCTAACAGTCTCAACAGGCAAGTCATCCTGTCCAACATGAACACCCAGTGCATTAACTGCCAGAGCCCAGTCGATTCTGTTGTTAACCAAAAGTGGAACAGAAGATTGAGCGCAAACTTCAGAGATTTCTTCCAACTCATGAAATGCTTCTGCATCACAAAGCTCTTTTTCGCGATACTGAACGAGCTCGGCACCACCCTCTATTGCAGACAGCACAGTCTCTGGAACAGGGACTCTTGAAAGAGACCTGTCAGTAACAAAATAGATTCCGGAAATTTTCATTCAAACCACTCTCCCCAGCCAAGCATTCATTTAACAACCTCTGCCTTGCTCATTGAATCTGCCTGCTCCGCTGTCAGACTATAAACCCTGTCAAAGAAACTAACTTTGAATGAAGCAGGTGCTTTTGACTCCTGTGCTGCCAGCTCTCCGGCAACACCATAACAGGCTAGAGCAGACGCAGATGCAACAGCATAGTCTTTTTCAACTGCAGCAAAACATCCAATTACTGAAGCAGACATACAACCAGTTCCAACAAACTCCCCCATCAAAGCATGGCCATTTTTTACAACAAAGGTTTTTTTGTTTCCTGAGACAGTGTCCTCTGCACCAGTGACAACTGCAGTGCAGTCTCTTGACGAAGAAAGTTTTTTTGAAATTTCAACAGCACTTTCTTCAGCACCCATTGACTCAACACCTTTTGTCTCTGCATTAAAGCCAGCAAGTTTTGCAACTTCTGAAATGTTTCCCTTAACTATGTCAATTTTTAGCTTGTCCAAAAGCTCTGCTGCTTTTTCATTTCGCATAGAGGTTGCGCCAACTCCAACTGCATCAAGCACTATTGGAATTTTCTTACTGTTTGCAACTTTTCCAGCTAACAGCATTGAATCAATTAACTCACTTGTGAGAGTACCAATATTTAGAACAAGGGAAGAAGCAATTCCAGTCATTTCCCCAACCTCTTCAGAAGCATGAGCCATAACCGGCAAGGCACCAAATGCACGCGTTATGTTAGCGCAATCATAAATAGTTACCCAGTTAGTGATGTGGTGAACAAGAGGCTTTTCAGAACGCACTCGCTCAAGAAGTTCTCCGCAACCAGACAAATCAGTTTTTTCAGAATCCATTAAACCAGCTTCAAAGAAATTTGCATTGAAAAAATTCTTCCAGCAACATCCTTTAAAAAAAATATATAAACCCGCAACTTACACAAAGCGGTTTAACACAAGGAGTGGGAAAAAAAGAGCGAACCATTATTGAAGGATGTCTTAAATCCAGTCATCGCCTAAAGAAAAAGTACCATAAACTGGTCTTTTCGGTTTTCTTTTTTTAGATTTTTTCTTAGCTGGCTTTTTTTAACCACTTTTTTCTTTCTTACTGTTTTTTTTAAAACTTCATAATTGGTGAATCCGAAATTATCTGTTTTTTTTTACTCTGACTTTTCTTTTTGTTTGATGAATTTTATCATGACAGTTTGGGCAAACAATGATTATGTTGCTTGGTTTGTTGTCGTTAGGGTTAAGGTTTTTGTGATGCGAATGACCTCTAACACCCAGTTGTTTAAAAGAACGCTTGCATTTTGCACATTTGCCTTGTTGTGCTTTTAGAATAAGTTGTCTTGGTCCTTTGCTAACAGATTTCCTTTTTTTATTCTCTTTTCGTTTCAAACTAAGTTTTATCATTCATAAGAACGAATTGAAATTTTTCAATTTCAAAAAATTTACAGTTTGGAATTCCAATTTTTGTTTCGTGACATATTCCTAACCTGAATTTGTTTGAATTGTATTTTGATTCTGTTTCATTGCTTTCAAGCAAGGTTGTGTTTTGTAGAGTTATGACTTTTGTTGATTCACACAACCCCACACTACCACAGGTTAAGTTAGCTATCTTTTTTCCGTTAGTAGTTCCAAGGTAAATTGGTGTATTTTCTAAAAGATCAAATTTTAGTTTGATTATTGCTCTTGCGGGTTGTTCTGGAAAAATATCTATAACTTTTGCGTCAATATCTGCAACTACAGGTTGAAATAAAAATGCAATCACGATTGCACTCAAGATAACAATTATTGTGATTAGTTTAAGAGCTGAAACTGACCTATGAATGATTTTAGGCGGTTCTGGTGCGGTTCCATCACTTATTAGAATAGGCGTTGTGGTTTTTGGAGGTGTAACAATTTTTTCATAGTTTATTTTTTTTCTGCCTTTAAGAGCATCAAGAATCTCAAGAAATTTATCATCTTCATCTACTTTATTTGCCCAATAGATTGACGCATAGGGGATGCACGGGTGTCCTGATGTTCTCCATAATTCCATAGCTTCTTGCTGTTCTATTCCTGAACCCCTATATGGAGGCATTGAAGGTGGTTTTGGAAACACGTGTATGTTGCAAAATTTTTCTTTACAATAAGGACATTTTTCAAGTCCTTTTGCTTCAGCACACAAATGATAAGAACAAGAGTTTTGCGAAATTTTTTTATTTTTTAAAGTATCGTATTCTTTCTTTTTTATGAGTTCATTATACTCTTTTTCAGATTTTTCTCTTTCTTTGTTAAATGACTTTTTGCCATAATTTTCTTGGTTTACTTCTGATTTAAATTCTTCAACTTTTGATTCAATTTTTTCAATTTTTCTTTTCAAATAATCTTTTCTATGCGCCTGTTTCACTTCTAAGATTTTTTGTTTAAGCGGAATTATCAACTCTTTTTCTAATTCTTCCTTATACTCCCAGTTTTTAAGTTCATTAAATTCTTTTAATGAAAATTCATAAAGTTCAAAAATTTTTTTGATTGCTTTACGCATCGCTTCTTTATTGTCTAATTCACTTTTAACATTAGGAAATGCCCAGATAGAATCCCATATCGGTGTTTCAAATGTGTTAATGAAATAATTATTCCCTCCAAACAAGGTTCTGTACTTATCCAAGAAAGGATGAAACACTTTTCTGAACTCAAGTTCAGTATTGGTTGTTGGAACTTCAGGATTTGGCTCATTTAAAACTTCTGTTGGTATCTCCCAAGTAAATGGGTGTTTTTTCTTATAGTGCCAGACAGTTTCTTTAATTTTGGATAAAGTATTTTCAAACTTGGCTCCGTGATTTTTAACAAATAAATGAGTTAGTTCATGTAGTGCAGTATCTTCAAGTTCATCAAGATTAAGTCCTTTAAGGATTTGGCGAGAAAAGCATATTTGCCCATATTTTACATTCAAATGGATATGAGCAAGATCTTCATTGGAACTGCCTGGACAAAACCCATCCCAAAATATTAGCTTGGGTTTATTGACTTTGGTCACTTTTGCTCCTATTTCAATCAATTTCTTAACCCAGTGTTCTTTACACAAAAGAAGGTAATCTTGAAATTCATCGGAATTCATACCAACTTTATTCATTGTTTATCACTCAATTATTTTTGAAATAATTCAAATCAATCTTTCTCCACAACTAACTTTCCTTTGTCCAATCGCCAGCGTAGTGACTGACCTTCAATATCGTTTCTGAGCCCGATTACATTCTCTGCAATTTCTTTCGGAATCTGAACACGATAGTAAAGTTTGCCCTGCGTTCTTCTGAGTTCAACCTTCGAATATTTTTCCAAAGCCATAATTTACACAATTAGATAGGACTACAAAGGTTTAAATAGAGCATTAAACAATATATCAAATACCAAATAAGAAATTGTTTGGCAACCTACTAAATACCCTTTAAATACCTTTTAGGCGATAGTTAATCCAATGCATCTGTTGAGTTACTGGAAAATTATAAGGCCAAGTAATGGGGCAATGGCAGCCTTAGCTGTAGCAATCGGATTCTTTTTTTAATATCTGGAGCAGGAATTGTTCTGAATGACTTTTTTGATGTGGAAATGGACAAGTTAAACGAGCCAGAAAGACCTATTCCATCAGGCAAAATTTCCCCAAACCAAGCTCTTGTGTTTTCCTCACTTCTCTTTATTGCAGGGCTTGCTCTCTCTTACTATGTAAATATTTACTGTTTTGCTCTTGCACTCATTAACACATTTCTTGAAATAGGCTATGCTGCAAGACTGAAGCAGATTGCTTTGGTTGGAAATCTCACAGACAGCTGGTTTGTAGCAAGCTCTTTTTTGTACGGTGCACTGATAACAGCGAGCAGTGCCCATTTAATGGTTAAAACCTCGCCAGCTCTTCTTGTTCCACTGATTGCAATAACTGCTTTCACAGCAAATGCTTCAAGGGAAATTTTTGGAGACATTCAAGACCTTGAAGGTGACAAAAAAGCTGGAGCAAAAACTCTGCCAGTAATTGCCGGAGTACAAGTTTCAAAAAAAGCAGCAGTCTTTCTTCTGACAATAGCAATCCTTCTGGGATTTGTTCCGTTCCAGCTCGGCTTTTTTGGAATTGAATATCTTGCAGTAGTCATAATAGCAGACCTGTTGTTTGCTTACTCTATTAATCTTGAACTGGAAAAAAACCAGAAGATGATGCGAACAGCAATGGCTGTCGCAATCCTTGCATTTGCAGTGGGCGTGATTTTTTGAGAGAAGAAATTATTTCAAAAACAATTGCACTTCTTAGGAAAAAAAAGTTCACTGTTTCAACATTCCTGAACACAAACACCTGCTTTGACATTGTTGCAAGGCGCGAGGACTTAACACTGCTCTTTAAGATATTTGACAATGTTGACGGAGTGCGGCAGGAACAGGCAATGGAACTAAAAAAGCTTGCTTCACTTTTTGGAGCAACAACAATAATTCTTGGAAGCAAAACAAAGGCTTTTGTGCTCAAAGAAAACATTATATATTCAAGATATGGAATTTCCACACTTTCTCTGGTTACTCTTTCAAATTTTTTGTATGGCGATGTTCCATCAATCTCTTTCTTCAAAGGAAAAGAAATTGTTGAAATTGACCCAAACAGAATGAAAGAGCTCAGGTCAGAAAAAGGAATTTCCATGAAACAGCTTGCTGAAAAAATTGACTCAACAGTAGAATCAGTTTATCGCTACGAACACGGAGCAAAAGCTTCTCTCTTGACAGCTGAGAAAATTGAAAAAATACTGGAAGGAGACCTTGTAAAAGAAATAGACTTGTTTGAATCCGAGCCGGAAGAGTTTGGAGAAGAAGAACCAGAAGACGAGACACTGCTCAAACTAAAGTCTCTTGGCTCAAAGATATCTGTTTTCTCAAGAGCGCCGTTCAGAGCAATCTCATCCAGGAAAGAAAGCATTCTCGTGGAAAAAGCAGGTTCTAAAACAGAGATTAAAAAGAAATCAATCGAACTCGACAAAGCAAGAAAACCATTTAACTCTTATTCCATACTAATTTCAAAAAAAATTCCAGCAAGACAAATTGGTCAGACACCAGTAATTGAAGAAGAAGAACTTTCCTCGCTCTCAAGGTTCAGGGAACTAATTGAACTTATAAGGGAAAGAGAACAACTGAAATAAACCTTAACCAAAAAACTATTTTTTTGTGTTTTCACCAATTGCACGATAATAATATCTTGTTGCGGAGATAACTCCCATCGCCACAGAACTCCTGCTCAATTCCAATTCTTTTAATTCTCTTTCCAGTCTCTGATGCTTTTCTTCAATTCGTCTAAAAAAAGGTCTTTGCATTTGTTCCGTGGTTAAACTGCTCAACTCATTTTCTGCGTCAGCTAGCTCTTTTGAAACCCGATCTAAACGTGATTTAACTTCTAATAATTTTCTTTTTCTTCTCTTCAAGCGTTCAAGAGCTTTTTCAACAACAGGATGAATATCTTCATTCAAATGTGCTTCCTCGCTTTTTGCTTTTTTACCTTTTCTCTCTCTTCCAATGCCTCTTAAAACCAAGCCAACTATTCGCCTCAGGGGCATTAACTCCACGCTCCAAGCCTGCTTTGTGCTCCCTTGTCTTTGAATTTTTCAACAATCTTGTCAACTATTGAGCTGACTCTATCCAGAGAAAAGTCATGGTCTTCGCAGAGAAAGTTTACAATTCCCTCTTTGTCTGGTTCACTAAATTCAAGAGAATAATCTTTTTTGAATTCAGGTTTCATAAAAAGGTTTTCAAGGTCTTCAATTGCAATCTCAAGCTCGTGCCCTGTTTCTTTCTCAATTTCTTCAAATGAATCAAATTTTTGAACAAGCTTGATAGCAGTTTTGGGACCAACTTTTGGAAATTTTTCATTAAAGTCTGTGCCAACAAGCACACCCAACCAGATAAGTTTCTGTCTTGAAATGCCAAGCTTCTCCAAAGAGGCATTGAGAGAAATTTCCTCTGGCTTGACATCATAGTAATAGTCTTTTCCCGGAGCCTTTCTCTTCCCGCTTACAGTGATGTTTCTAAGCAGTCTTGTTGTTCCAAACAATAAAGCATCATAGTCCTGTGAAACACAACCATACAAGTCTCCTGTTTCAACCATCTGAGCAACCTGAGCTTCTCCCTCGCTTGGAGCCTGCACAACAGGCAAGCCCATTAGCTGAACAAGCTTTTTTGCCCCATCAATCATTTCCCCTGTAAGAGACACAGATTGCTGAGCATACTTTCTTGCCTCTTTGTCGTCTCCCCTCTTCTTTGCTTCTTCAAACTTGCCTCTAGCAGTCAATCTTGCATCACGTCTCTCATGCCGTGTCTTCTCCTTCAATTTGTGTGCTTCCCCATCAAAAACAAAAACAGGTTTTATCCCAGCATCAAGCAGACTGCTTGTCCTATAAAGCAAGCCAGTGAGATGCGAGGTTATTCTTCCACGCGAATCCATCAAAGGAGTGCCGTCCTGCCCCCTGATACTGGACAAGAACTGGTAGAGAACATTGAAAGAATCCACTCCCAGTTTTCTGTCCACAAGCTGGTTTAACTCAATTTCCTTTTTTTCCAACAAGTCCCCTATTGCTGTTCCCATCAATTCACCCTAAGCGTTTAGAATAATGCCAAATAATTTTATTTCCCTTTCTTTCCTGCTTAATCTTGACCCAACCTGCTTGCTCACAGATGTGTCTTGCAATTTTATTATCTGTTTGAGCATAAACATATTCCACCCTTCAACTGTGTAAAGGCATAATATGTATTCGTTTTCTAAGCTTAATAAAATTTGCTTTCAATATCTCAAAAAAGTATTACGAAACTCGCAAAAAATCAGAAAGCTTTAAATATGAAAAAAGCAGCAATATATAGGGGAGCTAACAACTTGATTGTTGATGTTCCTTCAGAACTTGGTCTGGTGAGCCTAATCCGATTTTTGGCTGAGTTCAACCAATTTTTAGCTTGTCCCTGTTCGCAGGGACCTGATTTTTTCCTGTCCAACTTTCAGATAAGTTTCTTTCTCATCGAAACCAAATAAGCCATGGTTTTTGGCTTGATTGTTTTCAATAATTTAAATCTTTTCTTTTTTTCGGGTTCGTTGGAACCAGAGAATTCCTTCCCTCAAATTCGGTTCCTGATTTTTCCAACATACAAAATATCTTTTTTCATTAAACAGATTAACTCTGCATAACCATCAGGACTTGAAATTCTTATAACTCAGCGTCTTCAAATAAAAACAATTGTTTTTTTAGCAAAAAAACTCTTGTTTCAGAAACCATTAATAAGTGTTTGCGCTCTTTTTCTCTCATGGTTGGATGTGAAATTTGCGGAAAAGAAGCAGGGCAGGGGAAAAAAATCAGAACAGACGGCTGTGAAATGATTGTCTGCGAAGACTGTGCTTCTTTCGGAATTCAGGTAAAGGAAAAAAGAAATCAAGACTCCAGTTCAAAAAGTTTTTCAGGAAAAGGAATGTCTGCTTTTTCACAGAGCCATCTTGTCGACGACTATGGCAAGAGAATAAGACAGGCAAGAGAGAAGCAGGGCTGGACACTTGAAGACCTAGGAAAAAAGGTTTTTGAAAAATCATCCTATGTTCATAGAGTGGAAGCACAGCAGATAAAGCCAAGTGACAAGCTTGCTAAAAAGCTTGAAGACTGCCTTGGAATATCTCTTGGAAAAACAGGAAGCAGGGAAGAAAACGATTTCGAAGCAGTCAGGGGAGAAGAGAAAGGAATAACTCTCTGGGATATTGCAAAGAAAAAGAAAGGTGAAGAAGAATGAGCCTCTTTCTTTGGATTGCTGGATTTATCCTGTTTGCTTTTGCAACAACTTTTTTGCTCAAAAAGTTTACTTCAGCAGAAACACACTATGTTGTGTCCATAATAAAATCCACGAGATTTCTGCCACTTCTTGAAAAGCCGCTTTTTCTCGGAAAATGGATTGAAAGACTTGCAAAGCTTGGTTTGATTCTTGGATTCGGAGCAATAGCAGTAGACTGCCTGTTTATGCAAAAGAAAGGAAAACCACTGAGAATAGCTGCATTCATTGCTTCAACTATACTGCTGACTATTTTCTTCAACATATTTCTGGCTTTCTTTTTTCAAAACCCGTTTGTGGAAGAATATTTTTGGATGATTGGTCTAGCGTTTGGAGTAATGGGTTTTGCTGGTTCAGTGCTTGTCTCGCTCGCAACATATGCCTTGTTTGTAATCAAAGCCTTGCTGTCAGGAGAACAAGCCTGTCCAGGAGTAGCTCCCCTGATTCCCGGAGTAGAGATTCCAAATGTTCCGCTTGTTGTTCCGCTTCACGGCTGGATTTCCCTGCTTTTAATTTTAGTAATTCATGAAGCCTCTCACGGCACAGTAGCCCGCTTGTTCAAAGTAAAAATTAAGAGTGCTGGTCTACTCCTTTTGTCAATTCTGCCAATAGGAGCATTTGTAGAGCCAGATGAAAAACAGCTGAACTCTATTCCTGAAGAAAAACAGGCAATGGTTTATGCTGCTGGGCCCACAGCAAATCTTTTAACAATGCTTGCAAGCCTTGCGCTGGTAGTCCTGTTTATTTTCACAATTTATATTCCATTCATACAACCCTGGGAACAGACAGAACACGAAAGAGTACTTGACAGCATTATAGTTAGCGAGGTTCAGGAGACAGTGAAGCTGTGCGAAAGAGAATACGAAAGCCCTGCTTTTGGAAAAATTGAAGTTGGATGGAAACTGGAGAAAGCAAATGATTTGAATGTGCTTGCTTCAGAGCGCGTTATCTTGAAGGCAGAAGAAGAAAACCTGCTAATTTTTTCAGACAGCGAAGGCAATGAAAAACAGGTTTCTCTCACCCCCAATGAACTTGGAGCACTTGGCTTTGGAGTGGAAAGAACAAAGAAGGCAGGAGTAGACTATTCAGAGGAATTCAAGACCTATTCTTCAATTGCAGGATTTATTGCTTCATTCCTGAACTGGTTTATTATCCTCAATCTACTGCTTGCTTTAGTGAATTTCCTGCCAACAGAACCATTTGACGGAGGAAAGATTGCAAAGATTGTTCTGCTTCCATACTTTGGCTGGCTGAATATATCGAGAGAAGATACAAAAAAGCTAATCGGAAGACTGTTTTCCTGGATTATTCTCCTGCTTTTGATTCTCAATGCACTGCCATTGTTTTTTTGAACAAGACAACTGCTATTTAGACGAGATAATAACTTGCCAGAAAAAATCTAGAAAAAGAAATGAAAACTCTTGAACAAGATTAAAAAAATAAAAAAAGAAAAAGGGAAAAAACCCTTTTCGAACTATCTTACAAAATCCAAATCCAGGTCTTTTGAATTGCCTGAAGAAGATCTGCTTGAAGAGTCACTATTTCCAACTGGCCCCTTAATGTAGGGTGAGTGAACTCCGGTGAAGATTGTGATAACCTCCATCTTGTTCTCAAATGTTGGATCAACTCTTGAACCCCATATAACAGATGCTTTTGGGTCAATTTTGTCAGTTAACATTTCTCCGACAGCATTTGCTTCACCTAGTGTGAGCTCTGGTCCACCAGTTATATGGATTAATGCGCCTGTTGCTCCCCCGATATCAACATCAAGCAAAGCATTCTTCAGAGTATCTTCCACAACTTCATTAACCTTGTCAACAGACTTGCTTTCTCCAACAGCAATAACTGAGAGACCTTTGTTGCTCATAACAGACCTAACATCTGCATAGTCAAGGTTAATCAAAGAAGGCTGTGTAATTGTTTCAGTAATTCCTCTCACAGTTCTGGCAATAACCTCGTCTGCAACCTTGAAAGCATCCTGAATTGGCAGGTTTGGCACTAACTCAACAAGCCTGTTGTTGTCAATTACAACAACCGTGTCAGTGACTTTCTTTAGTTCTTCAATTCCTTCCTCTGCCTTGATTAATCTTGCTTTTTCAAGAGCAAAAGGATAAGTAACAATTGCAATAACAATCGCGCCCTGTTCCTTGGCTATTTCTGCAACAATTGGTGCTGCACCAGTTCCTGTTCCTCCACCCATTCCAGCGGAAATAAACAGCATGTCAACGTCTCCAAGAACCTCTTCAAGAGCAGACCTGCTAACTTCAGCAGCTTTTGCTCCGATTTCAGGATATCCACCTGCTCCAAGACCTCTTGTGACAGACTTTCCAATAAGGATTTTTGTTAGCTCATCGTTAATCAATGCAAGATGCTGCTTATCAGTGTTAACTCCAACAAGCTGTGCTCCGGAAATTCCCATGTTAGCAAGCCTGTTAACAGCATTGCATCCAGCACCACCAGCACCAATAACCATTATCTTTGGTGTGCCGAATTCCTCTAATTTGTCTTCTTCCATCTTTGTTTCTTTAACTACTGCATTTTCAACAATGGATTTCAATCTGTATCACCCCTTCCCACTGGAAAAATTCAATTGTCGAAGGCTAAAAAAGCCAAAAATCTATTTCCACTAATATACTTGCTGAACTCCTATATATAGTTTTGTTCTTATGTATAAAGCCAGAATAACACTTTGATTGGAAAATGAGTATTGTTAAGCAGACAAACTGTTATGTATAATAGTGTTTTTGTTGTATTTCCTTGTTTCAGAGAATAAACCAATTAACAATTTCTTAAAAACAGTAAAAAGTGTTATCTGGGCTTTGATGCTAGATTAAGGCATCAAAACAAGTTTTTTAAAGTTATAAAAGCAGATTAGATACCCCCTATTACAAGCAACTTAGCCTGTTTTCTGGCTTTTGCTCCAGATAATACAACAAATATTGATTACAAAGCAGTTAACCAACCACACTTTCGCCCCCATTCAAACAATTTTTTTTCCCTAAAATTTTATTTTTTCAAAAAACTTTTTTGCAAAGCTTTAAATAAACTACTTGCTTAAATTCATTTAAACAGCCGGGCAACTAATTGTAATAACACATCTCGAAGCCCCTGTAGCTCAGCAGGTAGAGCGCTCGGCTGTTAACCGAAAGGTCGTAGGTTCAAATCCTACCGGGGGCGCATTCTTCTTTTTCAATCGCCTACTCACGCAGTTATAAATGCTTTTCGGTTGAGGAAGGTGTAGCTAAATGAAAGAATACATTCACCCCTACGGGCGGTACCTAGAAAGGCAACTCGAGCTCCTGAAAGAAGACAAAATAAGCGAAAAGAACAGGGAACTAATCCAAGGATTCTACCAGCACAACCGGGCAATGGGAACAAGCCTGCCAAGACTCGTCAGGCAAATAAACACGCTGAGAATCACAGCAAAACAAGTCGGAAAAAACTTTGAAGACATAACCAAGCAAGACTACGAGGAATTTATTGTCTGGATGAAAGAACAAGGCAAAAAAGAATGGACAATCTGGACATACAAAAACATCCTCAAAGTATTCCACAAATGGGCAAACAACGGTGGAGTCCCCGACTGCGTTGAATGGTTCAGGTCAACAGCCCTCAAAAACAGCATCCTCCCAGAAGACCTGTTGACACAGGAAGATGTAAAAAAACTGATAAAGGGCGCGTTGTACCAGCGCGACAAAGCATTTGTCGCAGGCATCTGGGAAACAGGCGCAAGGATCGGAGAAATAGGCAGCCTGCGCATAAAAGACATCTCATTCGACGAATTCGGCGGAAAAATACTGCTAAACGGAAAAACAGGAATGCGCCAAGTCAGAATAGTTCACAGCGCACAATACATAATAGACTGGATAAACCAACACCCCTACAGCAAACAACAAGACGCACCACTCTGGATTTCACTAAAAACAAGGCAATGCGAACGCCTCTGCTACGCATCACTCGCCAAAATACTGAGAACAACAGCAAAAAGAACAAACATAACAAAACCAGTAAACCCCCACCACTTCAGGCACTCACGCGCAACATACATGGCAAACCATCTAACAGAAGCACAAATGAAAGAATACTTCGGCTGGGGTCAAGACTCAAGCATGGTAGCCAGATACGTTCACCTATCAGGCAAACACGTTGACGACGCAGTCCTCAAAATGTGCGGGCTAAAAAAAAGAGAACCGGAAAAAGACATCCTTCAAAGAGAACAATGTCCAAGATGCAGAACCGAAAACGAAGTAAACAAAGACTACTGCGAAAAATGCTGGCTCCCCCTCACCCCAAACGCAGTAAACGAAGTAGAAGAAACACAAGGAAAAGACCAAGACGCAATCATA